>CAJUCK010000001.1:0-8610 GCA_910585395.1 uncultured Lachnospiraceae bacterium
TCAGATTATAGATACAGAGAAGAAGAAATCAGAAAAGGGACTGTTTATGGCAGATTTTGCAGCAGATGATATTGTAAATCAATGTAATAATTTTACACAGGACCCAGAAAATAATTATCTCTTATCCACATTTAACAGCAGAATTGAAATGATGAAGGATCAATTATCCCCACAGAAAGCCGAAGCATATAAAATCCAGAACCGCCAGCTTGTTTTGGACCAATTAATTCCGGCATATCAGAATATGGCTCAGGAAATGGCTGCTTTAAAAGGGAATGGCAAAAACACGGGAGGACTTTGTGGCCTTAAAGGAGGTAAAGAATATTACCGCTATCTTGTCAGAAATGCGACTGGTTCTAGTCTTTCCATTGAAAATATGCAGAAACAGACAGAAGCAAAACGGGATCAGGATTTAAAAGATTTAACAAAGTTGGCTGCAAAAAATACAGATATTAGCAAAAAATGCACGGATTATCAGCTTCCCACAGAGGATCCAGAATTGATATTGGAGGATCTGCAAAAGAAGATGAAAGAGGATTTTCCAGCTGCACCTGACGTTGGATATACTGTAAAATCTGTACATCCTTCTCTGGAAGAGTATACAGCTCCAGCATTTTATCTGACACCTCCTATTGACGATATTTCTCAGAACTGCATCTACATAAATCAGTCAAAGGGAGACGAGAAGATGAAACTTTATACCACTATTGCACATGAAGGATTTCCAGGTCATTTATATCAAAATGTGATGGAGCGCAGCAGCGGGCTTTCTCCTGTCCGCAGCCTGTTTGGAAACAGCGGGTATTCAGAAGGATGGGCTACATATGTAGAAATGCAGTCTTTTTATTATGCAGATGTGGATGCAAAGGTTGCGGCTTATCTGCAGAAAAATCAATCAGCGCTTTTAAGCCTTTATGCTACGGCAGATATGGGGATTCATTATGATGGATGGACTCTGAAGGATGCTATAGATTTTTTTGGAGGTTATCAGATCAGAGATAAACAGGTGATTAAAGAAATTTATCAGCTTATAGTGGAAGAACCTGCCCATTATTTGAAATATTATATCGGGTATCTTGAATTTTTGAATTTGAAAAAGTATGCCATGAAAAAATATGGAGAGGATTTCAGCAATTATAAATTTCATGGGGCTTTGATGAAGATGGGACCTGCACCTTTTCCCATATTGAAAAAATATCTGCCGAAGTACTGGGATCAACAATAAAGAATATACCCCTCAGGACAGCTGCACTGCGGCAGTTCTGAGGGGTATTGATAAGTATAAAATATTGATTTTTAAATTACTTTTAACTGTACTGGCATTTGAATCCTTGTTTTGCTTAAATTACATAAATTATCGTCAACCGCCAAAAGATTTTATCATATGTTCCACAGAAGCAGGATCTGCGCCAAACAGCTTTAAGATCATGCCGGCAGTCCAAATACAGAAACGGCGGAGATAGATAAATGCAAATATAAATGCAATTCCAAATAAAATTCCTGTTATCAGTCTTCGGATATTCCCACTCTCATAAGAGGTAAGTCTCTGTAAGAATCCGTCAAAAATAAGAGGAACCATCATTACCAAAACAATTTCAAATCTGGGGCATCCCAGAAAAACAGCAATTGGAATGCCCAGAATGATTCCAATTAATTCGCCAGTACATCGTGCGCAGATCGGAAACTGCTTGCCTCTGAAGTAAAAGGAGCGATCCGGTCTGGCGTGGCAGCCGAAGAAAATCCGCAGAAATTTTCCAATTTTAGAGTGCTCCAAGTGCCAGTCCTGCTGCTCCAAGGATTACAAAGTAAATAATGTAGAATATAACTGAAAGAATTACACTTATTAATGCACCAATTCCTGCAGCTTTTGCGGTCTTAGGCTTCTGATCTTTCCATACCAGGAATAAGATTAAACCAACAACTGGAATACAGCATCCTAACAAGCCCCATAAAAATCCGCCATTATCGTTGTTATTTTCCATGTCTCAACTCTCCTAACTTTGTTAAAATATTTTGAAGTTTATGAAATTTTTATAAACTCTTGCTTTATTATGCCAGAAAATGTCGAATTTGTCAATATAGCGCTAGTCTTGAGTTGCTCATTTCTGATTTCAATCCGTTTCCAGCAGCAGAGCATATACTTCCCGCTTGGAAATACCACGGTCTTTTGCCACAAGTTTCATGGCTTCTTTCCGGGATATTCCCTGGATTTCATATATAATCATATGCTCTGCAAGAGAGATTGATTCCCAGTTTTGCTGCTGTTCTTCTCTGATTTCCTGGATGCTCTTTCCTTGAATTACAAGTACAAATTCCCCTTTAGGCTCCTGTTTCTGATAATGAGAGAGCGCGGCAGAAAGTGTAGTGGCAAAAGTTGTTTCAAATTTCTTGGTAAGTTCTCTGCAGAGAGTAATTTTTCGGTCTCCAAGGAACTGATACAGTTCTTCCAATGTTTTCACAAGGTGATGGGGGGCTTCGTAGAGAATAATGGTGCGGGTTTCCGATTCTAAGGAGGCGAGGATGGATAAGCGTTCTTTTTTATTTCTGGGAAGGAATGCTTCAAAGGCAAAACGCCTGGTAGAAAGCCCTGATAGTGTGAGAGCAGTAATACAGGCGGCAGGACCCGGCAGGGATGTGACTTCGATTCCAGATTCATAACAGATTCGGACTAGTTCTTCTCCAGGATCGGAGATACCAGGAGTCCCTGCGTCTGTAATCAGGGCTATATCTTGTCCAGCACGCATTTTTTCTACAAGCTGGTATGCTTTGTCAAATTTATTATATTCATGATAGCTGGTCATAGGGGTTTTTATTTCAAAATGGTTTAAAAGTTTGATAGAGTTGCGGGTATCTTCCGCCGCAATCAAATCAACTTCCTGTAAGGTGCGCAGTACCCGCAGGGTAATATCTTCCAGGTTTCCGATAGGAGTGGCGCATAAGTATAATCTGCCTTGCATAATAAATCCTTTCTTGGCAATGAATAAATTTAATAGCCATAGATATCATAGATTTCATCTGTGTATACCCCTGGTTCTTTATAGACAATTAAAGGTTTTTCCACTGTAATGCGAGGGTTGCCGCCTCTAAGCCCTTCCAGCAGCACCATATTAGGTTCTTTGTTTACGAAGGGGTATACGAGCTGCATCCGTTTGGGTTCTATGCCATACTGGTGCATTAATACCATAATTTCGGCAATTCGGAAAGGGCGGTGCACCATATAGAAACGTCCTTGGGGCTTTAAGAGCCGTGCGCTTTCTCGAATAACATCTTCCAGATTACAGAGAATTTCATGACGGGCAATGGCTTTCGCTTCATTGGGGTTTGTCAGTCCATGCTGGTCAGTCATATAGGGCGGATTTGTGGTGATGACATGAAAAGAAGATGCTCCAAAGCGTCTGGAAGCATCCTTAATATCTCCGGTTTCAATGTTAATTTTATCTTCAAGTTTGTTGTATCTGACACTGCGTCTTGCCATATCTGCACTTTCCGGCTGGATTTCCAGTCCCGTAAAATGCGAGCCAGGGGTCTTTGCCTCCAGCAGAATGGGGATAATCCCAGTTCCAGTGCCCAGATCTAAAACAGTTTCCTGAGGCTTTACATGAACAAAGCCGGAGAGCAGAACTGCATCCATGCCAAAACAAAATTTTCTGGGATTTTGGATAATAAAATATCCATTACGGTGCAGTTCATCCAGCCTTTCATTTTCTAATAATTCTACAGACATAAAATCTCCCATATCACAGATCAGTGGGTGTCGTCAATTTTGGATTTGCCTTTGTCTTCTAAAGCAGACAATTCCTTCAATTCTTCTGGAGAAAGCTTCGCATGTTCTTTTCTGCGTTTAGGCTTGAATCGAAGCTGATCAATTTTGTATTCACGGATTTCTTTTTCATCGTCAATTTCTACAATAATTTTGACAGTCTGCCGCAGGACATTGACGCTGTGGACTTCTCCTTTTAAGCGATCGCTGGTAGTGACAAAATCGCCTACATTGGGAAGACGGCTGTTCAAGTATTCATATGTTTCTTCTTCATTTTTGAGACAACACATCAATCGGCCGCATACACCGGAAATTTTAGAGGGGTTCAGGGAAAGATTTTGTTCTTTTGCCATTTTAATGGATACCGGGGCAAATTCCGATAAAAAAGTATTACAACAGAGAGGTCTGCCGCAAATACCGATTCCGCCTAAAATTTTTGTCTCATCTCTTACGCCGATCTGCCGCAGCTCGATACGAGTGCGGAAAACAGCGGCAAGATCTTTCACCAGTTCACGAAAATCTATACGTCCGTCGGCTGTAAAGTAAAATAGCAGTTTATTATTATCAAAGGTATATTCTGCATCCACCAGTTTCATTTCCATATTGCGTTTCTGTATTTTTTCCAAGCAGATTTGAAAAGCTTCTTTTTCTTTTATGCGGTTTTTAGCTTCAATTTTTTCATCCTCCGGGGAGGCAATGCGGATTACTGGTTTTAATGGCTGAATTACTTTTTCTTCTGGCAGCTCTTTGGGAGCGATCATTACGGTACCGAATTCAATACCTCTCGCTGTCTCCACAATAACATGGCTGCCCTGGGTAATATCGAAATTTCTGGGGTCAAAATAATATATTTTTCCAGCAGTGCGGAATCTGACTCCAACTACTTTTATCATGTTCTAATTCTCCTTTATGGTCTGCAGCAGTAATTCCATCACCAAATCAAAATTTACATTGGCTTTTAAGCGGTTTTTTGCCTTATCCAATGATTTGATAATGGTTTCAATTCCTTCATAGGAACTTTTACTTGCCTGCTTTTTTATATCTGAAACCTCGTCTTTAAATATGAGGCTGTTAATGTCTGAAGTGGCTTTATATAACAGGACGTCCCGATACCAGATAAACATGATATCGAAATAATCGTTGATTTCCAGTTTATAATCGCTGATTTGTTTGATGGTATCTATCATTTCCGACAGTGAAATTTCCTTGATTCGTTTCACTAACTGCAGTGCAGAATTTTTAATCTCATTAAAATCTTCGGAACTGGCAAGCTGAATAGCTTTTCCTACATTCCCCTGGGCAAAAGCGGTGCAGATATCTGCCTTATAATCCGGAATTTGGTATTTTTCCATCAGAAAATTATGGATGGCAGTGTCGGGAACGGCCTTTAAGTTCAGAGTAATGCATCTTGATAATATGGTGGGCAGAAAATAATCTGCATTGGAGGTAAGCAGCAGAATCACGGCATAAGCAGGAGGCTCTTCGATGGTTTTCAAAAGAGCATTTTGTGCCTGCTGAGTCATCTTTTCTGCTTCACTGATAATATAAATTTTGTATGGGGAAGCATAGGGCTTAATGGTAATATCATTGTTAATCTGCCTTCGTATATCGTCCACAGAAATGGTGCCAGGTTTCTCATGCTGCAGGTAAATAATATCAGGCTGATTGCCAGATAGCGCCTGCTGGCAGGAGTGGCATTTCATGCAGCCGTCCGTGGAGTGCTGTTCACACTGCAGCGCCATGGCAAAACTGTTTGCCAGTGCCATTTTTCCAGATCTGTCTGGACCATTGAGTATATAAGCGTGACTGACCTTGTCCATAGAGACTGCATTCTGTAAATGTTCTTTGATCTGTTCGTGTCCAATAATATTTGAAAAGCCTGCCATAATTTTTCCTCATTTCTGTGTATTGTAATGATTATCTGCCGCATCTTAAGTACAAACATCCAGCAAAAGCCCCCGTATTTCACCGACTTTGCTTAATATTGTAAGGTGATCCTTCTCGTCCTTTACCAATTCGCTGGCAAGGTCGTCCAGGTTCTTATCCACTAATTTTACAATGCCGTAAACTCTGTGGCGTCCTCTTCTGTCCAAAAAATTTTCTCTGGAAAATTTATGTGATCGGTTGACCACTTCATTTAAGAAATCTTTTACAAGAGTCCGGTATCTTTTCATATCCCGGATATCCATATGTTCTGCCAGTTTTTCACCCTGCTCTGTGATATCGCTCATCATACCGCTGAGCTTTTCCTGCAGCTCTGATTCCTCAATGTGGCTTGCCAGTGTAAATTTGAAGCTTCCATCACTTCGGTCTGCTGCCTGAGGAGCCTCTACTGGCTGCGTCTGGGTAATCTGCTCTACTTTAATTGCCATGAAATCACCTGCCTTCTATATAGTATTATCGGTTTTTTTACAACAGTTGTAAAGTAAAAAATAAGTGTTTATTCTTCCATTTTAAGGGATATATGCTCTTTTATACAGTGTGTTAGTTCTTCTGTGCAGCGGTTTAGGCTCTCATTGACAAAAAATCTTGTAATTCCTGCAAGCGATAGATTTTTTGTGGAAAAGTCTTCCTCGTCAGCCAGAAATCTGCGGCAGAGCTCAGCATATTTTGGTTCAGACTGCATACGTTCCCGGTCCAAGGCACGCTGCAGGCGTTCTCCAGATTCTAGTTCGATATAAAGAGGGATTATAATATTTTCGCCAAAATACTTCTTTAATTTCAGATAAGATTCCAGGGTACCGATAATAAGGTAATGGTTTTCTTCCAAATTAATCTGATGGTCATTTACTGTAAAGTATTTCCAGACGCCGTGAATCGTATGATAAGAACGCAGTTCAATAATTTTCTCCTGATGTTTTAGTTCCTGCAGTTTTTCTTCGGTCAAAAAATAGTATTCCACACCGTCTGTCTCTCCGTCCCGAATGGGTCGGGTGGTGTAGGGAACTAATGTTTTGAGGGGAAGAGACTCATCTGCCAGAAGTTTTTTATAGACGGTATCTTTACCGCATGCGCTTTTTCCCATTAAACAAAATATTTTTCCCATAAGTCAGTTCCATTAAGCAAAATATTTTCCTATCAATTAGTTCTATTAAGCAAAATATTTTTCCTATAAGTCAGTTCCATTGATAGTTTCTTTTATAGTATAGTATAGGCTGTATAAAATTGCAAAAGAAATATTAAGCAGATTAAATCAATTTGTAATAGATTTGTTAAATTTTCTGTTGCAGTTTCATTTGAAAAATAAGAAGCATACATGTACATTTTATGAAGATACATGTATGCTTCCATATTAAGAATGCTTTTATTTATAAGGTTACGACTTTGATGCTCTGGTTGCTCTGGTCGCTGAGCCCTTCCACAGACAATCCCAGTTTTTGGCACTGATCCACAATACTGATAATTTTACCAGTGAGGATTTCTCCTGGGGCAATCAGAGGAATTCCTGGCGGGTAGAGGTAGACAAATTCCTGGCTGATATGTCCCGTAGATGCTTTTAAGGCAAGGCGCTCAGAAGGCTGTTCTATGGCAAGTGCAATAGGCATTTGAGGCTTTGGATTCTGATAAATATCGTTGCTGGTCAAAAGTTTTGAACGGCTGGATCTCTTAGAACCGTAGATAACTTTAGATCCGGCTTTAGAACGGTTTCCAGACAAAGAAATTTTTTCATCTATTTCCTTTAAGGCTCGAATCAGCCGTTGAAAACCTTCTGGCGTGTCCATGATGCTGGTAAGAGCGGTAGTGTAATGTCCAGAACACATTTCCATCTGTAAGTGATAAGAATTCAGCAGTTTGCGGTAAAGCTTCTGACCTGTTATCTCTGAATTTCCCACAGAAATTAATATTTTGGAAATATCATGGTCAAAACAGACATCCTCAGAGACAGAAGTCTTATCGAATACTTTCAAATGTTTCAGAGATTTTGCCTGCTGGTAAAAAGATTTTAACTGCAGGGCGTATTTTTCCATCTGGTCAGCCCCTTCATTTTCCATAAAACGAATACACTGATCCATGGACATCATCAGCAGATAAGAGGGGGAACTGGTTTGATAAACCGTTAAATACCGTTTTAGGGCGTCTCTGTCTATCCGGTCCGAATTTACATGCAGCAGAGCTGTCTGGGTAAAACTGGGCAGAGTTTTATGCAGACTGTGAATTACAACATCTGCACCGCAGGCAAGAGCCGATTCTGGAAATTCATCAGAGAAGCCAAAATGTGCTCCATGTGCCTCATCCACAATTAAGGGAAGATCATAGGCATGAACAATCTCTGCAATAGTGCGGATATCAGATACAACACCATCGTAGGTGGGTGAGGTGATAAATACTGCGGCAATCTGGGGAAGATCTTCCAACGCCTGCGCCACATGAGCAGGAGATACAGAACCAGATATGCCGAATTCTGTTGGGGCAGGCAGAAGATATACGGTTTCCAATCCTCTCAGACAGACAGCATGGTAAGCAGATTTATGGCTGTTGCGGGACATGAGAAGAGTGCCAAGACGGGGAAGTGCAGCGCTGACAGCGCTTAATATCCCTGCGGTGCTGCCGTTTACCAGGTAGAATGTTTCTTCAGCTTTATACAATGCGGCGGCACGTTCTTGTGCTTCCTTCAAAATGCCCTGAGGGTGGTGAAGATTATCAAAACCTTCAATTTCTGTTATATCCAGAGAATACAGGTTAGAAAAATCTATAGTTCTGCGCTTATGCCCTGGCATATGGAAAGGATAATAGTCACTGTTGGAATTATTCTGCAGTTTTTGATCCAGGCGGGAGGTATCGCCCTGCCAGCTGTATTTGATTTCAGACATAATAGTCTTTCTCCTTTTCTTTTATATTCTAAGCTGAAA
>CAJUCK010000001.1:8628-12633 GCA_910585395.1 uncultured Lachnospiraceae bacterium
GAGGCTGAAGGTGGTTGTTCTGCAGTTTGTACAAAAGTCTGTAATGGATGTTTTGCAGTAAAAATTATGTTCAATGTATTTAGATTTTCAGTGATTATTTACAGTGATTAAATCTAAGGATTTTGTCTTTCGCTGTCAATGCAGTTCTCTTGACAGCCTGCACGGCTGATAAAATAACGGTTATGTATTTCTCCGCTATCGGCGTATCATTACCTGTCTTCTGCCAGCTGTCTGTCCGTGTTTTTATTATAACAATAAATCCGTATATTGTAAAGCTTGATGGAAGTTCAGGCAAAGAAAAATATCTCAGATAACAATGAAAGAAAAAATACGCAAGTTTGATAAAAAAAGGAAAATTTATAGTAAAAAAGGTATTTTAGTTGACAAAATGTCCATGAGCGAATACCATGAAAGTGAAACTGTAAATATATCGCAGAAAAGGAGAAAATTTATGAAGAAATGGAGAAAAGCACTGATGCTGATAATGCTTCTTTGTCTGACTGCTGGACAGTGTATCGCAGTGCAGGCAGCATCAAAATCAGCAGGTAAGTTTAAGATTACCTTGAATAAAACATCTTATACTATGAAAAAGGGGAAGTCACTGCAGTTAAAAGCAGCGAAAAATAGTTTAGCGAAAAAGAAAAAGGTTGTATGGTCAAGCAGTAACGCTAAAATTGCGTCTGTTTCTGAAAAAGGTAAAGTAAAAGCAAAGAAAAATGGAAAAGCGGTTATTACTGCAAAACTGGAGGGGACGAAAGCTAAGGCGGTCTGCAAAATTGTTGTAGGAACTCCTGTTCAGAGTGTTAAATTGAATAAAAAATCAGTAAACCTGGAGGTTGGGGCGAAATTTCAGTTAACTTCTAAAGTGTCTCCCAAGAAGCCTTCCAACAAAAAAGTAGTCTATAAATCTTCCAAAAATTCTGTAGCTACGGTGTCAAGCAAAGGAATTATTAAGGCTGTCAAAGAAGGGAAGACAAAGATTACAGCGATGGCAGCAGATGGTACAGGAAAATCTGCATCATGTACAGTGACAGTAAAAAATAATACAATTATAGTGAATAATGTGTCTTTAAATAAATCAAATCTTAATTTGCAGCCAGGACAGGAGGAAGAGCTGTCAGCGTCTGTAAATCCTGGAAATGCAACGAATAAGCAGCTCAATTGGAGCACCTCAGACGGAAGCGTTGCGACTGTAAATAACGGGAAAGTGAAGGCGGTTGGCGAGGGAACAGCGGTTGTTACAGTTAAGACCAATAATGGAAAAAGCGCAGACTGCAGTGTCAAAGTTTCTTATAAGAATCAGGTCAGCAATCAGGCAGAACTTGATCTCGCACTTACAAGTCGGATAGTGACAGACATTATTTATACGTCAAATTCTGCAGATAAGATTGTGATTCCAACAGGAGATTATGCTTCCAAGACACTGGAAATCAATGCGCCTAATGCTGAAGTGATAAATAACGGTCAGTTTCAAAAAGTGACAATAAATGCTATCGCAGAAAATACATATGAAGAATATTCTAGTAACGTAATATACTTTAATGCTCCAAAAGGCAGGGTTCTGGTTGGAAGCAACGGAGTAGCAGCTATCAATCTGAACAGCAGCGGAAATCAAAATCTGCATGTGGAAAATAATGGACATATCACGGATATCAATGTTCCAGGAAAAGCGTTCCTCAATGTGGAAGGAAGCAATTATGTTCCAGTAACATTAGGTTCAGGCGCTGCCGGATCATCAATTACCGCATCTACAGAACTGCAGATTACATCGAAAGTAAAATGGGATATGGTAATTCTTCCAGGAGCAGAAAATACAAAAGCAACAGTGGAGGATGATTCTTGTATTCCCTCTGTAGCAGGTGTAGGGCGTATTCCAGTTAAAATTAATCAGGACAATGATGTGGTAAATATTACTGCTGAGATGAGAGATGATCTGAATATTGGACAGAAAGTTATAGTGTCTGGAAATGTCCAGGAGTATTATCTTGCAGATGATTCCTCAGAAAACCAGGAATCTGAAAAACATGCTGTGCGTGTAAATTCAGAGCTGGCAAAGGTGTATCTATTGCCGTTTACCAATGATAACAGCAATCTGAATGCCCAGAACTATCAGGATAAAATTACCGGCGCAGATAAATTAACAGAAACGGATGCTTCTGGTAATTTTGAGATGGAAGATATTACCATTGGAAATTATTGGATGATTGTTGAGAAAGAAGGTTATGAAACTGTTGTAAAGAATATCATGATTACCAGCAATAACTCTCAGGTATACACTTGCAGCAGTACGATTTTACTGAGTACAGAAATTACAACTTGTGAGAATGCGCCGGAGATTTCGGGCACAGTGATAGATTCACTGACAGGGCAGTCTGTAAACGTTTCAGGAATACAGGTGAAACTCAGAGAAGGCTGCGGAAATGTGATCGGTGAGGTACTTCAGACGGCACAGACAGATGAAGAAGGAAGATACCGTTTTGAAAATATACCAGCTGGAGTATATACTGTAGAAGTTTTGGATCTGCGCCAGGATTTGCAGGAAGACGCAATTCGTTATAATTCGGCAAATATAGACATTGTAGTAGCGTATGGTTATCTTGAAACCAGCGGTTATAACTGCCAGGTAGATCAGAAAATGTATAACATTACAGGAGAGGGCAGAGTACAGTTTACATTGACCTGGGGAACAGAAGAATCTGGAGCCAGCGCAGATATTGACTCTCATCTTATTGGACCAACATCCGATGGAGAGAGAGAATTCCATATTTATTACAGCAATGAAAGCTATTATGAAGGCGATATCAAAATGGCGGATTTGGATGTAGACGACACAGACTGGGAAGGACCAGAGCACACTACCATATATCAGGAGACCAATGGTATTTACCGGTTCTATATTCGCAATTTTACTGAGAGAGAAATAAGTGATTCTGAAATGCTGGCAAAGTCATCTGTTCAGGTGAGAGTTACTATCGGAGAAAGTTCTTATACTTTTAACTGTCCGAATCAAAAAGGAAATTTGTGGTATGTGTGCGACTATGATTCTGTAAGACATACGATTATCCCCAAGAATGAAATGAGTACTTTCCTGGGTTCTGAAGGAGAAATTGGAATTTCAGAAGAAGAATATAATCGGTTATATCTGGAACGTCTGAAAAACCAGTCATTGGAGGAAATGAGAGATCAGATAAAGCTTCTGTTTAGATTTTCTGAAAATGACGTCAGAAGCCAATGGATGAATCGTATTATGTCATATGAAAATAAGATAAATAATGCAGAAGATGTTAATGTGATAAACCAGATACGCAGTGAACTGCAGCAGAGTCAAAATGAGCTGGATGAAATATCTCGTTATCCGTTTGTCGATGCAGAGAATTTATATGACTATGATTTTGATGTTTCATACGACTTTGGTGGCGACTATGACGATATTATATCAGCACATGTTCTGTTAACCTGCAAGATTCTGTTTGGCTCTGAACTGACGGATTTCAAAGCAAGCGGCACAGAGAACCAGAGTGTGAGTATAGAAGAGACAGAAGAAGGTTCAGTATATGATTATATACATGTAACAGATATTTCAAGTGGATTAACTTATGATATATGGGTAAATGTTCTTGCAGATCAGGCGCAGATTGAGTTGTCAAACAGAGTTCAGGAATGCAGGAAATTAATAAGCCAGTTTGTGGAAACGGATGACATTCTCGCAGATTTGGAACAGTTAGACGGCATTATGAATGATATTTCTAATGAAGAAGCCTATATGGAAGCTGAAAGAGCCATTTGGTCAATGAAAGATAAATATCAGACTATCTCTGATAAATTTTACATTAATACAGTCAGAGCAGAAAATGGTCTGGAAGATTGGTGGGAAACCACGATCAATGAGGAGGATGAAGAAGAAAACTGGCTTAGAACAAATGCAGTTTTACGTATTGAGCGGGACGGAGAGGTTACGGACGAAGAGATTTTGTCTAAGCTGACGATTGAATTTGAAAAGGTTTA
>CAJUCK010000001.1:12643-21223 GCA_910585395.1 uncultured Lachnospiraceae bacterium
ATATATATTAATATAACCGTGTGGTAGAAAAAAATCCGCCTGTTTTGTGTTGTATACAGCACAAAACAGGCGGATTCTTATATAGAAATACATTCATTATACAAGAGGATTGAAAATATAAAAATACTGTAGTAGAATATTTCAATATAAAGATGAAAGAATTGACAGGAGGACAGAAAAGTGAAAGCGAAAAGAAGCATCAGCGGTAAAATATTGGTTACTACTATTTTTATTGTAATGCTTTTGGCAGCATCTTTGGTTTCTTTGATGTCACGTTCTATGACAGATTTGACAGAAACTATTTTATCTGATGTTCTGCCATCTATGACCAAAACCGCATCCCAGAGTGTAGAGGGGAATATTCATGTACTTGCAGACCGCATAATTATGATCAGTGACAATGAAATTATGACAAATGCTGAAAGTAAGGAAAGTGAGAAGATGGCAGTGCTGGAGAAAGCTGCTTCCGGAATTGAATTCGTATGGCTGGGACTGTATGATACAAAGGGAGAGCTCTATGTGGGAGCAGAGTCCTGTCCAGAGACACTGCAGGGACGGAAAATATTTTCACTTATGCAGGAAACGCAGAACGTAGTTGTCGATGATGTCGATTTCAGCAGGGAACAGTTAGAACTTGCTGTAGGAAAACCTGTTTTGGATGCAGAAGGGGAATTACTGTATTATCTTGTGGGAAGCTATAAATATGAGATCTTAAATGACGCGTTGAACAGTATCAATATCAGCGCCAATGGAGAGGCATTTATCGTTAATGGAGAAGGTCAGGTTATGGGAAACCGTAACACAGAACTGATTTATAATAAAATAGATCTTGCAGAATATACTGGATCAAAAAAGCTTGAGGATCAAGTTGTTTCAGGACATACAGGGAGCATGACACTGAAACAGGGCAGGCATTTGAAATTGGCAAGCTATGTGCCTGTCAATGGTACGAACTGGTATCTGGTAATATTAATACCAAGCGATGATTTTATGGGACCTGCACAAGACAGTATTATGATGGGCATTATCCTTACAGTGTTGATGATTATTTTCGCAGTATTGATTATTGCAGGATTTTCTTCCAAGATACGCAAGTCTTTGAAAATTGTTACAAACCGGATTAAACTGCTGGAAAAAGGAGATTTAAATACGCCTGCAGACATTATTCAGACGAAAGATGAGGCTCAGGTATTGTCAGTAGCGTTAAACAGCACTATTTCAGGAATTAATGGCTATATTTCACAGTTATCAAGTGTTTTGTCCAGCATTTCAGAAGGAGATTTTGATGTCTCTATTGAAGAAGAATTCCAGGGGGATTTTGTTCAGATCAAAGAGGCCTTGGAAAGAATTATAGTCTCCTTAAATATTATGTTAAGGTCTGTACAAGAATCTTCAGCAGAAGTGCTCACTACGGCAAAGACCGTATCAGAAAGTGCAGCTATGGTACATAACGGTTCTACTGAGCAGTCTAATTCTCTGATGGTACTGACAGAAGAGACAAAGGCCATTGAAGAAAATATCAGAGAGGTCAACGATAATACAAGACGTGCCGGCGAACTGATGGATAAGGCGAAGGAAAGCCTGAGTACTGGCGATGAAAATATGAAAAATCTTCTGCAGGCGATGGAAGATATACATGTAAATGCTGTTGAGATTAACAAAATTAACAAGCTGCTGGAGGACATAGCGCAGCAGACCAATATTTTGGCTCTGAATGCTTCTGTGGAGGCAAGCCGGGCAGGAGAAATGGGCAAGGGATTTGCAGTTGTGGCATCTGAGGTGCGTAACCTTGCAGCACAGAGTACCGAATCAGCTCAACACGCCGCTGAGGTGATCACTAACTCCCAGTATGCAGTTCAGCACGGCATGCGGTATGCAAAACAGGCGGCAGAATCTTTTGGAGAAATTGGTTCTGTCTCCAATGAAATGTCAGACATAACAGAGCGATTGGGCAGGGCAGTGGCAGTTCAGAAAGATTCTCTGGAAAATATGACAGAGCAGATAGAACAGATCAATGATTTTGCACAGAAAAATCTGGATGCAAGTTATGAGAGCGCTACGGCAAGCCAGAAATTGAATCAGAAGGCAGAAGAACTGCAGAATGTATCAGGACGTTTCCGCTTAAGGAGGATCAAATAAGATGAAGAGACATAGAATTTTAGGGATATTGCTGGGACTGCTTCTCTGTATGATGATTTCTGGATGTGGGAGCAGCGAGGGAGAAAATAAATTTGTAGATGGATATTATACAGCAGTTATGTCAGATTACAGTTTTGGATGGAAAGAATATGTGACCATCTGCGTGATGGAGCACAAAATTGTCAGTGTGGAATATAATGCAAGAAACAAAGCTGGATTTATAAAATCCTGGGACAGCGCTTATATGCGCAATATGAATTCTGTGATGGGGATATATCCTAACCGTTATACGCGTGATTATGCAGCACAGCTGTTGGAAACCGAGGAAACTACGGAGATTGACCTGTTGACAGGGGCAACATCGTCTGGAAAAAATTTTCAGAGAATGTCAGCAGCGCTGCTGGAAAATGCCCGGACAGGGAATACAGATATTCAGATAGTGGAGACAGAAAAATCGGAAGAATAGAAATTTGACTGGGCCGGAATAAAACATTGGCTCTGTGTGGTATAATTTTTGTTAACGAAGCATAAAATAAAGTTGCGAAGAAAAAATTTGACATTTTCCATGATTTGGAATATAATAGACTTCGTTAACGCGGGGTGGAGCAGTCTGGAAGCTCGTCGGGCTCATAACCCGAAGGCCGCAGGTTCAAATCCTGCCCCCGCAATTTCAACAGCAGTAACCACTTGGTTGCTGCTATTTTTAAATATGCGCGGCAGAGCGTAAGAAAAAGAAGGCAGAATGATTATGATTTATCAAAATATTTTAGAAGCAATGGGAAATACACCTCTGATCCGTCTGAATCATATGGCAGAACAGGGAAGTGCACAGATACTTGTAAAATTTGAGGGATTAAATGTGGGCGGTTCCATTAAAACCAGAACAGCATATAATATGATTCGGGATGCAGAAGCCCAGGGATTGATTCGGGAGGACACGATTATTGTGGAGCCTACCAGCGGTAATCAGGGAATTGGCTTGGCTCTGGTCGGAGCTGTGCAAGGATATCAGACTAAAATTATTATGCCCGATTCTGTCAGTGAGGAACGGAGGAAACTGGTAAAGCATTATGGAGCAGAAGTTATTTTAATTCATGATGCAGGGAATATCGGCGCTTGTATAGAAGAGTGTCTCAAAACAGCGCTTGACATGGCAGAAAAGGATTCCAGAGTATTTGTACCTCAGCAGTTTGAGAATCCGGCCAATCCTGCAGTACATAAGATTCAGACAGGACTTGAAATTTTAGAACAGGTAAACGGTCCTATACATGGCTTCTGTTCTGGAATCGGGACAGGAGGAACGATTACAGGTGTAGGAGAAACGTTAAAGGAGAGAAATCCAGATATGGAAATCTGGGCAGTAGAGCCCGAGCATGCGGCAATTTTGTCTGGAGGTTCAATCGGCACCCATCTCCAGATGGGAATTGGGGATGGACTGATCCCAGATATATTAAACCAGAAAATTTATGATCAAGTCTGCATTATCACAGACGAGGAGGCGCTTGATACTTCCAGGCAGCTTGCCGCCCAGGAAGGAATCATGTGCGGGATTTCCAGCGGTACCAATGTGGCAGCAGCTATAAAGCTTGCCAGAAAGCTTGGCGCTGGCAAGACAGTGGTTACCATTCTGCCAGATACAGCGGAACGGTATTTTTCCACTCCGCTGTTTGAAGATTAAGTAATTTATCAGTCAGACTGGCAGAATACGCTTCCAACAGCATATAAACTGTCCGCCAGATCTGGACGATAATCCTGGTCCCTGGGATTGAGGCTGTTGATGACGCAGCCAAAATTTTTCATATTTCCAGTACAATGGATATATTTGCTGCTGCCAAGGTATAGTGCCACATGTCCTGGAAAATACAAAAGATCTGCAGGCCCTGCCTGGGAAAGAGAGATTTCTTGTACGGGATATCCTGCTTTTATGACAGCATCTCGGTAAATATAAATGCCGCACATATAATAACTCATAAAAGTAAGGCCAGAGCAGTCGATACCTTCATGGGTTTTGCCTCCCCAGCGGTATTGTGTGCCTAGATAAGATAGAGCGTAATCTAATACCGTAAAGCGGAGGTCATCAGAATTCATAGTTTGCACAGATGGCAGGGCAGATACAGCTATAGAGGGGACATAGCCCATAGAACCGTCAGAAAGCTGGATGTTCTGCCAGCCGTCACAGGGGCTTCCATGAGCAATTACCAGGCTGCCCATGAATAGAGTGGTGAGGGCAGGGGACTGTACTTTTGGAGATACCAGGACATCTGTAAGACGTTGTATGAGAAGAAGAGAAGAAGGCGATTCGTTCCAGATACAAGCTTCCTGCCGGGAAAGTTTCTGCACGTCAGATCTCTGAATCCATCCACTGTAGCCGTACTGGGTGGTGATTTTCAAAAGACCTCTCTGGCATTCATGGACATTGACTGTCCAGCCAGACAGCAGTTCATCAGAGATCTGCGCTCTGGATAAATGTTGTTCTTTTATGCTCTTGTCTTCATAGAGAGCTGCTTTTGGAGCAGTGACAATGGCTTTTTGCATAATATCTCCTTTTTTGTTTTAATCTTATATCTTACAATAGTTCATAATAGAAATTCAGCACATTTCGATAGAAGATCTGTTCAATCTCACGTTCATAAAATCCACATTTTTTTAATTCTTGTGCCAGCAATTCCATCTGGCCGCAGTTTTTCAGTTCCAGATTATCATCAATGCCGTCAAAATCGGAACCAAGACCTATACAGGATATGCCGCCAAGGTCCGTGATATGCCGGATATGCAGGGCAATATCCCTCACACGGCTGAAACAGCAATGGTGTTCGTCTGGTATGTCTGAGAGAAACGGACCATAATAGTTTACACCGATGATGCCGCCTTTTTCGGCAATGCTGCGAATCAGACTGTCTGGCAGATTACGCCCCCTCTGACAAAGACTGCGGGCATTAGAGTGGCTGGCACAGAAGGGCTTTCGGGCAGCTTCGCATACGTCTTTAATCCCCTGGTCTGATAAATGTGACACATCTGCTATTATTCCAAGATATTCCATTTTATCCAAAAACTCTCTGCCTAAAGTGGTTAATCCTTTATTTTGCCGAGAATAGTTTACTGGCTGAGCGTTACGGTTCTTTACTCCTGGACGGTATTTTAGCTGTAAAAAAGGGGCAGGTTCTGCCGGATATCCCAGACTGTTGGGAAAATTCCAGGTAAAAGTCATCATCCGCACGCCGCAATTATACATTTCCTGCAGGTATTTCAGGCTGCCGCCGCAGGCTTCTCCTTCTTCTAAGGTTAGCAGAGCAGACATTTTTCCTTTCTGCGTATTTGACTTAATTTCAGAATAGGAAGCAACGGGTGAAATGATATCAGAATTCTTATTCATTTCTTCCTGAAATATGGCAAGCTGGCTGTGAAATGTTTCATATGGGCAGTCGGTTTCACCAAGATCAATAAAAATTGCAAAGTTTTGCAGAAGATAATCTGCCTGTTTCATTTTTAATAAGTCTACCTGAAAAGAATTTTCCCGAAGATCTGCTTCTTTTCCTTGTTTTCGCTGCTGATAAATCCGGGAAATAGTGTCGCAATGCATATCAATAATTTTCATCTGCAGTCTCCTATACATTAAGATCGTATTCAAAATTATGAAGAGTTTAATAGAAATAGTATCTGTTTTTTGGAGAAAAATAGATCGTTTAATCGTTATATACATTGTAAGAATATTGTAAGATAATCTTATATTTTCTTTAAGAAATATAGCGTAAGATAAAATAAAGAACTTGATAATATTGGAAAAGCAATGACAGAAAGGAAGGAAATGCATTGGATAATTTGATTAAAGTACAGGATATGTGCAAAATATACAATCCTGGCGAGAATGAAGTCCGTGCGCTGGATCATGTAGATCTGGAGATTCAAAGAGGAGAATTTGTGGCGATTATCGGTCATTCAGGTTCTGGAAAGTCTACGCTGATGAATATGCTGGGATGCCTGGATGTGCCTACTTCTGGAGCTTATTATCTGAATGGAAAAGATGTGTCATCATTGAAAGATAATCAGTTGTCTGAAATAAGAAATCAGCAAATCGGGTTTATTTTTCAGGGATTTAATTTGATTGCGAACTTGACAGCGCTGGAAAATGTGGAACTTCCGCTGATTTACCGTGGAATTGGCAGAAATCAGCGTCACAAACTGGCGAAGGAAGCGCTGATTCGAGTAGGATTAGAAAAGAGAATGAACCATAAGCCTTCAGAAATGTCTGGAGGACAGCAGCAGAGGGTGGCAATTGCCCGCGCCATTGCGGCAGAACCGCCAGTTATTCTTGCGGATGAACCTACAGGAAATCTGGATTCTGCCTCTACCAGGGAAATCATGGATATTTTAAAAGGGCTTCATGAGATGGGGCGAAGCGTTATATTGATCACTCATGACAATGAAATTGCGGAGCAGGCAAAACGGGTGGTTCGTATTCTGGATGGGAGAATTGTCGAAGATTATTATAATACAGATCTGAAAGCACAGGAGGCATAGTTATGAAAAAGAAGAAAGTGTTAAAAATAGTGATACCAGCGGCGGCTGTGGCAGTAATTGGAGGTGCAGCTGTATTGAATAATGCGGCAAATGCCGGCAGAGAACTGGCAGAAGCCATGACAGTTGAAGCTATGGCTGTAGGGACTGGTGATGTGACAGAGACGGTGGAGACGAATGGAACGGTAGTCAGCGGTCAACAGAAAGTATTTTTTTCTCCTGTAAATGCAAATGTGAATATGGCTGATTTCCAGGTGGGAGATCTGGTGAAAGCGGGCACTCCCCTGGTCTCTTTTGATTTGAAAGATTTGGAAGAGCAGAATCAGAAGGCGGAGCTGACAGTCAGAGCAAATGAATTGAGCTATCAGGATAGTGTGAATAAATCAAATGAGGCGGCGAGCCGTCAGGCGAGAGCAAGGAATCAGGCAGCAGCACTGCAGGCACAGGTCAATGCCAAGACACAGGAAGTGGAAAATCTTACCAATGCGCTTACAGGAGCAGCAAACCAGCTGGCAGAGATTCAGCAGCAGGAGACAGAGAAGATCGGCAGTAAGATGGAACATTTGCAGAAACAGTTGAAAACGGCACAAAATGAACTGGAGGAAGCAAAGAAAGCTTATGATAAGGCAGAGTCTGTCCAGCAGACAGCACAGGTCAATTTTGATGCAGCAGCGGCGGCGGCAGAAAATGATCCCCAGGGACTTGAAACAGCACGGGAGAAGCTGAATCAGGCAAACAAGGATTTGACAGACGCAAAGAATAAGTATGAGGAAAAACAGCAGAATGTACAAGATCTGGAAAGCCAGATGGAAGATCTTCAGACATCTCTGGCAGGGGCGGCTGAGAACAAGGGTACAGATATTGAATTACAGCAGAAACTTCAGACAGCGCAGTCAGAACTTGCAGAATTAAAGGCAAATTTAGAGAGCCAGAAGGCTATGGCAGAAGGAGATAGCGGAGCTCTGAGCAGTGCGGCAAGGGAGCAGCTGAAAACCAACAACAATCTTGCTGAGTTAGAGAGTAAATCTTTGGAAGAACTCATTGCAGAAGGCAGAAAAGGAATTACAGCAGAATTTAACGGGGTGATTTCCGATAAACAGATTATGGAGGGGGCTGCGGTTACTCAGGGTATGCAGCTTTTTACCCTGCAGAGCATTGAAGATGTGAATGTGGAAGTGACGCTTTCCAAAAATGTTTATGAGAAGGTCAAAGAAGGGCAGAAAGCAGAGATCAGTTTTGCAGGACAGTCTTATCAGGGAACCGTAAAACGTATCAGCCGCATTGCATCAGCTGGAATGTCAGGCAGCAATCAGGCAGCGGTATCTTCTGCATCTATTATGGCGACAATTCATATTGATAACCCAGACGAAAATATTTTTTTGGGCGTTGACGCCAAAGTGACCATTCAGGCGGCGGAGGCCAGGGATGTGCTGGTTCTGCCTACAGAGGCAGTGAATATCGGCAAGGATGGGACATTCTGCTGGGTTTATGAGGATGGTATTATGAAAAAGCGCAGTATTACCATAGGCGTAACTTCAGACGACTGCGCAGAGATAACACAGGGAATTGACGAAGGAGAGCAGGTAATTCCAGATCCAGGGAATCATGAGGAAGGAGATACCATTACTGTAATTGAGAAGCAGGAAGAGGAAGTTATTGAGACTGAGTAGAGAAAAGAGGAAATCATGGGAAATATTGCAGAATATATAAAAATGGCATTTAAAAATATTACCGCTAATAAAGGACGCTCTTTTCTTACGATGCTGGGCATTATTATTGGAATTTCTTCCGTGATTATGGTAATGGCAGTAGGAGATGGAACGGCAGATGCTATGAATGCAGAAGTGCAGGATCTCGGAACAGGGCAGATCAGCGTTTATTGTGGTGATGAAGCGGTAAATGCAGACGAATGGATTACGCCAGAGG
>CAJUCK010000001.1:21250-29813 GCA_910585395.1 uncultured Lachnospiraceae bacterium
AAAGCGCTGAAGGAAAAAGTGAAAGGCGTGGAAGGCGCAACGCCCAACGACGGAGCGTCAGGCAGCACAGTGACAGGAAAAGGAGAATTTTCCCTTACGTTAAGCGGGGGTACAGAAGATTTACAAAAATCTATGAATTTTAATATGAAACGCGGTACATATTTTACAGCGTTAGACGTGGAAGAAGGAAATCTCGTATGTGTTCTAAGTGACAGCGACGCCAAACGGCTTTTTGGTTCTGATGATGTGGTGGGGATGGATATTGAGGTGGATATCGGCGGACTCAGCGGCAGCTATCGGATTGTGGGTGTAACTCAGCAGAAAGAGAATACCAGTTTTGTCAGCTACACTTATGAGGGAATGCCGGTAAGCCTGGAGGTTCCTTATACGTCTTTTTCAAATTTTGGATGGGAGAGCAATTCATTTTATTCTATTACGGTTTTTTCGAATGATCAGGCAAGCGGGGATGAGATATCACGTGATATTATCCATACTCTGGAAACCATGCATCAATGCGCAGGAGAAGAATATTACCAGATTCAAAGTTTTCAGGATATGCTGTCAGAGATGAACAATATACTGGCAATTGTAACAACTTTTATTTCTTGTGTGGCAGCAATTTCCCTGATTGTGGGTGGAATCGGTGTCATGAATATTATGCTGGTGTCTGTCACAGAGCGTACCAGAGAAATTGGAATCCGCAAATCTCTGGGAGCAAAAACCTCGTCTATTCTGCTGCAGTTTCTCGCTGAGGCAGCAATCCTTACGATATTGGGCGGGATCATTGGAATTCTGCTGGGATTTGTGGGAGCTGTAGGCGCCTGTAAATTGATGACAGTGTCTATGGGCAGTAATATTTATCCAGGAATCAAAGTCAGCACGATATTGGGAGCCACCTTGTTTTCCTGCGGAATCGGTGTGTTTTTCGGCATTTATCCAGCAAGGAAAGCAGCCAAATTAAGCCCTATTGAGGCGTTGCGGAGAAATTAAGAAAATATTATATGATATTTCATATGTATATGCCATAAAACATGAAAAATGGGAAGAACTAAGGTGGTAGAGAAGAGAATTTTTTGAAAGAAATTGTGTAAGAAGAAAAAGCAGGAGGAAACAGCAATGGAGCGGGAAACAAAGAAAATATCTGATTCTAAGATGGAACATATTTACCAGGTGCGGCCAGAACATTTGAACCCTGCCGGGAGGCTGTTTGGCGGTAAATTGATGGAATGGATTGATGAAATTGCTGCTTTTGTGGCTATGAGGCATTCTGGCGGAAGCGTTACCACAGCATCGGTTGACAATCTTCGGTTTATCAGAGGGGCATATCAGAATGATTTAATTGTGCTGACGGCAAGAATTACTTATGTGGGCAGCAGTTCCATGGAAGTCAGGGTTGACACGTATATAGAAGATTTTCAAGGGATACGCAAGCCGATTAACCGGGCGTATCTGACATTAGTTGCCGTAGATTCCAACGGCGCTCCAAGGCAGGTTCCTTCTGTTTTATTAGAAACTGAAAGCGAGCGGGCAGAATGGAAGGCGGCAGAAAGAAGAAAAGAATTAAGAATTCAGCGCAGGAAAGAAGGATTTTAGTAAAGCAGTTCCAAGATATCCTGCGCACATTTAAAGATGATGCATCTGCAGTAAGGGATGCATCATTTTTTTACTTGTTGTGGATTGTGAGAAACAGGGATAAAAAGTTTCCAAAATAAAAGCAGTTATGATAAAATGAGTTTGCCAGATGATTTGCAGTGAAAGAAGGAGGAAAAGTGATGGCAGAGCCAAACAGAAAAGAGAAAATTGACAAGTTTTTGGAGATGGTGGAGAAATCCGATAATATTGTATTTTTCGGGGGAGCCGGGGTATCTACAGAGAGCGGGATTCCGGATTTCAGGAGTGTTGACGGACTGTATAATCAGGAATATGATTATCCCCCAGAGACCATTTTAAGCCATACTTTTTATCGGGAAAATACAGAGGAGTTTTATCGGTTTTACCGAAATAAGATGCTCTGTCTGACTGCACAGCCCAATATGGCGCACCAGAAGCTGGCAGAGCTGGAGACAGCAGGCAGGCTGAAGGCTGTAGTGACACAAAATATTGATGGTCTGCATCAGCTCGCCGGAAGCAGTAAAGTATTGGAACTGCATGGCAGTGTGCACCGAAATTATTGTGAATCTTGTCACGAATGCTACGATGCGGAATATATTCTCCACAGTACTAGGATACCTAAATGTGATAAGTGCGGCGGTAATATCAAACCAGATGTGGTGCTTTATGAGGAAGGGCTTGACAATCGTACGATTCAAGAGGCAGTTTATTATATCAGCAATGCTGATATGCTGATTATTGGAGGTACGTCCCTTGCAGTATACCCGGCGGCAGGATTGGTTGATTATTATCAGGGGGATAAGTTAGTTCTTGTAAATAAATCAGCCACGGCACGGGACAGAATCGCTGATCTGGCGCTTCAGGAGAGTATTGGGGAACTGTTTGGTAAGATTGTAATTTAAAAGGAGAAAAACATGCCGATACATTATGATATAGGAGACATTGTCCGATTGAAAAAGCAGCACCCCTGTGGAAGCAGCGAATGGGAAATCCTCAGAGTGGGAGCAGATTTTCGGCTGAAATGTTTAGGATGCGGGCATCAGATTATGATTGCCCGCAGACAGGTGGAGAAAAATACCAGGGGAATCAGAAAACCTCAGGCAGATACTTAACAGGAAAGGGAGCGAAAATCGTGGATAGAATACTGGTAGTTGATGATGATATCATGAATTTGAGAATGGCAGAACATATCCTGAAAAAGAGTTATGAAGTGATTTCTGTGTCTTCTGGCCGCGAGGCATTGGATTTTCTGGCGCAGGATATCCCAGATATGATTTTATTAGATCTTCATATGCCGGAAATGAATGGGCTTGAGACTATGGAAAAGATTCACGCTATAGAAAGAGTATCAGAGATTCCTGTCATTTTTTTGACGGCAGACAGTGAAAGAGAGACAGAAATTAAAATATTTAAGGCAGGCGCTATGGATTATATTCAGAAGCCATTTCTTGCAGAAGTGGTGCTTCGCCGGATTGGGCGCCTTCTGGAACTGTTTCATCTGCAGCAGTCATTACAGCAGGAAGTAGATAAAAAGACGCAGGAATTAAAAGAAAGCAGCCGGAGAATTCAGAGGTTATCCGAACAAATTATGATGTCCCTGGCAAGCGCCATTGATGCCAAAGATACTTATACCAGAGGGCATTCTATGCGTGTGGCAGAGTATTCCCGTGAACTGGCAAAACGTATGGGCAAGAATGCCAGGGAGCTTGAGGATATTTATTATATTGGACTGCTGCATGATATCGGAAAAATTGGGATATCGAATAAAATTATCAATAAACCAGGCAGGCTGACAGAGGAAGAATATAATGTGATACGTTCTCATCCTAAAATCGGCGCAGAGATCCTTGGAAATATCTCCGAGCTGCCAGATATTTGCATAGGAGCGCATTGGCATCATGAACATTATGATGGAACTGGATATCCAGATAACCTTGCAGGCGGAGAAATACCAGAAGTGGCAAGAATTATCGGGGTTGCAGATGCCTATGACGCCATGTCTTCCAGGCGGAGCTATCGAGATGTTCTGCCTCAAGAGGTAGTTCGGGGAGAGATTGAAAAAGGAAAAGGAACACAGTTCGATCCTGTGATTGCAGAACATATGATTACAATGATAGATGAGGACAAAGAGTATAAAATGAGAGAAAAATAAGGTCTAATAGATTCTTTACAGGAGACTGTGGGAAAGGAAGGTACATAGATGGGCAGACAGGATTTGAGGGAGGCAGAAGAACAGATGGGGATTCATCTGCTGATGGTCTGCATGGCGAGTATTTTCAGCGCTGTGCTGCTGGGGCTTACGATGGTGATGGCATGGGAGATGTGGATAATTCCTATGATTCTCATAGGGATTTTGGTTATCTGGTGTTTCCACATCGGAAGATTTGTCACAGAACATACATATGAATATTTATGTACTGGATTTATGATTGTGGAATGTTTTTATTTCGGCGTTCATCAAGAGAGTTTTACAAGTATGCCAGTTTTTATCTGCCTGATGTTTCTGATGATGGTGCTGTTAGAGAAAAAGTTTTTGGTATATCTGGTGGAAGGGGTATATCTCATGGCTTTTTTATATCGTGTGCTTATAATTCGTGTTTCAGGAGAAGGTATTGCACATTGGGATTTAACCAGGATGGGAATCGGATTTCTTGGGACCATTGGAGCTATGATATTTTCTCTTTTTATTATTGACAGACGAAGGGAAGGACGCAGAGAAGTTCAGGAAATGGCAGAGCAGGCCGCAGCCGCAAAACAGCAGAATCCAGATTGTCAAACGTTTCTCATGAACTGCGTACGCCTATCAATATGGTGACAGGAATCAGCGAGGTTGAGCTTGGCAGAGGGCTTCCAAAAGAACTAGAAGAGAGTATGCATTCTATACAGATGGCAGGCAAGCGTCTGGCGGGGCAGATAAATGATATTTTGGATTATACAGAAATTGCAGGCGGCACACTGGTTATCACTAACGAAAACTATATGCCGGCTTCTATTATGAATGATATTGTCACTCTGGCAAGTATGCTGGAGCGGAATTCTGAGCTGGAAATGATATTTGACTTGGATACAAGACTTCCGTCTCTGCTGGCAGGGGATGCAGAAAAAATTTCCAGAGTGCTTTGGATTTTGACACAGAATGCCATAAAATTTACAGAAGAGGGAGGCATTTACGTTTATATGGGTTTTCGAAGGGAGAGTTATGGGGTCAATCTGAATATTATGATTGAAGACACCGGAATGGGTATGACAGCAACACAGCTCTCCAGTCTGTATGATGATTTTTATCAAGCGGATACGGGCTGCAGCCGCTATGCAGGAGGACTTGGGCTTGGAATACCAATTGCCCATGGACTTTTAAGCGCCATGGGTGGTTTTCTTCATTATGACAGTAAAGAAGGACAGGGAACTTGCATACATATTTCCATTCCCCAGAAAGTGGCGGATGAAATGCCCTGCATGACAGTTGCTGATGCCAAAAAACTGTGCATTGCCTGCTATTTTAAACAAGATAAATATGAACACAGTAAAGTGAGAGAATTTTATGACCGGATGATACTTCATTTGGCAGACGGCCTTGGAGTTCAGGCATACCGGGCGTACTGTATGGAAGAGCTGGACAGACTGCTGCGCAATCACGAAATTACACATTTATTTCTTGCTCAGGAGGAATATGAGGAAGACAATATTTACTTTGAAGAACTGGGAAAAAATATCTGTATTGCATTGATTGCCAGGAGAGATTTTACACTGTCCAAAGACACGAATATCAGGATTCTTCAGAAGCCGTTTTTTGGTCTGCCGATTGTCAATTTGTTAAACGGTATGACACATGGCGTGAATCTCGGTGACAGTGTGCAGGATGACAGGGCGTTTACTTGTGTGGGAGTCCGGGCTCTGGTTGTGGATGATGAAGAGATGAATCTTGTGGTGGCGAGAGGAATTTTAAATCGTTATGGTATGCAGATAGATACCTGCCTCAGCGGGGCAGCAGCAGTGGAACAATGTATGGACATATCCTATGATTTGATTTTCCTGGACCATATGATGCCAGGGATGGATGGTGTGGAGACGCTGAAACGTATCCGTGCACTGAGGGATGGAACTTATCAGAATCTTCCCATTGTGGCGCTGACAGCAAACGCCATCAGCGGCGCCAGAGAAATGTTTAAAAATGAAGGTTTTACAGAATTTGTGCCAAAGCCTATTGAGCGTCCTGTGCTGGAACGGGTATTGCGGAAGATACTGCCTGAAGAATATATCCAGTATGAGATGGCGGATGAGACAGAAGAAAGCGGCAGCGAATTTCTATTTTCTGAAAAACAGGAAGAGGAATCTGGGTATAGTGAAAATTCAGTGGACAGTTCCTATGAAACGCTTTCAGTTATGGAACGGCTTAAGTTATCAGGTATTGATGTGGAAATGGGACTGGATTACTGTGCTGGTGCAGAGGACTTTTACCTGGAAATGCTGCAGATGTATTGTGAGCAGATGGATGAGAAAAAGCAGGAAATTGCCGCTTTGTATGAAAGCGGAGACTGGGCAGCTTATGCTGTAAAGGTTCATGCGCTCAAAAGCACATCACTTCCCATTGGTGCCAAAGAGCTGTCTGATCAGGCCAAAGAGCTGGAGCTGGCAGGGAAATCACAGGATGAGGACTTTATCAGGAAAAATCATGAGACGCTGATGCGTACATATGATACAGTCTGCAAAGAAATTACGGTTTGTACCCGGGAAGCAGAGGGAGGTGAGATAGCGTGATCGAAAGATATTTTAAGCCAATTATGGATCATAAAATGGATTTACAGGAAAGAACATTTCGCCTGGTAACAGGGTTTACCATTACCGCGTTGGTGCTTATGCTGCTGGGAGGTCTGATTACTGGGGAAAACACAGAAAGCCTGCTGCTTTTATCGGGGTGTATTGTTCTTGTTATGCTCACCACAGCAGTTTGTATTTCCAGAAAACAGACGCATACAGGCGCAGCCCTGGTGGCGCTTTTTCTCCTGATATTCTTTTTCCTAAATTTTTTTGCCTCTGGAGGTATGTACGGCGGCACCCCGCTGTGGCTGGCATTTTTCTTTGTGTATGTCAATCTGACCCTGCAGGGAGTAAGGAGACTGATCTTTTTAGGGGGCTGTGTATCTGCAACGGTTTTGTGCTATTATGTTGACTATCTGCATCCAGAATATATCATAGCGCATACGATAAATGTTGCGCATATGGATTCTGCAGTGGCAGTAATTTTAGTGGGAAGCCTCACAGGGGCTATGATACTGTTCCAGAACTATATTTATCAGGAAGAAACCCGGATTACCAATGAGCAGAAACGGGAAATTCAGGAGTTAAGTGAAGCAGAGAATCATTTCTTTTCCAGTATGAGTCATGAAATACGTACTCCGATTAATACAATTATCGGTTTAAATGAGATGATACTGCGCAGTGATGTGTCAGATGAGGTTGCTGAGAATGCAAAAAACATCCAGGGCGCCAGTAAAATGCTGCTGACTATCATCAATGATATTTTGGATATGTCTAAGATTGAATCTGGAAAAATGGATATTGTCAATGTTTCTTATGAGACGGGTGTCTTTTTCTCAGATATTATCAATATGATATGGATTAAAGCACAGGAAAAAGACCTGCAGTTTCATCTTGATATAGATTCTTCCATACCAAGCCAGCTCTGCGGAGATGAGGTGCGCATCAAGCAGATTTTGGTAAATCTCTTAACGAATGCCATTAAATATACCAGTGAAGGGTCTGTCACCCTGTCTGTCCGCTGTGAACGCAGAGGTGTGAACCGTGTACGGGTATATTATTCTGTACAGGATACGGGGTTGGGAGTAAAACAGGAAGATATTCCGCATCTGTTCAGTGCTTTTAAGCGGATAGATGAGGAGAAGAACCGGTATATTGAAGGAACAGGTCTGGGTTTAAGCATTGTAAAACAGCTTGTGGATTTGATGGATGGTGAAATCAATGTGAACAGCGTTTACACCAAAGGCACCACATTTCTTGTGACGCTGGATCAGGATATTATAGAAGAAAAAGAACTGGGAACCTTTACCCTCGAATCCCGTGGAAAATTGGCGGCAGGGTACAGTATAAACAGAGCTTTGAAGCGCCAAAAGCACATCTTTTGATTGTGGATGATAATGAGATGAATCTTGTGGTGGCAAAGAAGCTGCTGGCAGAGACCAAGATTCAGATTGACACTGCTGGAAGTGGCGCAGAATGTTTGAAATACACATTGAGGAAACGTTATGACGGGATATTGATGGATCATCTGATGCCTGAGATGGATGGGATTGAGTGCTTCCACTCCATACGCAGCCAGCTGGGAGGGCTGTGTCAGGATGTGCCAGTAATTGCGCTTACGGCAAATGCAGGCAGCGCAAATCAGCTTCTATACAAAAATGAAGGATTTAATGGGTACCTGGCGAAGCCTGTGAGCGGAGCTCTGTTGGAAGCAGCCGTGTTAAATATTCTGCCGAAAGAGCTGGTAATGCTTTCAGAAGAGTCCATGCAGTCAGAAATCGGAAAAGATGTGTTGATGTTTGACCAGAGGAAAAGTGTTTCACTTATGATAACCACAGACAGTGTATCAGACCTTCCAGAAGAACTGCTGGAGCGAATGGGGATTTCTGTGCAGCCTTATTATGTATGTACCGATTACGGACGTTTTCTGGATGGAAGAGAACTGGAGACAGACGACCTGCTGCTCTATCTGGCAGGTGGAAACCACGGGGCTTCTAAAGCGCCAGATGTGGAAGATTATGTAAACTTTTTTGCAGAGAAACTGACGGAGGCCCAAAATGTGATCCATATCACTATGGCAAGATATGCCAGTGAAGGGTATGAGCATGCTTTAGAAGCTGCGAAATCTTTTGAAAATGTGACAGTATTAGATTCTGGGCATCTGTCCAGCGGCATGGGAATTACCGTGCTCTAT
>CAJUCK010000001.1:29827-45760 GCA_910585395.1 uncultured Lachnospiraceae bacterium
CTGGCAGGGCAGAATGCCTCCAGGAAGGAAATCACAGAGATGGTGGAAGATTTTCAGAATCGTGTTTCCACCAGCTTTATTATGGGGAATACTAAAATGCTGTACCAGGGAGGAAGAATTTCACGAGGGGTACATGTCCTCTGTGAAACACTGCTTCTGCATCCGGTGATTAAACTGAATAAAAGTAAAATGAAAGTAGGCGGCGTTATGGCTGGAAATTTTGTTCATGTAGCAAGGAAATATGTCCGTAAAACTTTGAAAAATACAGCTGATATTGACAAAAATATTTTGTTTATTACCTATGCAGGCATGGATGCCCAGTCTTTGAAGGAAATCCGGGATATGATACAGCAGCAGTGTGCCTTTAAACATATTTATTTCCAGAAAGCATCATCTGCCATCTCCAGCAATTGCGGGTCTGGATCGTTTGGGCTGCTGTTTTTGCGGAAATCTTAAATAATCGCTGGCGGCAGAGAAAGATATGAAAATTTTTCCGGGTGAAATTTTTCCAGATTGATGTTATGATATCAAAGAAGATAAAACATAAGGCTGGGACGATAATGAGAGAGAACAGGCATAAGAAGCAAAAAAAAATTGTAATCATATCTTTTGCGGCAGCATCAGTGCTGCTGACTTGTTATTTTATTCTGGTAAACAGCCTGGTCAGCGCGGCTTTGGTTCCTTCCTTTATGGAAAATCTGGAAGCATTTCAGCGGATTACAGATGAAAGTTATGCAGCTCAGGTACAGACTTCTGATATTAAAATGAACAGAAGCAAATCCTTAAAAGAAACAGAAGAATGGCTCAAAACAGCCCAGAGCCAGAAAGTTTCCAGGATGACAGAGGACGGGTATAAGCTTATTGCAGAGCAGTTTTTGGCAGAGAACAGAGGAAGCCAGGATAAACCCAGTCATAAATGGGTGCTTTTGCTGCATGGATATACTGGATGGAAAGAAGAAATGTATCCTTTTGCCCGCTGGTATCATCAGGAAGGATTCCACATTCTGGCTCCGGACTTAAGGTGCCAGGGAGAGAGCCAGGGAGATTTTATCGGAATGGGATGGACGGACCATTTTGACTGCCTGCTTTGGATTGATTATATATTATCTCAAGACAAGGATGCACAGATTGTACTCCACGGGCAGTCTATGGGAGCTGCAGCAGCATTGATGATGACAGGAGACGAAATGCTTCCGCGGAATGTCCGTGCCGTTGTCTCTGACTGTGCTTACACAGACGCTTATTCCATGTTTGGAGAGAAAATCAAGGAATGGTTTGGACTGCCGGCGTTTCCGCTGGTGGATTCTGCCTGTCTGGTATTGAAACTGCGGGGCGGCTATAATCTCAAAGATGCGTCAGCTCTGGACGCTGTAAAAAAAAGCAGAGTGCCTACGCTTTTTATTCATGGCGATGAAGATGCCATGATCTCTGTCGGCATGACAGAAAAATTATTTGAAGCAGCAATATGCCAAAAAGAACTTCTGATTGTGGAGGGCGCAGGGCATGGTCAGTCCCAGGATAAGGAGCCAGATACATATTTTGGGAAAATCCGTGAATTTTTAGAAAAAAACCTTGCAAAATCCCAGTGATTATGGTAAACTAGCGAACCGTGATATATTATATTTTATCCTTGCTCCCTGCAGTGACAGGGGGCCAGAAGACCAGAAGGAGGTACGAGGCATGAACAAATATGAATTAGCGCTTGTCGTTAATGCAAAGATCGAGGATGAACCAAGAGCCGCTATCGTAGAAAAGGCAAAAGAGTATATTGCTCGTTTTGGCGGTACGGTGACAGAAGTTGATGAGTGGGGCAAGAAGAGACTTGCTTATGAAATTCAGAAAATGAGAGAAGGCTTCTATTATTTCATCAAATTCGATGCAGAGCCAGATTGTCCGGCAGAATTGGAAAAACGTGTACGTATTATGGACAATGTGCTCCGTTTCTTATGCGTTAGACAGGACGAGGCATAGATAGAAAGAGGAGATTAGATGAATAAAGTCATACTTATGGGCAGATTAACCAGAGACCCTGAGGTTCGCTATTCACAGGGCGAACAGGCTACGGCAGTGGCAAGATACACTCTGGCAGTAGATAGAAGATTCAAACGTGACGGAGACCAGCAGAGCGCAGATTTTATTAACTGCGTGGCATTCGGAAGAAGCGGAGAGTTTGCTGAGAAGTATTTCCACAAAGGAATCAAGATAGCAGTGACAGGAAGAATTCAGACTGGCAGCTATACCAACCAGGAAGGCCAGAAAGTTTATACCACAGATGTTGTGGTGGAAGAACAGGAATTTGCAGAGAGTAAGGCGGCCAGCGAGCAGTCAGGCGGTTTTCAGCCTATGGGAAGACCTGAGCCCAGCGCAGCAGCAGGGGATGGATTTATGAATATTCCTGATGGTATTGACGAAGAATTACCCTTTAATTAGAACAGGAGGTAAAGCAGATGGCTTACAATAAAACCGAAAAAAGCGATTCTCCAATGAAGAGAAGAGGCGGTATCCGCAGAAGAAAAAAGGTATGTGTATTCTGTGGAAAAGATAATGTGATTGATTACAAGGACACCAACAAGTTAAAAAGATATATTTCTGAGAGAGGAAAAATTCTTCCCAGAAGAATTACTGGCAACTGCGCAAAGCATCAGAGGGCGCTGACGGTTGCTATTAAGAGAGCAAGACATATTGCATTGATGCCGTATGTAACAGATTAAAGCGATAAACAAGGCTGTTGTATTTGAGAAACTGTTGGATATAGGAGATATTCTATTTGGCAGATACCGTATCCTGATGTTCGTTTCTTACATACAGCAGCTTTTTTGTTAGATGACGTGCTGCGCCAAGGCACGGCAGACGTTAGTGTGTGATTTTCATGTGATAAGACTTGGGTGGTTAAACAGTGATTTTTTTATTTTATATAAAAATTGTCTACATTGAGCCAGCAGAGTAATATATTATAAGGTACACTGGAACAAGAGGAATCTGTATTGGTATAATTTTATATGGTAAAATTGCCCAAAATAGAGAAAATTTGAACCTTTTTTGTGTAAAATCAGGCGGTAGAGGGATTGAAAAAAGATTTAGAAGTGTGCTATAATGAATAACACAATATGTGATAGAAGGCACGGCAGGAGATGGGCAGGTAGAATTGGATGAAATACCATCGTTTGAAATATCGTTTATGTATGCAGCATAGTTTTGACGGACGCATTGAGAACAAACATCATCATCTGATAGAGATTGAAATTGTGGCGAGACAGATTGCAGAAGATTTTATGGAATTTGCCAGTATGGATTCTATTCTGGAAAAGGTGTTTGCTCCCTATCAGTACCAGTATCTGAATGAATTTTCTGAGTTCGGGGGAGATACAAGTATTGAACATTTGGGCGAGGTGTTTTATTTGAAGGTGAAGGATGCATTGGAGAAGCAGCATTGGAAGTTTGCCCGTTTTGAGATTAGTGAGACGCCTTTGCGTATTTATGCCATTGTAGAAGAAACATTTTAACACTGGGTTTTTAGAGGGAGGTTTGGTTATGAAAGCCAAAACGATTTTCAAAGGAGCCGTAGCAGGTCTGATGTCAATGTCGCTCTTTTTTTCAAGTATGCCTGTTATGGCAACAGAGCCAGGAAACAAAGAGCCTCAGCAGGTAGAAGAACAGCAGCAGGCGCCTAAAGAGGGACAGCCACAGGCTCCAGAACAGGCACAGCAGCCAGAGGAAACGCCGCAGGCTCCGGAACAGGCACAGCAGCCAGAGGAAACACCTAAGCCAGAAGAGCCGCAGGCTCCAGAACAGGCACAGCAGCCAGAAGATACACAGGCTCCGGAACAGACGCAGCAGCCAGGGGAAACACCGCAGGCTCCGGAACAGACGCAGCAGCCAGAGGAAACACCGCAAGTTCCGGAACAGACGCAGCAGCCAGAGGATGCGCAGGTTCCAGAACAGACGCAGCAGCCAGAGGAAACACCTAAGCCAGAGGATGCAGAGACAGACAAAGAAGACAAAGATAATAAGGACAAGAAAGATAAGGAAGATTCTGCAGAAGAGAAAGACGAAGAGCAGAAGCCAGAGGACGTTCCTCAGGTATTTTCTCTGGATAAGCTTTCAACTGTAAATGGCAGTATCGCTCTTGACGGTGATGCGTCTGACTGGGCAGATGTGACAGAACGCTCATCCAATGCTTCCAACGTGGATTCTTGGAAGGCGGCATATTCACCAGATGGAAATATCTTATATTTTTGTTATACAGGAAGCACAAGTACAGAATGGGATTATAGTTTTGCCAGCAATAATAACAGCTTTAAGTTCACATATCTAGACGGAGCGTCTGGGGAAGACGCATCACTTTCCGTCAATGCATGGAAAGGCGGAGCAGAGGTAAAGAATGCATGGTATGGCAATGTCAAGGGAGCATCTGCAGCAGTAAAGAGCGAGGCGCATGGAAATAATGCTGGACCGTATACAGTTGAATTTGCGGTTCCGGTTAGTTTTTTCCACAATGCAGATTTTACTCTTGAGTTTGGCGGCGCTGTTGTAGCTTCTAAGGATATTCAGAAGATTAATGGTCAGGCAGTCGCACCGCAGCCGCAGCCGGTTTATGCAGGAATTACGATTGACGGCAGTTATTCTGACTGGGCAGCAGTGGCAAAGACAGATGTTAATTGTCCCAATGATCAGCACAAAGGATGTTTGTCTCAGGCAGCGGCTGTGTATGACGGCGACTGGCTCTACATTTATATTAAGGATGGAGAAGGGAGCAATGCTTCCGGTGCGGGCACACATTCCAATGGTAAATTTGCGATCAAGTCAGATTTAGGTTATGAGACAGATATTCAGCTGACTACCGCGCCGTCAGTAAATGGTGTGGACGGAGCACAAGTTGCTTATGTGGGAAGTGAATGGGAGATAGCTGTTCCCAAAAGCCAGCTTCCAAAATACGAAGAAAGCCTTTCTTTCGGTTTTTACGAGGGGGCTGAAATTGTTTCTGGTATTGTAAATTTACAGCCAGATAGTGGAAATAATCTTGAAAATCTGTTTAATGGAATTATTTATGATGGTTCATATGAGGACTGGGAAGACTATGGCCACTCAACGATTGAGTATGCCACAGCAGGATCTCAGGAATCTCAGGTTGATGCAAAAGGAGCATTGTACTCCAGCGGAGAGAAACTCTTTGCACATGTAATAACTAATATGCCCCAGCATCTGCAGGAAGCAGGCGGGGAATTTACAGCAGCTGTTACTATTGCATTTAATCAGAAGCAAAGTGATCTTATGAATGGTACGTATGACCGGAAAATGGCATTTTACCCGCGGTTTGTGACAGTTGACACCAATGGAAATATCAATTGGGATCCGCAGCTTCTAGGACTTCCAGAAGGTACTTATGAATATTACATTGCTTCCACAGATGCATGGCATTCATCTACAAATATCAATAATTTGAATGAAATGGATCAGTTGTATGGAAAGATGATGATGACGGTAGGCAAAGATGGAAAGGATGAGATGGAATTTTATCTGGAGTTGCCGAAAATTGCCAAAAAACTTGGTGTGGACGAAACAGATCTGAAAGAAATTGCGGCGCAGTTTGGACGGATTGGCCAGCAGTGGATCTATACCGCAGGTACTTCTACCGGACCTGTTGTCGGGGTTGTCCTTTGTATTTTGACTGCAGGATTTATACTCTGGTATAGGAAGAAGAATCTGCTTGACCTGTTGTTTGCAGCGGCAAAATAAGATGAAAGAGCTTATATCTTTAATATATGGAAATCATCTGTGTTGAATTGATGCAAAGGCAATGATAAAGTTTTCTAAAAATAAGAAATAAATAGAATTTAGGAGGAATGGGCATTGAAAGACAGAAGAAGGTCGTATTATCTGATTTTAATAATGCCCATTCTTTATGCTATACTGGCATATGGAGTGGCAAAGCTTGTTCAGAACAGCGGGGTATATCCCAATGGTATGGACACGCTTTGCCATATTTATAAGGGAGATGTATTGTATCGTTCTATTTCCCGCGGAGATTTTTTTCCGCTTTTTGATCCACTCTGGTATAATGGTGTGGAGATGCTGCGGTACTGGGAACCCCTTCCAGTATATTTCATGGCGTTTTTTCAGTTTCTTGGCGGCGGCAGTTCCATGAACGCTTATTTAATATTTACAGCATTTATCTTTTTTGCAGGTGCAGCCTCATGGCTGTATATTGGATGCAGACTGGAACGGCCGTGGCTGGGTATATTTTTAGGTGTGCTGTGGTTTTTTATGCCCAATAATCTGGTGGCATTGTTTTATGAAGGAAATCTGCCCAGATCCATCTGTATTGTGATACTGCCTCTTATTATATACTGGGTTTATGAATATCTGCAGGACCGCCGGTGGCAGGCTTTGCCAAAATTATCGGTGAGTTTTGCTTTCGTTTGTCTTAGCAGCATTTATTATGCGGGAATGATTCTGGTGGCTTTTCTGATATACTTTATTGTGGACGGAATCATACGGCATGCGATAAAAAAAGAGATCCGCGTATTTGTGGCGTTCATACTGGGATATATGCTTGCTTTTGCCTGGCTTCTGCCTTCCCTGAAAGGGAATGCCTCTGCGGCAGGATATACAGAACCTTTGGATTCATTTTTCCAGAGTATGTTTCTGTCAATTAATCCAGCCGCACGATTTCAGAGGGGCTGTGAAGATTTTTATTTTGGGCTGGCAATGTTTTTGCTCGCTGTTTTTGGCATTTTTCTCAGTAAGAAAAAATCAATGCCAGGGTTCTGGGCTGGAATTTTAATATTATTTTGTAGTTCCAATACCGTTTATATTCTGCTGGAAAAACTGCCTTTTGCGCATATCCTGCAGATGCTCAGTTATCTTTCCATCGCCTTATGCATGATACTATTCAGTTTTTTGAGCTGGAATACGCTGAAGAAAGGCTGGGTTTTGCTTTTTGCAGGTCTGCTGGTTTTGGATGCGCTGCCTTCTCTGCCGCTGGTATTGGGTAATCAGTCTGGCAATGCGCCAGAGGACAAGATGGCGTATTACTCAGATATTACCTTGATTAATAAAGCAAAGGAGATTACAGGACAGAGGCTGGCATTAATTGACGAAAACAGTCTTGGCGCGATGAGCAATTATCTGATTACAGGATATGGAAAACCAGTGGCATCTATGTATGGCTCTGCAGAAGAGAATTCTACAGCTCTTTCCAATATTCGGCAGATAGACCGGGCGCTGGAAGAAGGGAATTATCTCTATCTGTTTGACAGGTGTCTGGAAATGGGAAGTGACACAGTGATTGTACACACAGATATTATAGGAGCTATAGAGAAAAATCCAATTCTTAAGATGGATCATACGGCGGAAAAAATTGGATATAAGCTGGCGGGAACAAGTGAAAGATATCGTCTATATAAACTGGATAGGGATGGAAATTGGGGAACAGTAACGAAATACCGGGCGATAGGAATTGGAACGGCAGCGCCAGGAATTTCCAGACAATTTCCCATAGTAGAGGAAACAGATACCATAAATTTAAATGATTTTACGTTTGAAGACTTAAAAGATTATGATTTGATTTACCTGGCAGGTTTTACCTATGACGATAAGGCTTCGGCAGAACAGATGATTACAGAACTGAGTGAATCTGGTGTCCGTATTGTAATAGGGGCAGATGGGATTCCCGAAGACCGGGGAAGCAAAAACCAGAGTTTTCTGGGAGTTGTCTGTAATCCTGTGTCCTTTTCACAGGGCTATCCAGACTTGAATACCATAGATGGGGTATTAGATACAGATTTATTTCCAGATGGTTACAGAGAATGGAGTACATTTTATGTAGATGGCCTGGACGATGTCTGGGGAACTGTGGAGGATCTGGAATGGGAGCTTCCATTTTATGGAACAGTTAAAAATGAAAATATCGTGGTAATTGGATTGAATCTTACTTATTATCTAAGCCTGACTCAGGACGAGGGGGTGGCAGCCTTGTTGAGTCATGCTATGGATTTAAGGTCAGATGAGTTACCGCAGCGTGAAATTGTACCGTATGATATACAGTATTCTGTAAATCATATTACAATTGACATTGATAGGAATGATGTAAACACCAGTCTTGCCTGGCATGACAGCTTTGCTTCAGATCAGGAGATTTATGCAAGAAACCACCTGACTTTTGTGAAAGCGGGCAGGACAGATATTTCTCTGACATATCCCTATCTAAAAGCAGGGATTGTGGTGAGTATAGCAGCAGTATTTCTCATTTTTGCTTATACTCTTTATTTACGGCAGCAGGAGAAGTTTGAGAAGGAAGCGGGGTAAAAAATGATAAAATATATTGTAGGACTGATAGGTCTGGCTGTCTGGCTGTTTATTTTACATGTGCTGAATAAGAGCAAGTTAAATTTCTGGCATTTTATTGTGGGAAGTGCAGGGGCTTTTATTTTGATGCTGGTGTTTTTAGATCCAGTTCTGACCCAGCCTTTGGCGAGAATTGTGGCACTTTTGGCAAGTCTTCCAGGAAAGATTGCCGATATGTACAGCGCACATTATAAATATGGCGTGATTTTTGTGGAATCATCTGTGGGAGCAGTATCTCTAAAGATTGATTTCGAGTGCTCTGGGATTATTGAGATTATGGCATATCTTGCTTTGCTTATTTTCTATCGGGTCTATACTGTTTATGAGAGATTCTGTGTGGGAATTTTAGGTGTGATTGCCATGGTGCTGGCAAATGCACTGCGGATTACCATTATCTGCCTGATTATTCATTTTGGGGGAATTGATACTTATTATATTGCACATACGTTCGTAGGACGTCTTGTCTTTTATGCTTTTTCAGTTATGATATACTTTTATGTGTTCACAAAACCGCAGATTATAAAGCAGAAGGTGGGGAACTTCCGGTATGACAATCATTAATCATTTTTTTAATTCCATCTTATTTTGGGCGGCATGGATTATCATTCCTCTGATTATGGAAATAATTCCTTCTCTGGGAAGCTTTTTGATATTAGTGAAAAAAAGGCTGTTTCCTTATCAGTATGAAGATCCTGTATTCTGGCCGGAAATAACGCTGATTATTCCGGTTTATAATTCACAGGATTCTCTGGAAGAATGTATTAAATCCATCAATGACAGTGATTATCCCAATGACAAAATGCGTATTTTTCTGGTGAATAATCAAGGTAAGGATGATTCCTTCTACGTTTATACGAGATGTCAGGAATTGTATCCAGATCTGCTGATGCAGTGGCTTAATGCAAGACAAGGAAAATCCCGTGCATTAAACCTTGCATTGTTTAATGCAGATGGAAAATATATTATTCATGTGGATAGTGACGGACAGTTTGAACCGAATGCGATCAAGAATATGGTGCGGAAATTTGAGTGCTGCCCAGATGTAGACTGTATGACGGGAGCTATTCTTACCATGCCGGAAATGATAGAGGAATATAAAGGAATTTTTGCTCGCATGCTGCGGAAAATGGAATTTATGGAATATGCCCAGGCTTTTTTGGCAGGGCGTAATTATGCCTCTGAGACGAATTCTATCTATACGCTTTCCGGGGCATTTTCAGCATTTCGTAAATCTGCAGTGCTGAAATCGCAGCTTTATAATACAGATACCATCTGTGAAGATACCAATATTACATTTCAGATGAGGTATCTTCAGCATATTAAGGTGCATATCTGTGAAAATGCAATTTTTATGGTAGACCCTATTGAGGGAATGAACAAGCTTTATACACAGCGCCAGCGCTGGCAGCGGGGAAGCCTTGAGGTGTCGCATCAGTTTCTGGAGAAGGATTTAAAGGTGCGCAAACTCTTTACCAATGTTATGGTGCGGACTTTAATGTATGATCATACTTTTGCCTTTCCCCGGCTGATTTGGTATCTTGCTCTGATCTGCCTGATGTGCATGAATTACTCCGCGAAGATAATTCTGCTGTCCACGGGGCTGATTTTTGTATTATATATTATCAGCGGATATTTGTATTATCTTGCTACTGTAGGTTTTTTGAAAGAATTTAAGAATTTAAAGAAGTATTATCGAAAGCACTGGTATGTAGTGCCGCTGCTTCCTCTTTTTAATTTCATTGTGTTCTTTATTCGTTTTGCAGGCGTCATTAACAGTATTAACACAGACAGCGCATGGAAGACCCGTACTCTTACCGACGAGAGAAAAGATTTTGAAAAAGAATTGAAACGGGAGGCACAAAAACCTATGAATCTCTTGCAGAAGGCGCGTAAAGCAGTAAATTACGAGTAGGTGGATCAGGCTTATGAAACGTAAATTAAATTTTTTCCTTATAACAGTCATTGTTATGTTTTTTGCCATAGCGGCAGATGTTTTTATTATCTATCAATTGGAGAGTTATGAAACCAGGTTTCTGGAAATATATGGTTCAGAACAGGATGGTTATGTGAACATTATTCTGGGACAGATCAATGATCTGGGAGATGATGCAACAGAGCAGGATATTACGGAGATTATCAGTTCTCTGGACGCGACAGCCAGCAGATACTGGACATTGAGCAAAGGAGATTCCATTTTATTTGTAAAGAGTGTTACGGAGACTAACCGCTACAAAGGCTTTACGGATGGCACCTACTATGCTTCTGAGACAGCTTCAGAATTTATGAACAGCCTGGGAGTGAACCAGGTTGGCCACAGGATTATTTATTTGGACAGAGACCGTTTTATTGCTTCTGGCATGATTTTTAACTGGCGGGAAGAACAGTACCGGGTCTGCCTGTTAACTTATGACAGAGTCATACTGGAGGATAATGTTTTATTGGAATGTAAAAATGCCATTATTATTATTCTCTCTATCATATTGGCGCTTCTGGTTATCTTAAGTATGGTGATGTCCCGTAAGATTAACAGACAGGGCAGGCAGATTGAGGAACAGGAGAAGCATGTAGTCTGGCAGAATAAGCAGATTGCTCTCCTGGATGAACATTTGAAACGGGAGTATGCGTTCAGCGCCAGCAAAAATGTGTTTAAAAGCGTGGTATTGGATGAATTTTTAGAAAGACTGGATGAAAAAAATGTGTCTCCTTTGCATTTTGCTGTTTTTAAAGCAGATTCTGTGGAGGCAAAAGATGAGTTTTTTGAACATATGCAGTTAGTTTTGGATAATCATGTATTGCGTTTTTCCATGGAGGACCAGTATGTACTGCTTATTTTCGTAGGATACGAGAAGAAGGACAGTGATAAAATTATAGATACTCTGTGGGATTGGAATGTACATGAGGCAGGTAATTTATATTGCGAGGACAACATGAAGAGTTATAAAATTCAGTTTGAACAATTTTGGAAGGCGGTGTCTGTCCAGTGAGAAAGGAAAATTTATATCGGGAATACCGTTTAAAATCGTATCTTAATATGAACCATTATATTATCATCAATGGAAAACAGGGACAGACCCATCCCCATACCTGGGAGTTTGTGTCTACCATTATAGTTGCAGGTGATAATTTTGTGGAGTTCCGCACCTTTGAAAATCTGATTGAACAGTTTTTGGAAAAATATCAGAATCAGATTTTAAATACCATTGAGCCATTTGATGTTATTGTACCTACCATTGAAAATGTTACGGATCATTTTAACGATGAACTTCAAAGCCTGCTCCGGGAAAACGGCGGAGAATTAGTTTCTCTGGAAGGAAGTGAGACGCCTACCAGAAGCTATATTGTCAGTCATCGGAATGAGCCGGAATTTTTAGACCAGATTGGAAAGATAAAGGCAGAGCAGATATCAGGAATGATAAATTATGTGGTGGACCAGCTGATCAGCGGTGAAAATCGGACTGATTAGACAGGGCATGATTGTTTTGAAAGGAACTAAGAAATGAAAAATTGGAAAAATCAGTTGATCAGGATAGCAGTATTGTCGGTGATATTGAGCCTTATTTCAGGCTGTTCCCTGGGTGAACCTGCTGCCGATACAAAAGCAGGGGAGGAGACTGAGGCAGAAGGGAATGAATCCACTAAAACGGAATCAGCCTCCCAGACCCAAAATACAGACAAAGATATTGCCTATTCTTTCAGAACACAGGAAAAGACATTTCAAATCTGTGGGAAAGACGGCAAATGGACAGATATCACACCGATAGGCGTCAATATTGGTGCGGGCAGGCCGGGTGCATTTCCAGGTGAGTTTGCCATTACTAAAAATGATTATATGAGATGGTTTAAGCAAATCAGTGAGATGCATGCCAATGTAATCCGTGTGTATACAATTCTTATGCCTGAATTTTATGAAGCTTTAGCGGCATATAACGCATCAGCGAAACAGCCGCTTTATTTTATGCAGGGAGTTTACAATAATGAAGAAGATATCAGCAATTTGTGCGATGCCTATGCCAAAAACGGCAAAATTGCCAGAGACTGGGTGGAAATGTGTCAGACGATTGTAGATGTTGTTCACGGAAATGCAGAGATTAAGCCAGAAGCAGGCAATGCCAGTGGTACTTATACTGCAGACGTATCCCAGTATCTCTGCGGCTGGATTCTTGGAATTGAATGGCAGGCCGACTTTGTCATCCACACAAATAAAAACAACGCAGACAAAAAATCGTTTGAAGGAAATTATCTGTATACAGAAGATGCATCTCCTTTTGAAGTATTTCTTGCATCAGGGCTGGATGCATGTATTTCCTATGAAACAGAAAATTATAGCATGCAGCATCCAACAGCGTTTGCCAACTGGGTGACAACAGATCCGCTGGATCATCCTGGGGAGCCTAATCCAGAGATGGAGGATGCAGTTCCAGTGGATGCAGAACATATTAAAGCAAAGCCAGAATTTAAGGCTGGGCTGTTTGCTTCTTACCATGTATACCCATATTATCCAGAGATGATGCGGTATGCACCAGAGCTTCTTGCAGAAAATCCGCCCAATCCATACAGACATTACCTTACAGACCTCAATGCTTATCATACCATGCCGGTAATTGTGTCGGAATTCGGGGTGCCTGCTTCAAGGGGGATTACACATTATGCGCATGATGCAGGATTTAATCAGGGAGGATTGAATGAAGAGGAACAGGGAAATGCCATTGTATCTATGCTGAGCGATATTGTGGATTCTGGATGTGCCGGCGCCTGTGTGTTTATTTGGCAAGATGAGTGGTTTAAGAGAACATGGAATACTATGGATTACACAGATGCAGAAGTTGGTCCTTATTGGTGTGATGTGCAGACCAGCGATCAGTTTTTTGGGCTGCTGTCCTTTGACCCAGGTGAGAAACCTGTCTGTATTGTAGATGGAGATGCAGCAGAATGGGGAGGAGAACAACCTTTGGCTGTGAGTGAAGGCACAGAATTGTATGTTAAAAATGATGAAGCATATATTTATCTGATGATACGAGGAAAAAATGATAACGTGCGCATTGCGATAGACACTATCAAAGAACAGGGAAATGAAGAATATAACGGCGCCGATTTTGCCCTTGATTTAAAAGGTCCAGAGGAAAGCCGCCTGATGGTACATCCCTATTACGATGTCAATTACTGGCTCTACACCACTGGTTTACATGCGTCAAGCAAAATTTTGAAAGTACAAAAGGGATATGCCGAGCCAGACAACCATACGTTTGCGCCTATTAATTTAATGTTGAACAGGCCTGTGCTGCTTTCAGACGGCACACTGGTGGAAACAGAGCAGGTAGAAACTGGGAAGCTGCATCATGGAAATGCAGATCCAGAATCGCCACAGTTTGATTCCAGGGCTGATTTCTGCATCAAAGGCGACGTCACAGAAATTCGTATTCCCTGGCTGCTGTTAAATATTTCAAAGCCGAATGTGAAAATGTGTATTGCGGACTTATATGCCCATGATGAGATTACGTATCAGGCTATTAGTGATATAACCTTTATGATTGACGGGGCGGCTGGTTCTTATTCGTGGAAAGAATGGTCTCAGCCCACATACAGGGAACGACTGAAGAAATCTTATTATATACTGCAGGATTACCTGTCAAAACGATAAAATCATTGTAATACTTCTGTAATATATGGTATACTATGGCATGAGGACATGGCATGAGGAGGAACCAGCGAAGCTGGGAGCAGTCCTGATGCTTTTTAGAACAATTGAAAAAGCATAACTGGGAGGAGCCTGATGCCGTTTAGAATAGTCAAAAGTAAGATGGCATGAGGCTGTTCTGATAGCTCCTTAGATACTATCATGATAGAAAATCAGAGGTAGAAGATAAATGAAAAAAGAAAAAAAATTCAAAGGGCCGCTGAAAAATTACATGTATTGGCCGTTGCTGCTGACAATATTGATTGTGTTGATGAATGTGCCTTTATATTATTTTGATAAAAAGGCAGGTATTTGTGTAACTGCGTTTGCAGGATGTTATTTTATCACTGTGCTGGCGATTTACATGCTGAACCGGTCAGGAATACGCAGTGAAGTAATTAATTTTGCGACACAGTATGGAACGGTCCAGAAGAAACTTTTGGATGAGTTTCAGATTCCTTATGCTCTTTTAGATTATAATAGCAAGATTTTGTGGATGAATAGAGAATTTTCTGAGGTAACAGAAAAAGATAAAAGGTATCACAAATCCATTACCACGATTTTTCCTTCTATTACCAGAGAGATTCTTGATAAAGAAGAGACCAGCAGTAATTTTCAGGTGGAATGGAAAGAACGAGTTTACCATGCAAGAGTAGACAGGATCTATTTTGATGAGGAGAATGCAGAGGGTGATATGCTGGAACTGGATGCGAAAAACCAGTATCTTATGGCGCTGTATCTCTTTGATGAGACAGAACTTCACCATTATATCCAGGAAAATCAGGAGCTTCAGCTAGTATCAGCATTAATTTATATTGATAATTACGAGGAAGCGCTGGACAGTATTGAAGAGGTTAAACGTTCTCTGCTAGTGGCATTGATAGACAGAAAGGTAAGCAAATATTTTTCAGAAAAAGACAGTATCATTAAAAAATTGGAGAAGGACAAATATTTTGTAGTGTTCAGGCATAAATACCTGGATCAGCTGATTAAGGATAAATTCAGCATTTTGGAAGAAGTTAAGACCATAAAAGTAGGGAATGAGATGGCAGTGACATTGAGCATCGGCGTGGGTATCAGCACAGTCAGCTACAGCCAGAAATATGAGTATTCCCGCATGGCAATCGACCTCGCTCTGGGAAGGGGCGGGGACCAGGTAGTTGTAAAAGAAGGAGAAAAGATTTCCTATTTTGGCGGAAAATCCAGGCAGGTGGAGAAAATGACCAGAGTCAAAGCACGGGTGAAAGCTCATGCTCTGCGGGAAATTTTTGAGAGCCGGGAGCAGATTTTTATTATGGGACACAGCATCAGCGATATGGATGCTTTTGGAGCGGCAATCGGTATGTACTGTGCAGCCCAGGTTATGGGCAAAAAGGCATATATTGTCTTAAACGAAGTTACTTCTTCTCTGCGGCCGATGAAAGAATGTTTTACAGAAGAAAAAGGGTATCCAGAGGATATGTTTATCGAAAGTGAAGAGGCGATGGAGCTGGTAAATTACCGCAGTGTAGTGGTAGTAGTAGATACCAACCGTCCCAATTACACGGAATGTCCAGAACTTTTGGGCCGTACCAGGAATATTGTGGTATTTGACCATCATCGGCAAAGCAGTGAGGTGATTGAAAATGCAGTACTTTCCTATATTGAAAGCTATGCGTCTTCTACCTGTGAAATGGTAGCGGAAGTGCTGCAGTATTTTGATGAAAATATTCATTTGAAGCCGAATGAGGCAGACAGTATCTATGCAGGCATCTTGATTGATACGAATAATTTTATGACTAAAACAGGAGTCAGAACCTTTGAGGCAGCGGCTTATCTGCGCAGATGCGGGGCAGAAGTGACCAGAGTCCGCAAACTGCTTCGAGATGATATGGCAGCGTATAAGGCAAGAGCGGAGGCAGTTCGCCATGCAC
>CAJUCK010000001.1:45833-46055 GCA_910585395.1 uncultured Lachnospiraceae bacterium
TTTTGCCATTTCTATATGTCCGGCAGATTCAAATGTGGAGAGCCCCACCATCGCCGGCGCCCAAGCAGCAAATGAGCTGCTGAATATTGTTGGAATCAAGGCATCTTTTGTGCTGACAGAGTACAATGAGAAAATATATATCAGTTCCCGGTCCATAGATGAGATTAATGTACAGTTGATTATGGAACGGCTGGGAGGCGGAGGTCATTTGAATGTGGCGGG
>CAJUCK010000001.1:46091-59235 GCA_910585395.1 uncultured Lachnospiraceae bacterium
AGGTGATGTGGTAAATGTCAGTGACGGTTATGCCAGAAATATGATTCTTCCCAAGAAGCTGGGAGTAGAGGCTAATGGAAAAAATATGAACGACCTGAAATTAAAAAATCAGCATGCTGAGAAAGTGGCTCAGGAGAATCTTGACGCAGCAAAGAAGCTTGCAGAAGAGATTGCTGCCAAAGAAGTGACAGTGACATTAAAGACTGGAGAGGGCGGAAGAACTTTTGGTTCTGTTTCCTCCAAAGAAATTGCAGCAGCAGCCAAAGAACAGATTCAGATGGAGCTGGACAAAAAGAAAATGCAGCTTCCAGATGGCGGTTTAAAAACTTTGGGAGTTCATGAGATTACCATTAAATTTCATCCCAAGGTGACGGGGACTTTGAAGGTAAAAATTGAGGCTGAATAGAGATAAAAGAGGAGGTTCATATGGAGGAAGCTCTGATTAAACGGATTATGCCAAATAATCTAGAGGCTGAACAGTCTGTAATCGGTGCAATGATTATGGACCGTGAAGCAGTGATTGTGGCTTCAGAGACATTGGTCCGCGAGGATTTTTATCATCAGCAGTATGGAGTTATTTTTGAAGCGATTGTAGAAATTTTCAATGAAGAGCAGCCTGTAGATGTGATAACTCTGCAGAACCGGCTGCGGGAAAAAGATGTTCCAGCAGAGCTGAGCAGTCTTGAATTTGTAGGAGAGCTGGTCACGTCAGTGCCTACTTCCGCAAATATCAAATATTATGCCAATATCGTAAAAGAAAAGGCGATGCTGCGCAGACTGATTAAAGTAAATGAAGACATTGCCAATCAGTGTTATCTTGGCAGAGACAGCTTAGAAGACATAATGGCAGACACAGAAAGACAGATTTTTAATCTGCTTCAGAACAGGGCGGGAGGAGACTTTATTCCCATTAAACAGATAGTTATTAATGCCCTGGAGAAGATTGAACTCGCGTCTAAGACCAAAGGAAATGTTACAGGAATTGCTACAGGATTTGCTGATCTGGATTATCGAATGTCTGGACTGCAGCCTTCAGACCTGATTCTGGTGGCAGCTCGTCCATCTATGGGAAAGACAGCATTTGTGCTCAATATTGCACAATATGTGGCGTTTCACAGCAATCTGTGTACAGCCGTTTTCAGTCTGGAAATGTCAAAAGAGCAATTAGTAAACCGTTTGTTTGCTCTGGAATCACGAGTTGACGCACAATTGCTTCGTTCGGGGAATCTGGCAGATTCTGACTGGGAGAAACTTATTGAAGGGGCTGGCATCATTGGACGTTCCAATTTGATTATTGATGACACGCCAGGAATTTCTATATCGGAACTGCGCTCAAAGTGCAGGAAATATAAGCTGGAGCATGATCTGAAACTGATTATTATTGATTACCTGCAGCTGATGTCTGGTTCTGGAAGATCAGATTCCCGACAGCAGGAAATTTCCGATATCTCCCGTTCTCTAAAAGGACTTGCAAGAGAATTAAATGTACCTGTGATCGCGCTGTCTCAGCTAAGCCGCCAGGTGGAGCAAAGACCGGACCACAGGCCAATGCTCTCTGATTTACGAGAATCAGGCGCTATTGAGCAGGATGCAGATGTGGTGATGTTTATCTACCGTGACGACTATTACAATAAAGATACTGAGAATAAAAATATTGCAGAAATTATAATTGCCAAACAGAGAAATGGTCCGATAGGCACCATAAATCTGGTATGGCTGCCTCAGTTTACCAAATTTGTGAACATGGAGAAAAGATAATTTTTTATATAACCTTTGTTTTGACAGCAGAATGTGCAGAAAAAGGCAGATATTTTTCCCAAAAGAAAGATATCTGCCTTTTCTTGTCATTATTTCACGATGAAAAAATATTGTAAGTCTGTGAATAAATCGGTAAAATAGAATTAGTAAAAAGGGACAGGCTGTCATAGTCTGGCGAAGCGTTTTCAGAGAAATAGCAGTCTGCTTACAAGCAGCTCAAGGAAGAACGTGAATTCCCCAAAAGGAGGTAGAGAATGTGGAAAATGTACGCTATATGATTTCGGACGCGGCAAATATAGTTAATGTTGAGTCTCATGTTCTGCGTTACTGGGAAGAAGAATTAGAGCTTGCAATTCCCCGCAATGAGATGGGACACCGCTATTACACAGAAGAAAATATAGCGCAATTCCAAAAGATAAAGGAATGGAAGGAACAGGGATATCAGCTGAAAGCCATTCGTATGATGATACATAATATTCCAGAAGAGGAGGTATATACAGGAAATTCTATGAATGCAGCAGGAACAGGAAGTATGGCAAATACAGGTGGGACAGGAAGTATGATGGGTTCTGGAAACACGCCCGGCGGAAGCCAGGTCATTCAGATTAATCGGGAATATCCCGGAATGCAGCAGCAAGCCTACATGAAGGAGCATAATAATTCCGCTTCAAATACGGTCAAGCTGGAACAGTTTCGCACTATGATGATGGGTATTGTCAAGCAGGCAGTAGAAGAGAATAATCCTTCTCTCGGAAAAGAGTTAAGTCTTCAGGTGGGAGACAGAGTACTAAAGGAAATGAATTATCTCATGCGTGAACAGGATGAGGCAGAAGAAGAAAGGTTCCGTAAACTGGATGCGGCGATTCGCAGCCAGCAGAAAGGCAGAAGATTCCGGAGAGAAAAAGCAGAAAAGAAAGAGAAAGATAAGAAGGAAGCAAAGGTGCTGAAGAAGGAAGAGAAGTTAAAACCTAACTTAACCACATAATACAAAGGCAGGTTTTACATTATAGAAAATATATGGGTCAAAAAAGAGAAGTGTAAAGTATTTTGCATTTCTCTTTTTATTTTAAAAAATATGTTCGAAAATAGTTAAATTATAATTAAAAACAATAAAATTAAAATCGAAAATGATAAAATTAAAATCGAAAATGATAAAATTAAAATCGAAAATGGTAACAAATCTCAATGAAAAACATGTATAATAGTAATATCATAGGCTCAGTGTGTCTCGGAAGGAGACAAATTAAAAGGAGGGAGAAAGCATATGAGAAAAAAAGAAGATATTCTTCCAGGTACTATACATAGCAGAGGAAGAAAAAGGAAGATGACAGGTTTTTGGAGAAAAACAGCGGCCAGCTGCCTTGCAGCGGCAATGTGTGCGACCAGCCTGCCAGCGGCAGATTTTGCAACGGTTTTTGCAGCCACAGCGGCGGATCGTACAGATAACTCCATTGTGTATTTTGTAGATTGTGGAGATTATGTGGTGAATACTGTGGGGGAAGGGGAACAGTTCGGAACGCACAACAGTGTAACAGACCAGGCATATGGCGAGGATCCACAGACAGGCTATCAATGGGGAATTGTGGATCAGGCGGAAGAGCTTGCTGGAAATAACATAAAAAATCCGTCAGCGCCTGACAATGGCGGAGTGTATACAGCAAATACCTGGGCGTTTGAGAGTAATCCGAATCATACCGACGTGCCAAAAACCAGCTCTAATCGTTACTCTAAAAACTTTTATGAAAAGGACATTGCAGAGCGTTTTGTGGACTATGCCTTTGAGCTGGAAGAAGGGGCTTATGAAGTTACGGTGGGATGTTCCAATCCCTGGAATTGTTCCAACACACCAGTCGTAAAGGCAATTGTGGAAACATCAGGGGAAGAAACTGTGATATCTGAAGAAGGATTCAGAATTCCTAATGGAGGAAATAACGAGGCAGAAGGTATTGTGAATGTTCCTGCCGGCGGCGATAAGCTGACAGTTGATGTCCGTGGAACTACAGACGATAATAAAGCAGTCAATGTTGCTTACATTTTAATACGTTCTGTCAAAAGCGGAGAGACAGATGATGAGAAAAAGATTCGTAAGGATCTGCAAATACTGACTCTTCCAGAAACTGCCAGAGAGGATATCATACTGCCCGCAAAAGGTGAAAATGGAAGTACCATCACCTGGGAAAGCAAGAATAAGGCAGTGATTTCCAACACTGGAAAAGTGACCAGGCCAGAAGCTGAAGATGCTTTAGTGGAAATGGAAGCTACGCTGAGCTGCGGAACTGCCGAACCTCAGAAAAAAACTTTTACGGTAAAGGTTCCAGCATTAAATACGCAGAAGCCTATAGACAGAGAAGACAACGATATCATCTATTTTGTAGACTGCGGCGATTATGTGGTAGACACTGTCAGCGAGGGAGACCAGCTGGGAACCCATAACAGTGTGACAGACCAGGTATATGGAGAAGATCCACAGACAGGATATCATTGGGGAATTGTAGATACGGTTAGCAATCCGCTGAAAAATGGAACACACGCCTGCGGAGGGGCGTTTACTGACAATACCTGGCCTTTTGAGCAAAATAAAGCAAATACGGATGTGCCGAAGACCAGCTCCAACCGTTATACAAAGAATCAATTTGAAAGCGGTATTACCGAGAGGTATCTCGATTATAAATTTGAGGTAGAAAATGGAAAATATGATGTTTTTGTTTGCTGCGTGGATCCCTGGGATGTATCAAAATCTCCTGACGTTTATCTGAATTTTGGAAAAGAGAATCAGACAACAGTCAAAAAAGGGCTGAACGCCTCTGCCGCAAAACCAGTGAAACAGACGATTGAGATAACAGATAAAGAATTGACGGTCAATCTGAGAGGAACAGGTGATGACAATAAAGCGATCAACCTTGCTTATATTTTGATACGTAAATATAAGGAACTGACACTGGACGAAATTAAGAATCGGGTGAGTAAGGATTGTGCGGCTCTGACACTGGGCAGCGGAGAGTTTAAAGCAGATATTGTTCTCCCCACAGAAGGAGAAAATGAGACTACTGTCACCTGGAAAAGCTCTGATGAGGCGGTGATATCCAGTACAGGAAAGGTGACAAGACCAGCAGCAGGAAAAGAAGACGCGGTCGTGACCTTGACAGCAACGGTATCATACAATGATCAGTTTTCAATGGACAGAGAATTTAAGGTAAAGGTTCTGGCAGAAAGCGATATGACAGATTTGCAGGAATTTGCATATCAGAATGTAGAGATTACGGATGATTATTACAATACAGTGGCAGAAAAAGACGTAGCGTTTTTGAATAAATTTGACCCAGACAGATTGTTGTACAACTTCCGGCTTACAGCAGGGTATAAAGCAAGTGAAATCAAAGCGCTTGATTTTCATAATAACGGCACAGGTGCAGCCGCGCCTTATCCGGGAGGCTGGGAAAACAGCCGGATCGGAGGCCACACCATGGGACATTATCTTGCAGCAGCAGCTCAGGCGGCTGCAAATGGATATGCAGATGTAAAAGGCGAAGACGGATTTACCATGGAACAGCGCCTGGAATATCTTATTGACGAATTAAAAAAATGTCAGGACAAACGGGGAAACGGATATATTTTTGGCGCCACTATGGCAGATCCAAATGATCCAGAACGTCAGTTTAATTTGCTGGAAAAAGGCGATACAAGAGATACCTGGGTGCCATGGTATACTATGCACAAGATTGTAAATGGACTGGTGGAAACTTATAAACTGACAGATAACAAAACAGCCCTTCAGGTAGCAGAATCTTTGGGTGAATGGATTTACAGCAGAACCTCTAAATGGGATACGAACATACAGAACCGTGTGCTTGGCGTGGAATACGGCGGAATGAACGACTGCCTTTATGAGTTGTATAAATGTGCAAAAGCAGATGGCTACGCCGACAAGGATCATTTTAAGACAGCAGCACATTGGTTCGATGAAACATATCTCTTTGAGAAAATTCTTGCTGGAGAAGAAAATCATTTGAACGGCAAACATGCCAACTGTACGATTCCTAAATTTATCGGCGCTTTAAACCGTTACCGTGCATTGAAGGATGAGGGAGACGAAGAGAAGTATCTTCAGTATGCAGAAGCTTTCTGGACACTGATTACAGAAAAGCATACTTATATTACAGGCGGAAACAGTGAGTGTGAGTTCTTTGGCGCAGACAATGTCCTGGATAAAGAACGTTCTCACTGCAACTGTGAGACTTGCAATACGCATAATATGCTGAGAATGACCAGAGAATTGTATAGAATTACTGGTGATAAGAAATATGCAGATTACTATGAAACTACATTTATCAATGCAATTATGGCAAGTGTAAATGCAGAGACAGGTATGACTACTTATTTCCAGCCTATGGCGACTGGTTACTTTAAGGTATACTGCAATCCTGATTTAGAAAAGAATTATTTCTGGTGCTGTACAGGAACAGGATTAGAGAACTTTACTAAGCTGGGCGACAGTTTTTACTATTACACAGATGATAAATTGATCGTAAATCAGTATACCAGCTCCAATGTAACCTGGAAAGATGTTAAAGTAAAACAGGAAACCGATATTCCAAACTCTGACCAGGCTAAATTTACAGTTCAGTTATTAAATGGAAAATCAAATGCAGCCTTTGATCTTCGCCTGAGAGTTCCAGACTGGACGGTGGGCGCTCCGGCTGTGAAGGTAAACGGCACCGTTCAGAATGTTACGGTCAGCAATGGTTACATTTCTCTGAATAGAACCTGGGCAGAGGGAGATACCGTGGAATTAACATTGCCAATGGGAATTCAGGGATATACTCTGCCTGATAATGCAGGAACTGTCTATGGGTTTAAATATGGTCCGGTAGTTCTGGCCGCAGAGCTGGGAAAAGATAATAAGAGAGGAACATATCAGATAGGAGTCCAGTGCGACGTCTGCCAGACAAAGATTGTAAATGGACAGGAGAGAACTACCAATGCAGGTTATGGATCTACTTCCAACCAGGGTACGTTAAGTTCAGAGACTTTGAATGTGCTGACAGGAGAGTCTGTATCAGAATATGTCCAGAATATAGGGCAGCATTTGGTAAAAGATAAAAATTCTCTTGCTTTTACTTTGGAGGGAACAGACTGGGGCGGAAAAGAGCCGTTGAAATTTACACCATATTATCAGATTACAGACCAAAGATATGGAATTTACTGGCTGTTTAAAGAGGCGGACGAAAAAGAGATTCAGAAACAGATTCTGGAGTCTAAGAAGAAAGGCCGTGATGCCAATGTATATCTGGAAGGCGTAGGAATTGGTTATGGCCAGCAGACAGAAGGAGATGAAGAAAATTATCCTCATATCCAGCAGGAAGGTACGGGATCAACTGGAGATATGGGAAATCTGACACGCTACGCCAATGCAGGAGGAGCGTTCTCCTATCTGTTTAAAGTTGACAAGTCTAAGACAAATTACCTCACTTGCCAGTATTCCAAAGAGGATAAGGGTAAAACCATGGTAATCAAAGTGGGTGATAAAGTCATTGCAGAAGATAAGCTGACTTATGACGGTAAAGAAGACAGATTTACAGTAAAATATGAGATTCCAGCGGATATCATTGCACTGGCAGAATCATATGAACAAAAAAACAGCACAACTGGTGAAGTAATAGAGGTCAAAGATGTGATCCGTATTTCTTTCAGCGGTGCAGCAGGGGAAGTTTCTCCTAAGCTTTGGGAGTCTGCAAGTACAAGCACAAATTACGATAACAATCCAGGAATCAAAAGTTTAGCGTCTGATATTGGAACAGTGGAAAAAACAGGGCTGTCCAGTTATCAACTGAAGGTGCCTGCAGATACACAGCAGGTAAATCTTACCACGGTACTTGAGAATAAATATGGGCTTTTGTATCTGGATGGCGTAATAACAGATGATACCAAGGCAAAATGTATTAAATTGGGAAGTGGGGATACCACGATTGCCATGCAGGTATTTGCAGAAGACCATGAGACGAAGGCAGATTATCAGCTTACGATTACAAAGAGTTCAGCAGATACTGCCCAGAAAGTTACCAGTATAATGGTTGCTCCTGCTTCCAAGTCCATGTCTGTAGGAGAGACGCTGCAGCTTACTTGTACAGCAGCGCCTGCCGGAGCTTCCACGGAAGTAACCTGGAGTTCAAATAATGGTGCAGTTGCCTCTGTAGACGCTTTCGGCAAGGTTACCGCCAATAAAGCAGGAACAGCATTGATTACTGCAGTCAGCAAGGACAACAGCCAGGCGTCAGCGTCCTGCCAGATTACAGTCAATAAACCTTCCATTACCATCAAAGGAGCGTCCGATCTGGCAAAAGGAAAGACAAAGAAGCTTACGGTAAGCCTTAAGAATATTACAGGAACAGTGAAATGGTCCATCAATTCCACGAAATATGCAACTTTGAAGACAAAGGGAAATACGGCTACCTTAAAAGCGAAGAAAAAAGTAGGTAAGGTAAAAGTTACTGCACAAATTGGAAATGTCAAAAAGACAGTCACGATTCAGGTGGTAAATCCAGTAAAGGGCATGAAGCTTAACGCTAAGTCCAAAACATTAAAAGTGAAAGGTTCTTTTAAACTGAAAGCAACTGTCACACCTAAGAATGCAACTAACAAAAAGGTGACGTACAGCTCCAGTAATAAAAAGGTGGCAGCAGTCAGCAGTTCTGGCAAAATAACTGCCAAAAAGAAAGGAAAAGCAACCATTACAGTTACCAGCAAGTCCAATCCTAAGATAAAGAAGAAATGTAAGATAGTTGTGAAATAAGAATAAACAGCCAGAAGAGCAGTAGATTTCTGCTTTTCTGGCTGTTTTTTGTATTACAGGAAATACCGTGTTGCAGTGAATTCTTTGTTCCATATCTCTGTGCAGCTATAATTTTATTCCGCGATACCGGTTCAGGCAGGCGTAAATTTCCTGTTTTCTCGGCAGTGCGAATCCGCTTGATATATAGCTGCCGCCGCAGACAGCAGAAATTCCTTTTTGTTCTAATTGTTTAAACAGTTCTTCGGCGGTTTCTCCCAGAGTGCGTTTTCCATCGAACAGATGAAGCTGCGCATGTTTCATCAATTGCCCCAGAGCAGCAAGCTGTTCTGGGTCTGTAAGCTGTTCCACATACCTCAGATCAATAGTTTCCCGGTTGATAAGAACAGAATCCTTTCCCTGAATCTTAACTTTAATCCGGTCATTTTTGCGAAAGGCATTGTCGGGTTTTACGAATCTCGCAGATGAAGGCTTTGAACTTGGCTCGGCAGATTCCTGTGGAAGAGGAAAGGCATCAGCTTCTTTTCTGGCGGCTTCTGTAATGTCTCTTGGAAGATAGTGATCCATTTGAATAATGCAGTCCGCTTTGTGGAAGTAAGAGCCAGAACTTCCAGCCACAAGGATGGTGGAAATTCCATAGCTGGAAAATAGTTCATTTATACGGTCAATAAAAGGAGTGATTGGCTCAGAATCCCGGTGTACCACCCTCTGCATCAGCTCATCACGAATCATGAAATTGGTGGCGCTGGTGTCTTCATCAATTAGGAGAAGACGGCTCTGCGCTTCCATGGCTTCCACTACATTGGCTGCCTGGGATGTGCTTCCGCTGGCGTCCTCTGTACAAAAATGTACGGTATCTTTCTGATTGGGCAGATTGTTGATGAACATGGAAATGTCTACCTGTTTAATGCTTCTTCCATCTTCAGCGCGGATCTTCATAGCGGTGCCGTCGGTGATAACAAATTCTCTGCCGTCTCCGGCAATATGATTATAAACGCCTAATTCCAGGGCTTTCAGCAGTGTTGATTTGCCATGGTAGCCGCCGCCGACAATCAGTGTGATGCCATTTGAAATTCCCATACCTGTAAGCTCTCCATGATAAGGAAGCTTTAAGGTGACCGCCATTGATTTGGGAGAGACAAAAGGCACAGCATTTTTCATAGGCCGGTCAGAGATGCCGGATTCTCTGGGAAGTATAGAACCGTTTGCTACAAAGGCAGCGAGATTTAAACGGGTCAGCTCTTGGCGGATAAATTCTTGATCTTCTGAAAGTTCCCGGTTTTTCTTAAGAGATTTTGCATCCAGGGAACGATAATACAGAGATTTCTTTACACATCCAGGGAGAAATTCAAATAATATTCTGCATAGTTCTCTGGCATTGATGGTTCTCCCATTAGCAGGAAATCCAATTTCCATACGGACAGATACAGAGCCATTTAAATCTATTTCGCAAGCTGTCCGTTCCAGAATCTCCTGCCCACAGAAGCTGACTGAGAGCAGACCGCTTTTGCCAGAGCCTTTCGCTTTGAAAGTATAAGCCTGTACTTGTCTGGAAAACTGGCGGATCAAGTAGTCCTGAAGGGCAATTCGTTTGTGTTTCAGATCATAAAGTTCCGCTGGGAAGCCTGCAAGTTTCCCAGGAACATAGATGCTGACTTTGGAAGGAGCCGCAAAGGGGTCTCCCTGGACATGGTCGATGGACAGCACATAACCGTCAAACTGCCAGCTTCCTCTGGTATCTTTGTAAGCTGGATAACCTCTGTGGTCTATTCGGTTCAGTAAATCACGTAAATCTGCAGATGTTTTCATTTTTTCCTCCTCATATCTAATCTGGACTGTCAATAAAAATATTATATTTTTAAAGCTTGTTTCTGTCAAATCAATCTGAAAAAGAAAATTGCTTGAAAAAGTTTTTACATTTGATATAATACTTACGATATTAGAACTAATTCACAGCTATCAAGAAAGAAATGAGGTACACTTATGGGAGGATTTTTTGGAGCGGCATCTACAGAGGACTGCGTATTCGATCTGTTTTTTGGTATTGATTACCATTCTCATTTAGGAACAAAACGTGGCGGAATGGTGGTGTGTGGAGAGAAAGGATTTGACCGTGCGATCCACAATATTGAAAATGCACCCTTTCGAACCAAATTTGATAAAGATGTGCAGAAAATGTCTGGCAGAATGGGAATTGGCTGTATATCCGATTATGAGCCTCAGCCCCTTTTGGTGCGGTCTCATCATGGCACATATGCGATTACTACTATAAGTAAGATCAATAATATGGAAGAGCTTACACAGATGCTTTTTGAAAACGGGCATTCTCACTTTCTGGAAATGAGCGGAGGCGATATCAATGCCACAGAGATGGTAGCTTGTCTTATTAATCAGAAAGAGAATCTAATAGAGGGAATCCGTTATGCGCTGGAATCCATAGATGGTTCGGTCTCCATCCTTCTAATGAATGAAAAAGGAATTTATGCGGCAAGAGATAAGCATGGAAGGACTCCAGTTGTAATTGGCAGAAAGGAAAATGCTTTCTGTATCTCTTTTGAAAATTTTGCATACAGGAATCTTGGTTATAAAGATTTTAAGGAGCTGGGAGGGGGGGAAATTGTCGTTGTGACAAATAAGGAGTGCAAGACGCTCTCTGCTCCTGGTAAGGATATGAAAATCTGCACATTTTTGTGGGTTTATTATGGATATCCCGCAAGCTCTTATGAGGGAACCAGTGTGGAACAAATGAGATATGAGTGCGGCAGGAGAATGGCAAAACGGGATCATGCCACGCCTGATATTGTTGCCGGAGTACCAGATTCTGGAACAGCCCATGCTATTGGCTATGCAAACGAATCGGGAATTCCATTTTCCAGGCCCTTTATCAAATATACACCCACATGGCCGCGCTCCTTTATGCCTGCGATACAGAGCCAGAGGAATTTAATTGCTAAAATGAAGCTTCTGGCAGTGGAGGAACTGATTCGGGGTAAGAGCCTGCTGCTGATTGATGATTCTATTGTAAGGGGGACACAGCTTCGAGAAACGACGGAGTTTCTTTATGAGAGCGGCGCCAGGGAGGTTCATATCCGTCCAGCATGTCCGCCGCTGCTCTATGGATGCCGGTATCTGAATTTTTCCCGTTCTTCCTCAGAAATGGATTTAATTACCAGGAGGATTATAAATCGTCTGGAGGGACAAACTGTAACAGAAGATGTATTGAAAGAGTATGCAGACCCAGAGTCTTCCAAATATGAGCAAATGGTAGAGGAAATCCGTAAGGAGCTTAACTTTACTACGTTAAGATTTAATCGTCTGGATGATATGCTGGATTCTGTGGGAATTGATAAATGTAAACTGTGTACTTACTGCTGGAATGGGCAGGAATAAAATCAGGAAAATGATATAAAAAGACAAAACTTACCTATTATAAAGGTGGTTTTGTCTTTTTTTTCAGGAGCAGTATGGCGGGCAAACCTCTGTTTTGTGGAAAATTACTGAAAATATAGAATAAATCTTGCATTTTTCATGATGGTAATACATAATGGTACTAAACTATATTATCTTTTTTATAATTGCAGATTTTATGCCCAATTTGCAGAAAGCAGACATACCATACGGAGGGACAGATGAATCAGGAGTGGGAAAAAATTGGAAAAGATATCAGGGATATTGTGGATGAGGCTGTGAATTCCCAGAATTTCAGTGAATTAAATAAGAATATTGCCAGTACTATTAACGAGGCTGTGGGAAGTATAAGGAAAGGTATGTACGCGGCAGGTGAGGCGGTAAATCAGGCTGCGAGGAAGAAGAGCCTTTTTCATTCGGCTTTTCAAGATATATTTAGGCACAGTACACAGCAGAATCAGGAAAAAGACGGTGAAGTTCTGCCTGTTGACAGAAATAGAAAGGATTTATTTCAAAAGAATTCATCGGTAAAAGCGGGAGGGCTTGCCTTGACGATCTGCGGCTGTGTCCTGAATTCTGGGTTAGGGCTTGCAGTTTTGATACTGCTTCTCATTTCTCTTTTCTTAGGCCAGGTCCCTATAGGAATTAAAATTGCACTCTCCATTTTGCTGCCATTTCTGGCAGGGAGCGCTGTAATCACCTGGAAAGGAAGCAGTATGCTGTCTGCTTTGCGGCGGTATCACGGTTATATTTCGGGGCTTCACGGCAGAACTTATGGCAACATCGTAGATCTTGCTCAGCAGAGCAGAAAACCGGTATCTTATGTGGTGAAAGATTTGAAACGGATGATTGAAAAAGGATGGTTTCGGCAGGGACATCTGAATCAGGATAATACATGTTTTATAGTAAGCCACGAGACTTACCAGGAATACGAAAGTCTTCAGAGACAGAGAATGGAACAGCAGGAACAGGAAAGGCGTAAGCAGGATTCTAAAGACAGGGAACCAAAGGAAGAAAGAGATAAGCTTGAGAAGATCACAGAAGCTGGGGAGGAATATATTCGTAAAATAAGGACATGCCGTGAGGCAGTTTCTGGTCAGGAGATAGCAAAAAAGATTTCCCATATGGAAATGCTGATACAGAAGATCTTTGACAGAGTCAGGCAAGATCCAGGCTCCATAGAAGACATTA
>CAJUCK010000001.1:59245-64214 GCA_910585395.1 uncultured Lachnospiraceae bacterium
ATGGAATATTATCTGCCCACTACAGTAAAGCTGCTAGAGGCATACCGGCAGCTTTCAAACCAGCCTGTACAAGGAGAAAATATTCGTTCTTCTAAACTGGAGATTGAGCGGACTCTGGATACATTAAATGAAGCTTTTGAGAGACTGCTGGATAGTTTGTTTGAGGATGTCGCGTGGGACGTGTCTTCTGATATCTTTGCGCTTCATACCATACTTGCACAGGAAGGTTTAGTAAAAGATGGCGCCTGGAAAAATTAGTATCAGGAACAGGAAAGGAGAAGTATATGAGTGAGGAATTGAAAGAATTTACAGAGAAACCTTCGCTGACTTTGGAGCCATTTCCAGAAAAAGCGTCTGCTGAGGTGATAAAGGAAAAAGACCCAGAACCTGCGTGGGATGAGACGATCTTATCAGAAGAAGAGCAGCGGATGGTGGAACAGTTTATCGGTCAGATTGACCTTCACAATTCTAATATTGTTCTTCAGTATGGAGCAGGAACACAGAAAAAGATGGCTGATTTTTCAGAAAAAGCTCTGGCAAATGTACAGACGAAAGATTTGGGAGAAATCGGAGAATTGATTACAAATGTAGTAACAGAATTGAAAGGTTTTGATGCTGAAGAGGAGAGAGGGTTTCTGGGATTTTTTAAAAAGTCTTCCCAGAAAATAAACATGTTAAAGACAAAATACGATAAGGCAGAAGTAAATGTTAATAAGATTATTAAGGCGCTGGAGGGGCATCAGGTACAGCTGTTAAAAGATTCTGCTATTCTGGATAAAATGTATGAACAGAATAAGGTTTATTTTAAAGAGCTGTCGATGTATATCCTTGCAGGAAAACGTAAATTAGAGCAGGTCAGAGCTGCAGAGCTTTCAGAGCTGGTGGAAAAAGCAAACTGTTCTGGCTTGCCGGAAGATGCTCAGGAAGCAAAAGATCTGGAAGCGCTCTGTACCAGGTTTGAGAAGAAAATTCATGATTTGGAGCTGACCAGGATGATTTCAATTCAGACAGCGCCTCAAATTCGGCTGGTGCAGAATAACGACACGATTATGGTGGAAAAAATACAGTCCACGATTGTAAACACCATTCCTCTGTGGAAGAGTCAGATGATTCTTGCAATGGGTGTGGAGCATTCCACTCAGGCGGCACAGGCACAGCGGGAAGTGACAGATCTCACCAATGAATTGTTAAAGAAAAATGCAGAAAAATTAAAGACTGCCACGATTGAGACTGCAAAGGAATCGGAAAGGGGAATCGTGGATATGGAGACTCTGCGTATCACGAATGAGTCGCTGATTTCCACGTTAGATGAAGTAATGCGCATTCAGCGGGAAGGAAAAGAAAAGCGCAGAGAGGCAGAACAGGAGATACAGCGTCTGGAGGGTGAATTAAAGAAGAAACTTCTTCAAATACAGCGCTGAAGGCAGAAGGAAAGTGAGGAATGGAACATGAAGCAGCAAAACAAACACAGTAAATTGGCAGGAATTATGTTTTACAGAAGTATAAAACTGTTTCTGATAGTCTTGGTTCTGGGAGCAGCCTTTTCCCGGCAGGTACATGCAGAAGATATACCCACAGTTGTGAAAGCGCAGCTTATCAACAGCCAGGATATTGAGATTTATTGGAGTGAGGACGTCACGGGAGCAGGATGGGTAGAGAGCCAGAATGTGGATGGCAGACTTGTGATGCAGGAGCAGAATTATGCTGTTTCTGTAGAGGGGAAAAATAATCCCATTCATTATTATTACTGGGAAGAGTATAATACGGAAGACAAAGGAATTGTTTATTATAACACCAGAAATGATTATTATCCCCAAAACCCAGAGAACCATAAGACAACGCTCCGCTTATCGCAGCCTATTGCCGATCTGTCCAGTCTGCCTGAGATAAGGGTAACGATTAAAGGAGATAAAATCAGGAGTAAATCAGGGGCGCTTGTACCAGAACAAACGATTGTAGTTTCTCAATATGAACCATTCTATCAGAAAGAAATTATGCTTGACTGCGGTGTGAAGGTTCTTGGCACTGCCAATGTACGCCAGGACGCAATGACGACAGCAGAAGCGATGCTGAAAGTTATTCTTGCGAATAAAGAGATCGCAAAACGCATGGGTGATGCAGGCTGTATGATGGGAATTTATGGTGAGGGAGAGATTGCCTTTGATATTCCAGAACACAGATTTACTTATGATGAAGCTTACCTATATGTAGAAGGATTTGGAGGAACCCAGCTGGCGTCCATTAAAGATGCCAATGTGCTGCGATTAAAAACGGGAAATTATACTACTGGATATCCAGATGAATCAATTTTAACTCATGAGTTTGCGCATACAGTACATAGCTTTGGGCTCAGCCAGGCGCAGCAGCAAGAACTTTACAATATTTATACTTCTGCAAGGAAGGCAGGTAAATGGGAGAACTCTTATGCCGGCTCTAACGAATATGAGTATTTTGCCACTCTGAGCGCTATCTGGTTCAATGCCATGGATGATACTTTAGACGGCAGGTGGGATGGTGTCCGGGGGCCTATCAATACCAGAGCGGAACTGAAAGTTTATGACAGGGCAGCCTATGATTTCTTGTCTACAATCTATGTGTCAGATCAGTATCTGCCTTCTCCATGGCAGAATGGAAGTGTACCAGACAATAACACTTATCCAGGGACAGAACCAGAGCCAAACCCGGAACCAACACCAGAGCCGGAACCAACGCCACAACCAGAGCCAGAGCCAAACCCGGAACCAACACCAAAGCCAGAGCCAAACCCGGAACCAGCGCCTCAGCCAGAAACTAACAATTATACAGTAACGTTTGTTTATAATAATGGAATGAAGAACATGATAAAGACAGTAAAAGAAGGGGAAAAAATGTCTCCTCAGCCAGCGCCTGCAAAAAAGAAGTATCTCTTTAAAGGCTGGTATCTTGGCAGCGGAAAATATGACTTTTCTTCCAGCGTTACCGGAAATATTATCTTAAGGGCAGAGTGGGAGAAGGTGACGGTAAAGAAAGCATCCCTAAATTCCTTGAAAGCACAAAAAGGAAGGAAGGTTCTTGTAAAAGTCAAGAAGCTCAAAGGAGTAGAGGGTTATAAAATATCTTATTCAAGAAATGCGGCATTTAAAAAATCTGTCAAAACGAAATATACAAAATCCGCCAGACTGACGGTGAAAAAACTTAAAAAAGGGACCTGGTATTTTAAAGTTCAGGCATACCGGCTGGATTCTAAAGGAAATAAAGTTCTGGGAAAGGCTGGAAAAGTCAGAAAAGTAATAGTAAAAAGATAAAGCAGATTTTATCTGAGAGGTGAATTTATGGAGAGAGAGAACAGGGGGCATATCAGACAATGGTATACAGACCTGAGCTTTAAAAAAAAGCTCTTAAGCATCAGCCTGGGTATTTGTGTGTTTCCGGTTCTCCTGCTTCAGATTATTTTTACAAGAATCAGTATCACCAATATGAATCAGCAGATCAACGAGCAGATACACAACAGCCTGGTACAGATTTCAGAGAAGTTTACACTAAAGATGGAATCCTATGAAGATATGATCTATCAGATTTATTCAGATAAGGAAATGATTAACAGTCTGGAAAAATACCCCAGCGCGGGAAAAATGGAGGGAGCGTCTTTGTTTTATTTTCTGAATGAGAAAATGAAACAGTTTGCAGAAAAAAGAAAAGGAATACGCAGTGTCAGCCTGATCTGTGCATCTGGAGAAAGTCTTACCTACGATAACCAGAGCGGTTCTGTGCTGGATAATATCTGGAGAGATTATCCAGATTTACGGATGATTGAGCCATACCGTATGACTCAGGGCAAAAAGGAGATCGTTCTCATTCCTACCCAGATAATTTCCAGCCAGGATAAATCAGAAGCATTATTTTTTCTGGGAAAGGAATTATATAATACAGATAATCTGGAACAGGGTGTGATAGGAACTCTGATTATCTGTATTGAAGAGCAGGAATTAAATGAAATCTGTAATGGAGCCAGAAACCAGGAGTATCAGGAGAACAGTATTACCTTTATCACAGATGCTGGCGGAAATGTATTGTCATTTCCAGATGAAAACCAGCTGGGAACAAAGCTGACAGAGACTGAAAACGAAATAGATTTTATCCGTTCTGCTGGGATTTTCTACAGTGAGAATTTAAACAGCAGTTTCTATCAGGACGAGAAGACAGGCTGGACGTTCTATAATGTTTACGACCAGGATTACTTTATGCGGGATGTCAGCCAGCTTCAGAAAATATATTGGTTTCTTCTGATTGTAGACGTACTTGTGGTGATGGTATTTATTAATTCTATCAATCATTACTTCAGCAATTACCTGAATCAGATTATGGAAGGAATCCGGGAGGTAGAAAGAGGAAATCTGGATGTTCAGCTTGTGGTTGACCGACAGGACGAATTCGGACGAATTGGAGAGAATTTCAACCATATGACAGAAACAGTAAAAACATTGATTCAGGAGGTTCAGGAAATTTCAAGAAAGAAAACGCAGGCGGAGATTAAAGCGCTGGAATATCAGATCAATCCGCATTTTCTATATAATACATTGGATGCAATTAACTGGATGGCAGTGAAAAGAGAAGAATATGAAATCAGCCGCATGGTCAGTAATCTGGGATTCATTCTTAGGTACAGCATTAACAAGAAGAATGAGAGAGTGTCTCTGTCTGATGTGGAAGAGTGGCTTAAAGCTTACGTTCCGCTGTATCAGCTCCGCTACGGATATTCGTTTAAATTTCAGATTTACGTGGAAGATGCGGTGAGAGAACATAAGATTCATAAATTCCTAATTCAGCCTATTGTGGAAAATGCTATTCTTCACGGCATCAAAGATATGGAAGGCGCACTTCTGCAGGTAAATATTGCATTGGAAGAACAATCAGGGCGCGTTCATGTTATTGTAGAAGACAATGGCGCTGGGATGGAAAAGAATAAAATCGACATTTATAATCAGAGAGA
>CAJUCK010000001.1:64224-91828 GCA_910585395.1 uncultured Lachnospiraceae bacterium
GGCTAATGTATTTGAACGGATTCAGCTGTACTATGGGGAAAAGGGGGAATGGCATATCAGCAGTGTGGAAGGAATGGGAACTGTTATGGAACTTCTTCTTCCTCCTGAGGATAAAGAAAATATGAAAGAGAAGGTGATAGAATGAGAATTGTGATCGTCGAAGACGAAATAGCAATTCGAGAGGGATTAGAAAACATGATAAAGGGGAATACACATCATACTGTGATTGGAACCTGTAAAAATGGAATTGAGGGGATAAACTTTATCCAGGAGCAGAAACCAGATCTGATCATTACAGATATCCGCATGAACGAAATGGGAGGATTGGAAATGCTCACCCGCCTCAGAGAGCAGGGGAAACAGATTTACAGTATTATTATCAGCGGATATTCTGAATTTGAATATGCCAGGCAGGCAATGCGGCTGGGCGTGGAAGAATATTTGCTAAAACCTGTTTCCATAGATGCGCTGCAGAATGCTCTCAAAAAAATTGAGAACCGGATTGCAGAAAACAGTCTGCAGATTGTAAAAAAGCCCGCAAATTATGTAAGAGAATATTTTTTCGGCACAGAAGATGAGCAGAAGGAAGCGAAACAGGTAATAGAAAAGATTTTTCCAGATAATCAGCAGCAAATATATGGGATATTTGCCGGTTATCTTGGAAATGTGGAGAAAGAAAATTTGGAAGAAATAGAATATCCTCTGCGCAGTATGAAACATCAATTTCCAAATTTGAATTATCTGGATGCCTGGGAGAACACTCTGAATTTTCGAATTTTAATAGTGAAAGGTGAAGAAGACAGTATTGAGGAATTTATAACGACATTTGACGGGATGGTAAGACACAGCCATCTTATGCAGAAATGGGAAGTGCCCTGGAGTATGGATAAATGTATTAGTATCGATGCCTGGAAAGAATGTTTTGAAAACGTCAGGAAAATGCTGTCCGGCTGTTTGTCGAAAGGATGTACAAAATTGCTGCGTGCTCAGGATTTTTCTGGGGAAGCATCCAATGAGCTTGTTTATCCTATGCAGATAGAACGAAGAATATTGTCTGGTCTTGAAAAGGGAACTTATCAGGAAGTGAGGGAAGGAATCAAGGACTTTATGCTGCAGATTACCGGGCAGGAATATGGAGCAGAAGAGATTCGTCACGGAATCCTGAAACTGATGAGCAGGATGCTGGACGTGGCAAAAGAGATTAACCAAAAAGCGTATGAAGAACTTCAGACAGAAAGTTATCTGAAAGATGTTTTTCTGGTGTATACCAGAACAGAGATACGCCACATGCTGTTTCAGATGGCTAAGCTGATCTGTGACAGAAAAATGAAAGATGGGATCAGCAATTATACCATCAACCGCACGCTGGAATATATTCGGACACATTATAAAGAGGGCATCAGCCTGGAAAAAACAGCGGAAGTATTGAACATTACGCCAGAATATCTCAGCATGCTGTTTAAACGGGAGATGGGCATGAATTTTTCTGTATTTCTCAAAGAATTTCGAATCAGCCATGCCAAACGGCTTTTAAAAGGAACAGATATGAAGATATATGAAGTGGCTAAGGAATGCGGCTATAGTAACTCTAATTATTTTACGAAAGTATTTAAAGAAGTAACCGGAATTTCACCAGCAGAATATCGTTAAAATGAGGCGAAGATTTATGAAGAAGAGATATGGATGGAAATTTGTAATTTTTATGTTTCTCATAGGATTGATGGGGTGCAGCCGCGAAGAAGCTGAAGGAATAGAAAAAGAGGATGCTCAAAAGACAGAGAAGCTGGTGCTTTGGTCATATTATGAGACTAAGGTACAGCAGGATGGGCTTGACAAGCTGACAAGAAAATTTAATGAGTCTCAGAAAAAATACGAGATTTCCTGGGAGTATATTCCTATGGCAGAATTTACGAAAAGTCTGTCGTTCTCTCATGTTCCAGAAGAGATGCCAGATTTAGTCCTGGTAGACAATCCAGATATGGAAAGCCTCATTAAAATTGGTCTCCTTGCAGATATTACCCAGGATTTGGAAGGAAAAATCTCCGTGGAGGAATATTATCCAGAAGTATGGAAATCTGTGGAGTATCAGGGAAGTTATTATGGTGTGCCGTTCAATTGTAACAGCACAGCGATTATTTATAATAAACGCTTGTTCCGAGAATATGGAATTGATGAGCCAGTAACCTGGACTGATTTTAAAAAAGCAGCAGCAGAACTAACCGCTAGTGAGGGAAAAATTCGATATGGGTTCGCCATGTCAGCGGTAGGAGGCGAACAGGGAGCTTTTCAGTTTATGCCCTGGATTCTTGCTACTGGCGCAGACACAGAAGACCTTTCTGATAAAAAAGTGAAAGATGCTTTTTCTCTTATCCATCACCTTCTTTCAGACAATAGTATGCCGAATGACTGCCTGAACTGGTCTCAAAATGACTTGACCAGAAGTTTTGTGGCAGGAGAAGTGGCAATGATTGAAAATGGTCCCTGGGCTATGCCGGAAATAGAGAAATCCGGGATTGAATATGGAATTTTTAAATTGCCTGCTTATGCCACGCAGGCAGCGGTTCTTGGGGGGGAAAATCTGGCGCCAGTGAAGGGAAAAAATATCGAAGGGGCTATCGCGTTTATTGATTTTTACAACCAGAAGGAGATTATGGAGGAAATCTGCCAGATTACCCGTAACATTCCTCCCAAAGTGGAACTTGCAGAAAGTTTTGGAAGGAACAATCCAAATTACCAGGTATTTATCGATCAGATGAAGAGGGGAACCAGCAGAAGTACGGTGAAAAATTGGAAGAATGTCTGCCGTGCTATTTCAAGCAGCCTGAATCGTATGTTTGGCAGCGACTATACCATAGAAGAGGTATGGAAGGAATACGTATCTAACTTAAATCAGTGATACTCGGCAGGCAGAATTTTAAAACAAATAAAAATTTGGTTTAAAATATGTGAGAGAGTATAAAAAATTATCATAGAAAAACAGCTTTTCAAGAAATATACTGTTTCACATAGGAAACAGAATTAATATCAGGAATATTTCGGAAAAGTCTCAATCATCAGGAGGAATCATATGAAGAGAGGAAAACAGCTTTTTCATATATTACTGGTATCTGTTCTATCCGCGGCTCTTGCAGTGACTGTTATGATATCTCAGAGAAGATTATGGATTCAGGCAGAAGAGCAGCCAGAAGATGGTTTGATCTTATACTATAATTTTGATGTGCAGGACAGCGGTTCTGCAGAGATCAGAGATATTTCCGGGAATGGAAATACAGGATATGTAAGAAGAGTGTCTGGGACAATAGAGGGTAATTATTCGATTGATGATGTGAGTATATATGGAAAGTCTGTCAAAGCATTGAGTCTGTTGGGAGAAGAGGCAGGTACTTACCTAGAGCTTCCAGATGGTATTCTGGATCATAGAAATGCAGTTACTATCAGCCTGTGGGTAAAACTGACAGGAGATATTCCTTACCAGAGAATCTGGGATTTTGGAACAGGCATGAAAAAGTATATGTATCTTCTTTCAGATGGTGCAAATACAGGATTTACAGGCTATTCTTCAGCGATCAGCACAACTGGTTATGATTTTGGAAATGGAGAAAAAGGTGTTTCCAAGGGAGACAATATAGATAAGAACCGCTGGGTTTTGACCACTGTGGTGATGAATGGTTCGCATATGTCTCTTTTTGCCAATGGAGAACAGATTGGCAGAACTGTAAATACGGGAATGTCTCTGGCAGACCTGGGACATACTACTCAGAATTACGTTGGCTACAGTCAGTATGGGGACGGCCCGGCAAAAGGGCAGTTTGCAGAAGTTAAGATTTACGGCAGAGCATTGACGGCAAAAGAAATCAGAGATATGTATTATGTGGATGAGCAGGGAATTGTGTCAGCAGATAAGGAAGACCTGCAGGTGGGAGATACCTCTGCAGTGACAGAAGATATTGTGCTTCCGCAGAAAGGCATCAATGGAGCTTCCATTACCTGGACCAGCCAGAATGAAGCAGTTGCAATTCAAAATAACAGTCTTGCCAAGGTAACTAGGCCTGCAAAAGGTGGAGATAATGCCAGCGGAACGATAACGGCTGAGATTAGATATAAACAGGCATCTGTTCGGAAATCTTTTGATGTGAACGTTCTTGCAGAATACACAGATCAGCAGGTTGTAGAACATGATCTGCAGATACTGCAGGAATTTTTGGGAAATTTATCAGAATTAAAGTCAGATATTGCACTTCCTGCCACAGGAGAATGGGGCTCTTCGATACGATGGAAAAGTTATAATTCAGCAGTTAAGGTCAAAAATTTTGCGGTTAAGATTGCCAGACCCCAAATTGGCGCTGACGATGCAGTTGGAAAATTACAGGCAGTCCTTACTTCCGGCAGAGAGAAAAAAACGTTTTCTTTAGATATTACAGTGCCTGCACTTCGCAGGGCTGCTTCTATAAAAAAGACAGAACAAATTCATGTTTTTACCCAGAAAGGCAGGAGTCCGTTTCTTCCTAATTATGTAAAGGCTGAATATACAGATGGAACTATTCGAAAGTTAAAGACCATCTGGCCGGTTAAAATTGACAAACGTAAATATGCCAGAACAGGAAACTTTAAAGTGAAAGGTTCGATTGCAGGGGAAGAACATGAAATTACAGCAGATGTTACTGTAACAAATGAGAAAGAAACTGTAAAGACAGAGATTTCAGAAGAGTTTGATTTAAGTGATATTTCACTGGATAAGATTGGGAAAGATGGTTCTATCCTGACACAGAACCGTGACAGAGCGCTGATATATCTGAAATTATTGGATAACAGGCGCATGCTCTATAATTTTTATAAAACCTTTAACCAGAATGAAAAAATTCAGGGAGTGGAGCCGTTGGAGGGATGGGAAACTGCCAGCGGTCTGCTGCGCGGCCATTCAACAGGGCATTATATTTCGGCGTTGTCGCTTGCCTATGCATCTACCAAAGATGAAGAAATAAATGATAAATTGAAGGAAATTATACATGAGCTGCGAATGCTGCAGAAGATGTCAAAGGGAGATCCCAAAGCGTTTCAGTCCAGAGGTGTGGATCAGTCTCTGTGGAGTACAAATCCCCAAAAATGGGGAGAAGGATATATCAGCGCCTATTCTCCAGATCAATTTGCACTGTTAGAAAAATATACGCCATACGCACAGATTTGGGCGCCTTATTATACATTGCATAAATTGATGGCAGGGTTTTTAGACGCCTATACATATACTGGCAGCCAGGAAGCTCTGGAAATGGCAGAAGATCTTGGAAAGTGGACTTACAGGCGCCTTAGCGGCTGTACCAAGGAACAATTGACAAAAATGTGGGATATGTATATTGCGGGCGAATTTGGCGGATTTAATGAATCCATGGCTCAGCTGTATATATATACAGGGGATGAAGACTTTTTAAAAGGTGCGAAATTATTTGATAATACCATATTTTTTGACAATCTGGCAAAAAATATTGATGATATAGAGGGGCGCCATGCGAATCAGCATATTCCTCAGGTTATCGGCGCTCTGAAAACTTATGAGGCAGCTGTGGAAAAAGGAGAACCGGAAGTGTATTATTACAATGTCGCAGAGAATTTCTGGCAGATGACGGTTTCCCGCTATGCTTATTCTATTGGAGGTGTTGGGACGGGTGAGAAATTTACAGTTCCCTATCAGCAGGCAAATCATATTGCAGATACTTCCAATTGTGAGACAGACGCAGCAAACAATATGCTCAAACTTACCAAAATGTTGAATAACTATGATCCAGACAATGCAGAGTATATGGATTATTATGAGAGGACGCTTTATAATCAGATTCTAGCCTCTCAGACGCCGGATGTAACTTCAGATATGCACAATGGAACTACTTTTATGCTTCCTATAGCGCCAGGCTCAAAACGAAGTTACAGCACTGATTATAATTCTTTTACCTGTTGTCATGGCTCTGGTATGGAAAACCATGTAAAATATCAGGAAGCAGCTTATTTTAAAACAGAAGACACTTTATACGTGGGACTGTATCTGCCTTCCACTCTTAATTGGGAGGACAAGGGGGTAAAGGTGGTGCAGGAGACATCATTTCCATCTGAGAGCACGAAACTGACAGTTTTGGAACTGGAAGGCAAGACAGCAGAGACTTTTACTATGAAACTTCGCATTCCTTACTGGGCATCCGAAGGGGTTTTGATTAAAATAAATGGTGAAGCAGCAGAGCTTAGTCCAGAGGCTGGCACTTATGCTGCACTGGAAAATATTCAGGCGGAAGATGTAATTGAAATTACAATGCCCTGGGGGCTGCATCTTGATAAGACTCCAGATACCATCGGTAAATCTATGGTGGCAAGTCTTATGTATGGTCCTTTTGTGATGGCAGCACAGAATACCGGTACAGAATGGAAGACGCTTTTATTGTCAGAGAATCTTACAGATTCTGTTCAGACTGGAATAAATGAGACAGATGGATTTCCTGTGCTGACAGCAAATGGCTACCATTTTGCCCCAATGTTTGCCCCAGAATTCGCGTCAGAAGCATATCATGCGTATTTTAAGGTGGTAATTGCAGCAGATGATGGGAGCAGTTGGCATGAAGTGAAGCTGGTCAACAGTACGCCGGAGAATGGAGAATTTATTTTAGACACTGAGATGGTGAGAGAGGGCGGAAGATTTGATATTACTGCACAGCCCAAAGACGGCTATATGGTAAAATACCTGATTGTCAATGGCAGGAAGGTTTTAATAAAAGATAATAGATATACAGTTGAAAATGTTTCTCAGGATATCCAGATAGAAGGAGGATTCCGAAGAATTACGCCTCTTGTGCCAGATATGGATCATCTGGAATATACAGCGGATGTATCTTCTGATTATACAGTCGGTCATGAAAAACTGGAGGGCATTAAAAATAATTGGGAGCCCACAGTGTCAAAAGGCGGGATAGGACTTGGATGGGGCAATTGGCCTCAGAAACCAGGCAGTGAGCATTATGTCAGGTATGATTGGGATACAGAAGTTACTATGGACCGTTTTGATATCTTCTGGTATGATGATGAAGGAGGTACTAGAATTCCAGGCAGTATGAAGATTTTGTATCTGGCAGAAGATGGTAAGTGGAAAGAAGCAGAAATGCATACCAGTTTTAAAAATATTACCGCAGTTGACAGATACAATACAGTTCGATTCGCTCCGATTACAACCTCAGCGGTAAAGCTGGTGCTGACAGTACACCAGGAAGCGGAAGCCAACGGTATTTATCGCTGGAAGGTGAGCAATACAATGAGTAGTACAAAAGAACGTAAACCAGTACAGAAAAACAAGACAGACAGGAAGTTTCTTAAGGATGCTGTCCAGGCAGCAGACATGTTTCAGGACAGTAAGAACTATGCTTCCCAAATCTGGGATGCATTTCAGGAGGCTCTTGAACATGCCAATGAAGTATATAATAGTAGTTCTGCAAAACAGGATGATATAGATACCGCAGTAAACAGATTAAATTCTGCAATCAGAAATCTTAATAGTAACTGCAGAAATGTAGTAAATAAAAAATAGAAATTGTATCATTATTTTGTGAATAGTTTTTTAAATAAGCTTAACAGGTTATATTCGTTAATATCCCTTCTTTATAAACATGCAAAGCCCCTGCTAGATCCCGGCGGGGGTTTTTGCGTGGTGTTAAATAAAGCAGCAGGCTTTCTCTACTATAAAGATAAGAGTGTTTATACTTTCTTAATATTAATAATAGCAAAGTAAATAGAATGAAATAATATCGAAATATAAATAGAAACCAGGCACGTGAAACTAGTAAAATTACTTGAAAATCAGCTTCTGATGTCTGGTTTTTTGTGTATTATTTTAAAAATACCTTAAAATATGAAAGAGATATTAATTTATTGATATATAAAACGAAATTGAGCTCCTGTAAAATAAAATTACTATTATCGCTAATTTTTTATAAAGAAAGGAAGGGTAGAGTATATGAAAAGAAAGAAATTTACAGGGCTTATCTTGGCGTTGTCCCTGGCTGTCACCACAGCAGGTTCATCTGTGGTACCAGCAGCGGCACAAGAATGGAAAGGGGATCATGATACTTATGCAGCTGTGCCGCAGAATGATGGCGATGTGAATGTACCAGGATTAGCGAAAGAAGCGACGGTGACGGGCAATTATAAAGGAGGATGGGGAGCAGTATTAGATAATGTGAAAGATGGAGATAAGAACACTGCCTGGAACGGCTGCAGAGACAGTGCAGAGGTTCCGCTGACAGAAAGTGACTGGATTCTTTATGAGTTTCCGGACAAATTAGAATTGACAGGGTCCAGTATTAGCTGGATGTCGGATGGAGGAGGCGTAGTTTTTCCCAAAAGCATAACCTTTGAGTATTATGATGCCAAGAGTGCAGCGTGGAAGGAAGCTGTACCAGAAGGAGAATGGACGTATGGAGGAGAAGAGAATACAGCAGACAACACTTACAATTTTCAAAAGATTATAACAGATAAAATAAAACTTGTGATAGAAAATGGCGTCAATAATGATAACAACATAGCAGCAGCCTATATTTTTGAATGGGCCTTAACTGGGAAAAAATGGGAGCCTGGTCTTGCAGATCTTCAGGCAGAGATTACAGATGCATTGTCTTATATGAATGAGGAAGAAAAATATACGGCAGCAACATTTTCAGCTTTTAAAACTGCGCTGGAAGCAGCACAAAAGGCAGCAAACGAAAGCCCGCAAAAAGAGGAAATTATGCTGCTTATTGAAAATTTGGGGCTTGCAATTCATGGATTAAAGCTTGCTCAGGTAGAAGCTGGCCCAGGTTTGACAGAAGAAAAAAAGGCATTGGCAGAAGAGCTGTCTGAGGCTGGAAAGCAAGTACAGGCAGAATTTACCACAGAGAGCTGGTCAGCCTTTGATCAGGCATATAGAACAGCGCTTGAAGTAAATGATAATCAGGCTTCCACCAAAGAACAGATAGATCAGGCATACAGTAATTTACGTAATGCACTGCAGGGGCTGGTAAGGAAAGGCAGTCTGCAAGAATTGCAGATAGAGCTGCAGAAACTGGTTATGCCAGACAGAATTATGGGAAGCGAGATTGTGCTTGCGCAGGAGAGTGAAAATAAATTTGCTTTAAGCTGGAAATCTGATAATGAGGCGATTAAGATTGAAAATGGAAAAGGAATTGTAACAAGGGGTGAAAAAGCAGTAACAGTTAAACTTACAGTGACGATTACAGGCACAGAGATTCTTACGCCAGACGAACCGCCTGCATCAGCCAGAAGAGAGTTCTTGATATTTGTTCCAGCGCTGTATCTGGCAAAGGAAGCAGCAGTAACTGGTTCCTATAAAGGCGGCTGGAATATGGGACTTGAATATGTCAAAGATGAAGATACTGCAACTGCCTGGAATGGCTGCAGGGATGATGGAAGCGCTGTCCTGGAAACAGACTGGATTCAATATGATTTTGAGGATAATCTGGAATTGACAGGATCTGTGATTCGATGGAAAGATGATGGAAGCGGGGTAGTAGTGCCCAGGAGTATAAGTTTCCAGTATTATGATTTAGACAGTGAAACCTGGAAAGAGGCTGTGCCGGCAGGGGAAGCATGGACTTATGTGGCGGAAACAGATAATGTCTATAATTTTGAAAAGATTGTGACTAATAAGATCAGACTTAACATAAATAATGGCCTAAACAGCGCTAATGCCACGACGGCGGCTTTTATTTATGAGTGGGCTCTGACCGGAAGAAAATTTAAGATAAGTCTTGAAGATCTTCAGGCTGCAATTGCAAATGCACAGATCTATAAAAATGAAGAAGAGAAATATACAGCAGAGACATTTGCTGCATTCAAGACAGCGTTAGATGCTGCCGAAAAAGCAGTAGATGAAAAACCATCCTTAATTCAGATAGGATTGCTGCTCACCAATTTGGAAACGGCAATTGATGGCTTGAAACTTGATCTGGTAGAGCCTGGACCAGGTCTGACAGAAGAAAAGAAAGTGCTGGCGCAGGAGCTCTCGACTGCTGGTAAAAAGATAAAGACAGATTACACGGCAGAGAGCTGGGCAGCCTTTGATCAAGCATATAAAGAGGCAATGGCGGTAAATGACGATGAAGCGTCCACGAAGGAACAGATAGACGCAGCACTTGCGAAATTACAGAGTTTAACTGGTGAATTAGTGCGGAAAGGAAGCTTAAAGGAATTACAGATAGAACTTCAAAAACTGACTATGCCAGATAGAATACTTGCAGATGAAATGCAGCTTGCAGCTAAGAGCCCGAATCAATTTGCTTTGAGCTGGAGCTCCGATCATGATGCAGTTAAGGTTGAAAATGGAAAAGCAATTATCACAAGAGGTGAAGAGGCAGCAGCAGTAAAACTTACTGTTACAATCACAGGAAGAGAAAATAGTTCTCCAGATCAGCCGCCGTTGACCGCTGCCAGAGAATTTATAGTTATTGTTCCCGCTGTTTACCTTGCAAAGGAGGCAGTGGTGACAGGTTCCTATGAAGGCGCTGGAACACTGAAGTTAAACAATATTAAGGATGAAAATAACAGTACTGCCTGGAATGGATGGGGAAGAGGCGATAGTACCCCAGACAGTGACTGGATACAGTATGACTTTTCTAATAAACTGGAATTGACTGGTTCTGTGATTCGCTGGAAACATGATGGAGAAGGAGTAGTTATTCCAGAGAGCATAAGCTTCCAGTATTATGATGCAGAGAGCCAGACCTGGAAAGAAGCTGTTCCAGCAGGAGAAGACTGGACTTATGTTCCAGATGAAGATAATAGTTATAAGTTTGAGAAAATTGTAACAGATAAGATAAAACTTATGATCAATAACGGTTCCAGCACAGAAGGTAAGAAACTAGGGGCTTTCATTTATGAATGGGGACTGACAGGATACAAATGGAAACCTGCGCTGACAGATCTGCAGGCAGCCATCGCAGCGGCAAAAACTTATGATGCAGACCTTTATACAGAGGAAAGTTACAGCATATTGACACAGGCTGTCAATAGGGCAGAAACTGTAGTAAAGAAGCAGGACCCTGCACAAACAGAGATTACAGAGGCATTTAATGCACTGCAGGCGGCAATTCAGGCGCTGGAAGAAAAAGGAACGGAGCCAGGGCCAGGAACAGCAGATAAGACAAAACTTGCAGAAGCTATCAATGCCGCACCGAAAGAGGCGGACAAAGATAAGTACACAGAAGAAAGCTGGGCTATGTACAGCGAAGTCTATACACGTGTAATGGAAGTGAATAATAACGAAGAGGCGACGCAGGAACAGGTAAATCAGGCGGTAGAGGATTTACAGGCGGCGATTTTGGCGCTGGTGGAAAAAGGACCGCAAAATAAGCCGGCAGATTTTACGGCATTGAATAAAAATATTGAAAACGCCAGAAAGTATAAAGCAGCTGACTATACGGCAGCAAGTTATAACGCATTGAAAACCGTACTGGCAGAGGCAGAAGCTGTTGCAAAGAATGCGAATGCATCACAAAACGATATAGACGCAGTAAATACCAAGCTGACAAAGGCTGTACAAGGACTTGTAAAACTCAAAATCGTATCTGTGAAGAAGGTCACTCTGGGTGTGAAACAGACTTATTCAATAGCGAGAAAGAATTGTACCTACACAACTTCTAATAAGAAAACAGCAGCAGTAAATGCCAAAGGTGTGGTGACTGCCAAGAGAACAGGAAAAGTAACTGTCAAAGCAATAGGAAGCGACGGAAAAGTAAAGGTATATAATATTACAGTTAAAAAAGCGCCTGGTAAAATTACCAAAGTTACTCCTTCTAAAAAGACTTTAAAGAAGGGCAAAAAAGTTACCCTCAAAGTAAAATTACCAAAGGGAACAGCGGCCAAAATTACTTTTAAGTCCAATAAACCCAAGATAGCGTCCGTAAATACCAAGGGCGTGGTAAAGGCAAAGAAGAAAGGGACAGCTAAAATTACAGTCAAAACGCATAATGGCAAGAAAAAAGTTGTGACGATCAGAGTAAAATAATCTGATAATTAGTAAAAGACCAGAAAAGGTTGAGAAACTTTTTCTGGTCTTTTTATGATATAGAAGATATCATAGACTGCAAAAGGCGAAAACAACAATAAAAAATTAATGTAAAATGTCGATTCTTGTCGAAAATATTAAAAAGTTTTTTGTTGTCTTCAAATGAGAAAAGTTATATAATGTTAATAATGACTAAAAGGATGACGCTTTGAGTATAAATATTATTCATGATATATGAAGAGTGTACAGAGATTTAGAGAATTATATGTGAAAATGTAACTATAAATCGGTTGCAGACAGCAAAGGAGGATAAAATGGAACAAATGAAAGGGCATGCTTTACGAGTCACATAGGCATAATTAATTCATAATTAATAATAAACTGTATATGAGGAGAGTAGAGCATGCAGAATAAGAGTATTTATATAAGATGTGTTAAAATTGTACATCACCCGGCCGAAGTTAGAATATACCGTAAATTATCAGCTTTTTTCCGCTTTGTGGGAATTTTTGTATGTGAGAATTTGATTGGCGATGAATATGGAGACGAGGCAGATTGTGACTGCAGGATAGAAGAAGGGTCTGAGGACGGAAATGCATTCGAGGATAAAAATGAATTCCTGAAAAGCCAGGTGAAGTCAAAACTTGATGAAATGAGAGAGAAGTTTGGAGAGAAAAATTTTGAGATATTGACAGCAATTTGGGAGCTGTTCGAGGAACAAGATTTAATGCGTGCCAGTTATGCGGTTGATTATTTTTCCAACACAGGGCGGGAATATATTTATCAGCAGATGGAATCTGCTATGGGGGCTTTTGAAGAAGTCTTAAGACAGCTGGAAAAACTGGAAGAAGACAGAGAGACAGACGCACAGGGAAATGTATACCTCTGGATGGGAAAGGCAAACTGCCGCAGAAGGATTTATGAGCTTTATACTATTATCTGGAATGCGGTTGAGCGTAACGAATATCAGAAAGAAACAGAACACCATGATTTTTTAAAGAAATTGTATAGAGAACATCATATTGATATTGAAGATGTCTTTGAGGATATTCAGAAGGTCCTGAATGAAGATCCTCAATTTTTTGCGGCCTACGCAGTCCGTGGCTTTGTAAAAGAAATCAATACCGATTATTTGCTGGATTCTGTGGAGGATATAAAGAAAGCCGTTTCTCTAATAGGAGATAAATCTTATACCAGCTATCTGCAGTATCGGATCGGCAGACATTATGAGAAAATCCGTCCTAATATGAGCCGGAAAATGGATTATTATAGGAAAGCAGCCATGTATGAAGAGGATAGGAAAAAATATATGGAAGCTATGAAACTGTGGGAATCTATATTAAATATATTAGAAAAGAAACAGAATTTATCATCAATGCAGCCGATAGAATGCGCCTACCTGTATAAAGCTTATCGTAAAGTAGGAGGGATTTACAAGCAGGCAGGAGATTATGAAAAAGGGATCGATTATTTGAAAAAAGCAGAACAGGTTTTTGAGAATCATTACAATGAAGAGGAAGAAAAGGGATTTTATCCCTGGATGTTTGGAACCAGAGAAGTGCTGAGCGACGGGCAGAAGATGAAGAGCTGGCAGGTGTATAAAGAGGCAGCCAGGGAGAAGCTGCAGATTATAAAAGTCTATATAGCCATTGTGGATGCGAGCGCGCGTGCGAATATGCAGCAAGACCATGCATTATATGTGACGAAAATGCTGAGACAAGAGTGTGTAATAAAATAAGGGGATAATGAGGGGAAAACAGCGGGGACAGATGATATTTAAAGACTCAGACAGTGTACTGCAGTTTTTAAATATCATTTTTTTATAAATTTATATGAGGAGAATGAAAAATGATAGAGAATAATAAGGAAAATATGTCGCTTGTGGATAAAGTAAATTTGCATATTGACAGTACAGGGCCGCATTACGAGCATATCAGTGAATTTCAAACATCTTTTTTTAAATCTGTCTATAAGAGGGCCTTTCTGCAAGTAGATGAAATTATCGGCAATTTCAAACAAGATAGCAGAAATGGAGCAGGACGGTATAGTCTTTCATATTATGCCGACAGCAGATCGGGGGTTGGCAAAGGCTTTGACAGGTTCTGTAATATTATTACTTTTGCCGGCAAGAGGGGATCGGGAAAAACCTCTGCGATGCTGTCATTCATGGATTCGTTAAAACATTATTATGGCTATCGGAAAACGCATGACAATGATTTGTTCTACCTGTTTAAAAGTGTGGAAAATCCGTTGTTTACCTGTCTGGACTGTATTGACGGTTCCCTTCTGGAACATGGAGAAGATATTTTTAAAGTGGTTCTTGCACAGATATATCAAAAATTTATGGATCTTGACGAAGTGGGGGTATCATAAAGGGAGAAGACTTTGTCCTCAAAAAAAGAGAACTTCTCAAAAAGCTGGAAGAAATTTATGGTACAGTCTGTGATATTGAGAATATGGAAAACAGTCAGAAAGTATCTCTCGAATCTCATATGAGCAGTCTGCAGAGCCTTTCCAGCAGTCAGAAAGTGAAAAAGGATTTTGAGGAATTAATTGATAAATTTACGTCTCTGATGAAATATGAGCGGCGTGGAATGATGGAAGTGAGCAGACAGCATTATGTGGTGATTGCCATAGATGATATAGATTTAAACATCGATCATGGCTTTTCCATGGTGGAGAAAATTCACAGATATTGTATGGTGGAGAATGTGATCGTGCTCTTGTCTATTGACATTGAGCAGATGCTGTCCATTGTCTCCAGGAGCTTTTATGAGGTTCTGCCCAAAGTGGACAAGCTTTTATGTGAAGGGAAAAAGATGGTCCATGAGCTGGCGACAGATTATCTTGGCAAAGTGATGCCTGTAAATTATCGGATCTATGTGCCGAATCTCAGCAATTATTATTCAGCGGAGGGATTATTTCTGCCGCGGGAAAAATCTGGCATTAAGCAGTCTCTATTTTTGAAATTGTACCGGAGGATTGGAATTTACTTTGATTCTCAGGGAGTTAAGCAGCATTTTTATGAACCGAAGTCCATGCGCCAATTGACGTGTTTCTACCTTATGCTAGGGGCGATGGATCATGTTGGTCTGGGGAATGTGTATTTTGGAAGAGATATAGAAGAAGAAATGAAGGAAAGCCTTGTCCGGACATGGAATGAAAATTACAGGATACTCACAGAAGAGCTGTCAAACCGAATTGTGCTGGAAAAGATTCATGTAGACAGAGAAGTGGACGACTTCTGCAAAATGATTGAGAAACAGGATATCAGCCGGGCGAAAGATGAAGTGGTTAATTTTTATTATAACATCAGGCCAGTAAACAGTTTTTCGAATATGCAGATAGGAAAACGAAAGAAGAGAGAAATATATACGGAAAACTGCAGTTATGGCCAGCTGGTTGAAACAATCTATGAATTGGGGCGTATTGAGAACAGAAAATATAAACCGCTGGTTCATTACCTGCTGGGGTATTTTTCTTATGGATTTACCAGGCTGTATATTTATGAAAAATTGGGGAATAAAAACAGCGGCAATGGAGACTGGCTGGTAAAAGAAGGAACCTTCAAATCTCTGATAGGCGGAAATATTGTGGACGATTGGTCGATGCAGCTCATGCCTAATATGATTAAAAACCGCAATACAGATGTGGATGAGCAGGGGATTGCAAGCGGAGATAAAAGCAATAAGGTTCTGGAATATTTTTCAAATTATCAAGGCATTACTTTGTCAAATTTAATTTGTGCTGAATTAGTAGACAAGGAGAAATATAATACGGAAGCAGAAAGATGCCAGTATGCCGCCAAACTGATCAAAAATATGGAACTGATCTTTTTGTTTTTTACCAATATCAGGGAAGATGGGCAGAATGGAATCGTCACAATAAATTCTGAGTCTTTTGAATGGAATTTTGTTACTACGCTCAATAAAGAATCGAAATCTTTGATTTCATCTAAGCCGCGGATAGATGGAACTTCTACGCTTACCTTTGTTGGAGATTACAGCGTGCTGAACTTTGTTGAAAATTCTTTGGACGCTGCCCGGATGTTAGAGAAATTTGAAACAGAATTAGCTGTCTGTCTGGCAGAATATTTTGATTTATCGAAGAAAACAGCACACGGAAAATTGAAAGTAAAAGAATGCTTTCAGGAAGAAATAGAGAAATATTCTTTGAAAACGGAGTTTATAAAATGGGAACAAAAATTTGGCAGATCTGCGCTTCCGCTTCCGCTGTTTTGGTTTGACTTTACCTATAATATTTTAAAAAGGGTGAGGCGTGACATGAATGAAAAATTTATTGTTTCATATAAATCGGAAGACATGTTTTCCTGCGTTCAGAAGTTGTATGAAAATATTGCGGTGCAATTATCTGAGCAGGAGAAATTTTATTCATTTAAAGATAATAAGAATAATGCAATAGATGAAAGTCCTTATGATTATAAGCTGGTGGAACGGTTTAAGGAATGTCCGGTAGTAGAGTATTTTCTGGGAAAAGAAACAGATGAAGTGACGACAGATGAAGGAAAGGATGAGATAGAAGAGAAGAAGAAGTTTATCCAGGGATTTTTAAAGACATTGAAGAATTTTTGGAACAAGTAGGGGACGTATGATGGAGAATCTGGATACGATTATTGAATTGTTTTATAAAAGAATTTCGATTCAGCAGGTAATCGAAGATAAAATAAAAAGTGTGGATTTTGACCAGAAAGAGTTTCTAAGGATGACAACGGCATATGTGTTTCACTATAGTGACATTGAATCTGGTAATCTTTTAAAATATTTTCTGGATGTTTTCCGGGAAGGTGCGAAAAGTAGGGGGCGGAGAATACCAGAAGGATTGAGTGTATTTGAGCCGTTGTTTTACTATGCCAGGGAATTTCTGCTGATACGGGACAATGAGGTACGCTGCCGCTATTCCAGGCTGCTGGCATGGAGGAAGATCACCACAGAATTGAGCCAGGATTTGCTGGTGACAGCATTTCTGGCTGGAGAATTGACGCATGATCAGATGAGAATGCGTGGATTTACCTGGAAATCTGTGATAGATCATGACAATGCGCAGGTGAATGCGGTTGTCCGCCGGGGAATTTCTGAAAATCATTTTCATTTGAATGGAGCGGCTCCGATTTTTCAGATTTCCTGGCTTAGCCTTATGAATAATGTAAATGTTTCCAAGCTGGGTGAACATCTGCGTGCCTATGACAAAGAACGAAGATACACAAATATAGCTTATGCCAGTACGTATACGGAGAATTCTTTTCAGGTAAGGTATATGCAGGCTGCCTTGATCCGCCTGCTTCTATACTGCAAAATCTGTGAAAAACGCCTGAAAGTGGGAAGATATGATGTGGCGGTGCATAATGTTCAAAAGGATATTGCATTTCCAGTTTTTCAAACTGAGAGGTTTGGAGAAGAACCATGTCTTATAAAAGAGACAGCAGATAAAATTGCAGAAGAGCTGCTGGCGGGCAGCAGCAAGAATTCATTTGACGGGGATGGAGAACCAGCGGGACATGTTTTGGCATACCAGTGGAATTATGCTACGTTTCGGGAAATTATTCTGTGTGTGATCGAGTGCTGTACAGTCGCACCCGACTGGGGAAAGATATGGAATTTAAATATAATATTGCAGGAAATTCTCAACAGCACAGTAGGAGACTGCGTGCTGGATAAATCACAGGCGGCCAGGGTGATAGAGAATAATGTAAACAGGCCGTTGTCACAAATTTTTTTGAAAATCTTCTTTCTGGCAGATAAGGCGAATCTCGAAGATATGAGAAAGATATTTGTGGATGACAGCATATATGAGACTATTTGGGAGAGCAGGACCTTACAGAATGTAAAGGAGCTTTTGAAAGAACCAGAGAGGATGATTTGTGAACAGTATTCTCTGCAGGCTTTGATAGATGTATACCGTATTGGAGATTTTGAACATATTCGCGGATATAAAAGCCCGGATTATATTTTGGAACATTTGAAGTTCAAAGGCTCCGATAAAGAAATGGATAATTTTATTTTTTCTGGAGAGCGTTGGCTGATGTATGTTATGCTGCGTAAAGTATACTTAAATGATATAGGATATCAGAAATATTTTAATTTATTTTATGCATATCTGCTGATAAAAGAAAGCATACGGTCAGAATTGATTCAGTCTAATCAAAATGTGGGTTTCGAGAATTTTAGTTTATATCAGAGGCGGAAGGGAGATTTGCTTTCAGATGTCATTTACAGAAAGGAATTCACCAGACATGCAGTTTCCAACAGCCTGGTTTCGCAAAATATCCGAAAAATAGAAATAAGAATTGCACCAGAAAATGATACCACAAAAATGTGCCGTCAGATTCAGGAACTGGACAGCCTGATACTTCCAAGTCCTGAATGGAAGAAAAATATATTCTATACGGTGCATTTTATCAAAAAATCTGATAATGAGAGAGAACATACAGGACTTATACACTGCCGCCATTATCAGAGGAGGAAGTTTATCGAGAGACAGGCATATGCGTTATCAGGACTGAGAGAAAAGTGGCCCAGAGTGGGGGAACGGATTCTTGGGATAGACGCGGCTTCCAGTGAGATTGGGTGCCGCCCAGAGGTGTTTGCTTCGGTGTTCCGCTATCTGAAAAATCACAGACACAGATATTACTCAGAAGACGGCATTGTAATACTCCCGCAATTAGGCGCCACGTACCATGTAGGAGAGGATTTTCTGGATCTGGCAGACGGGCTGAGGGCGATAGAGGAAGCAGTTATATTCTTGAACCTTGAATCTGGGGACAGGATGGGACATGCGCTTGCCCTGGGAGTTAATGTCAGAGAATGGTATCAGAGTAAAGGAATGCGGATTGCTCTGCCAGTTCAGGATTATCTTGATAACCTGGTTTGGATATTTCAAAAGCTGGTTGAGTATGATATTCCGAATTTCGAGAATTTAAAGGGCTGGATTCAGGGAGAATATGAGATCATGTTTGGGCGTATTTACAGAAAAAATATGAATCAGGCAGAGATGAATGCTGTTTATCGGGCATTTTTGAAAAAGAAATATAAGAGAAATTATGAAAAAAGCATAAGGCAGATGGACTTTGGGATTTATAATTATTATTATGCGTGGCAGCTGCGGGGAGATGATCCCAAATCATATGAGAGGGGATATTTTTATGAGAATTATTCCATAGGGAGACAAGAAGAATTTCGTGTGAATTTCCATTACCTCAAAGATTTTCAAAAGAGAGAGATGCCAGAGGCGGCTTTGTTGTATTATATGTATCATTTTAATGAAGGAGTGAGGAGAGAAGGGGAGAAGACAAAGGAAGTTATTGTTCCAGAAAATTATGTCGATGCAGTTGCATCAATTCAAAAAATTATGCAGAAAAAAATAGCAGAGAGAGGAATTGCCATTGAGACAAATCCCTCTTCCAATTATCTTATTGGGACATTTCGCCAGTATGAGAAGCACCCGATTATACAATTTTATAATAAAGGCCTTGTTCACGATGCCAAACAGCTGAAAGACAGTCCCCAGCTGCCTGTGTCCATCAATACGGACGATCAGGGTGTTTTCAGCACTTCTCTGGAAAATGAATATGCACTAATGGCGAGGGCTTTGGAATCTGTACAGGATGATGAAGGAAAGCCTGTATACAATCGGGATGACATCTGTGAATGGCTGGACAGAATCCGGGTTATGGGAAATGAACAGAGCTTTGGCTGGAAATTAGAAGAGCAAAAAGTGGAAAGGACTTGAGACAGCAGACAAAAGAAATAGTCTCGGATGGGAGAGAAGGGCAAATGAGGAACGGGCGGGCAGCAATTGCTGGTGAGAAAAAAAAGAAACAGAAGTTGACAAAGCAAAAACAAAAATTGTTTCACGAATGGATGAATAAGTGGCTGGATGAAGCAGAGGAGGAAGACTTAAATGTGTTTTTTGATTTGTTTAAGTCTGTGTACCGATATACCCTCTGTGTAAGCGAACGAAATAAAAAAGAAAATTTCAAGTGGAAACTTATTTTTCTTGTGATTTTGTCTGTATTATGGGGATGCTATGCTGTTTTTATAATTACCATATACTTTCAAAATGGCTTGAAACTGTCGGTTCTGGCAGAGCAGGGGCTGGTGATGCTTCTGACGGTTTTCTTATGCAGTATTATATCCAAATGGATAGATATCAAGAAATATCAGGAAACATGGGTGAGGCATTCCTGGCAGCTGCAAAAAATGGAAACAGAAATGATGCGTTTCATCAGTGGGATAGAACCATATCACAGACAGGACAGACAGCTGAAATTTTTGGAAAAAATATTGCAGATTTGGAGTGAAAATGAAGAAAAATTTGTACATAATATGGAAGAGAAGGAGAAAGAATTGATGGACGTATTTCATAGTATAAAGGACTGGAATAAGTAGACGGAGATCTCTTAGACTGGAATAATACGTTATTCTTAAAGAACTCTCAGAGAACAGAAGTAAAAACAGCTGCATATAAAGTAACTTTAAAGATTAAAGTGCAAAGTCTATGGCCAATTCACAGACTTTGCATTTTTTAGATGTAAAACGGTCGTCTCTAAGAAGGATGGAACTTTAAGGAAATGCCGAAACTCTGGCAAGAAATAATTGTATTGTATATTAGATTGTGCTATACTTTAACCAGAAAAAGTAATACATAAGTAGAAATTTTTGGGAAAAACATATTTTACTATTATTTTTTTGTGGAGAAATGCCGAAAAAAATTAATAATATATTTATCACTGGATGGATAAAGGATGAAGAAGATGAAATAGGGAGGAGAAGACTATGCACAAGTTTTTGGTCAAAAAAATTATGGCGTTTACGTTAAGCATTTGCATGATTGCCGGAATGATTGATCTTTCCGGCTTTACTGTACATGCGGCAGTAACGCTCAGCGGCGGTACTATTACACTCGCCAGCACATCAGAAGTATTTACTGGCAATGAGATTAAACCTGGAGTTACCAGTGTTACAGATCTTACAGGAAACGTAGTAAATGCATCTGATTATGAAATAAGTTATCAGAACAATACTAATGTAGGGAGAGCAAGTGTGATTGTAACAAATAAGCAGAACCCTGCAGATACGAATACAGAATATTTTCAGATTACACCCAGAGATATCGGTCAATGTGAGATCGGCAATATTGATGAACAGTTTCTTCCTCCGTCAGGCGGGGTGGTGACGCCCCAGATTACAGTGACAGACCCAGGAAGAGCAGATTTGATATTGACCAATGCAGACTATTCTTATACGTTTGATGGTAATGATAAAGGGGGAACTGCCACAGTAAACGTGTCAGGAAAGGGCAACTATGGCGGCACGATCTCTAAGTCATTTACGGTTACACAGCTGGTATCAGCTAACCTTACCTTTGATCTGCCAGACGGCACCATTTATGGATATGTAGCCGGATCGGGCGTAGAACCTGAGGTTAGTGATGTGAAATATGATGGCAAGGCTTTGGCGGATGATCAGTATGTGATCAAATATGAGGGGAATCGTGTTGCAGCAGATAACACAGCTAAGGTAATTGTGGAAGGACGAGGCAGATATACAGGGCTGAAAAGTGAAAAGACTTTTACCATCCGCAAAGGTCTCGGTACGAATTACGGTACATCAACGATAAGCGTGGGAACGATTTCTCCACAGGCTTTTAAAGGGGACGGCCAGCCAGTAACTCTTACAGAAGATCAGATTCCTGTCAACGATCCAGATTTAGGTCCATTGACTGGTGGAACAGATTTTGTGATTCTTGAAGATAGCTATCAGAATCACACACATGAGTCAAGTGACAGTGTATTGGCCAGTGTGTTAATTGAAGGAAAAGGAAAATACACCGGAAAGAAAGTAGTATCCTATAAAATAGAAGCGGCACAGCTCAAAGCAGAAATGGTTGCTATAGATGATTCCATGTGCAAATATGATGGAACTACGAACTGGTATGAGAAAGTTAAAGTTACCGTAACAAGCGGGATTATTGAATATGTAAAGGGTACAGATTTCGACGTTGATGCTGTTGATAATGGTGTGTTAGCAGGAATGCATTATATTACAATAACGCCTAAGGGCAAACTAAAAGGAACGGCTGTCCGCAAGTTCTATACGGTGAAGCAGCGTGAACTTACAGACGCAAATATAAGTTTTGTTGCGGGAACACCAAACTACATTTATGACAATACAGCCAAGAAACCGGCGGTGCAGATTATTTACAGGCAGGGGGACGGCAGTGATTATACTCTGAGAGCAGGAATTGATTACGAGTCTCAGCTGAATTACGGCAATAACATCAATGCTTCCACAGACAGCGCCCGCGCAGAGGTATGGGCGGTGGGAAAAGGGAACTTTACAGGAGAGTCCAACCATCTTCCATTTGATATTCAGCCTGTGGAAATGACAAATTCAAATACACAGATTACAGGGATACCTACCAGCCCCGTTACTTATACAGGAAATCCCATTACATTCAATAACTTAAATGTGCGAGTGAATGGCCGTGCTCTTACAATAAATACGGATTATACAGTTGCTTATGATAATAACATAGAGGTAGGAAGCAATGCATCTATCACCATTGAGGGAAAAGGAAATTATCAAGGTACTTTTAGAGAAGGCTTTACTATAACGGAGTGCAGCCTGTCAGATACCAGAGTGATAACGGTTGATGCGATTCCTGCTCAGCAATATGAAGGAGAAGATCGTCAGATTACGCCAGAAGTTATTGTGAAGCACAGTGGAAGAGTTTTGGTAAGAGATACAGATTTTACCGTGGAATACGGTGAGAATATCAAAGTTGGTCAGGGAAGTGTTACCATTATCGGTATGGGGAATTATAAGGACAGAGTAACTAGAAACTTTTCCATTGTCCAGAGAAATATTGGCACAGGAGAACTGCTGGTAAATGATGATGCAGCCAACTATGATTACAATACTATGAAGCCGGATGAGACTTATTATGAGTATAATGGAGCAGAGCAGAAACCTGAACTGAGGGTAACATATAATAATACAGAGGCAAGCATAAGTAATACATTGGTCAAAGGAACAGATTATGACATTACTTTTTCCAGAAATAAGGAAATTGGAACGGCACAGTTTGTAATACAGGCCAAAGGCAATTATACGGGAACTAAAACTTTCAATTTTACTATCAAAGGTAATTTAGCTGATTATGGTACTGGGGATAGTGCATATACACAGATAACTATTCCAGATCAGATTTATACCAGCAATCCTGTTATACCAGCAGATGCTGAAGTTAAGTTCAATGGGAAACTGCTGACATCCAGTGACTATACCATTGAATGCAGTAATAATACAGATGCTGGTACAGGAACAGCTATGGCAGATATTACAGGAACAGGACTTTATTTTGGAAAAGCGCAGGGTGTGCCGTTTAGTATTCTTCCTTTGGATTTAAGCAATGATTCTCTGGAAGAAAACGGATATGTTATCAGCGGTGTTGATTCAAATTATACGTATTCAGGTTTTCCGGTGAATCCTGTACCTTCTATCTCACATAACGGCAATCTTCTTTCAGAGGGCACCGCATATCGGGTGGAATATAACGAAGAAGGTGTGGACAATGTTAACGTAAGCAAAGAAGAATCAAAAGGAAAACTGGTTATTTATGGAATACCTGATAACTATACGGGCAGTCATGATGTGGAATTTACCATTGACCCTTATGATATTGGAAAGGGTGAGAGTGGAGAATACAATAATGGCAGCAGTATAGAGCTGGAAGGTCTGGTTAAGGATGTGATACTGGACCGCATTAAAGATACACCCGGCGTAGCCATGGGCGAATATAATCCAGATGCAGTCGTTCAGACAGAGCTGAAAGTATATTATACGGGCGTGGGACTGGATGGATCAACGGCAGGACGCCGCGAGCTGAATCCAGACACAGAGTATACAGTTGAATATGAAAATAATGAGACCATTGGCACAGCGACTGTAATCATCAAAGGAAAAGGTAATTTTGGTGGAGAGATTCGGGAAGAATTTAAGATTCGAGGAGATTTATCGGCAGACACTACCAAATTAGAAGTTGAGGACTGTGTGTACAGCCCGACTGGAGAAGAAGGAAATATTCCAGAACATAAGGTGACTTATACCATTACCCGTGCCAGCGGAGCAGAAGTGCCCATTGAGCTGGTGGAAGGCACAGATTATATGGTAGAGTATGAAAATAATAAAAATGCCACAGTAGGCGCTGATGAACATGCGATTATAAAGATTTCACCGGTGAAGGCAGAAGATGGAATAACTGAGATAGGCAATTATACTGGTGAGAAAAGCGCAGAGTTTCAGATTGAGCAAAGAGATATTTCTGCGGCCATAGAGAGTGAGGGAAATCCCAAAGATCCTGATCTGGATGTAACTGGACTGGCAGAAGAAGGGTATGAGTATACAGGAAATAAAATTATACCGCAGCTTCAAGTGAGCTGTAAAGGAACAAATCTTGAATGGATAGTTGAAGGAAATACAGAGCAAACAGAATATGATTATGTGATTTCAGCGGTAAACAATACAAATGTGTATGAATACGGAGAAGGACCTCATGGAGAGAACGAACGTTTATATCCGACAGTGACAGTGACTGCACGCCAGAATGAGAACGGTGAGTTTGCAGGAAATTACAAAGGCAGCTTCCAGATGAGATTCCAGATTAATCCCAGAGTAATTTCGGCTGAAACAGTTGACACGATAGAACCTGTATCAGGAATGGAAAATGAGATGGACTATACAGGTGAGGAAGTAAGATTTCCGCTGAAGTCGGAAGATCCGGCGGATGCAGGGAAGAACGCTCTCCGTGTGACCTGGAGCAAAGAGGCGCCAGAGGGAACTATTCGTACACCGCTTGTGGAAGGTCAGGATTATCAGATTTCTTATAAAGATAATATCAAGATTGGTGAAGCAAAAGTTGTGATTTCTGCAGTAAATGAGAGCAACTATACTGGAGAATACGAGAAACCATTTAAGATAATGGCAAGTATTGAAGTGGTAGACCAGGAAAATCCTCCATTAAAATATATGACTTTGGAGTATGATGAGAATGTTCCTTTTGGAATTGTAAATGTCTACCCTGATATGATATTTGAAGATTATTCTGGTGTTCTCTGTGGGGAATCAAATGAGCCTAAAATACTGACAGAAGGAGAAGATTTTGAAATTGTCACAGAAGAAAACCAGGGAGATGCACCAGAGGTCAGCAGGAATAACCGGAATGTGGCAAGTAAAGACAATGAAGACGAGACTAAGAGACCGCTTGTGGTAATCAGAGGAAAAGGCTGCTATCGTGGGCTTATCAAGAGATATTATAATATTATCCCCAAAGACCTGGCAGCAGATCAGGGAGATATTACAGCTGAGTTTATTGGAAGTACTTCCACAGAAGAATATGAGAACGCCTACATTTATACAGGGGAAGAGATTAAGCCTGAGATCAGGGTGTATAACCATGGAGAACTGATGGTTCCTAATGTGGATTACACAGTGGAAGGTTATATAAACAACAAGGAAATTTCTACAGAAGAGAATCAGGCAGGGGTTATTATTAAAGCAGTAGAAGGCGGCAATTACCTGAATCAGAAGACCATGTACTTTAATATTATCCGCCGTCCAATTGCAGGAATGGAAGTTACCATTACCGGAGGACCCCAGATATTTAACCGCCAGGAGAAACAGCCGGAAGTAGAAGTGTCTTATATGGATGGCGCCAGCAAAATTGTTCTGACCAAAGAAGATTATGATCTTTCCTATGAAAACAATATCAATGCGGCAACCGAGTTCTCAGGCGATGAGGCCCCAGTAGTTATTATTACTGGAAAGGGAGCTTATGGAGGTGAAATACGTAAGAAGTTTACGATTCTGCCAGAAAGTTTTGAGCTTGCAGAAGGTCAGGAAGATGATTTCGAAATTCATGCAGAGAATGCAATTTATACTGGAAAACCAGTGACTACAACCATTGAGGTTACTGCGAAAGATGGAACGCCTCTGGTTGAAGGAGATGATTATGAACTGGGAGCCTATACGGATAATACCAATATAGGAACCGGGACAATTGCTATTTCAGGAAAAGGCAATTATACAGGAACACGTCAGGTACCATTCCGGATTGTACCGGCAGAGGGAAAAATAAGAATAGAAGAGATACCGGACCAGACATACAGCAGTCTGGAGATTACTCCCAAACCACAGGTATTCTTTAAAGTAGAGAATGTGGAAGGCATTGAGGATATGGAATTCCCACTGACAGAAGGGGAAGACTATGAATTATCATATTCAAATAATATCAATGCGGGAACAGCTTCAGTAACTGTTACTGGAACAGGCAATTTCCCAGGAAAAGAGACAGCGAACTTTACCATTGTTCCAAAGAGTATCTGCCGGGATGTCAGCGGTGACGATGGCATAGCAAGCGACATGGCGCTGGGGGATATTGAGGATCAGATTTATACTGGCAGAGCTATTACACCCAATGTGGATCTTTCTTTTAGAAAAGGACAGGGAAATGAAGAAGAGACAGACCAGAAGCTGATTTTAAACCGTGACTATACCTTAAGTTATACAAAAAATGCGGCAGTAGGAATGGCTGAGGTAAGCATTACTGGTATTGGGAATTTCACAGGTACTATCCAGTCTAGTTTCCGAATTTTAGGAACGATGAATCTGGCAAATGTGGAAGATATTCCAGTCCAGCAGTATACTGGATATCCAGTGACGCCCAAACCCCAGATATCCTTTGCAGGAACAGAATTGGTAGAGAATACCGATTATATGCTGGAATATGACAATAACATAGAACGTGGTACAGCAACGATTACGATAACGGGAATGGGATGGTATACAGGAACAAGGAACGTTAACTTTGACATTGCAAGAGAATTTTCAGAAGAAACGATGGTCCGCGGTATTGCAGCAGCATATACTTATACGGGAGAAGTCATTGCACCTGTTGTACGGGTAGAGGATGACGGAAATGTTTTGACCAATGGAGTAGATTACCAGGTTTCTTACAGTGACAATGTTAATGTAGGAACAGGGACCATAACGATAACGGGAATCAACAGATACCGTGGAAGCAGAAGCGTCAGCTTTAAGATTCTTCCACAGAATATAAGCAGGGCAAATGTGACAAGTATCGCGGTGCAGACCTATACAGGAAATAACCTTACGCCTGGTGTGCAGGTAACCAATAGTGGAAAAGTTTTAAACAGTGGAACGGATTACAAGATCAGTTATGTGGATAACAGATATCCAGGAACCGGCAAAGTAGTTATTCGCGGAGACGGTAATTATACTGGTACCCAGACCATCAACTTTAACATTATCGTACCTGGTGTGACGGGTGTGAAAGCTTCCAAGTACACAGCTTCCAGCATTACATTCTCCTGGACCCAGAATAAAGTAGTCAGCGGATATGAGATTTATAATTCAAAGAATAAACTTCAGGCAAGAGTAAAGAAGAACAGTACGATTAAAACCACAGTAAAGAACCTTAAGGCAGGAACTGTGGCCACCTATAAGGTAAGAGCATTTGTTATCAAAGGAGGAAGATATC
>CAJUCK010000001.1:91961-95743 GCA_910585395.1 uncultured Lachnospiraceae bacterium
ACCAGCATTACAGGTCTTAATTCCAGTAAATCAAAACGAGTAGTGATTAAATGGAAGAAAATTAAAGGAGCGTCTACTTACCAGATTTATAGAAGCACCAGCAAGAAAGGGAAATATACCAGAATTGCATCTACCAATAAGAATACCTATACAGACAAAAAAGCAAAAGGTGGTAAGAAGTATTACTATAAAATTCGTGTTATCAAGAAGAATAACGGCAAATCGTATTATAGCAGCTATTCAAAAATAAAGTCTGTGAAAGCTAAAAAGTAGCCGGAGGAAAGAAAGGAAGTTGATATCAATATGAGTAAAATATATTGTATTGGAAAATTCCAATTTGATTCCTACGATAAATATCAGGAAGCATTGGAGGATATTGAGAAAATCAGATATATCTCAAAAAAAATGGATATCAATGAACCTGGTGTTGCACAGCGTCTCTACACATTGATTCGAGAAGGAAAGATCATTTTTAAAAGTGTGGTAGGGGACGATTATCTGCTATACCTCTCGGATATGGTGGCGGAGGATTACCGTATTATGTCTAAAAATTCTTTCGTCAGTAGAATAACACGCAAATTCCAGCAGATGTCGCCGGGCCAGGTGGTCGGCGCCATCTGCATGGCAGGTGCGGTGGTATGTTTCCTGGTATTTCTGGGAAGCGAGTACCGAGATCAGCAGAAGACCAGAGAGCTGGAGAAATTAAAAAATGACCAGGAGATTTCCGCGGCATCCGACTGGTTGTCAGCCAAACTTATGGATGTACTGCAGAAAGAAGATGTATCAGAGGAAGAACCGATACTGGCGGAGACAGAAACTGTGGAAAATGAGGTATATGCGGCTGAGTTTACGGAGCCCAAAGGCCCTCCGATTTTGCCGGAATATGAGAGATTGTACGAGGCGAATGCAGATTTTGCAGGATGGATTTCCGTGGCGGGAACAGAGATTGATTATCCAGTAATGCAGGCAGTGTCGGAGAGCAGTGATTTTTATCTGAACCACGACTTTAACGGAACAGAAGACATCAATGGTTCTATTTTCCTGGATTCCAGAAATAATCTTGAGAGTCCAGATGATAATATGATTGTCTATGGGCATAACATGAAGTCAGGAATGATGTTTGGCGGGCTCAAAGAATATCTGGATAAAAACTACTGGATGGAACATAAGACGGTTACCTTCGATACTATTTACGAGAAAGCGCAGTATGAGATTATAGCGGTATGTCTCTCGCAGGTGGCATCAGAAGAAGCGGGTGATTTCAAATATTATGATTTTATTGATGCAGGCAGTAAAAAAGCGTTTAAGAAGTATGTGGAAAATATCAAATCATTAAATATCATGGATGAACCAGTAAAATTGTCATATGGAGATAAATTATTAACGCTCTCCACCTGTAACAATTATACAAAAGACGGCAGATTGTTTTTGGTGGCAAAGAAGTGTGAGAATCAGTAAGACAGGTAATGCAAGGAGGACAAGAGGATGAAAAAAATGTTTGGCAGGTGTTTGAGTGCAGTGCTGGTACTGACTCTCACCCTGGTGTTGTGTCCGGTTATGGATACAAGGGCACAGGAGGATATCAGCGTATTTACCATGGATGGTACTACCATTACTGGTTATACTGGCGCTGGAGGCGATATTACACTTCCGGCAACAGCGACGGCAGTTGCTGATTATGCATTTGCTGGTAATGGAAGTATTTCCAGTGTGACTATACCAGCGAATGTTACCAGTGTAGGATCTTATAGTTTTTCTGGCTGTACAGGACTGACCAGTGCAGTATTTACAGGAGCAGTCAGCCTTGGAGGAGGCGTTTTCTATGGATGCAGCGCGTTGGGTTACGTGGAACTTCCTGGAGGATTGTCTTCCATACCAGCAGAGACTTTTGATGGATGCGGAAGTCTCGGTGCTGTTTCTATTCCTGATGGCGTGGGAAGTATTGGCGCACAGGCGTTTAATGGGTGCGGAAGCCTCAGCGCTATTGGTATTCCGGGCAGTGTAGCAGAGATTGGAAGCGGAGCGTTCAATAATTGTGTGAGCTTATCAGAGATTACGATTCCTTCGTCTGTTACTTCTATGGGAAGCGGCGTATTGGCAGGCTGCAGTGGGTTATCTTCTGTCAGCCTTTCTGGCGGAATGTCCAGTATACCGGAACTTACTCTGTATGGCTGCAGTGGTTTAGGCAGTGTCAGCATTCCGGGATCTGTGGGAAGCATCGGCGCTCAGGCATTTGGGAATTGCAGCGGACTTTCCAGTATTACAATTCCGGCAAGTACATCATCTATAGATTTGAGCGCATTTGATGGCTGCAGCAATTTGACAGAGATTACGATCGAAAATGGAAATGGAAGTTATTCTTCTAATGGAGGAGCAATATATGACAGCGGCCAGTCACAGCTTCTGTACAGTCCAATGGGTAAGTCCAGTTTGAAACTGCCAAATGGAATGACTACCATTGCCAGCTCAGCTTTCAGTTCTAGTCCTTATGTGTATGATCTGCAGATTCCTGATTCCGTGACAACAATAGAGGCAGATGCTTTTACCGGAAGCGGAATCGGAACGGTAACCATTCCTAAGAGTGTGACTTCTATTGGTTCCCAGTCCTCCTGGACACCGGATGTCATCTATGGTTACACTGGTTCAGAAGCGGAACGGTTTGCAAATGAAAATGGATATATTTTTGAGAGCATTGGGGGCAGTAGTAATGAGAAAGAACCAGATCCAGATCCAAACGAAGGAGATCCAGGAGAAGACCCAGGAGAAGATCATGGAGAAGATCCAGGAGATAACCCTGGTGGCTCAGGAAATAAACCGAGTGGTTCTGGTGGGACTACCACCACGACTACGACAGGTGCGGGTGGTTCTGGAGTAAGAACTGTGAATTCTGTTTCCAGGAATATGGGAACAGCAAGGGTGCAGAGCGGCACACCAAAAACAGGAGTTTCCTTTGATGCCAGATATGTTCTTTGTGCAGGAATCTTTCTTGCAGGGGTCTGTCTTGTGATTACCAAGAAAAAGAAAGTAAAATTATAATACATTGAGAGAATAGAAGGCGCTGTTTCATCTTATTGCAGATGAGACAGCGCCTTTTACTCTTTCAATATATCAAGATTTAGGAGAGAAGGTAAGAGATTTTCTTAATATTTTGCCAGTTGCAGTGCGTGGTATTTTGTCTATAGGAATAATTTCTTTCGGAACTTTGTAGAGTTCCAGATGCTGTTCCAGATAATTTTGCAGTTTAGAAATATCAAAATTATCATTTGAACATACAATGTAGAGGAGAGGCACCTGAATATAGTCTTGTGTATTTATCGCGACACAGGCGCAATCCACAATACCTTCGTAATCAAGGACAGCCTGCTCAATGTCACTGGGAGCAATTTTATGCCCGCCCACGTCAATGATATCGCCTACTCGGCTGACAAAGTAGAAATATCCCTCTTCATCATAGTAACCGATATCATTCAAAACAATATAATCCGACTGCATGACTTTTTCTGTCAAAGCTTTTTTATGATAATAGCCAGACATATTCATATTGCCTTTGACAGCGATGTATCCATATTGATTTGGCGACTCCACCTTGAGACCATCTTCATTTACAATAGACAGCTCAGCATTCATGGTTGGTTTTCCAAGGCAGTTTTCCACAGGATTTCTGGATAATTCATTGATCAGAATACATCCTGATTCTGTAGCGCCATAGACATTATACAGAGCAGTTTGAGGATATTGCCTGCAAAAAGAATGAATCTGCAGTGCAGTAACGGAACCAGCCA
>CAJUCK010000001.1:95753-100074 GCA_910585395.1 uncultured Lachnospiraceae bacterium
CCAGCCATGGTTTCAACAGCCTTTAGACGGCGGAGGGACTGGGCAAGTTCAGGATCTTTGATATTCAGGAGTTTATTCATCTTTGAATGTACGATAGTCAGATAATTAATATCATGTTTTTTAATATAACTTCCAAGGAGTTTCAGAGATAAGGATTTGTGCGTGAGTACTGCAGTTGCACCTGCATAGAGTACAGCAAATACTCTCCGGTACCCCAATGCCAGGTTAAAGGGAATATTGGCAAACAGTACGGTATCAGAGTTTATGTTTGTCCCAGAAGAAAGATTTTCAGCTTCAGCCAGCAGACTTCCATTGGTGTGTGTAACAAGGACTGGTTTGCCGGTAGTGCCAGTAGTGGCAATGACGGCAGCAGCTGCAGTATTTTTGGGGTAGGAAATATTTCCAGAGGGAACATTTCCTTTTAGAAAATCATCATAAGATTCACCATTGTTTTTCATAAATACCAAAGCGGGTTTTGTTGACTTTAGGATATCCTGTAATCTGTAAATGGAGATATTTTTTTCAATAGGAACAGCTATAGCGCCGCAAAACTGACAACCCAGAAAAGCAGTAAAATATGAAATTAGATTGTCAGATTCAATGGCAATACGCTGTCCTTTTCTTATAGAATGTGATTTGAGGCAGCTGGAAAAAATTCTTATTTGTTCTGCCAGTCGACGGTAACTGATATTGTTGCCATCAACAGTGATGGCTGTTTTATCAGGTGTTAAAAGGCTGTGTTCAAAAACGGCCTGTACAATACTATCCATAGTGAACTCTCCTGTCTTGTCAGTTAAACGCAGATGATAAACGGATTTCTGCCATTTCCATACTTTCCATTCTGTATGTTCTATGATATAATTTAAGGTAATATGTGGGAACAATACAAGGAGAATTCATATGAAACCAAGGCAGAAACCACTTGGGGATAAGAATATGATAGGGGCAAACATTACAAAAATCCGAAGGTTGAATAAAATGAGCCAGAAGGATTTGGCAATCAACATGCAGTTATTAGATGTCGATATAAATTTTTCCTCGCTTTCCAAATTAGAAGGCCAGACAAGGATTGCAACCGACAAAGAAATATTTGCCATTGCGCAGATCTTCAATACAAAGATTGATGATTTGTTTCGCAAGCTCTAAACTCAGGGAACAATTCCTTTCAATGCAATACATTTTATGTTAGTGAGCTCTTCAAAGGTAGAGAATACGCCTTCAGTACCCAGGCCAGATTGTTTCCAGCCGCCAAAAGGCATTTCAAAACTGCGGAAATAGCTGGAACCGTTGATAACTACACAGCCACATTCCAACTCATCTGTAAAACGTGCAGCGCTGACAAGGTCTCTGGTAAATACACTTCCGCCCAGTCCGTAAACGGAATCGTTTGCAAGAGCAATAGCTTCTTCCTCTGTATCAAACGGAGTAACGGGCATCACAGGACCGAATACTTCCATGTTATGAAGGATGTCTGCATTCACAGGAACATCTGCAAGTACAGCAGGTTCCAGAAAGGCGCCTGTTCTTTTTCCACCCAGCAGAAGCCGTGCGCCTTGCTCTATGGTGAGGCGAATCTGTCTTTCTACTTCTGCAGCGGCTCTTTCACTGATCAGGGTACTTACCTGTGTCTGTTCATCCAAAGGATTTCCGCTCTTAAGTGCAGATACATGCTTTATAGTTTCTTCAATAAATCTGTCATAAAGGGAACGATGAATCAGGAAACGTTTGGGGGCGCAGCAGATTTGTCCCGCATTATAAAATCTTGCCTGAACAGCTTCGCGTACTGCGAGTTTGAGATCAGCGTCTTCCAATACGATAAAAGCGTCGTTGCCGCCTAGTTCCAAAGCAGTTTTTTTGAGGGTTTTGGCAGCGCTGCGTGCAACAGAGATGCCGACTTCTGAAGAGCCAGTGAGTGAAATGGCATGAATATTTTTATGTTCACAGAGATACGTGCCAATCGTGGAACCGCGTCCTGTTATAACCTGTACAATGCCAGAAGGAAATCCGGCCTCCCGAAGAAGCGCTGCCAATTTGCACACGGTCAAAGGATTATCACTGGCTGGTTTGATAATAGCAGCGTTTCCAGATAGAATTGCAGGAGCAACTTTCTGATTAAAAAGGTTGCAGGGAAAATTAAAAGGGATAATACAGGCAACTATCCCTATAGGTTCCCGTTTTGTCAGTACAAGATTTTTGTCATGTCCTCGTTCCATGCCGTTTGGAATCACATTGCCGTACAGGTGCTTTGCCTTTTCACAGAAAGCAGGCCAGGCAGTAAATATATTGTTAATTTCATTTCTTGATTCTGTAATATTTTTCCCGGATTCGCGGGTTAATGTCTCTGCCAGCTCATCTTTATGCTTTTGAACTAATTCCAGAAATTTCATGGCAAGTTCCACCCTCTGATATACAGGAACTTTTTTCCAGCTTTTCTGTGCCTGCAGTGCACATGAAACTGCTGAATTTACATCATCATCAGACGCATTTGGAACAGTATCTATGAGACTGCTGTCATAAGGATTTATAACAGGAATCGTTTCATTGTTCGATGCAGATACAAATTTATCGCCAATCATCATTTTCATATGTCAGTACCTCCTTCCAGACGTATGTCTGCGATTCTATTGTAGCAAAAAAAAGATAGTTTTAATTGCAAAAAAGAATTAAAAACCAAAAAAGCAAGATTATCATTCTTTTTTCGAATTTTCTAAAGTTTCCTACCAAACAACCGATAAATAAATTAGATAATAAATAAGCAAAATATGAAAGAAAAAGATTTTTACGGAAAGGAGAGGTCCTTATGCGTATAGAAGCATATAATCAGATTACCCAGATATACAATGCCAGCAGAACATCAAAAGTGAAGGGCGCCGACAGTGTTAAGAAAAGGGATCAGGTTCAGATTTCCCAGACAGGGCGTGACTATCAGGTGGCAAAGCAGGCAGTAGCAGAAGCTTCTGATATCAGGGCGGACAAGGTAATTCAGGTAAAGAAGCAGATAGCCTCCGGTACCTATAAGGTAGATACAGGGGATTTTGCAGCAAAACTGATTGAGAAATATGATGCATATTGCTAGAAATGAGGTTTTTAAGTGGCAAGCTTAATGGAAGATTTTATTAGTGTGTTAGATCAGGAGAATAGGGAGTATCAGCGTCTCGCAGAACTGTCTCATACAAAGAAGCAGATCATAATAGACGGTGATATCCCGGCTCTTGAAGAGATTACCGAGAGAGAGCAGGAGATAACCGGTATTCTCAAGAATCTGGAAAATAAAAGAGAAGAAGTTGTCAAGGATATGTCTATCGTACTTAGTAAGGAGCCAGAGGAGCTGACGATTACTAATATGATAGCATTTTTAAATAAACAGCCAGAAGAACAGCACAGGCTTACTGATTTAAGAGAGAAACTGCGTGAGACATTGAAAAAACTCAATGATATTAATCGGCAGAATGAGGAATTACTGCGGCTTGCAATGGAGATGGCAGAATTTGATCTGACGCTGTTTCGCAGTATGCGGCAGGCGCCTGAGACAGCGAACTATGATAAACGGGCGAACAATACTGGAGACCTATTGGGAAACAGCGGCTTTGATGCCAGACAGTAAAGGAGAAGTAAAATGGCGAATGGAATGGGAAGTCTGTATATCGGAGCCTCCGGTCTGCAGAACAGTCAGAACGCATTAAATACCACAGCAAATAATCTTGCTAATGTGGACACAAAAGGGTATGTGAGACAGCAGGTGCTGTTTGCAGACCGGGATTATGTTACATTTGACAGAACAGCTTCCATCAGCAACCAGCAGGCAGGTTTGGGACTGCAGATTGCTGATGTGGTGCATACCAGAAACTATTTTCTGGATCAATATTACCGCACAGAGAATGGAAGACAGGGATTTTATGAGGCGTCCAGTGAAGCTACCTCAGAGGTCCAGTCTCTGTTTCAGGAATTAGAGGGAGAGCAATTTCAGGAAGTAATGGAAGCATTCTGGGTGTCTTTTGAAGAGTTGTCCAAGACACCGGATGAAGAGGTTTCACAGAATTTGGTGATCCAGAAAGCAACTTTATTTCTTGAGCGTTCCCAGAGTATTTATGACAATCTGAAATCTTATCAGCAGAAGCTGAATATTAAAATCAATGAAACGATCGACCGAATCAATGAGCTGGGACACATCATCCAGGATTTGAATCAGCAGATTATGAGAATTGAATCTGGCGGCGTGGAAACTGCCATGACGCTGCGTGATGAGAGAGATAACGCGCTGGATGAACTTTCTAGCCTTGCTAAAGTAGAATTTAAAGAGAGAACAGACGGAACGGTAAGA
>CAJUCK010000001.1:100124-100854 GCA_910585395.1 uncultured Lachnospiraceae bacterium
TGGAGTTTGTGGATGAGATTCATGTATTTGAGGTAATGGGAATTACAGATCCGGTGACTGGTTTTGTGAATCCTATCTGGCCTCAGCTTTCTGATTTGGGCAGAGAACAGTACACGGAAATGTTTGATTTCAGCGGAGATATCTCCACCATGCTGGACACAGATATCGGGCAGCTGAAAGGATGGGTACTTGCCAGAGGTGATAAAGTGGCAAACTATCGGGATATCACAGGACTGACAAAGGAGCAGTATGAAGATACTACAGGCATGTCGGTAGTGATGAATTCAGAAGCGGAACTGGATCAGATGATTCATGAGCTGGTGACAGCCATCAATGATATCTTGAGCCCCACTAAAACGGTAAGTTTCCGGGGGGCAGACGGAACGATTTACAACAATGTAAAAGTCTGGGATGAAGATAAAGGAGCTCTGGGCAAAGATGGACAGAAACCAGGAAGAGAGCTTTTTGTCCGCAATGGCTGTGACCGTTATAAAGAGGTGATGGCGGATGATGGGGAAACAGTTTATTATGTATATAACGAAGAAGACCGTGTAGATACATCAAAAATGTACACCATCAAATCACTGACAATCAATGAGGATCTTCTGCAGCAGGAGAGCGGGCTGCCTCACTTGTTGAAAAATGGCGAGCCGGCACAGGAGATGGTTCAGGCTCTGGTAGATGTATGGAATAAGAAAACACAGACGATAAACCCGAGTAATACAGATCT
>CAJUCK010000001.1:100864-103589 GCA_910585395.1 uncultured Lachnospiraceae bacterium
GGCAGCTACTGGTTCCGTATATGAAGGAATGTCAGAGAGCCTTACAAGTGAGGTTGCAAGTATAGATAACAACAGGCAGCAGGTGTTCGGAGTTTCTGCTGATGAAGAACTGCAGAATATGATTAAATACCAGAATGCATATAATGCGTCCAGCCGGTTTATCAATGTGATTTCAGAGATGCTGGAACATCTTGTTACCAGATTGTAACAGGGAGAGAGAATAGGAGCGCGTGGAACGGAGGAAGATATGCCATCAACATTTTTTGGATTAACGATTGCAGGTTCCGCTTTGAATTCATTTCAGGCGGCTGTGAATACTACGGCAAATAATATTGCAAATGTAAATACAAAAGGATATTCCCGTCAGGAGGCGGTCCGCATTGCATCAGAGGCGCTGAGAACAAATCAGCGTTATGGTATGGCGGGAAGTGGTGTTACCACTACGGAAATTATTCAGAAAAGAGAATTCTATTATGATGTGAAGTACTGGCAGAATAATGCCAGAGTGGGAATGCAGGACTGCAAACTGTATTATATGCAGCAGATGGAAGAATATCTGCTGGATGATGATAATGCCAAAGGATTTTCTACGATTCTTCAGGAAATGTACAATGCTTTGGAGACACTGCATGGCACGCCAGAAGATTTGGATGCCAGAACACAGTTTGTCAGCAAGACCCAGAACTTTGCAGACTTTTTCCAGAGTTTGAATACAGGGCTTGTGCGGATTCAGGAAGATGCCAATCAGGAGATTGCCACACAGGTCGAAAATGTAAATGCTATTGCTCAAAAAATTGCCCTGTTAAATAAACAGATCAATGTTATTGAGCTTCAGGGAACCAATGCCAATGAACTGCGTGATCAGCGCGCGCTGCTCATTGACGAATTGTCTGACCTGGTGGAAGTAGATGTAAAAGAGACGCCAGTCATTGACCCTGCCCATCCAAATGTAAAAACTGGGGCTACCAACTATAAAGTCAAGATTAACGGTCAGACATTGGTGGATAATTTTGAATATAATACATTGAAATATGTAGCAAGAGAGAAAAAAGTCAATCAGTCAGACGCAGAGGGATTATATGACATCTGCTGGAGTGATACAGACGTACCTTTTAATGTCAGCAGTAAACTCTGCCAGGGAAGAATTGCAGCGCTGTTTCAAATGCGTGACGGCAACAACAATCAGGGCTTCAGCGGCACAGTACAGTCAATAGAACCTGGCGCAGGCGGCGATATTGTTACCATCAGCAACCCCAGTATTACAGACATAAACAGCATCAATATGGCTGAGGACGGTATTATTACCATTAATAATAAAGAATATCGCTATTCCGGTTTCAGTTATGACGCTGAGACACAGACGTATCAGTTCCAGTTAAAGATACCGCTTTCTACAGATGCACGGGAAAGCCTGGCAGGCCGAAAAGCTGCAATTGGCGAGAGCATTGATGTTATGGGTGTTCCCTATTACCAGACACAGGCAAATACATTTCTTCGTGAATTTGCAAAACAGCTTAATAATATTCAGCGGTCAGGTGTGGATCTTGACGGTAATGACGGAGGTTCACTTTTGGTGGCAGGAAATGCCTCTGACGGCAGTGAGTATGATTTTTCAGATTATGATCCAGATGGAAATATGAGTACCTCAGTCAATGATTATTACAAATTGACTTGTGCAAACGTAAAAGTGGCTGAAAAAGTATATAAAGATGTAACAAAACTCGTTACTATGAATAAAAAAGATGTAGCAGATGGAGTTGCTGTACAGAATATTGTAGAACAGATGCAGAAGCTGAAATCAGAGATCAAAATGTTCCGGGGAGGCGGTGCGGACCAGTTCTTAAAGTGTCTGATTAATGATAATTCTGTGGATACACAGAAAGCAGAGACATTTCTGCAGAATTACAGTAATATATCTGAATCGATCCTGCAGAAAAGAATGTCTATCTCTGCGGTAGATGAAGATGAGGAAGCGCTTGATATGTTGAAATTTCAGAATTCCTATAATCTGGCATCACGTATGATACAGACCCTGTCAGAGATGTATAACCGCCTGATTTTGGAAACTGGTGTATAAGGAGGCTTGTAAATGAGAGTTACGAATAGTATGATCAGCAGAAACAGTATGGTGAATATCAACAGCAATAAAGTTAATGTTGATATTTTAAATACCCAGATGACTACCCAGAAGAAGATTTCCAGACCTTCTGAAGATCCGGTAATTGCCATTCGTGCATTACGCTTGAGAAGTAATCTCAGCGAGCTGGACCAATATTATGAACGTAATATTCCAGATGCGAAATCCTGGATGGAAGTGACAGAATCAGCTTTGAGGAATCAGCAGAAAATTCTGGATGATGTGTATAAAGAGTGTGTGAATGGCGCTACCGATACATTGACGCCAGAAAACCGCGCATCTATTTTAAAGAACCTGCAGTCTTTGCGGGAGCAGGTGTACAATGAAGGAAATGCAGACTGTGCTGGAAGGCATGTGTTTACAGGTTATAAGACAAATAAACAGCTTACTTTTGGGAAAGATGAAGCAGAGACAGCTTATGAGATCACAGAAAAGATTTCTTTTGAGGATATTGAGGAAAAGCGGTATTACAGCAATAATGTAGTAGTTCCAAATAATCCTGCGGAAGTACAGGTTGGAGTTGCCATTGACGATATGCCTCAGGAAAATATCAATAAACGTATTCGTCTTTCTTACGAACAGACAGAG
>CAJUCK010000001.1:103599-107682 GCA_910585395.1 uncultured Lachnospiraceae bacterium
GACGCTTGATCCTGATAATTTAAAATATTATGATGAGGATTCTGGAAGATGGGAAAATCTTGGAGATATGCAGATTGGAGCGGCTTTTGTCAATGTTATCACCGATCTGTCTTATGATGACTGGGAAGCAGATAATTTTGAGGTACGTCCCAATCAGGCAATTTATTTTAAAGAGACAGGAGAATTAATTCTGGGTACGAATGTTGCCAATGAGCTGTCAAGCAAGAAGGCTGAACTCAGTATTACTTATGAGAAGAAGGGCTTTAGCGAGGGAGAACTTCGTCCAGAACATTATTTTGACTGCAAAGATATTACAGATCCAGACAATGAGATTGAGTATACCAAGGAGAATCAAGAAATTAAGTTCACAGTTTCCTTTAATCAGAGCCTTACAGTCAATACTCAGGCAAGTGATGTAATGGATGCTTCCATTGGAAGAGATATTGATGAACTTACAACGGCAGTTCAGGCGGCTATTGCAGCACATGACAAGGTGACAAAGCTGGAGGAAATGAAGAAAGAGGCACAGTACTCAGATCCAGCGTCTCAGGAAGCATTGGATCAGTGGCTGGAAGCTGCACAGAAAGAAGCAGTATATGCAGATGATAATATGCAGAAGATTTATTCCAGAGGAGTCGGAAAGTTCCAGAAATATAAAGATACAGTTACACTTGCAAGAACAGATTTAGGAAGCAGGGAGAGCCGTCTGTTATTGACAGAGGACAGAATGGCAAATCAGCAGTCGAACTTTGAACAGCTGAAATCCAGAAATGAAGATATGGAGCTGTCAGATATTATTATTCAGTATACAGCTGCATATAATGCATATCAGGCGTCTCTGCAGGCATCAGCGAAGGCAAACGGACAGACATTATTAAATTATCTGTAAAACAGATATGAAATAAAAACATGTAAATTCCCAGACTGGGAACGGAGGATAGCAATGCAGTTGAATACAAGATTGTTTGGAGAGATTGAAGTAGAAGAAGAAAAAATTATTTTCTTTGAGAAAGGGATTATAGGTTTTCCTCATTGCCAGCGGTTTACATTGATCTATGATGAAGGAGATGATGGAAAGCGTAAAAATATTTCCTGGCTGCAGTCAATTGAGGAACCAGGTTTTGCTCTTCCGGTCATAGATCCATTGGTTATAAAGGAAGATTATGATCCTAAGGTGGAACATGAATTATTAAAAAATTTGGGCGCTTTGACGGAAGAAAATACGTATGTGCTTGTTACAGTTACAGTCCCGGCTGATGTGAAGAAGCTGAGTGTAAATCTGAAAGCGCCGATTGTGATTAACGTAGATGAAAGAAAAGCAGGACAGATTATTATAGAAGACAGTTTCCCAGTAAAATATCCCATATACGAGATTTTGCAGGCAAAGAAAGAAAAGGCGGGTGAATAGGATGCTGGCTCTTACCAGAAAAAAAGGCGAATCCATCATTGTGAATAACGACATAGAAATCAGTGTCCTGGAACTGCGGGGAGATCAGGTAAAAATCGGAATCAGCGCTCCCAAGGAGGTGCCTGTTTACCGCAAAGAAGTCTATATTCAGATTCAGAAGGAAAATGAAGCGGCAGTGAACCTTGAGAATGTAAATGCACTGAAAAATATTTTATAAAGCGTAAATATTTGTCAAAAAAATCCGATACTTATTATATAACAACAGGCAGGTGAAGTCTGCCTGTCCCTTTGGAATACATGGTGTGAGACTATTTTGGAAAGGATTTGATCCAAAATGAAGACAATGGGCAGTGGAGAATTTGCCAATCCATCTGTCTGGAAATATCACATGGAGGTGATTGTAATGGCAATTGAAGCATTAAAATCTGCTGGGATTGCGGCATATCAGGGAAGTAGCCCGAAACCCAAAGCTAATTCGGTTGAATCAGCAGTTAAGCCGGAGGCTTTGCCAACAGTGGTGAAGAGCGACAAGGCAGCGGAGAAAGTTGTTGATATGGCGGAAGTAAAGCCTAAGAAAAAACGTTCAGAATCTGCGGTGGACAATGGCAGAGCACAAGGAAAAATGGCTGCCAATGAACCCACAAGAACCCCGGAGCCAGTCGCTCAGGATAATAGAGAGCCAATGGAGGGAATGGCTTCTACAGAAGGCTTGAAACGTGCTGTGGAGGAAATTAACAAGAAAGTAGTAAATTCTGAAGCCGTTTTTGGAGTTCATGATTCTACGAACCGGGTAACGATTAAAATTGTGGATAAGCAGACGAAAGAAATTTTAAAGGAATATCCGCCAGAGAAAACCCTTGATATGATTGCAAAAGTTTGGGAATTGGCAGGATTGTTGGTAGATGAGAAAGGTTAGGAGGAATTGTTATGGCAATTAGAGTATCAGGTTTGGTGTCTGGATTGGATACAGATTCTATTGTGCAGGAACTGGTATCTGCGTACAGTACCAAGAAAGATAAATATGTAAAAGCACAGACTAAGCTGGACTGGAAAATGGATGCCTGGAAAGAACTGAATAAGAAGGTTAATAAGCTTTATAAGAGACTTGGCAACATGAAGCTGAGTTCCTATTACAATAAGAAGACAACTACTATTTCAGACAGCACCAAGGCAACTGTTATGGCAAGCAACAGCGCGTTGAATGGTACGCAGAAGCTGACGATTGACAAGGTTGCGTCAACGGGTTATATTACTGGAGGAGTTCTCAAAAGCGGCGCTACGTCCAAAACAACTTTGAAAGAACTGGGAATGGCGGATGGCAAGGGTAACATTGCAGTTACCACCAAGAGCGGCACTAAGAATATTGAAGTCAGTTCTGATATGACGGTAGATAGTTTTGTGAATAAGCTGAAAGATGCAGGAGTTTCTGCTAGTTACGATTCAGGCAATAACCGTGTCTTTATTTCCGCAAAAGACAGCGGCGTAGAAAATGATTTTGCGCTGACTGCTACAGATGCCAATGGTCTTTCAGCCTTAAAGAGTATGGGTGTATATGTAGACTCTGATGCCAATGACAAAGCATATGCGGCATGGGATAAATATGCGGTTTATCAGGCAGACGGCGTTACATTGGACGATGCAGCAACCAGAGCTAATTTTCAGAGTATTTTAGATACTATTAATGCATATCAGGGCGATGCAAGTACGCCGGGCAGTATTGCAGAATTAGAGGCAGCTGTTGCTGGGGAAAAGACAAAGCTCACCAATTTGCAGGCAGACCGCAATTATGCACTTGCATATGCTTCTATGAAGAATACTCTCAAAGATGACGGCGGGACGGGCACTGCTAAATTAACACAAGATGAGCAGGATAGACTGGAAGCGTATCTGCATCAGTCTGAGGAAAAGATCAAAGAAGACGGCAATTATGATGATTTTAAAGAGTTAAAAGATAAACTGGATATCAGTGATGAAGATTTTGCGAAGCTGAGATCTAATGCAAAGACAGTGGCTGCTTATGAAGATTTAGCTTCGAATCCTGCCAGTAATGGAGACACAGCAAAAGAAGTACAGGATGCCTATAAACTGGGAGCGGCTGAACTGGAAAACTGGCTGAACAAAAAAGATCAGAAAATCGAGAGTACTTCTAATAATATTAAGTTAACACAGGATAACATTGCAGATAAGAAAGCGTATATTAACGAGCATGCTCTGCTGACAGGAGCAGCGTCTGCAGGAGACGGTATTACTACGGCAGATCGTGTAAATACTTTAATGGATAAGCTTACCTTTATACAGCAGTCTAAGACAGACACAGATTACAGCGAGGGCGCTACAAGAGTTAATGGATCGAATGCAGAGATAACCTTGAATGGAGCCAAATATGTATCTGCAAGCAATGATATTACAGTGAATGGCATTACCATCACTGCTCTGCAGACAACCGCGCCTGGTGAGGAACTCAGCATTACTACTCAGGCAAATGTGCAGGGAATTTATGACAGTATTAAAGACTTCCTGAAAGAGTACAATGCCCTCATCAAAGAGATGGATCAATTGTATAATGCTGATTCTGCCAAAGGATATGAGCCTCTGACGGATGAAGAAAAAGAGGCGATGTCTGATAAGGAAATTGAGAAATGGGAAGAAAAGATTAAGGGTTCTCTTCTGCGGAG
>CAJUCK010000001.1:107702-142995 GCA_910585395.1 uncultured Lachnospiraceae bacterium
ACACTTTCCACTGTTATGAATCTTATGACCAGCAGCATGGCTCAGGGATTTACATTAAGTGATGGCAAGAAATACAGCCTGGCAAGCTTTGGAATTAAGACCCAGGGATATCTTGCGGCAGCCGAGAATGAAGGCTATATGTTCCATATTGATGGAGACAGCGAAGATGAGATTTCAGCTGGGTACAATGGAGGAAATAATTCTCTGATGAAGGCGATCCAGGATAATCCAGATATGGTACAGGAATTCTTCCAAAAAATGAGTGATAATCTGTATGAAAAGCTGGATAAGAAGATGCAGAGTACCACAATGAACAGTAAGTTCAGCATCTATCATGATAAGAAGATGAAAAGAGATTATGATGATTATACGAAGACTATCAAGAAATGGGAAGAGAAAGTTTCAGCCATGGAGGACAAATATTATAAGAAATTTGCAGCCATGGAAAAAGCCCTTTCCTCTCTCCAAAGCAGTACCAGCGCATTAAGCGGCTTATTAGGTTCTTGATAGGCATCAACAGCTGTCCAGGTGATGCCTGGACAGTTGTATAATTTATTTCAAGGAGGAAATAAACCATGATTGCAAACCAGGGTTATGCAGCTTACAACAAAAATAAAATTATGACAGCATCTCCGGGAGAACTGACACTGATGTTGTATGAAGGTGCAATTAAATTCTGTAATGTTGCCATCGTTGCAGTAGAACAGGGCAACGTACAGAAAGCACATGAAAATATTGTCAAGGTTGAGAACATCATTGAAGAATTCCGGGCGACCCTGAATCATAAATATCCAGTGTCTGAGGATTTTGACAATGTCTATAAGTATATTTATGACAGGCTTGTGGAGGCAAATGTCAAGAAAGATAAAAAGATATTGGAAGAGGTGTTAAAACATCTGCGTACTATGCGTGATACCTGGAAAGAGGTCATGCAGAAAGCGAGATAGGAGTGATGACAGGAGGACTATTGCAATACTGCATTGCAGTAGTCTTCTTTTTTCATAGGAGGACAACATGCAGGACAGAGAGTATATTACCATCTTGATTCAGAGCCTTGAGAAGAAGAAAGCCGTTCTGGATTAGATCATAGAGAAAAATAAGGAACAAGGAGTTTTATTCACAGATGAGACGTCAGATCCTGACAGGCTGGATGAGAATATAGAGGAAAAAGGAACTTTGATAGAGCAGCTAAATCAGCTAGATGAAGGATTTCAGCAGATATATGACAGAATTAAACCGATTCTCCAGCAACAGAAAGAAGTATACAAGGAAGAAATCCGCACCATGAAACAGTTGATTACAGAGATTACAGACAGAAGTACGACAGTTCAGACCCAGGAGGTAAGAAACCGTGATCTGGCTGTCAAACGCTTTTCGGCGGTAAAAGGAAATATTCGTCAGGCACGTGCCAGCAACCAGGCGGCAAGCCAGTATTATAAGAGCATGTCCAGGCTCAATGTGGTGGATTCTCAATTTATGGACAAGAAAAAATAAATAAATAAAAAATAAAAAAATTTCAAATCGGGTATTAAGTATCGAAAAAAGTCTCCGATATATGTTACAAGTAAATAAATTACATTACTTAAGATTTCAGTAATCGGACCGGAAGGAGCGTACGGCCAGAAGGAAAGATTACAATCCCAATTATTAAATGCAGCATGGAAGCTGCAGTACATTCAAGGAGGAATATATTATGGTAGTACAGCACAATCTTACAGCGATGAACGCAAACAGACAGTTAGGTATCACAACAAGCGCACAGGCTAAGTCCACTGAGAAATTATCTTCTGGTTACAAAGTTAACCGTGCAGGCGATGACGCAGCAGGATTATCCATTTCTGAGAAAATGAGAAGCCAGATTCGTGGTTTGAATAAAGCTTCTTCTAACGCTCAGGACGGCGTTTCCTTAATCCAGGTTGCTGAGGGTGCTTTGAATGAAGTTCACTCTATCTTACAGAGAATGAACGAGCTGGCAACTCAGGCAGCTAACGATACTAATACTACTGTTGACAGAAATGCTATCCAGAAAGAAATTGACCAGTTAGCATCTGAGATTACAAGAATCCAGTCTACTACACAGTTCAATACCATGAACCTGTTAGACGGAAGCTTTACAGGTAAAGGCCTTCAGGTTGGTGCTTTGGCAAACCAGAAGATTTCCATCAGCATCAGCAACATGAGCGCTTCTGCTATTTCTGTAAATAACTTGAGCGTAAGCTCCTTCGATTCTGCTGGTTCTGCTATGACAGCAATTCAGAAAGCTATCGATAGCGTATCTAAGCAGAGATCTTATCTCGGTGCATTACAGAACAGATTAGAGCATACCATCTCTAACTTGGATAATATTTCTGAGAATACTTCTGCTGCTGAGTCTCGTATCCGTGACGTTGATATGGCAGAAGAGATGGTTGAGTACAGCAAGAACAACATTCTTGCACAGGCTGGACAGTCTATGCTTGCACAGGCTAATCAGTCTACACAGGGCGTATTGTCCTTACTTGGCTAATCAGATTAGTGACTATCATAAAACAAGACCGAATTTTTCGGTCTTGTTTTTTTAGGTTAATTTTAAAAAATTTGCTATGGGAAAAATATGTGTCAATCAAAAATTTTTAAAAGAGCTGTTCTTAAGTGATAGTATCTAACATATTTTTGAAACATTTCACAAAGTTATGATTTTCTTTTACTTTTTGATACCCGTTCTGGGCGATCTCTTTCCGTTCCTTCTCGTGAGACAGATAGTATTCAATTTTATCCAGTAAATCGTTACAGTCGTTGTAATATACAAAATCTTCATCAGGACTAAAATAATCCAGAAAATCAGCCTGAAAATTAGTGAGCAGAAATCCACCTGCCCCCATAATGTCCATGGCCCGCAAAGGGATACCGGATTGAATACTTTTTAAAGTGATGTTCAGGTTAATCTTGCTATTGGCAAAGACATGGGGCATTTCTGTGAAATAATCTGCGGTTCCCATATTTTGTACATGAGGAATCAAAAGCTCTCTATTCAATGTAAATAATTTTAGTCTGTCAGGAAATCGTTCACCAATAGCAGTCAGGAGGCGGGTGCGTTCCATAGAAGTAATTTTTCTCCCAAGATAGTAGTTTGCATAAATATATTCTAGTGTTTCTACTCCATATTTGTCATTGGAATATGGCGAAACTCTCAGTAGTTCCTGCAGTATGTCCTCTGTCAAAACTTCTTCCAGGAAATTGTAACCGTATATTTTTAGCTGAGCTTCCATGACAGCGTCAAGGTAACCTCTGGTATAATCGTTGACGTCAGCGAGACGGTCATAGAAATTGTGTGCTTCATTATAGAGGGAACCTACAAAAGAAATATCACAGATACATCTTTGGTTAAAGTTCTTTTTTGCTGTTTTAGCAATAGCAGCGGCTTTGACAGGAAGAGGGGAATAATATATGGTTGAAATTCCTATATTTTTTAGCTTTAAATATTCTTGTTTATCAAAAAGAAATACGTGATTAGTAGGGTAAATCAAGGTATAGGAATACAGTGGAACATATGGACTGTCATATACCAAAGCTACATAAGGAATTTCATTTCTTTTGCATCCCTCAGCAACTGCAGGATAATAATTAAAAGAAAAACAGAATATAAATTTCTTGTTTTTCATCATTTCATCAAATGCCTGATTAAACGCGGTGCTGATACGTTCCTGATAGTCTTTATGAGAAAACATAGTAACTTTATAGCCCATCTGTTTAAAAGCCGATACGGCATCTGTTTTGCCAAAACATGGCCAGTCTATAAATAAAATATTCATTTCCAAATCCTCCTGTTGGTTTTGTCTTACAAAAATGCCAAATGAAGCATTTTTTCAAGCCGAATGGGGTAAGTGTGATATTTTTTTATTGTTTGAAAACCATTTTCTGCAATTTGTCGCCGTTCTGCTTCGTGCCGCAGAAAATAATCCGTTTTGTAAAGCAGGTCTTCCATATTTTCATAACATACAAGATCTTCTCCTAGAGCGAACAATTCTGGAAGCTCCAACTGAAAATTTGTGAGAGCAAAGCCTTTGCAGCCTAAAATGTCAAAAATTCGAAGAGGAACACCGCTTCGGATAGACTTGGAGGTGAAATTAAGGTTAATTTTGCTGTTATGGAAAATAAGAGGCATTTCCTCCAGAGTCTTTGCCAGCCCACGATTGTTGACGCAGGGGAGGCATGAGGTGTCACTTGCTGTGTAGAGATCTACAGAGAAGTGATTTGAAAGCAGTTTTAGCGCTCTTAAACGTTCCATGGAAGAAATTTTACTTCCCATATAAAACTGCGCCATCGTTTTTTTGTCTGTCAGATAAGAAGCAGAAGGATAGCTAAAAAAATCTGGAAGATGTGCTTTGAACTCTTGTACAATTTCATCTGTTAGCAGATCTTCAATAATGAATCCGCCATAGATTCGTACTTGTGCTTCCATAAGCCCATTCAGATAACCAGAGAGGTATTCAGAGGGTTTTGACAACTTGTCGTAAGGGCATTTCTCTGTGTAGAGAGAACCTACAAAAGAAATATCAGAAGAAAACTTATGAATCAATTTGTCAGAAGATGCCTGTATGGTCTTCTGCTTCTGCTCCACATTGACAGCGAGAGGAAGATGAAATATATGTTTTGGATTATAGGAATGAATTTCGTCATATTGTGCACGGTCAAAAAGGAAAATACGATTCCAGGGATGAGAGATGGAAGTGGCAAAAAGCTCCATTACTGGAGAATCTACCGTCCAGCACAAATAAGGAATTTGAAAAATATTGCATACTTCACTCAAAAAAGGATAGAAATTCATGCTGAATACGAAATCTACAGGCTGTTCAAATAATTTTTGGCTGACAATCTTGACTGCCTCCTGAGGGTCCAGGGTTTTGTTGGTAATTTCTTCTGTCATCTGGAGTATTGTGTGTCCCAGTTCCTGAAAACCGTTGATAATATCTGGTTCACAAATGCTTCCATAACGATAAAATAAAAGTTTCATATCAGTTCCTCCTTTAGAACTTTAAGAATCTGTCCTAATTGATGCAGATAGGAAAAATTCTCTCTGATTTTTTGATATCCATTGATGGCAATTCGTAGCCGTTCTTTTTCGTGAGAGAGATAATATGCAGTTTTTTCTTTCAATTCATCCAAATCATGAAAAACTTCTATTTCTTTTCCAATAACGAAATAGTCGTCTATTTCTTTCTGATAATTACTAAGACAAAATCCACCAGAACCCATAATGTCAAGAATGCGCTGGGGAAGTCCCGTCTCAATGGAGGGTTGTGAAATATTCAAATTGATACGGCTCAGATAGAAGACTTTGTTCATAGCGGAATAATAATTGACAGGTGGGTGGACTTGTACATTTGTCAAAAAACCAGTATCACTTGTTGTATATAAATCTACCTTAAAGTGCTCTGCAAGAGTATTTAAGACAGTGATTCGGTCCATTTCGACTAGTTTCTTAGAAAGAAAGGTAATTCCAAGAAATAAGTCGAGTTCCATATAGCCATGATTTAAAACAGCATCTCCCAAAGTCTGGCTGATATGATCCGATGTTCTGGAGGAAACTCTTGGCCAGGGTTTTTGCCGGTGCCAGTTACATAAGTTTTCCAGGAGATAAAGTTTTAGTTCCATACTGACATCTGTTGGAAATTGATGGATAAATCTGTTATAGGAATTATCGACATAGAGATTTCCGATAAAGGAAATGTCACAGCTAAAAGCTGACTCATCCTCGGCAGTGATGTTTAAGGCTCCTGTACGTGTGAGATTGACACCCAAGGGAAGGTAGTACAGGTGAGGAATGTCCAAAGATTTAATATGTTTATATTCTGACTGGTCAAAGACAAAGAGATAGTTGCAGGGATTTTTTGCCGCTGGATGAAACAAAGTAAATAATGGAGAATCATAGATCCATCCAACATAGGGCAGTCCTTTTTGCTGGCAAATATCGGAAATTTCCGGAACAAAGAGATAGGAAATAAGGCAGTCAAAATGATGTTCAGACAAGAAAGAATCTAATTTATCAAATTCCTCCGAAACAGGATAGACAGGATTAAATTCAGCAGCTTCATAAATTTTCACCTGTTCTCCCATCTCAGACAGCACCCATGGAAGGTCCAGGGTGGAGTTTGCAATACGAATAAATAAAAAATACATGGCGTACCTCTCAAAAATAGTATATAATAGTACATAATTATAAATTCATTTTATTATATCATGTTTTTCAGAAAAATGGTGAAAAGAAAAACAGAAGATGATATACAGAGAGAGGTTGTTTCTGAAAGAATCCAGAGAAGGAGAACAAAATATGTTGCAATTTGAAGAATCTTTTTTCAAAGAGGAAATCAGAGAGGGATTTTGTGTTAAATCCATGATGAAACGTGTCTGGGCAGCACAGATGGAAGTTTTAAAGAGATTTGATGAGGTGTGCCGGAAGAATCACATCCGGTATTTTGTAGACTGGGGAACTCTTTTAGGCGCGGTTCGTCATAAAGGTTTTATTCCATGGGATGATGATATTGATATCATGATGATGCGTCAGGATTATGAGAAGTTCTGCAGGGTCGGCATGAGTCAAATGCCGGAAGGATATGACATTGCCAATGTTCGTGAATATGATGATTATGAGAATGCTATCGTGCGAATTATAAACAATCGTATTATATCCTGCGAACCAGAACGCCTGCGGGAATATCATGGCTGTCCGTATGTAGTGGGTATTGATATTGATATTATGGATTATAAATCTCGTGATTCTCAAGAGGATAAACTGCAGCTGGATCTGCTGAATATTGTCATTCAGTCAGTTGGGGCTGTCAAGGGATATGAAGAGGGAAACTTTTCTTTGGAGGAATTGAAAGCTTTTTTAGCTCAGGTAGAGGGTTTATGCAACTATAAATTTGATTATGACAAATCTCTTCAGCAGCAGCTGCGGGTACTGGGAGATTATATCTGCATGCTCTATACCGACGACGATGCCGATGAGGTTCAGGGACCTGTTTACCGAATTCATCATCGTCCCAATTATTATATGCCCAAAGAATGGTTCAGTGACACTATTTATATGCCCTTTGAGAATGTGATGGAAGTGCCGGTTCCAGTTGGATATGACCCTTTTTTAAAATTGAAATATGGAGATAATTACATGATACCTATGGGCAAAACTACGTCGCATGGATACCCTTTCTATTCGTACCAGGAAAAAATACTGGCAGAGTTTTTGAAGAAAAATCATATGTCAGGAGAGGCATTTGACATTGACTTAGAACAATATGAGGTTGACAAAGAAGGATGACAAAGTTTTGCAGAGATAGACAAATACAAAAAGCAGAGAGTATACTGAAAAATATTCAGGTTTTTAAAGAGTGGAAAAGTTCTCGAAACAGAGAGCAGGCTGTGAACCAGCTGACGGAAGTGCAGCAGGATGTTTTGGTCGTGGGAACTGTTCTGGAGACCGAGAAAAAGGATTATCATACTATGGTTGCTGAATTAGAGCGATTGTGTGAAGTCTTATATCAGATAAGTATTTCATTGGAAGATGATCAGCAGGTATGCCGTCTGGGATTTGAAGCAGAGAATATAATCAGGAGTCTGCAAAAATGCCTGCGGGCAGTCATGCCGAGAAAGGAGATCGTTTTTCTTCCATATCAGGTATCTATGTGGGACTCTCTGGAAAGCGTATGGCTGGAGGCGGCAAAAGATCAGACAGCAGACACTTATGTGATACCAATTCCTTATTATGATGTTTTGCCAGACGGGACTTTGGGCGCGCTGCATGATCAGAGAGCAGATTATTCTGCTGATGTGCCTATCGTCCAATATGAAGATTACCTGATGGAGGAACGCCATCCAGACGTGATTTTTTTTCATAATCCTTATGATGGATGCAATTCCGTTACCAGGGTGCCGGAGCAGTATTATGCTTCTCGGCTAAAGAAGTGTACCAGGCAGCTGGTTTATATTCCTTATTTTGTGAGTGAAGAAGGCGGACCCTCAGAGCATTTCTGTTATCTGCCAGGAGTGCTTTTTGCAGACAAAGCGGTGGTGCAGCCAGGATGCATTTATGAAAGATATTGTCAGATTTATACCCAGACATTACAGAAGAATGGATGGGAAGGCATCCTGCTCCCAGCAGAGAAAAAATTTTTGCCGCTTGATTCGCCCAAATTTGACAAAGTATTAAATACAAGATGTGAAATCACAGATTTGCCGGAAAACTGGCAGAGAATTATACAGAAACCAGATGGAGGCAGAAAAAAAATTGTTTTATATGATCTGACAATTTTAAATTTACTGAACAATAATGAGCAGGTATTAAAAAAAGTAGAGAATGTATTCAGGTTGTATAGAGAAAAGCAGAAAGAGGCTGTCTTATTGTGGAGACCCCATCCACTCTTATTGTCCACCATTGATTCTATGAGACCGCAGCTTCGGGATGAGTATTTATTGCTTGTACAGCAGATTCAGGAGGAAGAGTGGGGAATTTTTGATCATACGCCAGATCCCAACCTGGCTATGGCGTTGTCTGATGCATATTATGGTGACTGCAGCAGTCTGCTGACAACGTTTCGGGTAACTGGGAAACCGATGAAAATGCAGGATGTATGGCGTGAGGATGAGAGAGCGTTTTTGATGGAACTTTTGAATGAGAATAACAGCTCAGGGAAAAACATGGAGAGAGACACAAGAGACAAACAAATAGGAAGTATTATATATCATACAATTATGTCTGATAAAAATAAATGTTTGACCTGAAAAGAGATAAGCTTATTTTAACGATTCATACAGTTTATGATAATGAAATACGAAAGGAAGTTCCATTACAGAAGAAGGAGAGAGAAATGAAAGCGATATTATTAGCGGCAGGGCGAGGAACTCGGATTGCAAGGCATGTGGAGAAGGTGCCGAAATCAACACTGCCAATTAACGGAGAACCATTGATTCGAAGGTCTGTGAAACTTCTTCAGGCACAGGGAATCGAGTGCACAATTTGTACTGGATATGAGGAACAGCAGATACAAAAAGCTTTATCTGGTATAGAAAATATTACTTATTATTATAATCCTTTTTTTGATGTCACTAACAGTATTGCCAGTCTGTGGTTTGCCAGGGAAGAGCTAGATGATGAACTGCTGGTAATGAATGCAGATGTATTTTTTTCAAAAGAAATTCTCGAACTGGTAATCAATGATGATAGAGATCCAGTTATGGCTATTGACTATTCCAGGATAAAAGAAGGAGATTATTTCTTCTATACGTCAATGGACGGCAGCATAGAGAAATATGGAAAAGAGCTGCCTATTGAGCAGAGGACATGCGAATATGTAGGAATGGCTAAAATCGGAAAGAAATTCCTGCCTAAATTTATAGAGCGTATGGAAGATATGATTCATCATCAGAAATATAATGCCTGGTGGGAGAATATTCTTTATTCTTTTACAGACAAAAATGAGGAGAATATATATACTGTGGACGTAGAAGGCAGATTTTGGGCTGAGATAGATTTTTTGGATGATTATGAGCGCATCATGGCATATATGTCTAAGATAAAGAATATTTAGAACAAAAAATGGAAATGAGTGATAGTATGTTAAAGGAAAAATTAGTACCGCTGACAGAGAGCGGCATGTCGGCAGATTTGAAGAAATTAATTGAACGCTTGCTGGAGACGAAAGAATTATTTGCTATATGGGGAGCTGGAAACAGCGGAAAAGCAGCAGTTGAATATTTTCATGAACAGTCTGGTGGGAAACTGGCGCCACAGTGTATTGTTGATAATAACCCGTCTATGTGGGACGATGAGAAAATTATATCGCCTGATAAATTTTTTGAGATGGAAAAAATACCACAGATTTTATTAGTTTGTGTCTATGTTGCAGATCAGGTTGTTCAGCAAATAAAACAAGCAGGATATAAAGGTGAAATTATTGTATTCAGTATCTTTATGCTGCATAACAATAAAGAAGTCTGGGATTTGTATGAAGATCATATGGATGAGCTGGAAGAGCTGTATGAAATACTGGCGGATGACAAGTCAAGAGAGACATTGGAAGGGTTTTTGAACGGCATTCGAAGCGGTGATATATCCTGCTTTGAGAAAATTAATGGAGATAGTGCAGAGAAACTTTTAGATCCAGATATTCTGCAGTATACAGAAGAAGAGATTTTTATTGATATTGGCGCGTTTACCGGTGATACCATACTGAAATTTTTGGAACTTACGAAGGGGAAGTACAAGAAAATCGTAGGAATTGAAATGGATCAGGGAAATTATCGCATTCTATGCGAGACGGCAAGTAAATTAAAAAATGTTATCACGAAAAATGCAGCCGTGGGAGCAAGGAGCGGCCGGATGCATTTTATATCAGGAAATTCAGAAAGCTGCGTGTTATCTGAACAGGGCAACAGTGAGACAGAAGTAATTGCGTTGGATGAGGTTTCAGAGATACAGGATGCGACAATGATAAAAATTTCCGCGAATGGCATGGAGCTCCCAATTCTCAAAGGAGCAGAAAAGCTGTTACAGAGAAATGTTCCTAAGTTATCAATCTATGCAAGCGCTGAGGAATTATGGGAAATCCCACTATATCTGAGATCAATTTTACCCAGGGGAGGATATGAATTTTATTATCGTCATTATGGATATGGACGCCAGGCAATGATTTGTTATGCGGTTAAAAAGAAAAGCGAGTGAAAAGAGAGATGAGTATGGATGCATATAATGCAATGATTAAACAACTGGAAAGCGGAAATGTGGATGAACATTTCATTGAATACGCGGGTCAAGTGTACCATAGTGCGATAAAAGAGCAGGATGATGTACGAAAGAGGATGACAGAAGAAATACATAAAGCATTGTGCCAAGGGATGAAGTATAATTTAGGACTTGCATTTCCAGTATATTCTTATATTCTAAATTTAGACGCAGGCGCTGTGTATATGGAGAATTTTCTGCAAATTGCCCGCAGCCTTCAGAAAGAAGGGCAAATGGGATGGCAGAACGCATATTATCTTTTTCACCAGTTGAATCTTTTTCGGCTTCACCATTTAAGCTGTAATACAGAAGCTGTTCGTGAATTACTGCTGGAACTGATGCAGCATGCTTTGACAAACTGTATGCTGCAGTTGAATATCAAAGAGTATCCAAAGCCGTTTGAAAAAAGAAATTCAGAGCATGTTGTGGTCTTGACAGAGGAATTGTCTGAGACGAATATGGAGTGGACGAATATGGTTTTGAAATGCTGCTATTTACTGCAGCGTTCACTGGGGAAAAAGGTCTTGCTTGTCAATACTTCAGAAGCAGCTTCGAGGGCAGGGGAATTGAACTATTTTGCGCCGGAGTATGGAGAAGAGAATCTTTTATGGCTTCAAAAGACAAAGCTGGAGTGGGAGGGAGAAGAATTTGAATATCTGCAATGTTCTGCGGTACTGTCGTGTGTGGCAGAGCTGGAAACGGCGGTAAAGAAAATACTGGCATTTCGTCCAGGGCTAGCGCTGCATCTGGGGGACAACAGTTTTGTGGCTGCCATTTTGGATCAATGGCTGCCAGTGATGTGTATGGCGAAGACGTACGGTACAGCGGTTGTATCTGGCTCGGAATTTCAGGTGTCATTCGACTCCAAACAGGAAGAGGAACAGGAATTTATAGGAGTGGTAGAGAATTATCAGCAGCTGATTGAGGATGAACGGAATCTGAAAATGAGACTGGTATTTCCTGCTGATTTTTTCAAGGATGAAGAGATTAAGATTGAACATTACGCTCCTGGAGATTCAGGTGAGTACGTATTGCAAGAAAGTTTTCACATAGAAAAAATGATGAAACGCGCCTGGGCTGCCGCCATTAAGATATTAAAAGAAATTGAGCATATCTGCAGGAGACATCAGATAGATTATTTCGCAGATTGGGGAACATTGCTCGGAGCAGTAAGGCATCAAGGATTTATCCCTTGGGATGATGATATAGATATCGCCATGAGGCGTGAGGATTACAACCGCTTTCTTGCCATAGCGAGAAAGGAACTGCCCAAAAGTTACTGCATTGTAGATGCCACCTATGATGAGGAATGGACTAATTTGTATGCAAGAGTATTGAATGTTGAGGATTCTGTGAACGCGCATATGCAACTGCAGCCAGAAAAGCTGGAAGAATTCTATGGATGCCCCTACGTAGTGGGGATAGATATACAGCCTCTGGATTATATTCCCAGAAACAGTGAAGAAGCTGATCTGCAGGTGGATATTTTGAAAAATGTGTATTCGGCAGCCTATACGCTGCTCCATAATGGCGGACAGGTTACGGAGCCAGTTGAGAAAGAGCTGAAAATTATTGAGCAGGTATGCAATTATCGTTTTACAGAAGAGCATACGGTGATTCACCAGCTGTTCCGGCTTGCAAGCGCTATTTCTCAGATGTATGGGAAGGAAGACGGAGATGAAATAACTTATATGTACTCTCATGCTAAGAGAAGAACTTTTAGACTCAAGGAAGAATGGTATAAAGAGTGTGTTTCGATGCCTTTTGAAACCACAACGATAGATGTTCCCAAAGAATACATAAAGGTTCTGACGGTAACTTATGGAGAACAGTGGAATGTATGTTATAAGGGAGCTTCGGCGCATGAATATCCATTTTACAGAGCACAGCAGGAGCAGCTGGAGAAGATGGGAATTATATTAGACTAGTGTAAATGTTTGTTAGACTTGACTAGAACAGTAAAGGGGCTGATGCAAAAACAGGCACATATGGCATAAGGTATTTGAAAATGCAGTGTCTTTGGCATCAGCCCCTTATGTCATTTACCCGTTAGCCATTTTACTGATGTTAAATAAATGTTCCAGCTTTTTCATATTCTGCAGTTTTGTTTCATCTGAAGGATGCACATAGCGGTTTAAAGTAACATTAACGCTGGCATGGCCTAAAATTTCACTTAGGCTTTTTACATCAAACCCCGACTCTATGCATCTAGTTGCAAATGTATGACGCAGCGCATGAAAATTCAATTTTCGAAGGTTTAAGTCAGAGAGAATTTTTTTGAATCTGTACTGCAGGGTACGTGGTTCTATAAATTTCTCGGTAGAACCAGTTAGAAAAAATTCATTTCCTTGTTTATATAAGGGTTTTAAACTGGATAAAATAAATTCCGGCAGCGGGATTGTCCGGATAGAAGAAAGACTTTTGGGGTTTGTGATAATAACTTTGGTTCTGCATTGCGTTTCTTCAGAATGATTTTGGATCCTCTGCATGGATTCTTCCACAGAAAGAAAACCATTTTTCAAATCAATTTTATTCCATCTCAACGCACAGATTTCACCAATTCTAAGACCAGTAAATAACGTAAGAAGTATACCTATATCAATTGGAAGAGTAGAATTTATCAAATGCGAAATCAATAATTTTTGTTCCTGTTCTGAAAAAACGGTCAATTTATTTTTGGTAGAAGGGATATAAAGACTTTGAAAATTGCACTTTAATGTATATTCTCTGATCTCGGCATAATCAAAAACTCTGCGCATAATAGAAAGAATATCATGTATCGTTTTTGGCGATAAAGCTTTTTGCTGTAGATTATTGTCAGTAGTAATCACTGTAATATATTGCTGCATACATGCTGTATCAATTTCCATAATAGACATTTCTTTGAAATATGGAATAATATTCTTGTTAATCTGATTATAATATCTGCAGTACGAAGACTCTTTTACATGAGGTCTGACTGTGGAAAGCCAATCCAGCAGAATTTTGGGGAATGCGCCCTCCTTTTGAGAAGATTGATCAAAAGCCAATTCTTTTTCCTGCTGTCTGATTTTTGAAATGCGAAGTTTTTCTTTTGTTTCAAGATATGTTTTCCCATAAACAGACTGATATCTTGCCTTTCCTCCTTCCATTCTGCTTACAATAAATCTACCCTCCCAGCGTCCATCTTTTCTTTTGTAAATATTTTCTCCTTTTCTTGACATAAGCAAGCTCCTTTCTTCTTTTGTGATATTTTGACGAAAAAAGAGCCAGGCTGTATTCGCCTGACTCTTTTCCCATCTACTATTTCTTTAAGTATATCAACTCATGGAGTTGCTCTTATTATATCAAAATCACTTTAAAAATCAATTATTTAAAACCATTTTTAACGCTTTCAGCAGCTTAATTGTGATATAATATGACAGTAATTTATCAAATATCAACAATATGTCAGATAATTTTTTTGAGCGTCTGAATCACATATTCCTGCTGTTCATCCTGCAGAGAATAATACAATGGCAGACTGATAATATTTTCGTACAGCTCTTCTGCCTGTGGGCAGCACACGCTGTCATAGCCATGTTTCTGATAATATGGATGTTTATATACCGGAATATAATGGACATTTACCTGTATGCCGGCTGCCCTAAGTTTATTATAAATTTCTCTGCGCCTGCCTTTGGGGGTCTGAATTACATATAAATGCCAGCTGCTGGTGCATCCCTCTTTCTGCAGGGGACAGGTGATGCCGTCAATTTTGTTGAGTTCATCCTCATATCTTTGTGCGAGTTTACGTCTTCTTGCTACAAATTGGTCGAGCTTTTTCATCTGGGAAATGCCAAGTGCACATTGTATATCGGTAATTCGGTAGTTATAACCCAGCGTTAACTGCTGATAATACCAGCCGCCCTCATTTTCAGACATGAACGCTTCATCCCTGGTGATCCCATGGCTTCTGAAAAGAAGCAGTTTCTGGTACAGTTCTTTATCATCTGTAGTAATCATCCCGCCTTCTCCAGTGGTGATGTGCTTTACTGGATGAAAGCTAAAGGTTGACATATCAGAAACAGTTCCTATTTTCTTTCCCTTGTAATCTGCTCCCAGCGCATGGGCGGCATCTTCAATTACCAGCAGATTATGTTCATTTGCAATCTTATGAATGTCGTCCATTTCGCAAGGCTGTCCAGCATAATGAACAGCAATAATGGCTTTTGTCCTGGAGGTTATTTTTCGCCTGATATCTTCTGGGTCTATGTTATAAGTATCTTTCTTGATATCAGCAAATACAGGTTTTCCACCACAGTACAGCACACAATTTGCTGAAGCCGCAAAAGTGACAGGTGTTGTAATAACTTCATCGCCTGGTCCGATGCCTGCCGCATAACAGGCTGCGTGCAATGCGGCTGTTCCGTTAGAGACGGCAGCTGCAAATCTGGCTCCAGTATAATCTGCAACAGCCTGCTCAAAATTTTTTACCGCAGGTCCTGTGGTAAGAAAATCTGATTTGAGAACAGTTACAACTTCCGCTATGTCTTCATCATCAATGTATTGTTTGCCATATGGTATGTTCAATTTGTAAATACTCCTTCCTGACGCATTCATTAAATATATTTTAATGCCGTTTTTAATTCTTCAGTGCCAAGCCATACGGTATTTGTCCCTGAACTGTATTCAAAACCATCCGGCACTTTTACTCCGCCTTCTGTAAATCCTGCTTGGAAATCCCACCATTCAAAATGTGGGTAAATGATATAATGCCTGTCATATTCATAAGTCAAAAGGGAGTCATCTTTCGTCACCATGACCTCATGCAGCTTTTCTCCTTCACGGATGCCAATCTCATCTATTTTACAGTCTGGCAGCATTGCCTTTGCCAAATCTCCAATATGGAAAGAGGGAATTTTTGATATGTATGTCTCTCCGCCTTTTGATTCGTGGAAAGCTTTAAAAACTAGATCCACGCCCTGTTCCAAGGTGATCCAGAATCTTGTCATCCGCATATCTGTAACGCCTAATGTATTTTTACCCTCATCTATCATCTTCTGCCAGATAGGTATCACGGAGCCTCTGCTTCCTGCCACATTTCCATATCGTACAACAGAGAATACGGTATGATAGTTTTTTCCCCGATAGGCATTGGCGGCGATAAATAATTTGTCAGAAACCAGCTTTGTTCCTCCGTATAAATTGATGGGATTTACTGCTTTGTCTGTGGACAATGCCACCACCTTTTTCACGCCGCAGTCTAAAGCGGCGTCAATGACATTCTGTGCGCCATGGATATTAGTTTTGATTGCCTCCATGGGATTATATTCGCAAGTCGGAACTTGCTTCATTGCTGCGGCATGAATGACGTAATCTACGCCTGTAAATGCACGATATAGTCTTTCTCTGTCCCGAACGTCTCCGATAAAAAAGCGGACTCTATCCATATCTACCTTATCCATGTAGTCTGTTTTCATCACAATTTGTTTAAATTCATCTCTGGAATAGATAATAACTTTCTTTGGATTATAATCTTTAAAGATTTTTTCCAGGAATTTTTTCCCAAAAGAGCCTGTCCCTCCCGTGATCAAGATTGTTTTTCCGTTTAACATGCTGAACTCCTTTTTTAACAAATAATTAAATCATTTCTGATATTAGTTTCTTATGTCTCTGCGTTTACACAGTCTGTCAGGTCTAATTCATAAAAGCGGTATTTCTCAGCATATCCTGTGTCTTCAAATACTTTCTGAGAAGCCGCATTACCAGGTTTTACTTTCGCAATTAACTTTTTTAAATCGGGGAAATCTTGTGCGACTTGTTCTCTTAAGAGACAAATCATTTTTTTTCCGTGCCCTTTGCCTCTTTGCTTTGGGCAGATGCTGTAATCAATTTCAGCATGTTTCCCTTCCATGCTGACTCTTACCTGGCCAACTGGCCTATTATCAGAGATATAAATGTACTGTCTGGCGTTATGGTTTGTTAAAAGGTTTTCAAACCATTTTTTATGTTCTTCATAACCTATCTTTTGGCTTGAAAACGCATTCTGTCTGACAGAACGTTCATTTACCCAGTCATAGAGCAAATCAAGATCCTGCATATCCGCGTTTCTTAAATATCCCATAGCTTTTTACTCATCCTCTCAAAGTATCCGCATCCTGTTTACTCAACTCTTCGAATTAACTCAAATGCCTCCGCATATTTTCTGCCAACGGTTCCGCCCCATTTTCCTGCATGATATTCCAGCATCTTCAGCGAGCGGGGATGGGGAAAATCACATAATTCTGATCTATATTTTTTCATTGCTTCACATTTTATCTGAAAATGATGTTCAATATCAACAAATACATTGGGATAGAAGGAGGTATCTTTATCACCGAAATTCCATTCTGTTGATGAAACTGTTTCAAATGCATATAATTCAGTTACCGGATAATTCCCAATTGGTCTCGTGGCTGTGAGAACTGCCTCGCAGGTAATTCTGTGATCAATATTCAGATCATGGGCGTGATGCGTATAGACCACATTGGGACGGATCTTCGTTATATATTTTTCTGTTATTTTGACAATATCCAGCAGGTTCATACTGTCGAATCTGTTATCCGGCAGATTTTCAAAATAAATTTCTGTATAGCCAATCGTATGCGCTGCCGCTATCGAATCTTGATGCAGCAGCGTGACTTCTTCTGCCAGAGCAGCCTTGCGGTTATCCCATCTGGAAGTCTGCCCCTCTCCAAGTATCAGTGCGAATGCTTTGTCTCCAGCGGATGTTCTTTTCGATATCGTTGCGCCCACACCAAGGATTTCATCATCTGGGTGAGCTGCTATTACCAATAAGACACTCATGCTTGTCCACCTTTCTGCCAGAACGAAAAGAGGAACATAAAATATGTCAATCGTTCTCTTCACATAATCTGCAATAATTTTTCTGCGGTTCTTCTGGCGCCAAATCCATCAATCAATTTTTGTCCATATATACTCATGCTGTCTCTTTTTTCCTTATCAGAAAAAAGAATGCTGCATTGCTGGTACAATTGTTTTTCCTGAAATGTTTGAAAATGTCCGGCTGCGTATGTCGTCCCTTTTCTGTTCATATATTCTGCCAGCAGCTTCTGATCGTCTGCCAAAACATAACAAACAGAAGGGACGCCGCAAGATGCAAGCTCATACAGAGTGCTTCCGGCAGCTGAAATAAAAAAATCAGCGTTTAGCATACATTCTTTCATATCAGCGTTTTGGTGTAGAATCAGTTTTCTTCTTCCCTTTAGTTTCTTGAGATAGCTTTGCGTAAAATTAGATCCTGCAATCACATGAATACGGACTGCAGAAAAACTTTTAATTAATGCGTCGCTGATCTTAGAGCAGAACTCGCAGGGGTCAGCTCCGCCAGAGGTAATATATAAATCTTTAACGGTCTGATGATTTTGTCTGGGGCTAACGTTTCGAAATTCCTTACGCATCAGCAGATAACGACTTCCTTTTAATTTGAGAGAGCCAGCGCCGTATTGGGCATCTGTGCCATAAACATTGCCGTTTATCACAACATCTGCTGGAACATCACGTTTCAGGCTGTCATCTATGCAAACCAAATAAGGAACGCTGTTTCTTATCATCTTAAAATAATCATCTTTCGCCCCATAATGATCGACAATCAAACAATCTACGTTTTCTTGTATGAGAATTCTTGATAGTTCATCTATTTCATCAATGATACTGGGAAATTCATAGATTTTCTCATTTGTTACATAAGGTTTCTCAATATAAATAACAGGATAAGGTATCATTCCTTCCAGTTTACTTCTGCATATAAAAATAATTTTGCTGTCCGATATCAGGGATAATTCATCTGCCAGCGCCAGACAGCGGATGAGATGTCCTAATCCAATCGATGGTCCTGTATCCAGCCGAATCGCAATTTTTTTCATTTGCCCTGCTCCCAATAATTCCGGCAGAAACAATTAAAATTTTCTGCCAGTATTTTTTGCTTATTTTTATTGCTGATCTGATATGTTTCACAAAACAGATCAAATTTGGACAGCCCTTCCTCAAATGAATGATTCGGATAATCGGAACCCCAAAAGATTCTTTCATAATTCAGCTTTGCCATCACAAAATACAAATCTTGTATTACATGAGATCCCCACCAGAATGGTATCGTGAAACTGAGATCCATATATAAATTCTGATATTCCTGCATCAGGGAAAAAACATCTAATATTCGGACCATTCCACCATGCGCAATGATTAATGGATTTTGAAACCCCTCGCGCAAAATCCTTTCCGCTAAGTCCACTCCGTTTGTGGCATAGATATACTCAGAGCCATAAGCGCCGCAAATTGTTAATGCCATTCCATACTCTTGCAGCTTTTGGGTGTATCTGCAGACAGCGGCATAATCTTTGTATAGTAATTTCTGTTCATAGGGCAGTAATTTCACCAGACGAACATGACAGCGTTTCAATTCCTCAAGTTTTTCATCTGCTCTGTTATCATTGGGATCTAACATAATACCAGGAATGATATGATTTCCCCAGTCCAGGGCATAGTTTTTTTCTGTAAAATCATTTTCGTCTATGAGATACAGAACACCTTTTTGAATATGATACCTGCTCATTTCATCTTCTAACTGTTTTATCTGTTCCTGCTTATGATTTCCCTTTAGGCTGCAGTGTAAATGAGCGTCTATAATTCCTTTCATTCAAATCCCCCTTCTGACATTCAGATCTGATTGATATAGGGTCTGCTGATAATCAGTAAACAGATCTAAGCTTTTCCAGATACAACATACAGATACATTCTTTTTGTGGAATGGCAGGATAGTTATGAATCAGTTTTACATCATTGGTATACCGCAGAGCCATTTTAAAAACTTCAAGGGGATCATGATAAAATACCTGTGCTTCTTTGGGGTATTCCTTTGTCAGATAAGCGCTTAAGAAGTCCATGATAACTGCCTTTTCTGCTTTTTCACATGCCAATTTCATAAAATCTTCGGTATATTCCATATTACTGATCAGATTCTGTTTAAAATTTAATGTTCCATTGGTAAGCACTACATCTGCTTTTGGCAGTTTGCTGCTCTCTAACATAAAGTTTGCCTGAATAAATTCAGATTCTGGGAAGTTTTTCTTGGCACAGGCGAGAAATTCTGGTATGATATCCACTCCAATATATGTACATACGGTTCCCCTGCTTTTCAGAAATGCGTAAAAATCTGCAAATCCACATCCGATATCCATAATAGTTTTTCCGTCAAAGTCATAATTGTCTGTCATGGCTTGAAAACGGACCTGTTGATCAGAAGCCTTTCCCCACCCCAATGTTTTAGGTGAGATTCCCAATTCTGAGAAACGTGTCTGATATCTGTTCAATGTTTCTTCATAAATTGTTTTATAAATTTCTGTTTTATTCATGTCTAATCCTCTTGCATTAAAGTATGGATGAAATCTGTCTCTCCAGATTCCAGCATAGAAATGGCTTTCTTTAAAAATTCCACATTGCCTGGCCGCCTGCCCGCAATTTCATCAATGACTAATCCTATGCGTATAGGAATATTTTCATTAAAAACATCCCTGATGCATCCCTTTGCTTCTTCATGCCAGCAATTGCACGCTCTGCATCCTGAATAACCGATGCGCTCTAAATACTCCCAGTCACCAAGCAGCAGCGCTTTTCGGAATTTAAGAGCTTCTGCACTGTTTAATATATCCATAAGAGAATTATCTTTGACGTTTCCCAATAGATATCTGTTATTCCAGTCCTGCAGGCATGCAGGCACGCTGCCGTCTGCGTTGACATGTACGTCAATCCAGGGGGTAGCGCATGGCAGGTAATAATCTTTGCTTTGTATGTGAAACATTCCTGATTCTGTCTGCAGACTCAAAAGTTCGCCTTCATAATAATTGTCAATGGGAAGCTGCTGCCAAAATTTTTTTGTAACATCTGCATATGCGTCACTTTCTTCTATATTCACTCTTGAAATTGATAAATATATATTTCTTTTTGCTTGTCTTACTTCATATATCAGAGACAAGATATTCAGCAGATCCCGTTCAAATATCCCCCCCATCAAGCTGTCGTTCGTATTTTTATCTAAGGATTGGAAGGACAGCTGAATTCTTGATATGCCGCTTTGTATCAGCTTTTCCCGGTTTGCTTTATTTAAGGTGCTTCCATTTGTGATAAGTGATACGAACATTTTTTTCTGGGCGGCATAAGTTATCATTTCATAAATATGTACATTCAGCGTAGGTTCCCCATGTCCTGTTAAAGTAATGTATGATCCCTTCGGTATGTTGTCTATGATCTGCTGAAACAGCGGCAGATCCATCATATCATACGTTCTTGTCATATTATCTCTTGCACAGAACACACAGTTAAAATTGCAGCGGTTAGTAGGCTCAATGTAAATATTCAATAATGAGTTTAACTGTAAATCTTCATCTTTTATGTTATCTGGAAGGTCTTTTAATTCCCATATTTTTACAAGCTGTCTGTATTTATCTAAATACAATTTAGTTATGTCATTTGCTTTATATTTATCAAACATTTGTTTCCCTCCGCTGTTTTATCCAAAAATATTCCTGAGAATAATTTGCAAATGTGTTTTCTAACTGTTCTCCTGCACACATTAGATCTGCAAATGTGTTCCCTGTAAGAACTGCCACTCCATGCCTGCCAAGAGACGCATTATTTTTGACATTTGCCGTCTGGCTTTTTCTATTTATATATACTGCCTGGCACACTTGAGGAAAGGTTTCATCGAAGTCGTTAGCAGGGGAGGCAGTTTCGCGTGATTCTAAAAAATAGAGCATGGCCTTTTTGCGGTATTGCTGGCGGCACCTGGCTGAAACTGTTTTGCCCATTGCCATTTGTAATAATGCACCGCAATAATCAATACCTGTGATTTCCTCTAAAATAATATTGGAAATATACACGCCTCCTCCGCGGTTTGCAGCTTCAACAAAATATATATCACCGCTTTCTTCTTCCAGGATAAATTCAATATGTGCAAATCCAAAATCAATTTCCACAGCGTCTGCTGTCAGCTTGGCGGCCTCTTTTATTCTTTCAAATATGTTTTTACTGAATTCTCCAGGGTAATATAACGCCTTTGCTACATTTTCATTTTCAGAGTACATTTCTTTGTTTGATGCTGCGATAAATTCAAATCCGCTGCTGTCACAAAATCCGTCGGCGGTTATTACATTTCCTTGAATACATTTTTCAGCGATACACATCCTCGAATTAGAATTTTCAACTGCTTTCAGCCACAGAGATTCTAGCTCACTTTCCTGGCAGATTTTTGAAACGCCAATACTTCCACAATTGTCAAGCGGCTTTATCATAAAAGGATATCCTGTTCTGGCAGCAAATTCCTGTACTGTTTCCAGGTTCCAGCACAGCTGGTATTCTGGCTGCAGTACGGAGGTTTTACTTACACATACTCTTTGCAGATATTTATTATTTGTTATGGTCTGCGTTTTTAACTTTGGTCCATAAAAATGATATTTTTCTGCAAAAAAAGCAACAGCAAACATGGAACTATCACTTTCGTCAGCCGTTATGTAATCGGGCTGTTCCAGGGAAATGATATGATCAATTTCTTCTAGATTCCGGCTGTCAGTTTTGTAAATTTTATCTGCCGGTATGTGCTTTTCCTCCCACCAGGCTGTCACAATAACATATAGCCCATACTTTTTTGCTTTTATCACAAGTGGAATCTGCTCCCATCCCACGCCGATAATTAGAATTTTTTTCAATGGCAACATCTACCTCTTTTCTCAGTTTAAATATTTTTTACGACATACAATGTCGAAAGTATTCCATTTTTTATGATCTAAACACTCAAACCAGATATCTTCTTGTTCTTCAATCGCTTTTATTTTCTGCAAAAACGCTTCTGTGTGATACGCTTTTGGAATAATCACCACTCCGCTGTCGTCACATACGGCAATGCTTCCATCATATCGTATGCGGTGTTCTTGTATGATATGGTCCTCTAAAGGTTCTTCGGTCTGCGTATTAAAGCATCCGATGGGGGTAAGGCCCAAACACCAAATCGGATAGTTTTCTTTGATAAGTCTTGCGCCATCCCGCATTTTTGCGTTTGAGATAATCGCTGCCGCGCCGCAGTATAACAGCAGATATTTTGCGACTAATTCACCGATTGTTGCCCGGCTGCCGCAGTGAAATGCTTCTATCATAACGATGTCTCCTGCATTCACATTCTGAATCTGTTTATGGAGATGCCAGTTTGATTCATTGTACGCATAAACCCATTTTACATTGCCTGCTTTAAACTTTCCCCGGTTCAAAGCATTTGCGTTTTCTAACAGTCCTGTTTTATCCATACAGTCTGCAATTTCTGTTGTGGATACTCTGTTTTCTTTAATATATTTAATAATAGTCTCTTTCATTGTCTGCCAATTCCGTTTCTTCTAATTCTGTTTCTTTCAATTGGTAATTTGCAGGAACTGATTTGCATAGAGTTTTTCCCAGCAGTTTCTGCTCAACGCTCCAGGGGGAAATGCCTTTTGACCTGGAACGAAAATAGGTGATATCATCTTCGGTTATTTTTTCTCTCTGCTGCATAGCACGAGCTGAATACGGATACATCATGACGCTCTCTCGAAAGTCTTTTTCAAAATCTGTCAGTTTTTTTTCGGGCATGCCTAATAATTGTTCTGTCTCACGGATATTGGAAACCATTTTCTTAAAATCATCTGGTTCCAAAGCAAAATAGTGGTCTGGTCCTTCCATTTTTCTTGATAACGTAAGATGTTTTTCTATCATGGATGCTCCAAGACATACTGCTGCGACAGAGGCGGTTGTTCCAAGTGTATGGTCAGAATATCCTACAGCAGTTCCATACTTGTTTTTCAAGGTTTTAATAAAGTTAAGGTTTGCCTTATCTGGCTCTGCTGGATACTGTGATGTACAATGCAGCAGCGTTAATTTTTGTAAATCACCATAAGTTTTATACAGCTCTACTGCCCGTGTAATTTCTGTTTCTTCACAGTAACCAGTAGACATGATGACGTCAATTTTTAGCTGCGCCGCTTTTTTGATTAATTGTGGAAAACCGTAAGTCTGCGGGGAGGCAATTTTTATGTGTTTGACGTTGTGCTTTTTTAATAATTCCAGCGCCAGCAGATAAGTGGGTGCACTGATACATTCAATATCTATCTTGTGGGCATAGGCAAAGATTTTGTCGTACCATTCTTCCCGCAGTTCTATTTTTTGAAATAATTCAATATCTGTTTGTCTGATATCTGAATCAGCTATCAGTTTATTCAATTTTAAAGATTGAAATTTGACAGCATCAGCGCCAGATTGCTTTGCAATATCCATCAATTCAAAGGCTTGCTCTATATTCTGGTTATGATTAGAACCAATTTCTGCTATGACAAATACATGTCTATTTTTACATTCCGCCATATCATTATCTCCTGCAATAGTTTTTCAAAATAGATGCAAATATCACTTTTAATTTAACCGTTCAAAACCGCTGTGGCATACCGCTCCATCCAACTGTGTTTCAATAGATTTCCCCTGTTGATGTATACACGCGATTTGCTGAAACACTTTTTCACACGCATCTAAATATTTCGCTGCTACGTTATCCGAATGTGAAAATGAAGCATAAATGCCAGTACTTGCCAGGAAACCATGTTTCAGCATTTCCTGTGTAAAATATGTCTTATATGCAAGCGGATGTTCGTATTCGAATTCAAAATGACTTAACGGTACAATTCCTGAAATATGTATCCTTACGTTTAAGCGCTCTGAGATTTCCTTCCAGCCGTTTCTGATTTTATTGCCGATATCATTCAATGTTTCCTCCACATTATATTTTTGGTAACATTCAATCGCCTTTAAAGCTGCGGCGAGACCGATCCGTTCTGTCCAGAATGTACTGCTGATAAAGCTATCCTGTGCTGCTTTCATAATATCTTTTATGCCGATAACAGCTGACAGTGGGTAGCCATTTGTCATTGCTTTTGCAAACACTGCAATATCAGGTTCAACGCCCAGCTTTAGATGGCTTCCCCCTGCGCACAGACGGAAGCCTGCGGTAATCTCGTCAAAGATCAGCACAATATTTTTTTTACGTGTAATGCTGCGGATTTCCTGCAGATAGTGCTCTTCTGGATAATCATTTCGTATCGGTTCCATAACCACTGCCGCGATTCTTTGCGCATTATCTGCCACCAACTGCTTAAATTCTTCTATATGATTGTAATGAAAAATCAGATTTGTTCCTGCCAGCCCTTTGGGTACGCCGGCAGGAGCCAGCCCCTTTAAGTGAACATCTGCCAGAGGATCGCCTTGTACCAGATTTGCAGAAAGATACCAGTCATGCCATCCGTGATAGCCGCATACCAAGACGAGGTCTTTTCCAGTATGTGCTCTGGCAATGCGTACAGCCATGGCCATGGATTCGCCTCCCGTTTTCGTGTACCGTACCATATCTGCCCATGGGTGAAGCTCTATAAGTTTTTCCGCAAGATAAACTTCTTCTGGTGCATTTAATGTACACATTCCAGAAAGCTTAATGGCTTTTGCTGCCGCGGCGTCTACTTCCTCATAAGCGTATCCCAAAACATTGGCTCCAACGCCCATGATACTCATATCGTAATAATGATTTCCGTCTAAATCCCATACCTCACAGCCTTTAGCTCTGCTATAATAAGCAGGCCAGAGATCTGGCAGCCACATTTCTGGCCGTTTGCTCAGAAGCTGTGTTCCTCCTGGGATAATTTGTTTTGCTCTGATGTATAGTTCCTGTCCACGTCCCATTTATATTTACCTGTTACTCATCCCACTGCACGACTCGGTCATTTGCTATGGATTTTAGAGCCCCTTCATTTCTGATATATTCTGCGTTTAACTGTTCCAATTGTGGGTTTTCTGCAAGAAATTCAAGAATATCTTCGGTTACAAAATCATCCTTTCCTCTGGAAATGAAATGATGGTAGACGGCACGGATTAACTGATAATCTCCTTCTTCGTCAAGTGTCCATCGTTTTTCCCCAATGTCAGGCAGGGGGCATTTCAGGCGCTGTATGTGAAACAGTTCTGGGTGCTTTCTGATATACAGAGTGACATGTTCTCTTTCAGAGGAAAGTTCTGCTTCTTTCCAGCTTTTTTTCAGAGCAGAAAATTTAATAATTTCAATATCTTCTCCATCAGGAAAACTTTCTTCCAAATCTCCCATATAATCGGAATCGCTGTTTAACTGTTCAATCGCCATATCCAGATAACGCCAGTCAAATAATGGGCAGTCAGCGGTGATTCTTATTACATATTCTGGATGAAGCAGTCTGGCAGCCTGGTAATATCTGTCGAGCACATCCTGCTCAGAGCCGATAAATACTCTCACACCTAATTCTGCGCAGAGCCGGACAACCTGCAGATCTTGCTTTTCAATAGATGTAATCACCATTACTTCATCCACCAGCCTGCTTCGCTGTACTCTCTCAATCACCCATTGAAGATCTGTTTTTCCTGACAAATCTTTCATAATTTTGCCTGGCAGCCTTGAAGAACCACATCTTGCCTGAATTAATACTAAATATTTCATGCTGCACCTTCTATTCTGCTTTTTTTCCATCCGCCCAAAGGCTTGGAAAAATAATGCTTTTTTCTATATTCACAAAAGTATGTTTCACTTCTTCCATAAAAGCATCGGGTATTTTCTGTTTTTTACAGATATGCATGTTCTGCAGCAGCTGCTCGTTTGTGTCGACTCCAAACACAAGATAATCAATATTTTTTTCCTGGCATACAAACTTAAGCAATGCTGCTGTCTTATCTATATTGTACTTTTTTAATAAATTTTCAAAGGTAATCAGGTATGGCGCTACATGTTTAAGAGGGGCTGGGATATGTTCGTTTTCCATCATAAATAGTCCCTGCAGAAAAGCGCTTCTTGTAAAAATAGTCATTCCTTTTTCTTTTGCTTTTGGTATGAAGCCTTCCTGAACGCCTCTCTGATCCAAAATACTGTATGGCAGCTGAACATAATCCAGCCCTTCTGTTTCCAGAGCGGCATATCCTTCCTGTAAATCATAAATAGATACCCCGATATGATTTACAAGCCGTTCCGCTTTTAACCTCTGCAGGCTTTTTACAATTTCAGAATTGTAAATATATTGCGGGGTATGCAGTAAATAACCGTCCAGAGACTGAAGACGCAGCCGTTTTAAGCTGTCTTCAAACTCTTTACGCACGATACTGTAACAGTCCGCTGCATGATCGTCTATGATATTAGGACGCAGTTTCGAAATAATCTGCAGTGAATCTATGTCTTTTCTGTTCTCAAAATATCTTCCTAAAAGAATTTCTGCCGTTCCATAAGCACGAGCCGTATCAATGACACGTATTCCACCCTCGATTGCAGTGTCCAGCATTTCAAATACCTTTTCTTCTGCTGGTTGTCCCAGCGTATTGTTAATACCATATTTCATCCCGAATTGGACTGTTCCAAGACATAATTGCGCCATTGCGTATTTCCTCTCTTTTCTCCTGAACCAGAGCTGGTTTCCTCATTTTATTCTTTGGATTCTGAACGTCTGTAAAAAACATTTGGGTTCCATTCATCCATCTTCTGAAATAAATGTTCCATCTCTCCCCATAACTTTTCATGATTCTGCGGGGTCCATTCTTTCATGTACTCTTCATATTTCCAGGTGCCAAGTTCCTTGCCATATATGGAAAGCTCTTCTTTGCACATTGGCAGAAGAGGATTCTGATAAAACATGGTTTTGTATGGTATATATTCCCAATCGTAAAATAAATAGTGCATACAGTAAAATTGATATAATTCTTCCATGTTTTCTTTTGGCTTCAGGTTATCTAAGTTCATAATTAAATCATCATATTCTGCTTTTGTTTTGGGATTCCAGGTAAAATCAAAAGCGGAGTGGGGATTTTGCCCGGCATTGATAACCTGAATGCCTAATGCTGGATATTCATGACCGATGGTGCCGCAGACTGTCAGTGCGAAATCAGCGCCTTCTTTTTTTAATTGAACGGCTGAAATATCTGAGGGCAGCATTTTTATCTGCGGGTATCGTTTGGAAAAAGATTCCATAATTATAAAATCTCTTCGCCTGCCACATGGATGAGGTTTCAGATACCAGTGATAATTCGGGGTCTGCTCTGATAATTCTCCAAGGTGGCATAACCATGACATATAACTATTATCAAATATTTGTTCAAACTGATAAGAATTTTCTTCGAAGATATGAGGACAGATTATAATTTTAATTTTGTCATCATCATCTAACACACGTTTACTTTTATTTTTATATTTAAGATGTTTTGCGACAAACTCACTTATATCTTCAAGATTGCCGCTGTTCCTTCTCTCTATGTGATCTTTCGCCCAGTTTCGACCATATTCTTGTTCTTTAGGTGACAGCTGATTCCACATTTCTTTAAAATGCAGAGATGCTTCATGGCGATTGTGAAATTTGGGATATGCTTTCTGCATGGTATATTCGACTGCGTATGTGGGAATCCCCTTTGTGATGGCAATGTCCCGGATATACCCTTCCCAGCAGACTGCATCTGCGAGCAGAACAGCTGCAATATCATGTTCCAGGATGAAATGATGCCAAAAAACAATGGTATCTATACTTTTTTTCAAAAACGCACGCATTCGTTCTGATCGCAGATTATAATCCGGTACTTCTTCTCTCAAAAAATCAGAAATAATAGTTGTGCCAAAACAGATGCCAAATATGGTGATATGATTCCAGTCAGCCCAGGTATACAGATTTTTCCACAGCTCATCAAAAATTGTATCTGATTCCTTCTGCAGTTCTTCATTCAGAGAACTGTCAACTACCCCGGCTACATTAAAAGATTTATAGATATCCAGTACCACTTTGGAAGCATTTTCAGCGGACGCGCCGTATCTGCAGAATCCATATATGGACGCGTTATATTTTTCTGCCAGATAATTTGCACAATAAGCATACTGTACAGAATTCTGGTCATGTCTGCTGTCAAAAGGCACTAAAATCATTTTTTCTGTGTTTTCTCTCTTTTTCTCTCTCCAGATTTCAGACATAAAATCTATATACCTGTTTGCAATTTCGTCTGCGTGATGAATGCACATATCATCCCAGATAAAAAAATCCTGATCTGGTACAAAGCCTTCTTCCACCATCTGCCGGCATAATTCGTTCATGTATCGGTAAGAGGCAATTATCACTGGCTGGCTGTTTGTTCTTATTGACTTAAACTGGTCTAAACTTATAATTTCTTTTCCGCAAAAATAGTTTCCCTGTCCAAAGCGCTTGTTATCTATAAAAGCGCCAATTGTCACGGTGTCTGACAGCTTGCGATATAAACTTTCACCGTCAACGCCTGCCCCAAATACATAGACCTCTCTGCCTGCAAACAATTCTTCACATTCTTTACAGTTTAAGAATTTCACTCTAAGGCTACCTCCATATTTTGAATTAACTTATGTTTCATAAAATATTTTAATCTGGGAGTATCTTTTAGAATCCTTGATTTCAGCGGGTTTGTGAGAATCTGACCAGATTTTAGACGGTAAATTCAGAAAGATGTTTTTTCAGAGATGGCGATTTTTTCTTGATTTAAGAGGGAAGAATGGATTATTAGTGACGGTATTTTTGACGGAAAAAGAAAATAAAGAAGTGTGGCAGAATAAATAAAAATGAGTTTGCCGCTGTGAAAAAAGAAGAATCCCCAGACTGTGCTGCAGCACGGTCTGAGGATTCTCATCTTTACGCTCATGAGCTTATTACGGCTATTCTGCCTGTCGGCATTGTCGTATCTGCACCTTTTTCAATTCACGAACCTTATTAATTCTATAAAATATCTGTATCTCAATCAACTATTTGCGTTTTACTCAAAAGATATTTACCTCTGGAATGAAGGTTATAAACTTACAATTCCATTCTCTTGTATATTCTAATGTCTGTGCAAGTTCTTCTTTTATGTTCCATGCTAAAAAAACAATGTAATCTGGTTTGGTTTCTCTAATTTTATCCAGAGAAGTAATCGGGATTCTTGTTCCTGGCAGATATAATCCCTGCTTTGCCACACTAGAATCTGCTGCAAAGTCAATAAACTCTTTTCCAATGCCACAATAATTCAGAAACGTATTGCCTTTTGCAGCGGCACCAAACGCAGCAATTTTAGCTCCTTTTTCTTTTAACTCACTCAGAAGCCTCAAACTATCAATCTTGATTTTTAAAACTTTTTTATTAAAATCCTCGTAATTAGAAACATCTAAAAGCCCCATTTCCTGTTCTTCTTGTAAAATACGTCTAACAGTATCAGCGGTTTCATATTTCATGTTTGATTTTAACGCTGCGTAGATTCTTAAAGAACCTCCGTGTGTAGGCAGTTCCTCAACATCATATATCTTCAGCGCATGAGCCTCAAAAATTTTTATGACTGCTGTTAAAGAAAAATACGAAAAATGTTCATGATATACGGTATCGAACTGATTATACTTAATTAATTTCAGTAAATGTGGAAATTCTAGAGTTGCAGTGCCCTCGTCCTTTAACGCTACGCTGATTCCTTCAACAAAACTATTAATATCTGGAACGTGCGCCAGCACATTATTTCCAATTATCAAATCAGCTTTTCCTCTGTTTTGCACAATTTCTCTGGCAGTATCTTCTGCCCAAAATTTAACTTCTACTTCTATATCTTTTCTTTTTGCCTCTTGGGCAACGTTTTCAGCCGGTTCTATCCCGCATACAGGTATATTATATGGCTTAAAATATTGTAACAGATACCCGTCATTACATGCCAATTCATACACCATACTATTTTCGTTAAGCTGCAGGCGTTTTACAATCATATCTACATAGCATCTGCAGTGCTCTAACCAGCTTTTAGAAAACGAACTAAAATATTTATAATTGGTAAAAATGTTTTCGGGTTTCTGATATACCAATGCCTGTACTAAAAAGCAAGAATGGCATACTTTGACATTTAAAGGGTAGAAATACTGTCCCTTATTTAAATCCTTTTTCTCAACATATTCATTTGAAATAGGAGAAAGCCCTAAATCTACAAATGTATGTACTAATTCTTCCCCACAAAACCTACAATGTCTGTTATCCATTTTATTCCCTCTTTCTATGATAAGATGCTGATTTGATATCCTGAATAATCCATTTTGCAGTTCTTTCTATGCCTTCTTCAAACGAAATAGCAATTTCAAAACCAGTATCTTTTTTTAATTTTGCTGTATCAAATACCTCTTTTGAAAGGCAGACAACATTATCTACAATCTGACCAAATCCCAGCGCTATATTCGTTCCTCCATTAAACTCATTTGCTACCCTGCCGACAATCTTGAGAAATTCTTTCAGTGGTTTAGCTTCACCTGAGCCAATGAAATAATTTGTTCCATCTACACCCTTTTCTGCGATCAATCGCATTGCACGAGCAACGTCACAGACATGAACAAAATCATAATACTGATTTCCAGCAGATAATGCGGGGGATACACCTTCATGTATTTTTCTAATCACGGTATTTACCAAACGCGATGATCTTTCTTCCTCACCGTAGGTATTGATAAGCGGCCAGAAAAAACGAATACCATAATCACCTGCTTTGGCTTTACCCATCCAATGTGCAGCAATCTTTGAAGCTTTATACATATAACTGAGATTAGAAATAATTTTATCTTCCATTGTCTCAACGATCGCCTCCGCTTCATGAAGACTTCCAGCTCCAACAAAGGTTCCAATTTTCATTTGATGCATGGCGTCGATTAAATCCAATACTGCCTGCAGATTCTGAATCTGTATTTCCTGGCTGCGGGCCTCTACATCAGAAACTCCCTGCCATGCAATATGAAAAACGGCGTCAATATCTCTATCTGGGATAAGATCTGGGAGCTTTCCTAAATCCGTCAGATCACATGCAATAATTCTGATCGGCAGATTTATGATATTTTCAATATTTTTTGAATTTGGGCGAACTACTGCAATCGTTTCAATCTGCTCATTTACCAGCTCCCTGACTAAAAATTTACCTATAAATCCAGTTGCCCCGGTTACAATAGCCTTTTTCATTTAAACCTGTCCTCCAGTTTTCTATAATTTTTCACAGCAGGTTATGGTCAGCGTGTCATATCTTCTGCAGACTGCTGGAATAATCGTGAATCTGCTGCATCATTACCGGAACAACCTCTTTTTCCGTTACATAAGCGTACATCCACTCAGCTGTCTTTTGCACGGCTTCTCTATAATTCCATACAGGTTTCCAGCCGAATATACTTTTTATTCTGGAACAGTCGAGTCTTAAAAAGTTTGCTTCATGCGGACCTTCATTTCCTTCTATGCTCCATCCTTGTTCATATCCTGTCAAAGCCTTCCATTCTGCACAGAAGGTTCTTACTAGTTTTTCTGTGGTAACGCAGGAAACCTCATCTGGCCCTACATTATAATTTCCTGCATATTTTATATCTTGATATTGTTTTGCAGCGATCATTAGATAAGCAAATACTGGTTCCAAGACATGCTCATATGGGCGGACGGAGTAAGGATTGCGGAGTATGATGTTTTCTTTGCGTTCAACAGCCCGCAGACAGTCGGGGATAATACGATCTGGAGCAAAATCTCCGCCTCCAATGACATTTCCGGCTCTTGCAGTAGAAACAGACTTCTCTCTGCTGCCAGCAAAGAAGGAATTTTTGTAACTTTCCGTTATCAGCTCAGAACAAGATTTACTGTTGGAATAAGGGTCATCGCCATTCAATTCCTCATTTTCCCGATATCCCCATTCCCACTCTCTGTTTTTATAAACCTTGTCTGTAGTAACATTTAAAAACGATCTCACAGAATCACTCTGTCTCACACACTCCAGGATGTTTACCGTTCCCATCATATTTACATCATATGTATAAACTGGATTTTTATAGGATTCTCTTACTATCGGCTGAGCCGCCATGTGGATGACAATTTCTGGACGGACAGTGTCAAATACTTTCTGCAATTGTTCAAGATTACGGACATCTCCCTGGATGGAATGGATTGATTTTCCTATTCCACTCAGTTCAAAAAGACTCGGCGTTGTGGGCGGCTGCAGAGAATATCCAGTAATCTGGGCGCCCATATCTTTTAAAACGTGGCACATCCAGCTTCCCTTAAAACCAGTATGGCCAGTTATCAAAACTTTTTTGTTGTGATAAAAATTCATTTTTCTCTTACCTCCCAACCAGCGTCATTTATTCCCACATTTTCCAGGGCGCCTGTCCGCTCTCCCACAGCTCTTCCAGCTTTTGCTTATCCCTCAATGTATCCATGCATTGCCAGAAGCCTCTGTGTTTATAGCACATTAGCTGACCTTCTCCTGCCAGCCGTTCTAATGGTTCATGCTCAAATATGGTGTTATCCCCGGTTATGTAATCCATGATCTTCGGTTCCAATACCATATAACCTCCGTTGATCCAGCTTGTATCCTCTTTAATCTTTTCGCGGAAGGATGTTATCCTGTTACCTTCTATATCCATGACGCCGAACCGCCCTTCTGGCAAGACTGCCGTTAGTGTGGCCAGATTTCCCTGTTCCTGATGCTGTTTGACTAATTCATTGATATTAACATCAGACACTCCGTCGCCATACGTCAAAAGAAAGGTTTCATTTCCAATAAATTCTCTGACTCTTTTAATTCGTCCGCCAGTATAAGTAGAGAATCCGGTATCCACTACGGTTACTTTCCACGGTTCAAAATTTTTTTCATGTACATTAATTTTATCTCCCTGGGTAAAATCAAAGGTAAGATTGCTGTTGTATATAAAGTAGTTGGCAAACCATTCTTTAATTACTTCCTGCTTATATCCGGCGCATATGATAAATTCATGATAACCATAATGAGAGTATTCCTTCATGATATGCCACAGGATTGGTTTGCCTCCAATCTCTATCATCGGCTTGGGTCTTAAATGGCTTTCTTCACTGATACGGGTTCCTAGTCCCCCGGCTAAAATCACAACTTTCATTATATTTTCTGTACAGTGTACGATGACAATACGCCACTGATCTCCTCATGTTTTTTGCATTACGAAAATAGCAATATCTCAGTTAAATAGAATTTATGGTACGAACTCTGAGATAATATATTCATTCAATTCTCTGTCAAAAAATACCTGTTCTATCATGCCTGCTTCTTCCAATACTTTTTTGACTTGCTGGTGATATTCCATACTAAGTCCCAGGCAGATGCCGTAGTTCTTCTGCTGGGATATTATTTCTTTCACACCGTAAACCGGGTAGCCCATCAGCAGATCTGTATTTTCCTTTGCAGCCGATATCACAAAACCTGAAAATGATATGTTTTGTACCTCAAAAAATCGTGCATATCTTCTTGCTATCGGTCCGGCGCCATAAATTAATATTCCGTCATATTTTTTCCCCAATGAATTTAAATCGGTCTGCCACTTCCCGACACGTTTCTCTCTTTCCAAAAGCACTTGTTCCGGTGTCATATATGCTATCTTTTTAAGAACATCTATTGGTATGTCGCAGAGCTTTGGAAAAACGTTTTTATATTGTCTGAAGATGTTATCATCATAAATACCGTCAATTCGTTTCTGCAGCAGTGATTCTTCTGTTTCCAGAAGAGAATATTTCCCCAATTTAAGGAGAGCCATATCTTTATTTGTATAATAATCCGGCAGAGTTTCTATTGTATTAACCCAGTCGACACATAGAACTTTAAAAAAGCGTTCATACCAGACAGTACGTTTTTTTAACTTTGAGCGGTAACAAAGAGATGCCCCGCTAATATGTTTTACACAAAACTGAGGCAATTCCAGCAACCTGTAAAAATAGAAACTTACCTGGCTGAATTCAAGATAGCCTTCTTTTAAAAATCTGTCTTCATATTTTTTCCAGCATACATCTTTCAGCATAGTGCTGCAGTTAAAGAGTAAAGCTCCCAGCAGAGTGGTGTGCCATGCGCAGTCACTAAGATACTCATTGCGGTCTTCATATACTCTGGTACCAAGTCCTTCTCTGTCTGTTGCATTGATATGAACCATATCATATTGAAGTGAAAGCTGAGGAAGGATGGTATCTATTGCTTCTAAGGGATAATGTATGCCGTCCCCACACGGCCAGATAAAGTCATATTGATCTTTCATTTGATACTGTTGAAAAATTAGAAAAATCTTTTTATAAACATTTATTTTTTCTGGAATACGAATATAATATAGAGAATGGATCTCCTTCTGACAGTCGTTTACTTTTTGCTTTGTCTCATCATCTGGACTGGAATCATAGATATAGATGTCAATGTTCCGTTCGGCATAACCTGCTGCATACAGATCCAGGAATTCTGCTATCATATGAGGATGTTTATATGTAGGTATACAAAATGCAATTTTTACTTCTGGCATGATTCTATCCTCCTGTGATTCTTATATGTTATCTGTGTTTTCATTCGGATAAGGCAGGGCTGTGTCATTCCCGCGCCTTTGTGGAGCGCTCTGTCTGATCATTCGTATGAAATCAACGGCAGCTATATCTGCATATTTTTCGTGTATTTGCTTTTCAATTGCTT
>CAJUCK010000001.1:143005-143621 GCA_910585395.1 uncultured Lachnospiraceae bacterium
TGCCACTAAAACAACATCAATATTATCTTTTTCTAAATCTTCAAACGCATGGATGTATTTATTCGCGCCTTCCCATATTTCCTGCCCATGCTTTGAATTATCATAAACCTGAAAATCATATCCCATTCTTATTAATGTCGAAATCAGAGGGATACCTACATCACCTACCCCCCACACTGCTATTCTGGTTCCGAATTTTTGCTGCAGAGCTGACAGAATCTCTTTGATTTTTGATTCGGTATTTTTATCCATCCCTTCCTCAATCTGCATTTTTACAAATGAAGCATAATCAGGATATTTTTTTGCAAATTCTTCTGGACAGTATAAAAAATCTTTTACTATATTTTTTTCCGCACATGATAAATTCCAATCCATCAAACTTTCGTCCAAAATATGTCCATCTAAAAATGCAAGACTGCGTCGTACGGCAGAAAGCTCATCCAGGGTTAATTGATAGTTTAATTTCCACAGCCGCATAAACGTCCCGGAGATATCTTTTGCGATCATAAAATCTGATTCTGCAGGATATTGCTTAAGTAATCCTTTTTCCTGCATTATCTGGTATCTGCATGGCACCACATCAGTAATTGGTGAAATGACAGACCGCAGTCCGGTT
>CAJUCK010000001.1:143631-190309 GCA_910585395.1 uncultured Lachnospiraceae bacterium
TAGAGAGCCCATGCGGTTGACATAATAGTAGTATGGCTTTTGCACTTTACAGCGCTTTTTCGCGTAATATTTCCATAAAGGGGTAATTGCCTCATCTGGATTAAGAATATTTTCTGGCATAAGAAGTTCATTTTTTAGTATGATTTCTCGTTTTATCATCTGCAGCCAAACTGCTCGTCCAATTAACTGATGCCAGCAGTCGATCTCTTCCTGTCCTATAAGTTCAGATGGATAAGCTTGTCCGCCTTCGATACGGATAAAATCATAAAATACCATATCTGCATCCTGCTTTTTCGCTTCTTTATAGATATCTTCACATAAATGAATATCCAAATAGTCATCGCTGTCCATAAAACAGAGATATTCTCCCTTTGCGTGCATAATACCCTGATTTCTGGCGCCTCCATCACCGCTGTTTTGCGTGAGATTTAGCAGAATGACTTTATCTGGATATTTATTTACATATTCTTGTATTACTTCGCAGCTATGGTCGGTTGACGCGTCGTTTACACATATAATTTCTATGTTCTGCAATGTTTGATTTACGCAGCTATCCAATCCTTTTCTCATAAAATCTCCTGCGTTATAGACAGGTATTATAATACTGACAGCTATATTCATCGCATGTTCCTTTCTTTGTAAGACTCTATTTTTAGGGTTTTATGATTACCAGCGTTCCACATTGATCTGCCAATGGAACTTTACAGAGTATATTTCCTATTTCCTTTTGATACGTATCAACTGCAATTCTGACTCCCTCTAAAGATGAGCTGTTAAAATCATGCACAAATATTGCTCCGCCTGTATTTACTCTTGGATAAAAATATCTAAGACCTTCTAGCATAGACTTTTCAAAATCAACATCAATAGACACGAATGCGTACCTTTCGTGATCTAATCCAACAGCCGTATCAGGAAACAAGCCTTTTTTTACGATACATTGATCAGGAAAAGCCATTTTTTCCATAACACTTTCCACAGAGGTATTTTTAAAGTTGTTTACAAGCGTTTCATTACATCTTCCAAGGCGTATCTCTCTTTGAGCTTCGCCTGGATCAAAAGATGCAAATGTGTCAAATAAATATAACTTTCTATCTTGAAACTTGGCGTTGATGAAAGCTGAAAAAACACCTTGGAATACCCCCAGCTCCGCTACATTTCCTTTTATTTCTTGTTTGATAATCTCATTTGCAACTAATTCAAACGTTCTATATCTAAAATAGTCGCCTTGGTAATGCGGTTTTGAAAACTGGCTGCTGTTCATCAAAGCATCCTTTTCAATCAAATCTAAAGTATTTCTCCCTGTTATCACATACTTTTCCGTTATGCCATGCATTTTAATTTCCTCATATAAAAGAGGAAATATTTTTTCTACGTCAATTTTGCTGCTGTTGATCTCATGAAAATTGCCGTCGGTCCATTCCCAATTATCTACTAAAATAAGCTTATCTGTATTTATCTGAAGTTTTATACAGGTATCATAAATTTCTCTCCCACAGCCATCGCCAGCACAGACAATAATGTAATCATAATTATCATTTACTGTAATCTCATGTGGTTCATAAACCTTTTTATCAAGAAAAAAATCCTTGCTTTTTTTTGTTTCAATAAATCCAATAATATCATCTGCTTTTATTTCATTAGTTTTTAAATAGGCAGATGATATCTTACCTGTTCCCCAAATGTAGACTTTCATTTTTTAATCCACCTTTCCACAAAAGACATTGATGTGACTCTGAATCAATCATTTGTTTTTACTTACTTGCGTCATTTCTTTTCTGCTGAATTTCTTCTGGTATTGCTTCCATAGCGACAACAGAAACATCCATTGTCGCAATTTTATTTTCAGAAACTCCTTTTTGTATAAGGGACGTTTTAATTTCCTTTGCCATATCAGCCCCCATCACGGCAACAACTATAAAGTCATACTCAGCGCTTAAAATGGTTTCAATCGGGCTGATATAATATCCAGGTATCGTTTGTCTATTTGTGTTGCGGTCTACCCACAATACTACCTGATAATCCTGTGATTCAGACAAAAATTTCATGAGACTGTATCCCAGCGCCCCAGCGCCGTAGACAATCAGCCTATGGCCTTTTCGAACTTGGGGAAAAGGATATAGAAAATTTTTATTTGCTTTAAGCAGCCAGCCATAGTCCGCAATCATTAATTCATATAGAACTAAGTAAACAAATATTTTTTGCATTTCATCAAAAACATGATTGGATTCTAAATAGTTTTTTAACTGATGATACCAAATATTCATTGGAAGCATATCACGACAAGATAACTCCGGTACGGCATGTGTAATTGAGGATGTTCTCTGAACGTAGTGGTAACCATTTTGCTTTATGACGGACACCCTTTGTGCTGATACGAGACAAAACAGGACGCAGATTGCATCTTCGCCCAGCACAATTTTTTCATTGATAAGAGGCTGCTTTTCCTGCAGCAGCTCCCGTTTTATCGCCCATGCGCATAAACACCATCCAATTTTGACTTTGAAAGCTTCTTGGGGATCAAATATCATGGATAACATTTGTGCTTTTTGTTCAGCATCGAATGTATGAGCAGAAATATCAGGTTCAATCAGAATATGATCATTTGCATAATCTCTGCTGTATCCAGCCATATATACCATATCAGCTCCAGAATGGCAGATTCCATTATGTACTAATTCTTTTATCCTGTCTTGTTCAATCCAATCATCCCCGTCAACATTTACTATATAATGTCCCTTCGCTGCACGCACTCCTGCCTTTCTTGCACTGACTAGTCCTCCGTTTTGTTTATGGATTACCGTTACCCGGCTGTCTTTATTTGAATAAAAATCACATATTTGAGAACTGCTGTCTGTAGACCCATCATCTACTAGAATAATGTCTAAATTTTTATACGTTTGGTGCAGTATGCTTTCAATACACTTCTTTAAATAGTCTTCTGTATTGAATATAGGAACCACAACGCTGATTAAAAAAGGATAATTTTCCATATCTGTCTTCCTCTGCCTTATGTATATTTATTTCTAACTCTTTCTCGCAAAATATTTTAATCTGGGAAAATCTTTTAGAATCCTTGATTTCAGCAGGTTTGACAGAATCTGACCAGATTTTAGACGGTGAATAAACAGTTTGAATTTTGCCAGATTCTGCCGGTTTGTATCGTGGGAGGTTCATACATCCGATTTCTGCTGACGAGATTTTTGACGGAAAAAACTGAGACAAATATCTGATTTGTTCCTATATCATTTGTGGAATTGTTTTGTACCTTACTTATTTATATGTAAGGTACAAATGATAAATAGTGCTTTGCTTTTTTTATAAAATGTGATAGTATAAGTAAAATGTTTGATAGAAAATATACAGTAAAAACAATAATTGGAAATCGTATAATCAGAAAAAACTATAAAGTTTTCGAGGTTATGTCCGATATACCTATTGTTAAGACATGTAATATTATGAAAAAAGATATAACCGTAGCAAAATGGATTTTGTCAGGTGCGAAAGGAATCGCTTTTAAATGTGAGGACACTGTGCTTGATGCAGTGTTTTTTTTCGCAGATTAAAATAATCTGCGAGATAAATTGCCATCAATATACGGACATGCTGCAAGGAAACTGACGAGTCTTGTTAAGCGATAAGACGAGCTGAAAGGAATAGAAAGAAATATGGAAACAGCAAATAAAATACAGACAATTATGGATGATAATAACAGCGAGCTGGCAATTATTATAAGGGCGGATCATCAAGGAGAGGGAATAGATTTTGTAACAGGTGCAGAATGTGAGCAGCAGCTGGCGTATATGCATCATCCACAGGGAAAAGATATTTGCCCGCATGTTCACAGACAAATACATAGAGAAATTAATAATACAAGAGAGATTTTGGTGATAAAAAAAGGAGCTTACAGAGTTGATTTTTATTCTGACGATAAGCAGTATCTGAAAAGCTGTGTAATTCGTACAGGAGACATTATTTTACTGTTGTCAAATGCTCATGGATTTAAGGCGCTGGAAGATACAGAACTTTATGAAATCAAACAAGGTCCCTTTGCAGAAGGCATGGATAAGGAGAAGTTTGATTTTAATTTGGAAAAAGTGGTATATGAAACTGAGGAAGGAATGAACAGCTAGACTATGAAGGTATTTGAAAATTTTGCGAATTATTATGACATTTTTTATAAAGATAAAGATTATGAAACTGAGATAGATATGCTTTTGGGATTGTTAAAAGGAAAAATAAAAGAAGATGCGTTAATTTTGGATATGGGATGCGGAACAGGCAGACATGCATTTGAACTGCATAAAAAAGGTTATCGTGTTCATGGAATTGATTTAAGCAGGGAAATGATAAACATTGCCAACAGTAAATATCGGGAAACAGATGGAATCACATTTGCAGTAAATGATATCAGAGAATACCAAAATGAACAGAAGTTCAATTTGGTGCTGTCTTTGTTTCATGTGCTGAGCTATCAAAATACGAATGAAGATATCTGCAAAGTATTTCAGACGGCATATAACTGTCTGGAAGAAAATGGATTGTTTGTTTTTGACTGCTGGTATGGTCCAGGTGTGCTGACAGACCATCCATATGTGAAAATTTCAGAAGCAGAGGATGATCAGTATACCTATAAAAAAATAGCAAAACCACAGATGGATGCAAATAAAAATCTTGTAAAAGTTGACTGCGAGACAATGATTGTTGAGAAATCAACCAGTAAAATGACTCGTGTGGAAGAGATGCACTCAATGAGGTATTTGTTTGAGCCGGAATTGGAATATATGCTGAATAATGAGGGATTCAGACTCGAAAAGGCATGCGATTGTAAAACAATGGGAGAGTTGGATTACAATTCATGGACAGCATATTTTGTTGCAAGAAAAATATAGATATTAAGATGGAAATGCTGGAAATAGACAGCGGATAAATGGAGTGATTATGGCGGAAGAATTTATACCAGTAAATATACCCTTGTTTGACGGAAATGAAAAGAAATATTTATGTGAATGCATAGATACAGGCTGGGTTTCCAGTGAAGGGCCTTTTGTAAAGAAATTTGAAGAAAATATGGCAGAATATGTCGGCAGGAAATATGCTGTTGCAGTAAGCAGCGGGACGGCAGCGCTGGAGACAGCTGTACTCTCTATGGGGTTTGAGAGCGGCTCAGAGGTTATAATACCCACCTTTACAATTATATCCTGCGCACAGGCTGTTACAAAAGCAGGACTGATACCGGTTGTGGCAGACTGCAGGCTGGATAACTGGAATATAGATATTGATCTTATCGAAAAAAAGATTACGCCCAAAACATGTGCGATTATGGTGGTGCACATTTATGGTTTGCCTGTGGATATGGATAAAATTTATGAACTGGCTCAGAAATATAATTTAAAAATTATAGAAGACGCAGCAGAAATGCATGGACAGACATATAGAGGGAAAATGTGCGGAAGCTTTGGAGATATAAGCATTTTTAGCTTTTATCCCAATAAGCATATCACCTGTGGGGAGGGTGGAATGATTCTCACAGATGACGAAAACCTTGCAGAAGAATGCAGAAAAATCCGCAATCTATATTTTACACCAGACAGATACATACACCATAAAATAGGAAGCAATTTTAGAATGACGAATTTGCAGGCGGCTGTAGGTGTTGCGCAGCTGGAGAAAATAAAAGAACATGTGCAGGTAAAGCGTAAACTTGGGAAATTATATAATGAATTGCTGTCAGATATCAAGGATATCGCGCTGCCGGTAGCCCAGACAGAATATGCAGACAATATTTACTGGGTCTATGGAATTGTATTGGGAGAAAGTTATGCCGTAAATGCTTCAGAATTTATAACTCTGTTAAGAGAAAAAGGGGTAGGTGCACGAAATTTCTTTTATCCTGTCCACCTTCAGCCAGTTTACACAAAAGACGGATATTTTAAAGATGAAAAATGCCCTAATGCAGAAAAATTGTATCAGAAAGGTTTATATATTCCTACTGGAACAGGCATGACAGAGCAGCAGGTTTATGCTGTTGCGCAGAGGTTAAAAGAGACGCTCATAATGTGCAGAGAGTGAGAGACGGAGGAAACGTGATAATAACAAAAACACCTTTTAGAATGTCCTTTTTTGGCGGGGGGACTGATTTGCCAGAATATTTTCGTAAAAAAAGAGGGGTTTGCATTTCAACTACATTTGATAAATATTGCTATGTGACGATTCGAAAATTACCGCATTTTTTTGATTATTCTACAGAATTGTGTTACTCAAAGCAGGAGTTTGTCAATGATATAGATGAAATAAAGCATCCGGCAATAAGAAATGCGATGAAGTGGCTGGAGGTACAAAATATCAGCTTAAATTATGATGCAGATCTGCCGGCAAGATCTGGGCTGGGAACCAGCAGTTCATTTGCAGTTGGAATGCTGAATGGATTTTACGCTTTGAAAGGGATTTATGCCAATCAGAAAAAATTAGCAGATGATGCTATCTATTTAGAGCGGATTCTCTGTCAGGAGAGCGGAGGCTGGCAGGACCAGGTAGCCACTGCCTTTGGAGGATTTAACCGCATAGAATTTGAGAATGATTCTTATAAAGTATATCCAATTGTTGTGAGTGAAGAAAGGAAACATAAACTTAATCAGAGCTTACTGTTGTTTTTTACAGGTTTTACCAGAATATCTTCAGAAATTCATAAACAAAATGGAACAACAGGACAGGAAAAAGAACCGTTTCTCGATGAGATATATAAAATAGCAGACGATGCGCAGCAGATATTGGTTGATTCGCGACGGGATCTCCATGAGTTCGGAGAATTATTGGACAGAACATGGAAAATGAAAAAGTGTACAGGTGCAAATATTTCTAACGACCATTTGGACAAGATTTATCTGGAAGCAGTTTCTGCCGGAGCAGTGGGCGGAAAATTATTGGGCTCCGGGGGAGGCGGATTCTTTTTGTTTTATGTTGAAGAGGATAAAAAAGAAGCCGTAAGAAAAAAACTGGATTATTTACTGGAAATACCATTTGTATTTGAGAATGAAGGAAGTAAAGTTATTTATTATTCAGAAGACTGAAAATAAAGGAGAATTAAAAAGTGAAGAAGGCTTTGATAACAGGGATAACAGGAATGGTTGGGTCTCATTTATGTGATTTTTTGCTGGAGAATACAGAATGGGAAATTTATGGCGTATGTAGATGGAGGAGCCCTCTTGATAATGTAGAACATCTGCTGGGCAGAGCAAATCAAAAACAGCGTTTATATTTTGAATATGCTGATTTGAACGATCAGATATCTCTGATTCATGTGATTGAGGCAGTGAAACCAGATTATATCTTTCACCTGGCAGCCCAAAGTTATCCTTTGACAAGTTTTACGGCGCCAATAGATACCTTGAATACGAATATTTTAGGGACCTGCCGGCTGCTGGAAGCAGTTCGTATGGAAATGAGCAGAGACGATGCCTATCATCCTGTTATCCATGTGTGTGCATCATCAGAGGTGTTTGGGAAGATTCCATTGGAAAAAAAACCTGCCGAAGGCATACATGAGGAATGCCAATTTCATCCAGCGTCACCTTACGCAATTTCAAAGGTTGGCACAGATTTGCTGGGACGGTATTACGCAGAAGCATTTGATATGACGGTTGTTTCCACGAGAATGTTTACCCATACTGGCCCACGGCGGGGCGATGTATTTCATGAGTCGACTTTTGCTAAACAGATTGCGATGATTGAAGCAGGATTGATACCGCCGGTGGTCAAAGTGGGAAATCTGGATTCTTTAAGGACGTATGCAGATGTCAGGGATGCAGTGAGAGCGTATTATATGCTCCTTACAGTTGATCCAGTTGCAGGCGAGTATTACAACATAGGCGGAACATATACCTGTAAAGTTGGAGATACATTGAATACTCTGATTTCAATGTCAAAGAAAAAGGATGAGATTCGCATAGAAACTGACCCAGAAAGGCTTCGGCCAATTGATGCAGATTTACAAATTCCTGATTGTCGCAAATTTCAAGCGCATACAGGATGGAAACCGGAGATTTCTTTTGAGCAGACAATGGAAGATTTATTAAATTATTGGAGAAAACGCATACAAAGAGGCGAACAGTTTTTGACCAGATAGAGAGGTTGGCATGATCTGTGTAATTATGGCGGGAGGCAGAGGAACACGCATTGCAGAAATAAACTCGGCGGTTCCTAAGCCGATGATAATGATTTCAGGGAAACCTATTTTACAATGGCAGATAGAAGCATTGGTCAGCCAGAATGTCAAAAAGATTATTTTGGCAGTAGGGTATCTTGGAAATGTTATTATGGATTATTTTGGAGCAGGGGAACGATTTGGAGCAGAAATAAAATATATTGTGGAAGACAGTCCTCTGGGTACGGCAGGAGCATTAGGACGATTGAGGGGAAAAATACCAGGAGAAGATTTTCTGCTGGTAAATGGTGATATTTTATTTGATGTAGATTTAGAACGTTTTTATCAATATCACAAATTAAAAAATAAATTAGTAACGATTTTTACACATCCCAATGACCATCCTTTTGACAGTGGATTGATTGCAGCGGATGCGGAAGGGACTGCCACAAGATGGTTTAATAAGGAAGAACCGCGTACATGGCGCCAAAACCGGACCAATGCGGGAATTCATATGTGTTCAGCGCAGATGCTGGATTTGCCGGTATTTGATCATGAAACACGCATTGATTTAGACAGACAAGTATTAAAACCATTGATTGAAAAGCGTCTGCTGGCTGTTTATGATTCCCCTGAATATGTAAAAGATATGGGGACGCCCAAACGCTATCATGAGGTGGAAAAGGATATAAAAAGCAACATGCTGCATAAAAAAAACTTATCACATCAGCAAAGAGCAATTTTTCTTGATCGGGACGGAACGATCAATAAATATGTTGGTTTTCTGAAAGATATCGGTCAAATGGAATTGAAGGATGACGCGGCAGAGGCAATAAAAAGGATAAATCAGGAGGGATTTCTGGCGATTGTAATTACCAATCAGCCCGTTATAGCAAGAGGAGAGCTGACCTATGCTGAATTAAAAGAAATACATCATAAAATGGAAACGCTATTGGGAGAAGAAGGAGCCTATATAGACGATTTGTTCTTTTGCCCGCACCATCCAGACCGTGGTTTTTCAGGAGAAATAGCAGAATTAAAATGTGATTGTGACTGCAGAAAGCCCAAGACAGGACTTTTTGTCAAGGCGGCAGAAAAATATAACATAAATTTATCAGAATCATGGATGATTGGTGATAGCGACACAGATATGCTGGCAGGAAAGAACGCAGGATGCAAAGTGGCAGCAATAGGGAAAGCCGTACAAGTTCATGCTGATATCCATGAGAACACTTTATTAGGCGCGGTGGATAAAATATTAAAAATAGATTGATTACAGGGAAAATTATGGGAAAAACGAATGAGGAACTGGTAAGACATATAGAGAGTTTAATCCATAGATATCCAGAATTAAGCGTATGCAGAGAACAGATTCTGGAAGCTTATTACATATTGAAGAGATGCTTTGAAAATGGAGGCAAGTTATTGATAGCAGGAAATGGTGGATCGGCAGCTGATTCTGAGCATATGGCAGGAGAATTGATGAAACGGTTTCGCATTCCCAGACCTGTCTCCAAAGAATTTTCAAATAAAATGTGTGAGATAGATATGGAGATAGGAAAATCCTTATCCGCAAATCTGGAATGCTCGCTGATGGCGATTCCACTGGTCGCACACGAGGCGTTAACGACAGCGTATATCAATGATGTGGATGGTCTTGGCGTGTTTGCCCAGCAGCTCTTTGGATACGGACAAGCTGGTGATGTTTTTCTGGGCATATCAACGTCTGGCAACAGCAAAAACATCATTAATGCCGCAGTAGTAGCGAAGGCGTCTGGAATAAAAATTATTAGCCTCACAGGCAGAACGGGAGGACGTCTGGCTGATTTTTCAGATGCTGCAGTCTGTGTGCCAAGAGATGAGACCTATTTGATACAGGAACTGCATCTGCCTGTGTACCATTGTCTGTGCCTGATGCTGGAAGAGTATTTTTTTGGCTCTTAATGTTCGTTCTGTATGAGAGATGTTCATAAAATTTGCAAGGAAAGAATTATAAAGAGGAAATAAATTATGCTGAATGGAAAATTATTAAGTAATGTTACGGCAGGTTACTGCTGGGATTTGAAAACAAAAGAAAGATTTGACAATCCATTATATCTGGAAGGGTTTGGATATAAAGTATATTCTCAAAATGATGAGGATGGAATCATTCATGAGATATTGAAACGTATTGGCGTTTCTTCTGGAAGATTTATTGAGTTTGGGGTACAAGATGGTTTAGAGAGCAATACACACTGCCTTCTCCATTATGGATGGAGCGGAATGTGGATTGAGGGGTCAAAACGATACTGTGATGCAATTAAGAGAAAGTTTCATCATGTCATTCAATGTGGACAATTAAAAGTTGTCAATGCATATGTGGATAAAAATAATATCAATGAGATATTTACGGAAAATGGCTTCTCAGATACCCGGGGGGGGGTATAGACTTATTAAGTATAGATATTGATGGAAATGATTATCATGTTTGGCAGGCTGTAGAATGTGTAAAACCCAAAGTGGTGGTAATTGAATACAATGCAAAATTTCCGCCTGATTTAGAGTGGGTTATGCCATATGAGGAAACACATGCATGGATGGGAACAGATAAACATGGAGCCTCTTTAAAAGCATTTGAAAGATTAGGAGACAGATTGGGCTATTCTTTAGTCGCGACAAATATTTCAGGTGTTAACGCTTTTTTTGTCAGAAAAGATTTGACGCAAGATAAGTTTGCAGGTCCAGCCACGGCTGAAACGTTTTACAATCCTTTTAGAGCTGACAGAATACAGTTCGCCAATGGGCATCCCTGCAGCTCCTGTTTGAAATATGAGAAGGCAAGAAAAATATTTGCAGAGAACAGAGAGTATAAAGTCTTGATTTGGGGAACTGGAGACGTATGTGAGAGTCTGCTCAATAAACTGCCAGATAATTGTATGATTGAAGCCTTTGTTGAAACAATGCCTGACAAACAAGAATTTAAAGGCAGAAAGGTGATTTCTGCTGAAAGTTTTCAAGAATATTATGATAAGACAGATGTAACGATTGTTGCTTCCACATCTTTTGCAGATGAAATAGAAGAAACAATAGAAACTAAGATTGGAAATCAGGAAAATGTATTTTTCTGGGGAACAGATATTTTAGAATTGTGATTTGGAGAGAGTGAATATGCAGACAAAAGTAAAAATTATGAGTTATGAAAATGATTTCAGAAAGTATCAGGAAAAAGAGGATCGAGAACTCATTCTCTATGGTGCAGGACATGACGGTGCGTTTATTTTAGCCGGACTTTCGAATGTCAGATATGTGTGTGATAAAAATGCACAGAAGATAAAAGAATTTCATGGGATAGAAGTGATTTCTCCTGAACAATTAGAAGAACTAAGAAAGCCGCTGCTTATATTGATTGCTATAGAGAGTGCTAAAGTGCGGAATGAAGTTCATAAATGTTTAGAAAGTTTAGATATAGATGCTTTTGTTTTTGACGCTCGTAATAACATAGCTTTTAATTATTATCAATCTAAGGTAAAAGAAGATAACGCGCTTTTCAAAGGAAAAAAGCTTAAAAAGGTTAGGATTGTCTGCAGAGATCAGGGATGGATTTTAAGAAAGTATGCAGATAAGCTGGTAGAAAATCTGCATAATATGAACATTGAAGCCGACATAGATGACTATCCTGATTTAAACGCTGATATCAATTATTATTACACATACGCAGAATATGAACCTCTTTATGATCATACATGCGATGTGCTGTATATTACACATATTATCAGCCAGGACAAACTTGAACAATTAAAATATGCTTTGAAAACAGCAAAAATGGGAATTTGTATGTCAAAAGACGTAATGGATTTTCTGGTGATGAACGGAATTCCCAAGCATAAAGTGTGTTACATTAACCCCGCGCACGATGGAATGATTAAACCTAAAAAATATGTGATCGGAATTACCCATAGAAATCATGAGGATAACAGGAAAAGAAATACTTGTTTATTAGATATTATGCAGGGAATGGACCCTGATTACTTTAAATTAGTAATTATGGGGGATAGATGGGAACAAATTGTGGATTCTCTGAAAAAGCAGAACTTTGAAGTAGATTATTATCCAGAGTTTGATTTAAGTATATATACAAATCTTATGCCTACACTGGATTTATACATGTTTTACGGCTGGGACGAGGCAGGCTGCGGTTTTATGGACGCTATGTACGCAGGAATTGACACGATCGTTACTCCTGTTGGCTATCCTTTGGATACAAGTGTTTCCCCCACTTATCTGTGCCGGACAGTAGATGATTTTCGAGACGTTTTGCTGAATTTGAAAAATCAGCGTGAAAAAGTCCGCAGTTCTGTGGAAAAATGGTCCTGGGAAAATTATGCCAAGAAACATGCAGAAGTCTGGAAATATTTATTGGGTGATGAAGAAGGAATTTATGCTCAGAAACATAATTATATGGATGGAATCTATTCTGTATATTGGGAACAAAATGAAGGACGCATTTAGTACTGAAAAAATCATTGCGGGAGAGGAAGCCAATGAAATATTGTGAATTTGAAAACTTGTTAAGCAGCGCCAAAAAAGGGAAAATATGCATTTTTGGGGCTGGATTATATGGTACTACGTGGGTGTATGACATATTGCGTGAAATGGAAGTGAAGGTTGATTTCTATTGTGACAACAAGAAGAAATCGGGTGAAGAGATAAAGGATGGGGTAAAAACCATTTCACCTGAAGAATTATATTTATTTCATGACAAAGTAACAGTGTTTGTGGCAGTCTCGTATAGATATCAGGAAAGTATCAGAGAACAGTTAAAAGAGAATGGGATATTTAACATTGTAGAGATGGATCAGATTTTTCTGCAGGTCTTTCTGGAGGACTTACTTAGAAAAAATGAACCAGAACTGAACAATAAATTTAAATTTGTTTTAAATGATGCAGATTATATCAGTACAGAATTTGAATATCATATGGGGTATCGTCCTAATTTGGATGATCCTAAGACGTTCAACGAGAAAATCCAGTGGCTGAAACTGCATGTACGAAATCCAGAATACACGCGGATGGTTGATAAATATGAAGTAAAAAACTACATAGCAGAAAAAGTAGGGAAAGAATATGTAATTCCAACATTGGGAATCTATGACGCCTTTGACGAGATCGAGTTTGACAAACTTCCCCGTCAGTTTGTATTGAAATGTACCCATGATTCTGGAAGCACGGTGGTCTGCAAAGATAAAAACAGTTTTGATATTGAAAATGCAAGAACTCTTTTAGAAAGAAATCTGAAATATAATTATTATTGGGCTGGCAGAGAATGGCAGTATAAAGACGTAAAACCAAGAATTATCGCAGAACAATATCTGGAAGATAATCAGGACAGAGAACTGAGAGATTATAAATTTTTCTGCTTTCATGGCGTTGCAAAAGTGCTGCTGATAGCCCAGGGGCGCATGAGTTCTGAAAGTGAAGTCACAACGGATTTTTACAATGAAAAATTGGAACATATAGAAATGAAAAGCGGTCACCCCAATGCGCTTGTTAAGCCGCATATGCCTGAAAATTATCTTGAGATGAAGGAAATAGCAGAGAAATTATCTTCGGGAATTCCACACGTAAGAGTCGATTTTTATGAGGTAAACGGACAAGTTTATTTGGGCGAATTTACCTTTCATCATCAAGGCGGAATGGTTCCTTTAAAACCATATGAAAGGGATCTCGAACTGGGAAGCTGGATACATCTGGAAGACTAACAGAAGAAAAACAGCGTAAATGGCTGTAACAATGACAGCTGTTTATGCTGGATATGAGGTTGATTATGAGTTTTATGATGGCATTTGGCTGGGCGAGTATCATGTTGTGCCTTGGAGTTTTTTTACGGGCAAAAATATCTTTTCTGAGAAATATGCTGGTCTCTGCAAGTATTATTGCTGGAATTCTGGGTTTTATATTTGTAAATGTCTGTTACAATTTGCAGATTAATTTTGGAACAGAAACAGAAATGTATACGTTAATTGTTGACAATTTGTTTACAGTGTCTTTTATCTCTATCAGTTTGACAAGTACATCAGCGGCAGAGAAGAACAGTTCCAAAAAGATTTTTAAGGGTGTTGTGGCATTAGGGCTTATATGGTGCCTGCTCTATGCAGTTACGCCTGTGATTGCAGCGTTGGTGATTTTTGTCATAGGGAAAGCATTTAATATGGACGCGGTTTACGGCATGCTCATTCAATTTGCATTTTGCCAGGGACCAGGCCAGGCGGCGACATATGGAAGAATTTTTGAACAATATGGCTGGAAAGACGCATCAATGGCGGCAATTACATTTGCAGCCATAGGATTTGCAGCCGCGTTTTTTGTGGGAATACCGGCAGCCAAAATTGGCATAAAAAGAGGAATTGCCAGACATTGCGGGCAGATAGATGAGAGTATTTTAAAAGGCTATCTGAAAAAAGACGAACAGACAGAATACATGGTAAAAGATACCACATGCAGCAGCAACATTGAAACACTCGCGTTTCACTTTGCCTTAGTAGGAGGATGTTATATCTTGGCAGTGGGATTGTCTAAAGCGCTGGGGCTGATTCCGGGATTTTTGGGAACATCGATGAAGAATATGATGTTTATGAATGGCATGTATGCCGCATACATTGTGAAGTCAATCATGAAAAAATTAAAAATAGATTTCCTGCAGGAGAATGTACTGCAGAATAAAATCACCGGATGGTTTTCAGATTATTTGATTGTATGCTCTTTTATGGCGATTTCTGTAAATGTTATTAGTAAATGGATGGTTCCAATTTTGATTGTGTCAGTGATTATTACAATTGTTACTTTTATTGTATGCTGCTATTTTGGGTGCAGAATTGGAGGAAGTAATGATTTTGAAAGAACCTTGGGAATTTATGGCACTTGTACAGGGACAGTGCCGAGCGGAATTTCTTTGATCAGAATTATCGACCCTGATTTTCAGACAGCGACCAGTGTGGAATTAGGGGCATGCAACATCATAATGATGTGTTCCACACCTGTTTATATTTTGATTTTGGCGTTGGCATCGGGCAGTTTGTCCATGGAATACAGCATCATAGGACTCTGTCTCTGCGCGGCAGTATATTTGGCAGCCTTAAAGCTGACAAAGTCCTGGGGGAAAAAGACATACAGCTGGAAATAAAGAGAAGGGAAGACATATGGATACATTATTTTATAACGGGAAAATTATTACGATGGCAGAAGAGACGTTTGAGCAAGAAGCAGGACCAGAAGCGGTTCTGGTTTCTAATGGACGGATTCAAAGAGTAGGGGCGCTGGATGAAATCTCAAGTGGGCTGTCTGGTGATACCAGAAAAGTGGACTTGCAGGGAAAATGCCTTATGCCATCGTTTATTGATTCACACAGCCATATTGTGATGAATGGGCAGATGTCTTTCACGGCAGATTTATCAGAATGCTGTTCTTTTGAGGATATCATAGAGACACTTAAGAAATATATCTCTGACCATAAGATAACAGAGAAAGAAATTGTTATGGGCTTTGGATATGATCATAACTTTTTGAGAGAACAGGCGCATCCTGATAAAAAAATTCTCGATCAGGCAAGCGCTGATATTCCGATTATTATCATTCATGTTTCAGGACATTTGTACTGTGCAAACAGTCTGGCGTTGACTCTTGCAGGAATCAGCCAGGAGACAGAAAATCCGCCGGGAGGACAGATTGGCAGAATTTGTGGAAGCAGGGAACCCAGCGGTTATATAGAAGAGACAGGGATAGCTTTGCTGCAGCCTGTGATACAAACGAGAGTACACATAGATACTGGCTTCATGTTGGAAAGTATGCAGGATATTTATATCAGGCATGGAATAACGACTGTGCAGGATGGAGCTGCTACGGAAGAAAATTTTGCGATATTAAAGCAAATGTCAGACTTTGGTAAGTTAAAAATTGATGTGGTTAGTTATCCACTGATAAGCGCGGATGGTTCGAAGATATTTGAAAAAAACAGGCAGATGGATAATCAATATAAGAATCATTTAAAACTAGGCGGTTATAAGATGATTCTGGATGGTTCGCCTCAGGGAAGATCGGCATGGCTGTCAGAACCATATGAAAATGGAGACAGACTGGAATATGGCTGCGCATATTACAATGATGAAACGGTTACGAGATACGTAAAGAAAGCGGCAGAGGATAGAAAACAAATTTTAGCTCATTGCAATGGCGACGCTGCATCGGAACAATTTCTAAATGCTTTTGAAAAATGTATTGAAAATGACGCGGATGGTTTAGCGCTGAGACCTGTGATGATTCACTGCCAGACTGTTCGAAATGATCAGCTGGACAGAATGGCCAGACTGCATATGATTGCCTCCATGTTTGTCGGCCACGTATGGTATTGGGGAGATGTCCATTTAAAAAATTTAGGAGAAACAAGAGGAAATCGTATCAGCCCAGTCAAAGATGCCTTGAGTCGGAAGGTGATCGTTAATTTTCATCAGGATACGCCAGTAACGAAACCAGATATGCTGCATTCTGTGTGGTGTGCAGTAAATCGTGTCAGCCGAACAGGGAAAATAATTGGCAGAGAGCAGAAAATCAGCGTTTATGAGGCGCTAAAAGCAGTGACTATCAATGCGGCATATCAATATTTTGAGGAAGATCTAAAGGGAAGCATCGAGGAAGGCAAGACGGCGGACCTGATAATTTTAGATGCCTCTCCCTTAGAAATAGAAACGGAACGAATCAAAGATATTCAGGTGCTGGAAACGATAAAAGATGGAAATACAATCTTTTGTGCAGAAAAAGTAGAGGAGAAATAATGTCTGGTGCAGGTGATATACAAAGAAAGATACATGACGCAAAGCAAAATCATTATCCTGTATGTCTGTATGGGTTAGGGCAGTTAGGAAGGGATATGGGAAACCAGTTTTTAGACTGGATGGGTTTGAGCCTGGATTTTGCCTGTGACAAGAATGGACAAGCTGTTGAAAATTATTTAAAGAGTCATCCTGGAATAAAAAAGATAGATTTTGAGCGCCTGTCTGCACTGTCAGAACCTATGCTTATATTTGTCTGCGTGGGGGCGGCATATATTGATGAGGTGCGCCGTTCTTTTGAAGAAAATTCATTCTTGCATGTTATCACCATTGATGATATTACAGCACAGGATTTTGTATTGGAAAAATTTTATGGGATTCAGAATATGCGAGACCATGCATTAGATTTTCCAGCTCATACAAACGGCGGCCCAGCAGAGAAGAATGGCCGCATTGCAGTTTATACATGTGTTACGGGAGACTATGATTGTATTAAAGAACCATTGTCTACAGAAGAAAGCTGCGACTATTATCTGCTAAGCGATAGAAAGTATTCTGATTTAAAAGTATACAGACAACTTGATATTGCAGACTTTGTTCCAGGCAGCATCACTGGCAGCGCAGAGAAAAACAGATGGTGCAAGATGCATGGACATTGGATATTCAGCAGGTATAGGTATTCTATTTATATTGACGGCGCGATACAGCTCATACATCCTATATCACATTATATTGAGCAGATTGGGGCAAGCGGTATGGCGCTGCACAAACATCCTCAGAGAAACTGCATTTATGAAGAGGGATTGAGACTGATTGCCAATAAAAGAGGAAATGTGGACAGTCAGAAACTTAGAAAGCAGATGGTGAGATATCTATATGAAGGGATGCCCAGGGAATTTGGCTTGTTAGAATGCGGAATGATTGTCAGAGATAATGACAGCGATATAGGCTGCTCCATTATGGAGCAATGGTTTGAGGAATATATGAAGGGTGAAAAACGTGATCAATTGTCATTCACATATATTTTGTGGAAGAATGGTATTTCCTTAAAAGAAATGGGTATTTTGAACGCTGGACAGGAGATAAGGAAAAATTCAGATTTAGTATTAAATCAAGAACACAGCACGAAAGGATAAGTCATGAATCGTTTAGGTATTTTTGTATTTTATGATAAAGATGGCATTGTGGACCGTTATGTCTGCTATCTTTTGAGTACTATGCGTGAACATCTGACTAATTTAACAGTTGTCTGTAACGGAAAATTGACTGCAGAAAGCCAAAAGGCGCTTGAAGAATTTTCAGACGAATTGTACATACGGGAAAACAGAGGATTTGACGCCATGGCGTTAAAGATGGCGTTGACAGAATACATAGGATGGGAAAAAGCCTCTTGCTATGATGAGATCATTTTTTTTAATGATACTTTTTATGGACCGATTTATCCTTGGCAGGAAGTCTTTGATGAAATGGACAGCAGAGAAGCAGACTTTTGGGGGCTGACCAGGGAAGCGGAATCTTCAGACTATTTTTCCTGCAATGAGAAAAAAATACCAGCATATATACAATCTTATTTTTATGCGTTTCGCCGTAAACTGGTGCGTCATCCATGGTTTCAGGAATATTGGAATGCATTTGACTCAACAGAATGGATCTTTTCTGATATTACAAACAGACATGAACGAATCTTTACCCATTTGCTGGAAGAGCAGGGGTTTACAGGAGATACCTATGTAAAAGCAGAATTATTTGAATCAGCGCAGCCAGAACAAAATTTTGTTCAATATTACCATATTGCTTATCAGCTTATCAAAAAATACCGCTGTCCGATTATAAAAAGAAAAAATTTTATAATGAAACATTTGACAGAGAATCCAGGACAACAGGGCAATGATACCATGAAAGCTCTGGAGTATATTAACAACCATACAGATTATGATACAAACCTGATATGGGATAATTTACTGCGGCTCTATGATATGCGGGATATCAGAAAGACTTTAAATTTGAATTATATTGTCTCGGAGACTGCCGCGAAAGAACACGACAAGGAAACGGTTCTGATGTTCTGGCTGTCCTGTGAGCGCTGCCTGCCTCAGTGCCTGGAATATATAAAGCGTTTTGAAGAAGAAAAAATTTATATTTACTCTGAATCAAAGAAAATGATCAAAACCATTCAGGAACAACTGAAGGGGAAAAATGTTATCTGTGAAGAGGTAGAAGAAAAAGAAATCTATTATTTTGTGTATTTAAAATGTCTCAAACTGGCAGAAAAATACAAATATCTTATTTTTCTCCATGATGTAGATTATTTTGCGTCAGGTTATTTTTGTTTACAACAGTATAGCCTGTTAGATCATCTATGGAGTAATCTTCTGGAAAACCAGAATTATCTATCAGGAGTGCAAGAACTTTTCAGCAGGCATGAAAGACTGGGGATGCTGACTGTGCCGCAGCCTGTATATGGTACATACTTTTCTCTGATCGGGGAAGAAAGGATTCCCTTTTTTGTATTTTGCTGCCGCGGGGATGCAATAAAAAAAGTATTTGAAAATAATCAAGACCTGCCTGACAGATTAAAACTGCAGAAAGAAAAAAATCTTTTTTGTCTGGAATCTGATGCCATGGAGATACTGGCATTGGAACTTCAGAAGGCAGGTTATTATACAGCTGCTGTTATGAATATAGATTGTGCGGCAACCGCCTATACTTACATGCAGGCATTGCTGAAAAAGATCATACAGCAGGCAGAGAGAAAAAATAAATTTACAGATTTTGACAGCTATCTGGATGGGCAAATGATTGATTATGCCAGCAGATTTTCCGGGGTGATGGTTTATGGAGCGGGGGAAAATGGATATCGGGCGGCAGATGAATGTAAAAGAAAAATATGGATATCCCGTGTATCCACTCTCAGAATTAGAAGAACTGGAGAAAAAAGGTGTCGTAGTGTCTGTAGCAAATCCGAAGGCTCAGAGAGAGATTGAGAAGAATTTAGCGAAACGAAACTGCACAGACGTCTTTTTTGTCTGACTTTTGAAGAAAATGAAATATCTTAAAACACAAAAAGTAATGTTGGATTGTATGGAGAATACCAAAATGGAAATAAAAAAATTAGCTGTGATAGGGCTTGGATATGTGGGAATGCCTCTTGCGGTGGCATTTGCAAAGAAATTGAATGTGATTGGGTTTGATCTGAATGAAGAGAAAATCAAGATGTACCAACAGGGAATAGACCCGACCAAAGAAGTAGGAAATACAGCAGTCAAAGAGACTTCTATGGTATTTACATCTCAGGAGAAAGATTTAAGGGAAGCAGATTTTTACATTGTAGCAGTGCCTACTCCAGTGAGAGATGATAAAACCCCAGACTTAATGCCGGTACTCTCAGCGTCCAGGATTGTCGGCAGAAATATAAAAAAAGGCGCCATTGTGGTATATGAGAGCACAGTATATCCAGGAGTGACTGAGGAAGAGTGCGTTCCTGTCATAGAGCAAGAAAGCGGGCTTGAGTGCGGTAAAGACTTTAAGGTGGGATATTCACCAGAACGCATTAATCCATGTGACAAGGAGCATGTGCTGTCAACCATTGTAAAGGTTGTATCTGGAATGGATGAAGAGACGTTGGAGATTGTGGCACAGGTATATGAACTGGTGGCGCTGGCGGGAGTTTACCGTGCGGCATCCATCAAAGTTGCAGAGGCGGCAAAAGTGATTGAAAACAGCCAGCGGGATATCAACATTGCGTTTATGAACGAGCTGTCCATTATTTTCCACAAAATGGGAATTGACACCAAAGCTGTTTTGGAAGCGGCCGGCACAAAGTGGAATTTTCTGAATTTCCGTCCGGGTTTGGTAGGAGGGCACTGCATTGGCGTAGACCCATATTACCTTACACATAAAGCGGCGCAGATGGGTTATCATTCACAGGTGATTTTATCAGGACGCCGTATCAATGACGATATGGGAAGGTATGTGGCAGAGAATATTGTCAAGGGTTTGATTAAGGCAGAACGGGCAATAAAGAAATCAAAAGTTGCAATTCTGGGATTTGCCTTTAAGGAGAACTGCCAGGATACCAGAAATACCAAAGTCATTGATATTATAAATGAGCTGCAAGAATACGGTGTCAAACCGTTTGTCTCGGATGAGGTGGCAGATAAGCATGAGGCAGAGCAGCTGTACGGCATACAATTACTTCCTATGGAAGAGATGAAAGATATGGATGCCATTGTGGTCTGCGTACAGCATGAAATATTCCAGGGATTGGGCAGAGAATGGTTTGAGCAAAGATTTTCAAAAACAGGGAGGAAGCTGCTTTTTGACCTGAAAGGAATGTATGACAGAAAAGACTTTCCCGAACAGGAATATGATTACTGGAGGCTGTAAGAGCACTTAAGTAAATAATGAAGGCGACGGTGAATATATGGGATACAGTGATATAAAATTTGCAGAAGGAACATTGTTTTTAGTGACAGGCGGAGCCGGCTTTATAGGCTCAAATCTTTGCGAGGCGCTTCTGAACATGGGATATCAGGTGCGCTGCCTGGACAATCTGTCAACAGGAAAACAGGAAAATGTGGATTTGTTTCAGGCTCATCCAAGCTACACATTTATAAAAGGCGACATTACGGATTTAGATACCTGCATGGAGGCGTGTAAAGCAGTAGATTATGTACTGCATCAGGCGGCATGGGGCAGCGTGCCCAGGAGTATTGAGATGCCTCTGTATTATGAAGAAGTAAATATTCGCGGAACGCTGAATATGCTGGAAGCGGCCAGACAGAATCATGTAAAAAAGTTTGTCTATGCCTCCAGCTCATCAGTATACGGGGATCATCCGGTATTGCCTAAGGTGGAGGGCCAGGAAGGAAATCTGCTCTCACCGTATGCGCTGACGAAGCGCGCAGATGAAGAGTATGCAAAGCTGTACTATAAATTATATGGTTTAGATACATATGGGCTCCGCTACTTTAATGTGTTTGGCAGAAGGCAGGACCCTAACGGGGCATATGCGGCAGTGATACCAAAATTTTTGAAAATGCTGTTAAACAACGAGCGGCCTGTGATTAACGGAGACGGCAGGCAGAGCCGGGATTTTACTTATATTGAAAATGTCATTGAAGCAAATCTCAAGGCATGCCAGGCTGTACATGAAGCTGCGGGGCAGGCATTCAACATTGCCTATGGCGGACGGGAATATCTGATTGATTTATATGATCAGATGTGTGAAATTCTTGGCAGAAAGCTGGAACCAGTTTTCGGCCCGGAGCGGGCGGGGGATATCAAACATTCCAATGCAGATATCTCCAAGGCCAAAAGACTGCTGGGGTATGAACCAGAGTATGATTTTAAACGAGGGTTGAAAGAGGCGGTCGACTGGTATCGGGAAAACTTGTGATTAGGGATTTATCCCTAATCACAAGTTTTTTGTTTCCCTTCTGTTCCAATTGTCTGCCAGGTTTACAGGAATTCTTTTTGATGATATAATGAACAGGAAAAATACAGGCACAAGTGAGCTTTGTGTACGGCAGAAAGGCTGCAAGGAGGAAAACATGTTAAATTTTACGGTGGGTCCAGTTCAAGAATATGAGAATGTCTTAAAAATTGGAGGGAATCGCACTCCATATTTCCGCAATGCCAGTTTTTCAAAGATTATGCTGGAAAATGAAGAAATGTTAAAAGAATTGGCGTATGCGCCCGCAGATGCAAGAGCAGTTTTTCTGACAGCATCAGGCACTGGTGCAATGGAAGCTGCTGTGATGAACTTGTTTACCAGACAGGATAAGGTTCTTGTAATAAATGGCGGTGGATTTGGGAAACGTTTTTCAGAGATATGTGACGTGCATCATATTCCCTGTCAGGAGCTGGCAGTTCCTTTTGAAGAGGCGCTGTCAGAAAAAATGCTCTCGCAGTATGACGGGCAGGATTTTACTGGGCTGCTGATAAATATGAATGAGACGTCCATCGGAAAATTATATAATATGGATCTGGTGGCAGATTTCTGCCGGCGCAATCATCTCTGGCTGGTGGTAGATGCAATCAGCGCTTTTCTTGCAGATCCTTTTGACATGCAGAAATGGGGAATTGACGTTATGATTACCAGTTCTCAGAAAGCGCTTGCAGTCCCTCCGGGGATATCCATGCTGCTTCTTTCTGACAGAGCTGTGAAACGTGTAAACGATATGCAGGCAGAAAGTTTTTATTTTAATTTGGCGGATGCATTGAAAAATGGAGAAAGGGGACAGACGCCCTTTACACCGGCAGTCAGTATTCTGCTCCAGATACATGAAAGGCTTCAGGGACTGGTGAGGATTGGAGTCGAACAGGAGAACCGGCGCATTGCGGCGCTGGCAGCCAATTTTAGGGAAGGAATAAAAAATCTGCCTTTTACCATTGCCGTACCATCTCTGTCTAATGCAGTGACACCCTTGATGACAGAAGGAATATCAGCACATTGGATTTTTGAAGAACTTGAGGAAAAGTATCATATATGGGTTTGTCCCAACGGCGGAGAACTGCGGGACAAACTTTTCAGGGTAGGGCATATCGGTGATTTGACAACAGAGGATAACAAGTATTTGATAGAGGCGCTTCAAGAAATTTCAGCGTAAAAGGATGAGGAGGTATCATGAATATAGCGATGGTGATAGCGGGCGGCAAAGGCGTCCGCATGAATCAGGACATTCCCAAACAGTTTTTAAATATCAATGATAAGCCGGTAATTATCTATACGCTTTTGGCATTTCAGCAGCATCCGGAGATAGACGCCATTATGGTTGTGTGTATTGAGGGATGGCAGACTATTTTGGAGGCATATGCGAAACAGTTTGATATTACAAAACTGAAATGGATTACAGAAGGCGGCGAAAATGGGCAGGATTCTATACGTAACGGTATCAAAGAGCTGGCAAAACACTGTAATCCGGAAGATATGGTGTTAATTCATGATGCGATCAGACCCAATTTATCTCAGGAGATTATCTCGGGCTGTATCGCTTCGTGCCGTGTCAATGGCTCTGCCATAACAGTGATTCCCTGTGCGGAGGCCATGCTTATGAGGTGTGGGGATGGGAAGCAGTCAGAGGAAACGATAGACCGTGATTCTCTTGCGAGAACACAGACACCTCAGGCTTTTCCACTGGCAAAACTTATCTGGGCTCATCAGGAAGCGCAAAAACGGGGGATTACGAATTCCGTGGCAACTTGTACTCTGATGATTGAATTGGGAGAAAAAGTGCATTTTTGTTCTGGTTCTGAGAAGAATGTAAAAATTACTACAACAGAAGATATAGAGATTTTTAAGGCACTGTTAATGGCAAAAAAGGATGAGTGGATAAAATGAGCAAAAAAGTAGAATTGTCTGCAAAAGATTTGAGAAAACTGCAGTTAATAGAACTGGAAATGATTGTGGAAGTGGACCGCATCTGCAGAAATAACGGAATTCAGTATTCATTAGACGGAGGAACTCTTTTAGGAGCAGCACGGCACAAAGGCTTCATTCCATGGGATGACGATGCAGATGTGATATTTACAAGACATGAATATGCAAAGTTCTGCCGTGCCTGCAAGAAAGAACTTGACAGAGAGAGGTTCTTTTTACAGGAATACCGGACGGATAAGAATTACAGATGGGGATATGCCAAACTTCGAAGAAAAGGCACAGAATTTATCCGGCTGGGGCAGGAACATATGAAGTACAAAACAGGTGTGTGCATCGACGTATTTGTGGTGGATCATGTGCCAGATGGAGAGCTGATGCGCAGGATGTATTACGGCGCAAATTTCTTTATTCGAAAAGTAATGTATTCAGAGCTGGGACGGACGGCGGCAGAAAACCCCTTACAGAGAAGAATATATCGCTATTTATATAAGATTCCAAAGAATTCCATGTTTCATTTGCGCAACTGTCTGGCAGCGAGATGCAATCGGAAGAAGACAGAACTGGTAAGCCATCTGCTCTATCCCTACCCTTCCAAAGAGACTAAATATGGAATGCCGGCAGAATGTTTTGAGAATTACCAGGATATAGAATTTGAAGGAATGCAGCTTCGCAGTTTTGTGGATTATGACAGATATCTTACCCTGCTTTACCATGACTATATGGAACTTCCCCCGGTAGAAAAAAGACAGGGGCCAGGCGAGGCTTCCAGCGTGAAACTGATTGATATCACCCTGGAAGAAATTCAGAAAAGAAAAGCAGAGTCAGATAAAGAACGATTAGAAAAGCGAGGAATATAATGTTTGATTCTAAATGTTATGAAAAACAGTTAAAGAATGCGGTATCAGACCTGGCAGGGATCTGGCATTCTCTGAATGGCAGCAGTATTTTGATAACAGGTGCGACCGGACTGATCGGATCGGCTTTGACAGATGTTCTCTGCTGTGCACAAAGTCTTGGCTTGGCAGAAATGAAAATTTATGCTGCATCCCGGAATTTAGAGCGGATGCAGGAACGTTTAAAGGCATGGAATGAGCTTACGTTTATTCAATATGAAGCGGCCGAAGAGCTGGAATGGGAGCAGAGATTTGATTATATCCTTCACTGTGCTGGAAATGGACAGCCTGGAGATATTGCAAGAGAACCAGTAGAAACGATGATGGCTAGTATCATAGGGCTTCATCATCTGCTGGAACATATGAAAAAGAGCGGCGGCGAGAGCAGGATGCTCTATGTTTCCACCAGTGAAATATATGGGACTAGAAGCAGCGGCGCAGCTGAATGGTATGCAGAAGAAGATTATGGCAGATTGGATATTTTAAATGTAAGAGCATGCTACCCTTCAGTGAGAAGGGCGGCGGAAACGTTAAGCGTATCTTATATAGAAGAGTATGGGCTTGACATTGTGATTGCGCGTCCAGGGCATATCTATGGGCCGAATGTGATTGACAGAGACAACAGGGTGTATGCACAGTTTATCAGAGACGCTTTGGCAGGGAGAGATATTGTAATGAAGAGCCAGGGAAAGCAGCTGCGCTCTTACTGCTATGTGCTTGACTGTGTGACGGCGATGCTGACAATTTTAGTTTCTGGTGAAAAGGGGTCGGCATATAATATTTCCAACAAAGAGTCGGTTGTTACCATACGGGAGCTGGCAGAGGAAATCGCAGGCCAGGCTGGCAGAAAAGTTGTTTGTACACAGGCAACAGATTTGGAAAAGAAAAGCTATAATCTCATGGATGTGTCTGCCTTGAATGCAGAGAAATTAGAATCGCTTGGCTGGCAGGGACGCTATAACCTTAAGGCTGGAGTCAAGGCAGTCTTGGATGCACTGGCAGATCAGAACAAGATAATGGGAGAATAGCCATGGAAGAGATGATCATGAAACTGGAACATAAATTGACATGTCTGGAAGAGCAGATTACAACATTACAGGAAGAGAATCTGTCAAACAAAAAGAGCAGTGATGCGATGCTAAAGGCTGTCCGGGAACTGTATGAAATTAACAGGCAGATGATGATTCAGCTTTCAAAAGTAGTGGAGGACCAGACAGCATTAGACCTAAAGGCAGGAGTAGCCAGAGCGAGGTGTGATAATCTGCCTTTTGAACTGCTGGATCCAGCGTTAAAGCGGGAAGCATATTGTTTTCCAGTGATTAGGGATACAGAGGAAACGCTGAGAGAGATTATAGACAATCGGAAATCTATCGCACGGTTCGGGGATGGGGAATTTTCACAGATTGTAAAGCTGGACCGTCATAAATTTCAAAAACTGGATGAAAGACTTTCAGAGAGACTAAAAGAAGTGCTGTACAGCCATCATCCCGATATGCTTATTGCAATTGCCAATAATTATGGTACATTACAGGATTTCACAGAAGCGGCGTCTGATGCAGTGCGTATTTACATGGCAAACGGAAATACAAGAGAACAGCATATGAACCTGTTAGAGCGCGGAAGAGTGTATTACGATGCTTACGTATCCCGTCCCTATGTAATGTATAAGGATTATATGACAGACGCGCCCAAAAAGCGTTTTGAACGTTTGAAAGATATTTGGAGGGGACGCAGTGTAATAATAGTGGAAGGTGCGCAGACCAGAATGGGAACGGGAAATGATCTGCTGGAAGACGCCAGAGAGATAAAGCGCATTCTCGCCCCGGCGACCAGTTCTTTTGACCGATATGATGATATTTTAAAAACTTCACTAAAATATGCAGAAAAAGATACATTGTTTTTGATTGCGATGGGCCCAGCGGCAGGAGTGCTTGCCTATGATTTGACAGTGAAAGGGTTTCAGGCTGTTGACATCGGGCATTTAGATTTAGAATATGAATGGTTTCTTGCAGGTAAAGGGGAGCGGGTTAAAGTGCCATATAAATATAATAATGAAGTGGCTGGTGATGATGTGGCAGAAGAGCTTCTGGATCCAGTGTATCAGGGACAGATTATCGCAGATTTACAGGAAAGCTGTTTGCAAGGATAAAAATGTGCTGCCAAATGGCATAGAAGTTTATATGAATATGGTTAAAAACCTAACCGTTAAGTTGTAATTCCTGGATGATGATTGAAAGAAGGGCGCCTGGCGAGAGCGGAACGTAAGCGGAGGTAAACGATTATGAGCGCAGAAGAATTTTATGCAGAACGTGTGGAAGAACTGATGGATGGAATAGATAAAGGAGAGTTCTCAGATATTGCCAATCCGCTAGAATCATACTCTTATGGTCATCTGGCAGCATTGTTCTACTTTTCACAGGTTCTGGAAAATGGAAATAAATTGTATGAACAGTTATATGACAGGATTATGTCATTTGGAAAATATCATGTCAGGAACAAGGCAGAAAACGGTGAGAAGGTAAAAATAGCATTTCTGGCAATATCAGCTGCTGAATGGCCTGTTGATACTGTTTACCGGATGCTTGAAAAAGATCAGCGGCTTGAATGTTTCATTGTTGTCTGTCCATTGATGGACCGCGAAAGGGGAAACAGGGAGAAAACAGAAGCGCAGACCTGGGACTTTTTCCTACACCATGGGTATGAGGTTCGGCGGGTTTATGACAAAGAGAAGGACATTTGCCAGGGATGGGAAGCTGTCGGGGGACTGCCGGATATTGTGGTACATGCTACACCTTGGTATCATTGTCTGCCGGAACCATTTCAGATAGATAGTTTTCCGATGCGTGTGGTAAACTGTTATATCCCATATGGGATGTATGTGGCAGACAGTATGGAGAAAAGTTATGCCACAAAATTTGTCTATAATAAGGAATTTGTGAATATGCAGTGGAAAGTATATGCAGATTCCATGCTCAATCTGTCAGGCTACGAGAAATATCAACTGCTGCATGGCAAAAATGTGAGTTATTCCGGGTATGTCAAAATGGACTGCTTTCAGGAGCAGAGAGACTATACAATGGATGAAGTGAGAAGTATCTGGAAATTTCCCAGAGAAGCCAGCAGTGAGAACATGAAACGACTGATTATTGCGCCCCACCATTCATTGGAACAATCTTCTCTTGTACAATATGCCACTTTTGCAAAAAATGTGTATTTCTGGCTGTATCTGGCAGAGAAATATCAAGACCGCATTACATTTATTTTTAAACCTCATCCGAATCTCAGATGGAAGGCGGTGGAGTCGCAGTTATTTTCATCTTATGAAGAATATGACAGATATCTTGAGCAGTGGAATTCCCTTCCCAATGCCAGAGTGGTAGAAGAAGAGAGTTATCTGGATATTTTTGCCACTTCAGATGGAATGATTATGGATTCTGCTTCTTTTATAGGAGAATATATGTATGTGGATAAACCGCTGCTGTTTCTTACCAGGGAAGAACAGGCATTTAACAATCTGGGAGAGCGGCTTATTTCCAGCTATTATCATGTGAAGGGAGAAGATTACATAGGTATTGAAAAGTTTGTGGAACATGTTATTCTTAAAGGCGAGGACGATATGAAGGATGAGAGACATAGTACGTTTGCTGAAACATTAGACTATGCAGGAAAGAATGGGTGTTCTGCGTCTGAATTTATTGTCAGGGATATTTTAGGGCTGCTGGGATAAGACGTATTGGGAGAGTTTCATATGAATTCAACAGGACAATACAGTGAAGAGAAGTATGGATGACAAGGAGAGATTATGCGCATTACAGAGAAGATAACAGATATAGATTACAGAGAGACAAAGCGTTTCTTTAAGAACCGTGCAGAAAAATTTTCTGTGGATAATCCATACTCTGTGACCATGTACCAGGATAACAATAAAGAATTAGTACAGGAAAGAAATCGAAAAGAGACAGAGAAACTCTGTCCATTACTGAAATTAAATTCAGATTCAAAGGTGCTGGATGTCGCCTGCGGCATTGGAAGGTGGGCAGATGCACTGCCGGAAACGATCAGGGAATACTGTGGATTAGATTTTAGTGGAGAGCTGGTGGCAATTGCGAATCAGAGAAATACGAGAGAAAATTTTTCTTTTCTGGAAGGAGCAGCAGATGAACTGGAAGAGACTTTGGTTAAGAACGGAAAAGGAAAATTTAACAGAATACTGATGGTGGGAATCCTTATATATTTAAATGATGGAGAGCTGGACAGTACTTTAGCTCAAATTGAGAAATGCTGTGAAGAGCATTCTGTTATCTGTATCCGGGAGCCAATTGGAATTAAGGAGAGGCTCACATTGAAAGATTACTTTTCGGATGAGCTGAAAGATCATTACAATGCTATTTACAGAACACATCAGGAACTTCAAAGGTTTTTTGAAACTTCTTTTTTTAATCATGGTTTCAGGCTTATCCAAAAAGGTTTTTTGTTTGATGAGGATGCGTTAAACAATCGAAAAGAAACAGCACAGTATTTTTATATACTAGAAAGGTAATATCATAATACTGAGAGGGCAGTGAGAAAAATGAGCGGATATGTATTTTTGTTTGACCTGGATGCGACTATAACCAGGCAGGAAATTCTGCCGGCTGTTTCCAGAAAACTAGGAGTATTCGAGAAAAATTTTTCTTTGACAAAACGCACCATGCAGGGGGAAATACCTTTCAAACAGAGTTTTCTGGACAGAGTAGAATTGCTGAAAAAATTTCCAGTCAGCCAGGTAAGCAGATTGGTGGATGAAATCCCAGTGAATGAAAAGCTGGTGGAATTTATCACAAATCATAGGCAGAGATGCTACATTGTGACAGTTCATCTTGATGTCTGGATTCAAGAGATGATTAAAAAGATGGGAATGGAAGATCACCTCTTTTGTTCCAGAGCGCTGGTGAGAAATGATTATATCCAGGATGTATCAGACATTTTAGACAAAAATACAGTGATAAACCAAATGAATCTGCCTTTTGTGGCAGCAGGAGATGGAAATCATGATGCAGAGATGATACAGGCAGCAGAAATCGGCATTGGCTATGGGGGTGTGCATGATGTATCACCGGCAGTATTGGCAGTTGCCAGCCATGTTATCTGTCAGGAAGATAAACTGGCGGAATTTCTGGAGAGGCTTTTATAGGAGGTAAAGCAGATGGCAGTTTCAAGAACAGTGATTATCAGCTGTGCTGGAATGGGAAGCAGACTGGGACTTGGAAGCACAAAGGCTCTTCTGGAAGTAGGTGGAAAATCTCTGATTATCAGGCACTTGGAAATGCTGGATCATGAAAAGGATATTCGGGTTGTTGTGGGGTATCAGGCGGAATCTGTGATTGAGGCAGTCAGGAAATACCGTGAGGATATTTTGTTTGTGTTTAATCATCGTTACAGGGAGACAGGAACGGGTGCCAGTGTTGCCCTGGCAGCAAAGTATGCCAATGAATATATATTATCTCTTGATGGAGATTTGCTGGTACATCCAGAAGATATGAAGAAAGTCCTTGCATGCAGCCATGAATTTGTAAGCGGAGGAGTTCCGGGAACAGATGATCCATGGATGCTGCAGACATATAAAGAAAATGGCAGAGAGTATGTGAGCGCATTTTCTAAAAATACCGGGACTTACGAGTGGAATGGAATTACTCAGATGAAGAGTCAGAAAATGCAGAATGGTACGGGGCATGTATTTCAATTGATTGAACCTTACCTCCCTGTTCCGTTTCTGGAACTTAGAACCTGTGAGATTGATACGGTAAATGATTATGAACGAGCTTTAGAATGGGTGAAAAATGGTTTCCATTAATTCAGGATTATGAGAAGAGGTTTTTATGGAAAGAATAATAATTTTTGAATCAGAGACTGATTCTCTCAGGACTTTTGCGCACTTGATGGCAGAAGGATTTCATGAGAGAGGCTGCCAGGTGCTTCTGGCAGATATGGGTCAGGAAGAAAAGGCAAGGAAAGAAATTTATGCATTTGTAAAACCAGGAGAAACATCAGCTCTGTTTTTTAACCATGCAGGGTTAAATCTTCTTACTGAAAACAGGGCAAGTATCTGGAATGAACTGGATGTAGACTGCTATGATTTTATTGTGGATCATCCCATGTATTATCACGCAGCAATTATGTTTCCTGTCCAGCGGCTTACATTTTTGTGCGTAGATGAGTACCATCAAAAGTTCATTCAGCGGTTTTATCAGGGGAGAGTGCGCAGCTTCTTTTTCCCCCTTGCAGGAATCCGCAGTCAGGAACCAGAGATCAAATTTGATAAACGTTCTATGGACATTTTGTTTACCGGGGCGTATCTTGTGGATGATAATGTGGAATACCATATTCAGGGGCTTGGAGAGGGACTGCGCCAAATTTGGCTGGAATGTTATGATTTGCTGTGCAGCAGAACATCTCTGACACTGGAACAGGGGATGGAATTGTGCTTGAAGAAGAAAGGACTCGTGCTGCCAGAGGAAGATCTGCGGGATTCAATTCGTCTGTTTCAGGATATGGATGGAATGCTGAGAAGCCGTGCACGTGCGCAGGTAATCCGCACTCTGGCAGACCAGGATGTAAAAGTCCATATATATGGGGAAGGCTGGCAGTATTTGGACTGCAAACAGGAAAACCTGATTCTGCATGACAGGATTCCTTTTGATGAGACGATACCACTTATGGCGGATGCCAAAATTGTGCTGAATGTAATGCCATGGTTTAAATCAGGGGTTCATGACAGGGTCTATTCAGCTATGTTAAATCAAAGTGTGTCTTTGACGGACAGCAGTGAATTTTTGGACAGAACCCTGACAGATGGAAAAGAGGCTCTGCTGTTTTCTCTGGAGCATCTGGAGGAACTTCCAGCTAAAGTAAAGAAATATCTGGACAATCCACAAGAACTGCAAAGGATTGCCAGCAGAGGTTATGAATATGCAAAAGATACCCAGACCTGGCAGTACCGGGCAGAGCAGCTGATGGAATTAATGGAGCAGAAGTAATCATTATTCAGATACGTGAACATTGTTTGAAAAGCGGAGGCGTTTATGAAAATAAAGATTTTTACTATGACACACAAGAAATTTCCGAAACCAGAGGACGATATTTATATCCCTCTTCATGTCGGCAGGGCCAATGCTGAGGATTTTGGTTATCTTGGAGATGATACAGGAGAGTCCATCTCCAGATGGAACAATTATTACGGGGAGCTGACAGGAGTTTACTGGGTCTGGAAGAATGAGACAGAAGCAGATATAGTTGGAGTCTGCCATTACCGTCGGTTTTTCCTCAATGACAAGCGGGAGCTTTTGAATCAACAGGAATATGAAAGTATTTTAAAAGACCATGATGTGATTGTGTCAGGCAGAATGGAAGCAGATACCAGTTATCTGGAGTATTTTGGAGAAGCGCATAATGCTCAGGATCTGCTGACAGTGGGAGAAGTCATACAAGAAAAATATCCAGAATATGCACCGTATTTTCAGAAGGCGATGGAAGACCACACCTACTATTATGGAAATCTCATGGTGACTTCCAGAAAGCTGTTTCAGGAGTATGCACACTGGCTTTTTGATATACTTTTCGAGGTGGAAAAACGTATTAATGTAGAGTCTTATGATTTATATAACCAACGGGTATTCGGTTTTCTCTCGGAACAGATGGTGAAAATCTGGGTAGAGAAAAATGGCTTGAAAGTCTATGAAGGGAATGTGGGGATTACGGCTGAAAAGGCGGAAACTGTGGAACTGAAGCTCGCCATGACCCAGCTTGTGAAGATGAAACAGATCACTCAGGCTAGAGAAATGTTTTACGAATATTTAAAAGTGCGCCCAGATGTTCGCCTGGAATTGTCTGATATTAAAAGAGAAGTCCCAGTGATTGAGCTGCTTTTGTATATTGCCCAGGAGGAACAGCAGCGGAATATTTCAGGTCTGACTCATAATTCGTGGGATCTGGAGGAATGGATGACACATTACCGAAGAGTAATGGAATGCCTGTGCCGTTTTTCCCAGGGAGAAGAACAGCAGGAGGATATTGATTATATTCTGCAACATCAGGTTTCCTGGGTGATGGTAAAAGTGATGCTTTTGAATGCCGAACCAGGAAGTATTGTCAATCCATCTCTTGCCCTGCAGGCAATTTATGAAGTATATAAGTCGGCTGGAAGAAAACAGGATTCAGAAGGACTGGTGTCGTGTCTTTCTAATGATTAGGAAAACACGCAGGTATTTATCTGGTAAGAAGCTGCCATACCAATATATGGAGAAAGCGGGTCCTATGCATTATTTCCACCTGATTCTTGTAAACAAAATGATAAAACAAGCTAAGGTAAAACAGTTTTTCTTACGATATATATAACAGAGTATTTAAGAAAGGACGAGAATATCATGGAAGATAATCGTAAAGAGCAAGTGGAAGCTTTGGAGGCATTAAAGGACTATAATCCAAAGATTTGTAAAGCATTAAAAGAAATTGTTCCAGAGTTAAAGGGAGAAAGAAAAGAAGATACCCAGGAATATGTAGAGCATATTTTCCGCGGCGTGAACTGGGAGCTTCAGGTTATCAACGGAACTTTGAAACTGTTAAATGAGAAGGAAGAACTGGTGTCTAAGGATGCTTTAAATGAAATGGTTTCTCATATTAATGATGCGTATGTTTCCAAGGAGGATGAGAAACTGGCGAAGGTAATTGAGGAAGAACTTCTTCCATTTACAGAGAAGCTGGAAGGGTACATTGAGAAGGCGTTGGCATAGTATTGGATGATGCAGGATTTTTGATGTATTAGCGCAAAGAGTATTTGAAAAGAAGATAACATGTTTCAGGATTGCATTTTCGATTTGGAAAAGAGCGGTTCTGGAACATTTTTTCTACTGTGAAAATATATCAGATTGAGCAGGGATAGGCTTTGAAATTCTTAAACAGCCATCAGGTAGGTGAAGTCTGTTGAAACGGGAAAAAGGAGAGAGATTCATGGAAGAAATAATTTGCTATACCAGGCGTCTGCCAGAAGGAGAACAGCGGAAAATTACATTTATGGAGCTTTTGCTGGATGACCGATGGGCAGATGGCAGTATAGAATGTCCAGAATGTTTCTATGCCCAGATAGGGGATATGAACCATAAACTTGCTGCCAAACAAAATTATGAATTTCTCCTGCGAGCAGTGCAGAAGTATCCGTTAAAGGCAGTGGGGATTTCTTCAGATGACGTTGAACTCCATGAGACAGAAAGCTGGGAAGATTTCCGCACAGACAGTTATGTTGCGGGCAGATATAAGGAAGAGCTGCTTGCATCTGGCTTTTTCAATCCTGTTATTGAGAGCCTGCTGGAAAATGCTTCTCACCTGCCAGAACCCAGGGAGGCTGTGGCATGGCTGGAGAAGATGATCTCTCATGGAGAAGAATATTATGAGATAGATGATGATACACGTCCCATTCTGGTTTATCGTCAGTCCAATGTCTGCTATAATACGTTAATGCAGTTTGCAGATGAAATGATAGCGGCTCTGCGCCGCTGCAGACAGATAGTAGAGGTATTTGAAGTCGGAGAGGAAGACCATCAGGCATTAGGCAGGTATATTGGCTGCCGTTTTAAGGCTGTACTAGGTATGCAGACGTATGTGTTTTCTATCAAAATGCAGAATGAAACGACAAATCTTCATGATTTGATTATAGGACCCAAATACAACATGATTTTTGATCATCCTGTACTCTTGAAAAAGCATATTGAAAATGGACCAGAATGTTACTATCTGCTGACCCATGACCGCAATTATATTGATTTTGCGAAGCAATATTACAAGAATATAAAAGACTGTATTTATATTCCTCCTGGCGGCATAATACCAGAGGAAACAGCGGCTTTTGATTTCTGGGCAGAATCCAGGAAATATGATGTAAGTTTTGTGGGAACCTATATAAATTATCGTGGAATTCTGCCAGAATTATACCAATATGATTTTTCTTATCGCTATCTGGCAGCCCATTACATGAGAAGAATGCGCCGTCATCCCAATGAAACAGCCGAAGAATCTCTGGCATACGTGCTTGAAAAACGAGGGATAAAAGTCAGCCGGGAGGAATTTTTGAATCTTTTCTTTCAGCTGCGTGATACATTTTTATGTATTATGAGCTATTTCCGGGAAAAGATTATGGAAACGCTTTTAAATGCTGGAATTGAGATACACGTTTATGGGAATTCCTGGCATTATGCGCCTTTTGCTGGCCACCCATGTCTGTGCAGCCATCCAGAGCTGAATATGAAAGAAAGCATGAGAGTCATGCGGCAATCAAAAATTTCTCTTAATATTATGTCATGGCATAAAGACGGTCTGACGGAACGTGTCTTGAACAGTATGCTCTCTCAGTCTGTTGTGTTATCAGACTGGAGCAGAAGGCTGGAGGAAGAGTTTGGTGACGGCCAGGGGATAGTACTTTTTGACTTGGAGAAGATTGCTGGGCTTCCAGGCATAGTGAGGGGACTTCTTGAGGATGAAACGCGTATGCAGGCGATTGCAGCTGATGGATGCAAAAAGGCTGTGAGCAGGCATTTGTGGAAGAACCGGGCGGAAGAATTATTGATACAGAACGATAATCACAGAATAATGAAAAAAGAATGTAATAATTGAGGATAAACATATGAGAATACTATATTATACATGGTTTGAAAATTCCTCGCAGGATATTGCAGAAACATTTGTTTTTCTGGGACATGAGCTGATAAAATGCAATATTCCATTTCAAGATTATGAGCAGGATGAAAGTTTTGCCAGACAATTTAAAGAATTGCTCACAAAGTATGCCTGCGACTGTATTTTTACGTTTAACTTTTTTCCGCTGATATCTAAACTGGCAGAGAAATTTCAAATTAAATATATCTCCTGGATATACGATTGCCCGCATTGGACATTGTATTCTCCAGCGGTGAAAAGTGTTTATAATTATATTTTTGTCTTTGACTCGGTACAGTTTATTCAGTTAAAATCGCTTGATCTTCCTCATTTGCATCATTTTCCATTGGCAGTAAACACCAGAAGGCTCTGCCAGGATATGGGCGAACCACGGCCAGAAAGCGGAACTAAGGGGAAGGAGAGGCTGGAGGTCAGCTTTGTGGGGAGCCTCTATGAAAATAACCGTTTTGACCAGATTTTGTATCTTCCAGAGTATATAAGAGGCTATCTGGAAGGAATAATACAAGCGCAGGGGCTTATATACGGCTATAATTTTGTTCAGGAATTGTTGACAGAAGATGTGGTTAGGCAGATGAATGAGCATATCACTATGAAACTGCCAGAATCCTATATGACATCTCAAACAGAACTGTATGCAGCCATGCTCAATGAAAAGATTACCTGTCAGGAAAGGGTTTCATCTTTGAACCTGCTGTCAAGAAACAGCCAGCTGACGGTGTATACAGCATCCGATTTGAGTTTGGTGCCGGCTGCCGCCGGCGGCGGAACAGTAGACTACCAGCGAGAGATGCCAGAAGTGTTCCGGCATTCCAAAATCAATCTGAATATCACGCTTCGTTCTATTCAGAGCGGGATTCCCCTGCGGGCCCTTGATATCATGGGAGCAGGAGGATTTCTGTTATCTAATTATCAGCAGGAACTTGCAGAACAGTTTGAAGATGGAAAAGAACTTGCCCTGTATGCAAGTGCAGAAGAATTAGTGGAAAAGAGCAGGTATTATCTTTTACACGAGGAGGAACGACGTGAGATTGCGTATCACGGTTATCTGAAGGTTCAGAGATTATTTTCCTATGAGGTGCGTGTGAAACAGATGCTGGAGCTTGTGGAGAAAGGAATGTAATGATATCTGTATGTGTGATTGTAAAAAATGAAGAAAAAAATATAGACCGCTGCCTGGCCGCGCTGTCAGGATATGGTTTTGAACTGGTAGTAGTGGATACTGGTTCTACAGACGGAACACAAAAAACGGTGCAGAAGTATACAGACAGTCTTCATGAGTTTGCCTGGTGTGATGATTTTTCAGCGGCAAAAAATTATGCCGTGTCAAAGGCGTCTTCTGATTTGGTCCTGGTAGTAGACAGCGATGAATTTTTGGAGCCTATTTCTCAGGAGGAAGTGATCAAACTGGAAGAGCAGGCACGGAGGAATCCAGAGAAAGTAGGACGTATCCGCAGGCGGAACGTATTTGAACGGGATGGAGTGCGGCAGGAAAACCAAGAATGGGTCAACCGGATTTTTGACCGGAGAAAGTTCCATTACGAAGGCAGAATACATGAACAGATTGTGAGCAGACAGGGAAAAGACTATAAAACATGGCTGTCTCCTCTGAGTTTTGTACACACAGGCTATGATTTGACGAGAGAAGAGAGGAAGAAAAAGACCCAGAGAAATATCAGGCTTTTGGAACAGGAATTGTCGCAGATCAATGAGCGGATTGGAGAGCTTCACGGCCAGATTCCCTATCTGATTTATCAGCTGGGTAAGAGTTATTATATGCAGGGAGATTATCAGCAGTCGTGCAAATATTTTGACCAGGGGCTTTCCTATGATTTGAACCCTAAACTGGAATATGTTATTGATATGGTGGAAACCTATGGTTATGCCCTGATAAACAGCGGACAGGAGCAGACGGCGCTGTTCTTTGAAAATATTTATGAAGAATTTGGAAATAGTGCGGATTTTCAATTTCTTATGGGATTAATTTATATGAAGAATGCCAGATTTGGCGCAGCTATGGAAGAATTTGAGAAGGCACAGCAGCATAAAGAGTGCAGGAATGCAGGGGTAAATTCTTATGCTGCAAATTATAATATGGGTGTTATTCAGGAATGTCTTGGAAATATAGATCAGGCAGTTGCTTTTTATCAGAAATGCTCAAAATATGTTTTGGCGGAAAGGCGTCTGAGCGAAATTTTATGTCAAGAACAGTAAGAATTTTCTTGAATTTTCCAGGATTGGGTGGTAAAATAAAACAAAAAAGGTACTTGGAAGGGAGGAAAACCTATGAGTATTTCAAATATCAGCAGTGCAGGACGAAGTTTATATCAAAATTATCAGCAGCTTTCCAGCGGGAAACGTATTAATTCTGCGGCAGACGATGCGGCAGGCTTGGCAATTGCCGAAAAATTATTGACGCAGAGCAATGGATATGATGTAGGAAAGCGCAATGCAGCCACTTCGCAGGATATGGTTAACGTGGCAGACGGAGGATTGTCTACAATAACAGATTCGCTGCAGCGAATTCGTGAGCTTGGTGTACAGGCTTCTAATACAGCTATTTATGGTGATTCAGAGAGGAAGATGATGCAGCAGGAAATTGATCAGCTCAAGGGCGCTATTTCCGATGCAGCAAAGAATACACGTTTTAATACTATGAGTCTTCTGGATGGAAGCATGGGAAGTTCCCATGTGGCTTCTGGCCCAGATGGCAGCGGAATGGATATTGATATGCCCAACGCAACCCTTGATGCCCTGGGAATTGCGGATTTTGATGTGACTGGAGATTTTGATCTCTCTGTCATTGACGGTGCATTGGAGAAAGTATCTTCCGCAAGAGGTGATATGGGAGCCACTTACAATCGCCTGGACTATACTATGAATTATAATTCTTATGCGTCCATAAATACCACTGCGTCCCGCAGCCGTATTGAGGATCTTGACATAGGCAAAGCAGTATCTGATATGAAGAAGAACAGCCTGCTGCAGGAGTACAGGATCATGATGCAGAAGAAACAGGAAGAAGAGAACGGCAGTGTTTTGCGGCTGTTTAATTTCTGATTTTTGAAATTTTAAAAATAACAGAAACTGAGATGATCAAATAATATGGCCTGCCCGGCTGTGATGTGCAGGTTTGTGGCAGGCTATATTATTTTTGCATATATTTGTTAAAAGGACAAGCTGATATTTCATTAGGTGATTGGGCTGTGGACAATACCAGTCATCTTTTGTGATAAATTTTGGAGAATTTTCTCGAAATTTCTAAATATAGGTGGACTTTTTTGCTAATTTATGTTATTTTCTTTCTTCTCTGTGTTGATAACTGATATTTTGGCATACTATAGACTATGACAGAAAAGAGGGATCTTGTATGGTAAAAACTGAATCTGTAAGAAAAATGCAGAATATAGCAGGCGCTGTCTCGATAGATGAATATGAGCGCAGCCTTACAAGGATATCCCGGGAGATAGAGGAAGAAGATTATAAACGAAGAGCTCAGATGAGGAATGGCAAGAGGAGAAGTATGCTGGAAGAGCTTGAAGATGTTAACATGCTGGGCAGTATTTTATCGCCCTACGAATTGGTGAGAAAATAGTTCTAAATACAGGAGGAGAGATAATGAGGGGTATATCACACAAAGTGGGCATAAAATTATTGAATGACGAGCAGCTGTATAATACATTCCCGGGATTTGACGACTTGTGGAGGAAAATTGAAGAATTTAAAGGGGTCATTATTGACCCCATGGATGAAAGACGTTATCAGGATACGCTTATGTATGATAACGTCTTTTCTATTCTGGGAGAAAGAGGAACTGGAAAAACATCTGTGCTCTATACTCTGAAGGATAAAATCAAAGATAAGTATATCAGAGATATGGTATTTCCAATTATTATGCCTGAGATTATACCAGAAGAATGTGACATTTTAGGCTGGATTCTGGCGGTTATCAGTGAGAAATTGGAGACAGAGTTTGAAGAGCAGAAATTGAAGTATTCTCAAAAGTGCCATGTCGGGGAACGAGATGAACTGCGCCGGAAACTGGAACGCATCTGTGAGTTAAGTTTTTCAGTAAAATATAATCCTGATTCGGAAAAATCATTTTATGAAGTGGTGAGCAATTCGGAAAGACAGGCACAGAATGCATTTGTTTTTGCAAGGGAGCTGACGGAGTTTTGGACGAAACTTGCGAATTGGTTAAAAACGGTGGAAGGCAAGCCGGGTGAAACAGGAAATCCCATGATATATTTCTTTTTTGATGATGTGGATCTTGCGCCGGAGCGGGTAAATGATCTGTTTTCTGTTGTCACCAAGTATCTTGCCCATCCCAATATCATTGTCATTATAACAGCGGATGAGAATCAGATTATGGAAGTGACGGAGATTAATATTACCAACCGGATGAACAAACTTCCCAGGGAATGGCAGGAATTTTTAGAGCGCAACAGCGGAGAGCCTATGTGGCTGGTATATGGGGAAGAGTCAGTACATATGAAACGTAAGAGCTATGAAAGTGCGAAAGCGTATCTTCTGAAAATACTGCCAACTTCTACGCGATATTATTTGAAAGAATTCAATAGAATATCAGAAAAACAGAATTTTATTATTGAAGATAATATATCTCTTGATATGGCTCTTAAAAGTTTAATATCCATGTTTTTTTCTGAAGAAGAGCCTTTTGTGGAAGAGTGTGAACAGACTTCCTTTTATTTTCACTTTGTGGGAGATTCTTCACGAAAGATGGGAAACGCTTATTACATTATGCGTCAGTTTGTGGAAGGCGTTCTGCTTTTGGCAGAAAAAAGAAAAGAAGAAAATAGCATTTCAGCAGAAAAATATAAAAAGAATCTGTATGAAGCAGTCAAACAGTTCATTACCCTGATTCTTCGTTCTAACACAGAGAAATTTGAAAATATTGACGAGAAAGCGTTTGCAGACAGCTTTTTCCTCTGTCAGTATAATCAGTGGGATATGTATGTGAATTATCGTTTTATCACAGAACTTTATGGAAAGAACATGGATATGGAGAATGAACAGGCAGACGGATATATGGAAAAGAAGCAGATTTTTCTGGATATGTGCATTGCGCTGTATGCAATGGGATTTTTTATTGAGCATGTGCTGCTCTTGCTGAATAAAAGAGAGCCTGTTTCTATTTATGCAGAGAATCAGAGATATTATGCCCAGAATGAGCTGGCAGAGTTTGTGAATGAAAAAGTCTTTTTGAAAGGGAAAATGATCCGTATGGGTATGGAGATGGAACATTTTCTGGAACACTATGAAGAATTATTCAAAGAATTGAATCGTCTTTATGGGTTTGACCGCAACAATGCAGGGCAGGTCTATGATTATTTTCATTGTTTTGACACAAAACGATGGAGAGGTGATACGGATTTTGTAAAAAGTCTGTTTTATAAGGAACGGATATGGTTTGAAAATATTCTGGGGATGGTTTCCATGGTGTATGAGAATGTATTTCTGTTTGGAAAGGAGATGCCGGAGAAGACAGATTTGTGGAAACGGGAACTGGACACGGAATTTGTAAACCGGGTAAGGAGAGATATCAGGCAGATCATAGAAATGTTTCTTTGTAAGAGAAGGCAGTTAAGGCAGAAGCGTGATTTTTATATTTATGAACTGGACGAGGGAGAAAAAAGGGAAGAATTGTTTATTAGAATTAAAAATCAGATTGACAAGCAGGATGGATATATTCTTTTGGAAGATGTGTATGAATGCTGTCGTGATGAGATGTTTGAGATTTTATCAGGTTATAATGGAAAGATATTTGAAATTGACATTGTAGATATGAGATATTACTGTTCGTATTCTACAGGAGAAATATTGAATTATTTACTGGATCATGCCAAGGAGATCGGAGAAGTTGAAAAATACATGGAAGATATGAGAGACAGGCTGGAAGCTCAGTATAAGCGGTTTAACCTGATTACCATCCTCGACAAAGAGAAGTATTTGGATAACGCCGCAAAAATAGGAAATGCTGGAAAGGCAGCGTTTGGTTTGTACCGGAATATGATCGAGGACTCCATGGAGGAAGGGAAGAGAGTTGCCTATGACAACAGGATTTTGAATTTTGCCAGGGACGCAAAGAAGGCGTTGGACAGACAGCTGAGGACACCGCGGAGCTTTGATGAGAGTGAGAAAGTATATTCTAATTATACGGTTCCCTATCACAATCTTATGGAGAGTGTGTCAACGTGTATAAGAGAAAGAAATCTGGATACTGCCATTGACTTTTGCGTGAATGTGCTCTGCTATATCTGTGTTGTGGAATGGTATATGGCATGCAGAGTGGAGTGGGCGGACCAGAGAGGACAAGATTATTTTTCAGGAAGATTAGCAGACGCCTGTGATGAGGGGGAGCCTTATTATGCAGGATTTTATAATGCATGTAAGGAAATTATGGATACAGAACAAGAGGAATGGATCGGAAATACATTTGAATCCATTATCCTAGAAGCGAGACGGGAGTATGTAGATAGTATTTTAAATTAATTAGAGGGTCTAAATTGAACAAATACAGATTAAATCAAATTTTGGAGATTTTGACATTTCCTTATACAGATATAAAACTTATCAGAGAGGATCTGCTGGCAGAACGGGAAAATGCTTATTGCGCATTTTTGGACAGTACAAAGATATTTAACATCAAAAGAAGAAATGAGTACTCACAAAGATATGAAAGAGCCCATCGGGACTTTGGCAGATATTTATGCAGCTGTTGTACTGGGATTCCCAGATCTTTAGATGACGTGCTGCTGATTGGGGAAAAATTTTTTCCGCACAAAAAGATTATGGAAAAAATGGAATGCAGCTGTCAGGAAATCTGTCGTAAAGACATGGTCATGGAATACTATATAGAGAATATTTTTCGAATTGCCAGTTCTCTTTTGACTTCATGGGATGGAGTGATCTCCATAAGGACCTGGAATAGTGATTCAGAAGTGGTGAGCGAAAAAGATATTCTTGGCACCTACGAAGTGTTTGATAAGGTGGAAATTTGGAATACTTTGACCAGGATTGTGACGCCGGATTTGTTTATCGGGGCATTTGTATGCATGAATGGCAGTAAACTGCAAATGCTTTATGGCCAGGGAGCCAGCATTTCACTGGCGGACAGGCTTTTGATGCGTAATTTGGAAAAAGGAATGGCAGAGACACATTTGCATATCAATGTATCCAGTGATTATTTGATGCTTTGGGAAAAGTCTACCAATTTTGCTGTTTGGAGAGATGGAATCTGCAGTCATGAAAACAGGCTTGACAATTATGATTACGTTTTGCTTCATGTATCTGTGTACCGCTGTCTGACAGCATACTTTCTGGAAGGGTTCGCAGAAGAGCCTTATGCGGGCTATATTCGGGGTGAATTTGAAGAAGTTGTTGTTAGTATGGAAAATCCAGAGAGAAATATGTGGAAAACAAGAGAGGATAAATATAACTATTTTAAAGAAATTCAAAAGAAGCTTCACAATAAGTTTGGAAAGTCTCTGGATACGGAAGAAATGGGGAAAAAAGATGTATTATATAGTATTTTGTATGAAGAATATGAGCATCTCTTAACGTGTGCGGAATACATTTTTCTAGTAAAAGCGCTGACATATGTAAAAGAAAAACAGGATATAGAATTTACAAGGCTTTTTCTGCAGTATATTAGAATAAAAAACACATTTTTTTCCAAGGTTTTTCAAAGAAACGCCGTTCAGGGACTGAATTGGTTCCAAGATCATTATTCCAAAACTTCTGGTTCTTTCAGGCGGTGGATGTCGGATGAGAGTCTCTGGAATTATATGCTGCACACCCAGGTGAACATGAGAGCATTAAAAAAATTGGAATTTCGAATCTCTGTAGATTTAGATATGAGATTTTATGATTCTGATAATAAAATTGCTGAACTGGAAGTTCAGAAGAAGATTCTAAAAGGTATCAGCAGGTTTTTGGTTAATTATAAAAACTATATCTGTGGCAGAAAGGAAGCTCCTACTATTGGGATGGTTCTGCATTTCAATAAGAAAAAATATCTTGACAATATTTCAGGATTTTTCTGCTGGAGACTTATTGATGAACCAAGGCTGCATGACAGTCATCATAAAATTGCATTGAGAAGAAGATATGTGTACATTGCAAAAGCAGTTGCAGCTATCCGAAATGAGATACCGTATCTGGACGAATATTTGGTTGGGGTAGATGTGGCATCTGATGAAAATGCGGCGGAACCATGGCTTTTTACCCCGGCTTACCGCGAAGTCAGGAAAGGCAGCAACGCAGCTTTGGTAACGTATATTCAGGAGAACAACAGTTATAAGCATATTAATAGCATTGGTCTGACGTATCATGTGGGAGAGGATTACAGGCATATATTATCTGGTCTGCGCCATATTGATGAAGTGGTGGAGAAATATCATTACAGGGCCTGCGACAGGATTGGGCACGGAATAGCATTGGGTGTGGATATTGATTATTGGGCAGGGAATAACGGCAATGTTATTATACCCCTGGGAGAATATTTAGATAATCTCCTTTGGATTTGGGGACTGGTGGTGGAGAACAAGTATGAACTTCCGGTTTCCGCCTATGCACTGGAGGGAAAGATACTGCAGATTGCATCAAAGATTTACAGCCATATGGCAGGAATGACTGTGCATATCTTGTATCAGGCATATCAGGAAAAATTTAAGGAAAATTTTACTGAACGGTTTCGGCAGTACAACAGAGAAATGGAGGAAAAGGAAAGAAAATCAGCCGAAGAAATCCAGGGGAAATGTCTCTATCGTGACTATGATAGCTGCAGAGTAGAATTGTGGGATGCTTTTAAAATTGTATGCACTTATTTTTGTCCGGTTTATGAAGAGAAATATAATCAAGTGATATGGCTGGAAATTACAGGGGAAGATGTGAAATTGATTAAGGCGCTGCAGAATTATATGAAGAATAAAATTCAGAGAAAGGGTATTTATATAGAGACCAACCCTACTTCCAATCTTGCTATTGGAGAAATTGGAAGTTTGTACAGCCATTATGTGCTGAATTTGAATACTCTGACAGATGCAAAGCCCAGACATAATATTATGGTTACTGTTAATTCAGATGATCCAATGATTTTCAATACAAATGTAGAAAATGAGCTGGCATATATGTATCACGGGCTGCTCTCGGCAGGGTACGACTCCAAGACCGTGCTGGAATGGATTGACAAAGTGAGAGAATATGGGATGGAGAGCAGTTTTATTAAAAAGGTAAAAACAGTGGAAGAAATGGAGAAAGAGATAGGCATTATAGAGCGTGAAATTAAAAAATTCTTGAAAAAATAATGGAAATCTATAAACGGCTTTTATTCTTTTTGGTATTTAACTAAAAAGAATAAAAGCCGTTTAATAAAAGATTTAAAGTACGAAAAACAATCAGCTGACAGCTAACAATATTCGTCCATCATCATTCCAGAATAAATCGAAGTGATATAGGGAGTGACAAAAGTCTTGCCAGGGTTTTTGTAAGTTACAAGAACTTTATCCACGTAACGCATAGGATCCAAAGACGCATTATTTGCTTTCATATTCAGCAGATTTTTAAAATCATTGAGAACAGTGAGCTTTTCCTCATAATTCTCACTGGAAACGGTTTCTTTCAATATATCGTCATCAATGGAAATCTCACCATTATCTGACACCATAAGCCCTATATTTTCCAGGCTCTTCTGATAAGCAAACGCAGTTCCGCTCATATCCCGGTATAACTGCACACTTTGAGGCTGCGTGATAGAATATTTATTGGCTGTATGCAGAACGGAATTATAAGAATTCACCAGTGTCTGAATATTTTCAGTCATTGCATCTGCATTAGTCTTAAAACCAATAACAGCAGGCTCACCTGCGGGACTGGTGCCATGGAGCGTCAGTTCAAAGTCATTATCCAGCAGAAACGTATTCTCATATGCCATTTGCTCTGTTCCGTTTAAAAGGAAAACAGCATTGTGGGCATCCTGCGCCACATGGTCAATGCCAAGGGCGTCAATTGCAGCAATGGAGTCATGGTTGCCCTGAGGAGAAATAGAAAACAGGAAGGTATCATTTGGATTGATGCCTGTTGCCAGTGACTCAATTTGCAGAGCGCTCAGTCCGTCAGCATTTTCCACAACAGATGCTTTCAGACCAATATCCGCGTTGGTAATCAGATTGGCCAGCTTATTCTGTGTGGAGAAATTGGTGTCTTCAGAGTTTACAGAAAACTGAAATTCATAAGCTGATGTACTGTTCTCCAAATCAAAAGAGTAGGTTCCAGGTCTCAAATTCAGCCGGTTCTTGTCTAAAAAAGCTCCCTGATTAATCTGTGGGGAAGCCAGCTGGCGTACCTCAACATAAAAGTTTTCCATGTTATCAGAGGAATGATTATTTCCCAGATAATCGGCTGAGATCACATCCTCCTGAGACGAAAAAGCAAGCTTTTTCTGAAAAGCATTTCCGATTCCTTCTTCTGCGTCGGAAAGAGAAGCGACTTTGATGTCTATGGCAAATTTCTGGACATCATCTGAACGCTTTATCTTATACAAAGGGGAATCTTTGTTAATTTTTACAATATTATTATAGATTGATCGCAGTTCACTTTTTTTATGCGAATCATAACGGGAAGTCGACTGTTTGGCGTAAGTGCTCAAATAATAATGATAAGCAGTGTCAATGGTCGGCATGAAAATCCCCTCCTTTCATCCGTGAAATCGTGCTGTGCACGGGGGTATAAATACTCC
>CAJUCK010000001.1:190360-194504 GCA_910585395.1 uncultured Lachnospiraceae bacterium
TTGAAAAAGGTCTTGACCATACAGCTAGTTTATGCTATAGTAGACTAGCGATGGAAGTAGGTCTTTTTTTTATGCCTAAAATTAGAATTTAAGTGGAGGTGGAAGTTGTGCGCACTAGAATTACACTGGCATGTACGGAATGTAAACGACGTAACTACAACATGACCAAAGATAAGAAAGCTCATCCAGACAGAATGGAGACAAAGAAATATTGTCGGTTCTGCCGGACACACACATTACACAAAGAAACCAAGTAACAGAACAGAGCGAAGGAAGTGAAAGGTTGGACAGATGTTCACCCATCCCTGAAAGTCAGGCGCAAGAGCGCGCCATAGGAGGTAAAAATGGGAGAAAGTAAAACAGAAAAAGCTCCAAAGACGAGCTGGTTCACCGGTCTTAAGGCTGAATTTGATAAAATTATCTGGCCAGACAAGAAATCACTTAGCAGACAGACGGCAGCAGTAGTGGCTGTTTCTATTGTCTTGGGTCTTATCATTGCCGTATTAGATGTGATTATTAAATATGGCGTAGATACCCTGGTGAAATTATAGGAGGCAGAGGTGATTTATGGCAGAGGCAAACTGGTATGTAGTTCATACCTATTCCGGTTATGAAAATAAGGTAAAGGAGAACATTGACAAGACAATCAAGAATCGTCATCTTGAGGATCAGATACTTGAGGTGAGGGTTCCTATGCAAAGCGTCGTGGAAATGAAAAACGGTGTAAAAAAGACTGTTGAGAAGAAAATGTTTCCAGGTTATGTTCTTATTAACATGGTTATGAATGATGACATATGGTATGTGGTTAGAAATACCAGAGGTGTTACCGGGTTTGTAGGTCCGGGTTCCAAGCCCGTACCACTCACTGAAGCTGAAATGAGACCGTTGGGTATTCAGGTTGACAATGTGGTTGTAGATTTTGAAGAAGGTGATTCCATCCGCGTGATTGGCGGCGTCTGGAAAGATACGGTGGGCATTATTCAGTCTATGAATCACAGTAAGCAGATGGTTACGATCAATGTTGACCTGTTCGGCCGTGAAACGCCGGTTGAAATAAGTTTCACAGATATCAGAAAGTTATAAGATGCAAATTGTGACAGGATTTTTAAGGAAAGCCTGTACAGGTATTATTTAAGGAGGATTTTCCAAATGGCAAAGAAAGTAGAAGGATATATAAAATTACAGATCCCTGCTGGAAAGGCTACACCTGCTCCACCAGTTGGACCTGCTCTTGGACAGCATGGTGTAAATATCGTTGAATTTACGAAACAGTTCAATGCAAGAACTGCTGACCAGGGAGATTTAATCATTCCGGTAGTTATTACCGTATATTCAGACAGAAGTTTCAGTTTTGTGACAAAGACACCGCCTGCTCCTGTTTTGATTAAGAAGGCGTGCAACATTAAGTCCGGTTCTGCAGTTCCTAACAAGACAAAGGTAGCAACTATTTCCAAAGCAAAGGTACAGGAAATTGCAGAATTGAAGATGCCGGATTTAAATGCGGCTTCACTGGAAGCAGCGATGAGCATGATTGCAGGAACTGCAAGAAGCATGGGCGTTACAGTTGAGGAATAGAGGCCTGACGCATAGCATGATATAAGTTAAGGCCAGTGCAGGAACCATTCTGTAAAATCAGCAGAATCAAGCAGAAAGTACAGGATGATTTCAGCAGACAGAACTGCCTTACTTGGAGAACGTGGGAGGGAATGCTCCCGATATTACCACTAGGAGGTTATTTAGAATGAAAAGAGGAAAGAGATATAGAGGCTGCAAAAGTTATCGACAGAACAGTGCAGTATGATATAACAGAAGCAATCGGCCTTGCGAAAAAGGTAGCAATTGCTAAATTTGATGAAACAATCGAGGCTCACATTAGAACCGGCTGTGATGGACGTCATGCAGAACAGCAGATCCGTGGCGCAGTAGTACTGCCTCATGGAACAGGTAAGACCGTTAAGGTTCTGGTTTTTGCAAAGGGTGAGAAAGTAGATGAGGCACAGGCGGCAGGAGCTGACCATGTAGGCGGCGAGGAACTGATTCCTAAGATCCAGAACGATGGATGGCTGGATTTTGATGTTGTAGTTGCCACTCCTGATATGATGGGAGTTGTAGGCCGTCTGGGACGTGTACTTGGACCTAAGGGTTTGATGCCGAACCCCAAAGCAGGAACCGTAACGATGGATGTTACCAAAGCGATCAATGATATCAAGGCTGGTAAGATTGAGTATAGATTAGATAAGACCAACATTATCCATGTGCCAATTGGAAAAGCATCTTTTACAGAAGAACAGTTAGCGGACAACTTCCAGACCCTTATGGATGCCATCATTAAAGCAAAACCATCAGCGTTGAAAGGACAGTATTTGAAGAGCGTTACATTGGCGCCGACTATGGGACCAGGCGTAAAGATCAATACTGCGAAACTTGTTTAAATTTAGTGTTGACATCTCAAATAGAAAATGATATGCTGAACAAGCATATGACCGAAGACAGCAGGTGCCGAGAGGCGTAACTATTGGCCTGCCGAGGAAATTTATCTGGCGTTTATGCCAATAAATAATGAAAGATAATTTCAAGCCTCTTTGTCTCGGACGAAGGGGCTTTTAAATTGAATACAGTTCTTCTGTATGAAAGCAGATTTTGTACAGAGGCAATTGTGACGGATATACCGTATAGCAATTTAAAAGCTCAACATACAGGTAGATCTTCTGCCCTCTGAGCAGAAGGGACTGCAATTAAATAAAATAAGGAGGTGCACGATTCGTGGCAAAAGTAGAATTAAAGCAGCCTATTGTACAGGAAATCGCTGATCAGATCCAGGATGCGCAGTCAGTTGTGTTAGTGGATTATCGTGGATTGACTGTAGAAGAAGATACACAGTTGCGTAAACAGTTAAGAGAAGCTGGTGTTACTTATAAAGTGTATAAGAACACATTGATGAATTTTGCATTTAAAGGAACTGATTTTGAGAGCATGTCATCTTTGTTAGAAGGTCCTAACGCTATTGCAATTTCCAAAGAGGATGCAACAGCGCCAGCGAGAATTCTTGCAAAGTTTGCAAAGACCGCACCGGCATTAGAGTTAAAAGCAGGTGTTGTGGAAGGAACTTTTTTTGATTCAGAAGGAATCAAAGCGATTGCTTCCGTTCCATCCAGAGACGAATTACTGTCCAAATTCCTTGGAAGTATTCAGTCACCCATTACCAACCTGGCTCGTGTTCTTAATCAGATTGCAGAACAAGGCGGCGGAGCGGCAGAGGCTCCAGCAGAAGAAGCCCCTGCAGAAGCATAGAGTTATCATTAAGAATATTTATTCACAATCATAATAACAAATGGAGGTATATTATAATGGCAAAATTAACAACAGCAGAATTTATTGAAGCTATTAAAGAATTAAGTGTATTAGAGTTAAATGATCTGGTAAAAGCATGTGAAGAAGAATTTGGCGTATCTGCAGCAGCAGGCGTTGTAGTTGCAGCAGCAGGCGGAGACGGCGCAGGCGCAGCAGAAGAGAAGACTGACTTCAACGTAGAGCTGACAGAAGTTGGACCAAACAAGGTTAAGGTTATCAAGGTTGTACGTGAAGTAACTGGCTTAGGATTAAAGGAAGCTAAAGAAGTAGTTGACGGAGCACCTAAGGTAGTGAAGGAAGGCGCTGAGAAGGCAGAAGCAGAAGATATCAAAGCTAAGTTAGAAGCAGAAGGCGCAAAAGTTACTTTGAAATAATTGCGGTCAGTATTGAGACGTGTTACCAAAAGGAAACAGGCTCTCCGAAAATTTATGTTTCGGAGAGCCTGTTTCTTTTTGTTTCTAAGGCGAAAGAAGGTGTGAGTATACAGGACTTTAAGATTTTGCTTAGGCTTCCGCAACACAAAAAAGACTCTGCTGCAAAGGAATTTTGGGAGTTTTTCAGCTTTTCCATTTTTTTCTGCAGAATTTTTAAATTTATTGATAGATTTTTCTGCTCACATCCGTAATAATTAATGTAATCAGAATTACAAAATCCAATGCGCGCAGGTTTGGAAAAGAGGATGATTTATTATGAAAATTGGAGAACATAATTTTATTCAGCAATTACAATTGCAAAATGAAAAGGCGCTCCTATATGTGATAGATGAATATGGCGGTTTGTTGATGTCGATTAT
>CAJUCK010000001.1:194548-206487 GCA_910585395.1 uncultured Lachnospiraceae bacterium
CAATCGTCAGGAAGAATGCTTCAATGATGTGTTGTTAAGAATCTGGCAGAACATATCCGACTTCGATGAAAGCAAGAATTCTTTTAAAAATTGGGCTGCGGCAGTTACACGCTACCGAGCCATCGATTATCTGAGACAGTATCAGAGGGAGGTTGCAACGGTGGATATTGATGACACCGTGATTGTGAAAGAGGATCGCATATTGGCGAGAATGATTGAACGTGAACTTTCAGAGGAAGTGGAAATGATGCTGGATTCATTAAAACCTGTAGACAGGGAATTGTTCATGAAACTATATGTGCAAGAACAGCCGATGGAACAGGTCAGCAGAGAGACCGGAATGAAGCAGGAGGTTATTTATAATCATTTGTCCCGGAGCAAGCGGAAACTCCGCAGGCAATTTCGAATAGAAAGAGGTGTGTGAATATGGCTAAAACAATTTATCAACTATTAAATGATGTGGAAACGGATTTTTCGGAATATGAAAATACAGAATTGTCTTCTGTAGAAAAAGAATATTTTAAATCAAAGATATTGATGGAGGTGAAAGGTATGAAGGCAGAAGAAAAGAAAAAGAACAGAAGAAACTGGAAGAAAGCTGCGGGTGTGGCAGGCATGGCGGCAGCCTTTGCAATCGTAGTGGGAGCAGCTGGAATTGCGGTGAATCCTGTGTTGGCAAAGCAGCTTTTCAGCGGTGTTTTTGGAACTTTGATTAACAATTCCGACGACGGTTACATTGGAGAAAAAGAGTTGTACACAAAGGTGGGAAAAAAAGCTGTGCCTATCCGGGAGGAATTAGAGAAATATAAGGGTACGGGAGATTTTGTAACCACTGTAGAAAATAATGGCGTTACACTTTCTGTGTCAGACGTTTACTGTGACGGCAGTATTCTCTATTATACTCTTGTGATAAGGACTGATAATGAGGATATTAACAAGGCAGAGGATGTTTGCACCTATCTTCAGGATGCTATGATGTGGTCCCCGGATGTTGAAAGAAATGATGGAAGCAAAGTGCCAGTTTCCGGCGGAAGTCAGGGAACAGCCAAGAAGGCGGAGGATGGTTCTTATGTATTGATGGAAGAACTGGATCTGTATGGCGATACTGGAAGTTATTATGATAAACTTCAGCCTGGCGTAGATGATAATGTGATTGTGAACTATACCATGAGCGGATTGACAGGAATCCATTTAGATCCGAGCGATGTAGATGACAACGGCAACTTTAAAGAAACAGGCCGTGTAGAGGGTGAATGGAAACTGAGATTCCCAGTGACAGTTGATGTTTCTGACTATGAAATCATAGAAGTTAATAAAGGGGATAATGGGATTATAGTGGAAGATGTTATCAGAACTGAAACAACTTTGATTGTCAAAGTGAATTATTCCGGTCACGCAACAAAACCTCCTTATGATTACTCCGGCTGTCCTTCTGTAAGCATTAAAGACAGTGAAGGAAATTACCTTGATGGAATAGGAGGCGGAGGCGGAAACTTTACAATCCAGGATAAGTTCCTCTATGACGGACAAAAAGACCTGATTGTAGAAGTTTCAGATTATATAAGTGAATCAGACACAAATGTATCGATTGCTGATATTCCGATTACACTTCCGTAAGCTGCAAATATGAAATATCGGCGGTAAGAAAGCGATAGTATGTCTACAGCGGGAAAGCATTATGCTTTCCTGCTGTATTTGATTTTTCTATAGAAAAGGCCTCGATGCGATATAACATTAAAAACAGAGGAAGACATGAGACATTTTTCAACTCCAGAATATCATACTCCAAAATTGGAGTTAGAAGAGTGACTGTCATTTATGGAAAGTTTTTCTTGACAGGCATTTGGTGATTGTGCTATCATATAGGGTGCACTATTATGGTGACGTGTACTTATTGTCAGGCAGCTATATCAGAGGGAACATAGTTTCTGATATAGCTTTTGGCAGATTAGAAGGATTCTTGAAAATATAAAAACGAGAGGTGAAACGTCAATGGAGAAAAACAGAATACGTCCGATTAAAGCAGGAAAAAGCGTTCGTATGAGTTACTCGCGACAAAAGGAAGTATTAGAAATGCCGAACCTGATTGAGGTTCAGAAGAATTCCTACAACTGGTTTATCAACGAAGGGTTGAAAGAGGTATTTGCTGACATTTCCCCCATCGCAGATTACAGCGGACAGTTAAGTCTGGAATTCGTTGGTTTTACGCTGTGTGAGAGTGATGTAAAATATTCAATTGCAGAATGCAAAGAAAGAGATGCGACTTATGCAGCTCCCCTAAAAGTAAAAGTCAGATTTTACAATAAAGAAGCAGTTGAAGAAGTCAAGGACTATGAGATCTTCATGGGCGATTTACCACTTATGACAGAGACAGGAACCTTCGTAATCAACGGTGCAGAACGTGTTATCGTCAGTCAGTTGGTACGTTCGCCTGGCATATATTATGGGATTGCACATGATAAAGTGGGTAAGACCCTGTATTCCTGCACAGTAATTCCCAATCGAGGCGCATGGCTGGAATATGAGACGGATTCCAATGATGTATTTTATGTGCGCGTAGACAGAACCAGAAAGGTTCCTGTTACAGTTTTAATTCGAGCACTTGGCATCGGCACCAATCAGGAGATTATTGACCTGTTTGGAGAGGAACCTAAAATTACTGCCAGCTTTGGCAAGGATGTCGCCACTAATTACCATGAAGGTCTGCTGGAACTTTATAAGAAGATTCGTCCAGGAGAGCCTCTTACTGTGGAAAGCGCAGAGAGTCTTATCAACGCAATGTTTTTTGATCCCAGGCGCTATGATCTGGCAAAAGTGGGCAGATATAAATTTAATAAGAAGCTGGCGCTTAAGAACCGTATTAGCGGACAGGTTCTGGCAGAAGATGTGGTGGATGCCTCTACAGGTGAGATCATTGCAGAGCAGGGCGCTTTGGTAGACCGTGACCTTGCGGATGCCATTCAGAATGCGGCAGTTCCATTTGTCTGGATTCAGGGTGAAGAACGCAATATTAAAGTACTGTCCAATCTTATGGTAGATGTGACAAATTATGTAGAAATTGACAGGGAAGAAGCCAGAAAATTAGGTATTACAGAATTAGTATATTACCCTGTTTTGGAGAAAATATTAGAAGAAAATGACAGTCTGGACGATATAAAAGATGCACTGCACAGAAATGCGGTGGATTTGATACCGAAACATATCACCAGAGAAGATATTATCGCTTCTATTAATTATAATATGCATTTAGAATATGGCCTTGGAAACAGTGACGATATTGATCATTTGGGCAACCGCCGTATTCGCGCGGTGGGTGAGCTGCTGCAGAATCAGTATAGAATCGGACTTTCCAGAATGGAACGTGTGGTTCGTGAGCGAATGACTACTCAAGACCTGCAGGGAATCTCTCCTCAGAGTTTGATCAATATTAAACCAGTGACAGCGGCAGTGAAGGAATTCTTTGGTTCCTCCCAGCTATCTCAGTTTATGGACCAGAATAACCCGCTGGGCGAACTGACACACAAGAGGCGTCTGTCGGCATTGGGACCAGGAGGTCTGTCCAGAGACCGTGCCGGCTTTGAGGTGCGTGACGTGCATTATTCTCATTATGGAAGAATGTGCCCCATTGAGACGCCTGAAGGACCGAATATTGGTTTGATTAACTCTCTTGCAACGTATGCAAGAATTAACGAATATGGTTTTGTGGAAGCGCCTTACCGAAAGATAGATAAATCAGATCCTCAGAATCCACGGGTAACAGATGAGGTAGTCTATATGACGGCAGATGAAGAGGATAATTACCATGTAGCACAGGCGAACGAAGCTTTGGATGCTGAAGGGCGCTTTGTAAGAAATTCTGTGTCAGGCCGTTACCGTGAAGAGACGCAGGAATATGAAAAAGCTATGTTTGATTATATGGACGTCTCTCCGAAAATGGTGTTCTCTGTGGCTACAGCCTTGATTCCGTTCCTGGAAAATGATGATGCCAACCGTGCGCTGATGGGATCTAACATGCAGCGTCAGGCTGTTCCGCTTCTCACTACGGAACCTCCGGCAGTGGGAACAGGCATGGAGACCAAGGCAGCAGTGGATTCCGGTGTATGCGTGCTTGCAAGACATGCAGGTGTGGTAGAACGGGCAATTTCCAATGAAATTACAATAAAGACAGAAGATGGAAAACGTGATGTTTATAAATTGACGAAATTTTCACGAAGCAACCAGTCTAACTGTTATAATCAGAGACCCATTGTGTTTAAAGGAGATAAAGTGGAAAAGGGACAGGTGATTGCTGATGGACCGTCCACTTCTAATGGAGAACTTGCACTGGGCAAAAATCCGCTGATTGGATTTATGACATGGGAAGGCTACAACTATGAGGATGCGGTTTTGCTGAGTGAGAGACTGGTGCAGGAGGATGTTTATACTTCTGTCCATATTGAAGAATATGAAGCAGAGGCACGTGATACGAAGCTGGGACCAGAGGAAATCACCAGAGATGTTCCCGGTGTTGGAGATGATGCGTTAAAAGATCTGGATGAAAGAGGCATTATCCGTATCGGAGCCGAGGTTCGTGCAGGTGATATTCTGGTAGGAAAGGTAACACCGAAGGGAGAGACAGAACTTACAGCTGAGGAACGTCTTCTCCGCGCTATTTTCGGTGAAAAGGCAAGAGAGGTAAGAGATACTTCTTTGAAAGTACCGCATGGAGAGTATGGTATCGTAGTGGATGCCAAGGTATTCACCAGAGACAATGGAGATGAATTATCGCCGGGAGTCAATCAGGCAGTCCGCATTTATATCGCCCAGAAGCGTAAAATTTCCGTGGGTGACAAGATGGCCGGACGTCATGGTAATAAGGGTGTGGTTTCCAGAGTGCTTCCCGTGGAGGATATGCCGTTTCTGCCAAACGGACGCCCTTTGGATATTGTGCTGAACCCGCTGGGTGTGCCGTCGCGTATGAATATCGGGCAGGTGCTTGAAATTCATCTGAGTCTGGCTGCAAAGGCGCTTGGATTTAATATTGCAACTCCGGTATTTGACGGAGCCAACGAGAATGATATTATGGATACCCTGGATCTGGCAAATGACTATGTGAACCTTTCCTGGGAAGAATTTGAACAGAAATATAAACAGGATCTGCTGCCTGAAGTGATGGAATACCTGTCTGAGAACCGGGAGCACCGGGAAGTATGGAAAGGGGTGCCTCTGTCAAGAGACGGTAAAGTAAGGCTGCGCGACGGAAGAACTGGAGAATATTTTGACAGTCTGGTAACTATCGGACACATGCATTATCTCAAGCTGCATCATTTGGTAGACGATAAGATCCATGCCCGTTCTACAGGACCGTACTCTCTGGTGACCCAGCAGCCTCTGGGCGGTAAGGCACAGTTCGGAGGACAGCGTTTTGGAGAGATGGAGGTTTGGGCGCTGGAAGCATATGGCGCGTCTTATACCTTACAGGAAATTCTGACAGTGAAGTCTGACGATGTAATTGGACGTGTGAAGACCTATGAAGCCATTATCAAGGGTGACAATATTCCGAAACCAGGTATCCCGGAATCCTTTAAGGTACTGTTAAAGGAGCTTCAGTCATTGGGTCTGGATGTGAAGGTTCTGGATGAAAATAGAGAAGAGATAGAACTTATGGAAACCAGTGAATATGGCAATACAGACTTGAATTCCATTATTGCAGGAGACAGGAATTTTGCTTTTGAAGAGGAAGAATCCTTCGGGGCAATGGGCTTTAGCAAGCAGGAATTTAATGAGGACAGCGAAGAACTGGTGGATATAGAAGATGATGAGGAAGAAGAAGCATTAGAACTTGAGGACGATTTCGCCGACTTTGATGATGTTCTCCAATAGGGAACGCTCCGCGAAGAGAGAATAGAAGAAGGGAGAATCACAATGCCAGAAGCAATGAATAAAGAGAAGTACCAGCCAATTACCTTTGATGCCATCAAAATTGGCCTGGCGTCACCAGAGAAGATTCGTGAATGGTCCAGAGGCGAGGTAAAGAAGCCGGAGACCATTAATTATAGAACCCTGAAACCGGAAAAAGACGGCTTGTTTTGTGAGAAAATTTTCGGGCCCAGCAAAGACTGGGAATGTCATTGCGGCAAATATAAGAAAATCCGCTATAAAGGCGTTGTCTGCGACCGGTGCGGGGTGGAAATTACCAAGGCAAGCGTGCGCCGTGAGCGCATGGGCCATATAGAACTTGCTGCTCCGGTATCTCATATCTGGTATTTCAAAGGAATACCCAGCCGTATGGGATTGATTCTGGACCTGTCCCCCAGAACACTGGAAAAGGTGCTGTATTTTGCCTCCTACATTGTATTGGATAAGGGAGGCAGCGACCTGCAGTATAAACAGGTATTGTCAGAATCAGAATATCAGGAAGCAAGAGAGAAGTTTGGAAATGATTTTCGGGTAGGAATGGGAGCAGAATCCATCAAGGAACTGCTGGAAGCCATCGATCTGGAAAAAGATGCAGTGGAGTTAAAGACAGCGCTGCGGGATGCAACCGGCCAGAAACGTGCGCGCATTATCAAGCGTCTTGAGGTTGTAGAGGCGTTTCGTGGTTCTGGAAATAAGCCAGAATGGATGATTATGGACGTGATTCCCGTGATTCCTCCAGATCTGCGTCCTATGGTTCAGCTGGATGGCGGGCGTTTTGCAACTTCCGATTTAAACGACCTGTACCGCCGTATTATCAATCGAAATAACCGTCTGCGCCGCCTTTTAGAGCTGGGTGCGCCAGATATTATTGTAAGAAATGAAAAAAGAATGCTGCAGGAAGCCGTGGATGCCTTGATTGATAATGGAAGAAGAGGGCGTCCGGTAACTGGACCTGGCAACCGTGCGCTGAAATCATTGTCTGATATGTTGAAAGGTAAGTCTGGACGTTTCCGCCAGAATTTGCTGGGTAAGCGTGTAGATTATTCTGGCCGTTCTGTTATCGTGGTGGGACCAGAACTGAAAATTTATCAGTGCGGTCTCCCCAAAGAGATGGCAATTGAACTGTTTAAGCCCTTTGTTATGAAGGAACTGGTTTGCAATGGGACGGCGCATAACATTAAGAGCGCCAAAAAGATGGTAGAACGTCTGCAGTCAGAGGTTTGGGATGTGTTAGAGGAAGTTATTAAAGAGCATCCGGTTATGCTCAATCGTGCTCCCACCCTGCACAGACTGGGAATTCAGGCATTTGAGCCGATTCTGGTAGAGGGCAAGGCTATCAAGCTTCATCCTCTGGTATGTACTGCTTTTAATGCTGACTTTGACGGTGATCAGATGGCGGTGCATCTGCCATTGTCTGTGGAAGCACAGTCTGAATGCAGATTTCTGCTGCTGTCCCCCAATAACCTGTTAAAGCCTTCAGACGGCGGTCCAGTGGCGGTGCCTTCTCAGGATATGGTGCTGGGTATCTATTATCTGACACAGGAACGTGCAGGAGCGCTGGGAGAGGGCAAATTCTTTAAGAATGTAAATGAAGCTATTCTGGCTTATGAGAATGACGCCTTGACTCTGCACTCCAGAATTACAGCGCGTATGAGCCGTACTATGCCCGACGGTGAGGTGATTACCGGAAATGTGGAATCTACTCTGGGACGATTTATTTTTAATGAAATTCTTCCTCAGGATTTAGGATTTGTAGACCGCAGCAAACCGGAGGACCGCTTAAAGCTGGAAGTAGATTTCCATGTAGGAAAAAAAGGTCTCAAACAGATTTTGGAAAAAGTTATCAATATCCATGGAGCTACAAAGACAGCCGAGGTGCTGGACGATATTAAATCCATGGGATATAAATATTCTACCCGTGCGGCGATGACAGTGTCCATTTCCGATATGACAGTGCCGGCAAAGAAGCCGGAATTGATTAAACATGCACAGGATACAGTAGATAAGATTACAAGAAATTACAAGCGCGGACTGATTACTGAGGAAGAGAGATACAAGGAAGTTGTTGAGACTTGGAAAGAGACGGACGACATTCTGACACATGAGCTGCTCAGTGGTCTGGATAAATACAATAATATTTATATGATGGCGGATTCCGGAGCCCGTGGTTCTGACAAGCAGATTAAGCAGCTTGCCGGCATGCGTGGTTTGATGGCAGATACAACAGGACGTACCATCGAGCTGCCGATTAAATCGAATTTCCGTGAAGGGCTTGACGTACTGGAGTATTTCATGTCTGCACATGGAGCACGTAAGGGTCTTTCTGACACAGCATTGCGTACAGCAGACTCAGGATATCTGACCAGACGTCTGGTAGATGTATCTCAGGAGCTGATTATCCGCGATATTGACTGCTGCGAAGGAAAGCCAGCGCCTGGTATGTATGTAAAGGCATTTATGGATGGAAAAGAAGAGATTGAGAGTCTGGAAGAACGAATTACAGGACGTTTCTCCTGCGAAACTATCTGCGATGCAGAAGGCAATGTTCTGGTAAAAGCAAACCATATGATTACGCCCAGGCGTGCAGCGCTTGTTATGAGCAAAGGCGTCAATTCTAAGGGTGAACCATTAAACAGGGTAAAGATTCGTACAGTTTTAACCTGCCGTTCCCATAATGGGATCTGTGCAAAATGCTACGGCGCCAATATGGCTACCGGTCAGGCAGTGCAGGTAGGTGAGTCTGTAGGTATCATCGCAGCGCAGTCTATCGGTGAGCCAGGTACCCAGCTTACCATGCGGACCTTCCATACAGGCGGTGTGGCAGGTAACGATATCACACAGGGTCTTCCTCGTGTGGAAGAACTTTTTGAGGCACGTAAGCCTAAGGGACTTGCGATTATCACAGAGTTTGCAGGTATTGCTACAATTAAAGACAGTAAGAAGAAGCGTGAAATTATCGTCACCAACGAGGAGACGGGAGAGAGTAAGGCATATCTGATCCCTTATGGTTCCCGTATCAAGATTATGGACGGCGCCGTATTGGAGGCAGGCGATGAGCTGACAGAAGGAAGCGTTAATCCTCACGATATTTTGAAAATTAAGGGTGTCCGTGCAGTGCAGGATTATATGATTCAAGAGGTGCAGCGAGTATACCGCCTGCAGGGTGTGGAAATCAATGATAAACACATCGAGGTCATTGTGCGGCAGATGCTGAAGAAAATTCGTATTGAAAATAACGGAGATTCCGAATTTCTTCCCGGAACACTGGTAGATATTCTGGATTATGAAGACGCCAATGAAAGACTGGAAGACGAGGGAAAAGAACTGGCAGAGGGCAAACAGGTAATGCTGGGTATTACCAAGGCTTCTCTTGCAACAAATTCCTTCTTATCCGCTGCATCGTTCCAGGAAACCACCAAGGTACTTACTGAGGCGGCAATCAAAGGTAAAGTAGACCCCTTGATTGGTTTGAAGGAAAATGTACTGATTGGTAAGCTGATTCCTGCCGGAACAGGTATGAAACGTTATAACAGCATTAAACTTTCTACTGATGTAAATGAGACAGATGATATTTATTTTGAAGAAGAAATGCTGGACTTCAGTTATAAGCCAGAAGAAGAAACGGTACAAGAGACAGAGAATTTAGAAGATACATCTCATATTGAGGAAGAACTAGTTACAGAATAAAGAAGATACAGATAATATATACTCTGCTGAGAGCCCCTGGAATGCATGTGAAAAAGCATTTCCAGGGGGGTTTTTATCATATAATGAATACAAGGAATATTTTATATCATGAAGATTCTATGATACATATCACATTTTATTACGAAAAGAGTATAATAATGTGCAAAACAGGATGTCGATTTATTGAATTATATGATATAATATAATGCAAATAATGATAAAATTGGAGCTAAGGAGGAGGAAAATGGAGAATCAGTTAGTTTGGCAGGACAGATATAATATTGGTGTTGATATTATTGATAAAGAGCATAAGAAACTTTTCAGTATCCTTAATAAGCTTTTTAACTATAAGAAGGATGAGGGAAAGAGCCAATGGGTCTGCCAGGAGGGAATTAAGTATTTCAAAGACCATGCAATGAATCATTTTATAGAGGAAGAGGCTTATATGGCTTCCATTAATTATGCAGGATTTGAAACACACAGAGGTCTTCATGACAATTTTCGAAAAGTTACCCTTCCAGCGCTTGAGAGAGAGCTTGAGAGGGAAGAGTACTCTGCTGATGCAATCAATCATTTTCTTGGAGTCTGTGCAGGCTGGCTTATTGCACACACGTTGATAGAGGACCATGCAATTACAGGAAAATCTGTCAGCAAATGGGTAAATCTTCTGCCAGAAGAAGAGCAGGCAGCTATGCGGCAGGTTATTATTGACCTTGTCTATGACTTGTTTCAGCTGGAAGCGCGAGTTATCAGTAAGAGCTATGGCGGTGAGAAGATAGGAGAGGGCATATACTACCGCCTTGCATATGCTACTCAAAAGGGTGATAAGTGGGAGATTATTTTTGCCTTCGAAGAAAAACTGCTGCTCAACACAGTGGGAAATATATTGGGTACAAAATCTGATTCATTGAATGATATGTTAATGAATGCCGTGAGATATATGGCGCGTCAGTTTGTCGAACGTATTAAAGAACATTTTTCATCAGCAGAATTGTATGAGATGAAGGAAGAAAACCTTCTGAGTTATGAACAATTACAGAAAATATTCAACAGAGAGCGTCCTCAATCCAGTCTCTTGTTTGATACAGGAGCCGGATATTTTGCTTTTTGTGTTATGGCGCCGCACTTGCTGGAAAATGGGATTGGGACGGCAATTAAAGCCGACAATGCCATGAAGGAAGTAAAGAAATATATTAAGAAGAGCAACGTAAGTCATAAGAGCAAGATACTTGTAGTAGATGATTCTCTAGTGGTGCAGCAGTCTATGAAGGATCTGCTGGGAAATGATTATGAGGTGGCGGTGGCGCAGTCAGGGCTGTCAGCGATTAGATGTATTACGCTGGACAGACCAGATTTGGTTCTGCTGGATTACGAAATGCCAGTATGCAATGGCAGCCAGGTGTTAGAGATGATTCGTGCTGAGAAAGATTTTGAAGATATTCCGGTTATTTTCCTGACAGGACGGGCAGATGGGGAGAGTGTGAAAAAGGTGCTTGCTTTGAAGCCGGCAGGTTATTTGATAAAAAGCCTAAAGCCAGAGGAAATCAAGAATAATATAGATGGTTTTTTTAAAAATAAATAAATGTTCCAGCGCTTTTAATATGCAGAAACGGGCTGCTGTACCAGCAATTAAGATTTGCAGGTGCGGCAGCCTGTTTTAGAATGATAGGGCGATGTGCATCAGAGATCTTTTTTGACAAAAAGTACGTAAGTATAACTTAAGAAGGATGAATGATTGACATTTTGCTGTTTCTCTGTTATGATTAGCAACAGGCTTAAAATCAGGTAATGAAAGGAAATATATGGAGACAGTAAGATTTGATGAGTTAAATTTATATCCAAAGATACTGAGAGGTATTCAGGAAATGGGGTTTGAAGAGGCTACACCTATTCAGAGCAAAGCAATTCCGGTGGTGATGCAAGGTGTGGACGTGATTGGACAGGCACAGACAGGTACTGGTAAGACAGCCGCATTTGGAATACCTCTTTTAATGAAGGCAGACCCTCATAATAAGAAAACACAGGCCATTGTACTTTGTCCTACCAGAGAACTGGCAATTCAAGTGGCAGAAGAAATCCGCAGTCTGGCAAAATATATGCATGGTATAAAAGTGCTTCCTGTGTATGGAGGGCAGGATATTGTAAAACAGATCCGTTCTCTCAAAGGAGGAGCTCAGATTATTATAGGAACGCCAGGACGTGTGATGGATCACTTGAGAAGAAAGACGATTCGATGTGATTATGTAAATACAATTGTATTGGATGAAGCAGATGAAATGCTGAACATGGGATTTCGAGAGGACATTGAGACTGTCCTGGAATATATTCCAGAAGAACGGCAGACAGTGCTGTTT
>CAJUCK010000002.1:0-2247 GCA_910585395.1 uncultured Lachnospiraceae bacterium
CCCCGATATCTACAGCGATAGCGTCGTTGTCTGAGATAGCATGCATCAAATCATTGGCAATATTATTGGTGGCATCTGTAAAGTCCTGCGATTCCGTATTGTTATACAGATACTGAATTCCCTGAGCTACACGCTTTTTTACACTTTCAGATAATTTGACCTTAGTGCGGTCGTCCACTCTTGTCTTCTCAATGATACTTTGTGCCAGGAGAGAGATTTTTTCTTCCTCAGGATCTTCTTCGCCTTCTCGGATGTAGATGCTGGTAATTCCCATTCTTAATAATGAATCAATCAAATATTCATCCAGCACAGCGCCTCTGGCAATCAAAATTCTTCCCATCCGGTCCACAATTGCCTGATCTATCTTCATTCCTGCCTTTAAAGATCTTGTTCGAACGAAAGTTCTTTTAATCACAATATTTCCTCTTTTCTGCAATATCAGTAAAATTTGGGCATTTGTTTTAGTTTGTTACCGTTATTTTCACGTTTACAGATTTAACACCATAGAAATTTCTGTTATTAAGCGTTTTGAATGCTTTTATCCGGTAGTAGTAAGTTTTGTTTTTCTTTGCCGTTTTGTCTATGTAGCTGATTTTAGAGCCAGAGGTTATTCGTTTAATTTGTTTGTAACCAGAATTTTTCTTTGTGGAGCGATAGATTACATATCCATTTGCTCTTGCGTTTTTATTCCAGGTCAGGCGGACTTTGTTTGCTTTTGTGAGCCTGGCTTTTACGGTAGATGCCTTTAATATGATCCCTCTTACGCTCTTGCTTAAGGGGCTGGTGCACTGCTCATAAGAATTTTTGGCTGTTACCTTGTAGTAGTAATATTTGTTAACAGCGGCAGTTTTGTCAATGTAGGAATTGCTTTTGCTGGTGCCGATTTTAGTATAGTTTCCCTTTATGCTGGTTGCACGGTAAATATCGTAGCCGGAAGCATTGCTGACAGCTTTCCAGGAGATTTTAATATTTCCGAAAGAAGCCGCTTCAGCAGGATTGCCATTGGAGCTTGCTTTCAGATTCTGAGGAGTGTCAAACGGTACAAAAAGGGTATAAGAAGCTTTCATGGAAGTATTGTCTTTGTTTGTAACGGTTATGACAGCTCTTCCAGAATCATTGACAGTCACAACGCCCGTAGAGGTATTTACAGACGCCACACTTCTTTTATTGCTGGACCATTTTAAATTAGGATAATTAGTCCGGGGCAAAATCTGAATGGTTTCTCCTTTCCCAGCCAGATAATATGGGCAGATAAAAGAAGGCGGGATGTTTACCGTAACACTGCAGAGTGCCTGCAGCCCATCTGGAGCTTCAGCCACGATAAGCGTGTATCCGCCTTTTTTGGCGGTAACCACCCCTGTTTTGGCATCGACAGATGCGATACTGGGGTCCAGACTTTTATAGGTCAGATCATTGCGCTTCGGCGTTGTGGACAAGGAAGCTGTTTTATTTTCATTTATCCGAAGTTCCTGTTTATTCATGGTAAGTGAATCACCGGCCAGAGAAGAGAGAGCGGTAAGTTCCTGGATTGTCAGCGTACAATTGGTCAGATCTGCTTTCTGGGGCTCTGGCACAGTTCCGTAAATTTTATGATAAAAACAGGACGCCATTAGATAATAACCAGCATAAGCGGGGTGTTTGGAATCATTTCCAAGTGTTTTTATCTTTGGGTAAAGACGGCTGGCACGGTACATATGCATGCCTGCCGGAACCACTTCAACATTCAGCCTGTTTTCCAGCGTCTTATACGCGGCGGCAAGGTACAGTTCCATCTGTGCGATGGTTAATTGTCTGGCAACGTCATTGATTTTGATGGTAGTGCCGTTGCTGAAACTGTGGGTCATATACAGAAGAGGTTTTGCCTGAGGCTGTAAGTCCCTGATATACTGCAGTATTCGTTCCAGCGCAGGATAAGTAGCGTTGTCAAAACGTTCAATTGGGCTGGTGCTGTGTTCCTGCAGAATAATATAATCCCATGTTTCACTGCTTAAGAGCTGCATCAATTCCCGGTAATAAGTAATGTGTGATTCATTCATTCCTGCATAATAAACCATTCGAGAAGAACCATGAGCCAATGTGGTGACTTCCAAATTATGTCCGCTGGCCTTTGCAAGCTCTTCCAGAGGCTGTTCGATGGAATATGTGACATTTCCAGTCTTAAATCTGGAAAAACTGTTTCCAACAATCAGTACCCGCAGAGGAATCTTTTCTCCCAGGTCTGGCGTTACTTTCTGCCCGCTGTCTGGC
>CAJUCK010000002.1:2332-2613 GCA_910585395.1 uncultured Lachnospiraceae bacterium
AGCGCCAGTTTTTCTTTGGCATATGCCTCTGAATTATTCTGGCTGTTTACGGCGGCTGCTGCATACGTGTCTATACTTGCCGTAAAGCATAAGATCCAGGCAAATATGATACATATAAATTTCTTCATAATTCTGCTCCATTTCGTATGTTTTGTATTTAATAGAATCTGTTTTTACTTAAAAATTATACTATATTTTTCAGAAATTTCAACAAAAAACGCTAAAATAGAGAACGAGCCAGAGATACTCTTTCTCTATTTCTGTACGGCTTTTTTGATGGC
>CAJUCK010000002.1:2630-4096 GCA_910585395.1 uncultured Lachnospiraceae bacterium
TCTCTGGACTGATGACATGCTCAATACGGCAGGCATCCTCTGAGGCTGTCTGCTCGTCCACTCCCAGACTTGTCAGCCAGGCAGAGAGAAACTGGTGCCGCTCATAGATCATGTCAGCGATTTCTCTGCCTGTTTCTGTAAGGGTAATATATCCGGCTTTTGAGACGACAATATGCTTATTCTCGCGCAAATGCTTCATCGCAACACTGACGCTTGACTTTTTGAAACCTAGCTCAACTGCGATATCTATCGAACGAACGACTGGAAGTCTCTGGCTTAAGATTAAAATGGTTTCCAGATAATTTTCAGCAGATTCGGTACTTTTCACAACAAATCCTCCTTATATAATATCATTCCTTTAGTATACCGAAAGAACGGTAAAATAGCAAATGGATTTTCATGAAATAATTTCCAAAAGTTATTGACAACAAACGAAAGTTAGCATATACTAACTATAGAAAAATTGTAAGAAAGAGAGGATGGTTGATATGCCTTTAAGTATGGCGAGAACAGGAGAGGCCAATGTAATAAAAAAAGTTGGAGGGAAAGAAGCTACCAGAAGATTTTTGGAGAATCTGGGATTTGTTGCTGGAGGTTTCGTTACGGTTATATCTGAAATCAGCGGTAATATGATAGTAAATGTCAAAGAGTCAAGAGTTGCGATAGATAAAAATATGGCAGATCATATCATAATTTAAGAAAGGAAAACAAACATGAGGACATTAAAACAGATTCCCTGCGGGAAAACAGTGCGAGTGGCAAAATTACATGGAGAAGGACCAGTGAAACGCCGCATTATGGACATGGGTATCACCAAAGGCGTGGAGGTGTTGGTACGTAAGGCGGCGCCTTTGGGAGATCCAGTGGAGGTAATGGTCCGGGGATATGAATTGTCTCTGCGAAGAGCAGATGCGGAAATGATAGAGGTGGAGTAATATCTGTGAAAAAAGCAGATGTAGAAATTGTGGAAGCAGAACATTTGCTTCACGCATTTTCTTATTTTTTTAACTGTTAGTTAGTTAAAACTAATAATAGTAAGTCTGGACGGATGGAAAATACCGTCAGGCGGATAGGAGTTTAAATATGTCGATAAAAATAGCGTTAGCTGGAAATCCCAACAGTGGAAAGACCACATTATTCAATGGACTTACTGGTTCCAATCAGTTTGTAGGAAACTGGCCAGGTGTAACAGTAGAGAAAAAAGAAGGTAAGCTGAAAGGGCATAAGGATGTAATAATAATAGATCTCCCAGGAATTTATTCCTTATCGCCGTATACCTTAGAAGAAGTAGTAGCCAGAAATTATCTGATGGAAGAACGCCCGGATGCCATTTTAAATATTGTAGATGGAACGAATATGGAACGCAATCTGTATCTGTCCACACAGTTGATGGAGCTGGGGATTCCAATGGTTATGGCTGTGAATATGATGGATGTGGTGGAGAAGAGCGGCGATCAGATACATAT
>CAJUCK010000002.1:4106-22073 GCA_910585395.1 uncultured Lachnospiraceae bacterium
GGCTGTCCAGTGGTGGAAATTTCAGCATTAAAGGGCATTGGAGTGAGAGAAGCAGCAGAAGAAGCGGCAGGTCTTGCACAGAAACAAGAAGCAGGAAAATATGAGCATGAGTTTTCGCCAGGTTTGGAGAGCGTACTTAATCTCATTGAAGATAAAATTGGCGAAAGCGTCAAAGAAGAACAAAAGCGTTTCTATGCTGTGAAGCTGCTGGAGAAAGATCGTAAGATTTCAATGCAGATGAAACATGTGCCGGATGTGACAGAAGAAATTGCGGCCATTGAAAAAGAGATGGATGACGACACAGAGAGTATTATAGCAAATGAACGGTATGTTTATATTTCTTCAATTATCAGGGAATGTTATACAAGGCAAAGAAAGGAGAAGAATACAGTATCAGATAAGATTGACAAAGTTGTTACCAACCGTATCTTTGCCCTGCCGATTTTCGCAGCAGTTATGGCGCTTGTATATTATTGTTCTGTCACCACGGTGGGAAGCTGGGCGACAGACTGGGTCAATGATGGAGTGTTTGGAGAAGGATGGTATTTGTTTGGTATGGAGAGCATTCCTGTTCCGGCAGTTCCAGAACTGCTCTCAAATGGGCTTAATGCCATTGGCTGTGCAGATTGGCTGCAGGGACTGATTGTGGATGGTATTGTGGCAGGAGTTGGCGCTGTTCTGGGATTTGTTCCTCAAATGCTGGTGCTGTTTCTTTTTCTTGCATTTTTGGAAAGCTGCGGCTATATGGCAAGAGCAGCCTTTATTATGGATCGTATTTTCCGTAAATTTGGATTGTCTGGCAAGTCCTTTATCCCAATGCTGGTTGCTACGGGGTGCGGCGTGCCAGGAGTCATGGCGTCTAGGACTATTGAAAATGACAGAGACCGAAAAATGACAATTATGACAACAACTTTTATTCCATGCGGAGCAAAACTTCCTATTATTGCGTTGATAGCTGGGGCATTTTTCGGCAATGCCTGGTGGGTTTCCTGGAGCGCCTTTTTTGTGGGAATTGCGGCCGTAATCTGTTCAGGAATTATTCTTAAAAAAACAAGAATGTTTAAAGGTGAACCAGCGCCTTTTGTTATGGAACTGCCCGCCTATCATATGCCTTCTGCTGGAAATGTAATGTATAGTATGTGGGAGCGAGGCTGGTCCTTTATGAAAAAGGCAGGTACCATTATTCTGCTGTCCACAATTTGTGTGTGGTTTACGACATATTTTGGCTGGGCAGACGGCCAGTTTCGTATGCTGGATGCCATGGAAATAGATCACAGTATCCTGGCTTCTATAGGAAATGTATTTGCATGGATATTTGCGCCTCTTGGATGGGGAGACTGGAAATCAGCGGTAGCAGCTATTACGGGTCTGGTTGCAAAAGAAAATGTAGTGAGTACTTTGGGAATTCTTTTTGGTTTTGCGGAAGTGGCGGAGGATGGTACGGAAATCTGGGGCACGCTGTCAGGCCATATGACAGCGGCGGCAGCATATTCCTTTTTAGTATTCAATCTGTTGTGCGCGCCCTGTTTTGCGGCTATGGGAGCCATTAAGCGGGAGATGAACAATATCAGATGGTTTTGGTCTGCTATTGGATATCAGTGTGTTCTTGCTTATGCAGCCGCCTTCTGCATTTATCAGATTGGAACCTGGATTATCGTGGGAACTTTTGGATTTGGAACGGCAGCGGCGCTTGTGCTTGCAGGAGGGTTTATATGTCTCTTATTCCGTCCCTGCAAAGCGGGCAGTTCTGTGAAAATAAAAGGGCTGGCAGGGGCTGAATAAGCTGGCAGGCGGCAGAAATAAGCGCAGTGATTATGAGAGCCAAATGCAGCGCGGTAAAATTTTAGATTATTTTTCTGAATGCAGGGAATACTTAAAAAAGAAAAAGAAAAAGGAGTATTTAAGATGGACAGATATTTATGTGAGCCTTGTGGTTATGTGTACGATCCTGATGTGGGAGATCCGGATCATGATATTCCAGCGGGAACATCTTTTGAAGATCTCCCTGATGACTGGGTGTGTCCTTGGTGTGGATTGGGGAAAGAAGTATTTGTAAAAGAATAAGGAAGTATGGGAGAATGCCTCTGAAGTGGAAAGCGTAAATAAGCGAACACTTCAGAGGTATTTTTATGGTAAAATATTGTGTAATTTTACTGAAAATTGATTGCGGCAAAAGGCGTTAATATGATATAATGTTCACGAAAACAAGGAACAGTGCCAAAGATTTTTTTGTAAGCACTGCCGGATACAAAATCAGATAATATTAGTGAAGTTGAGGAGGATATCACAGTGAGATTAGTTACCCGTTCAGATTTTGATGGCCTGGTTTGCAGCGCACTGCTTTTAGAGGCAGGGATTATTGACAGTTGGAAATTTGCACATCCCAAGGATCTGCAGGATGGGCTGATAGAAGTGAATGAAAATGACTGCCTGGCAAACGTGCCTTTTGTGGAAGGGTGCGGACTATGGTTCGACCATCATTCCAGCGAACATGAAAGACTGGAATTGGAAGGAAAATACAAAGGAGAGAGTCGGATTACGCCTTCTTGTGCAAGAATTATCTATGAATATTATGGGGGACAGGAGCGGTTTCCTCAATTCGGCGAGATGATGGAGGCGGTAGATAAAGTAGATTCTGGAAATCTGACGATAGATGAAGTGATGAATCCGTCAGGATGGATTTTAGTTGGTTTTTTAATGGATCCAAGAACTGGACTGGGGAGATGGCGTCAATTTTCTATTCCCAATTACCAATTGATGGAAGAGCTGATGGAGGCATGCCGGACCAGGACCACGGAAGAGATTTTAAATCTTCCAGATGTCAGAGAACGGATTGAAGTGTATTGGGAGCAGGCTGAGAAATTTAAAGAAATGGTGGAGAAATATACCAGAGTAGAAGGAAATGTTATTATTTCTGATTTGAGAGGCGTAGATCCAATTTATACAGGAAACCGCTTTATGATATACAGCATGTATCCTGAGCAGAATATTTCCGCATGGATTGTCAGCGGCCGTGGAGGAAAAGGCTGCTCTGCAGCGGTGGGCTACAGTATTTTGAACAGAACATGTGAGGTCAATGTGGGAAGCTTGATGTTAAAATATAATGGCGGCGGACATAGGAAGGTCGGAACCTGCCAGTTTACAGAAGAAACTATGGAGACAGAACTGCCCAAAATGCTGGAGGAGCTCTGCCAAATGGCAAATAAGTAGAGCTGGCTGTATCAGATTTTTCTTTGAGAATTATGGCAGGTGTTTCTGGCGGCAGAAGACCTGCCGTTTTGCTTTCTTCTGGCAGAAAAATACTGCCGCGATATAGTATGAAGATAAAAAGTCTTTTGAGGAGCGCTTTCTAACATGAATAGAATTCAGCTGTGAAAATATGTTTCATGCTGGACTTATACCATAAAAAGAATCATTACATAGAAGGAAGGGAAAACTGTATGAAGAAGAAGTATGTAAAAAGGTTTTTGACAGGGATGCTGGCAGGAGTAATGTTTTTTACCAGTGCGGGTGCACAAATCCCAGGAGCTGCCGCAGAGGCTGCCAGTGCGGATGTGCCGGCAGGGGAGATTGCGGTGAATCCGCAGATTCATTATCAGACATTGGAGGGATGGGGAACTTCCATGTGCTGGTGGGGCAATATCATTGGCTCCTGGGGGGATCAGGATTTTAATGGCAATGGAAAGCCAGACCGGGAAGAGATTGCAGAACTTGCTTTTTCTCCTGAATATCTGAATCTGAATATTGTGCGTTACAATGTGGGAGGCGGTGATAAACCAGATACTTCCATCAAGCGTGTGGAGGGGCTGGTTCCAGGCTGGACGGTAGATATGACAGGTAAATCAGATGGAACAGCGGATTTCAATGCAGCGGAATTCTATGGTAAGAAAACAGAAGAGATGAATGATGCAGGCCAGCTCTGGATGCTGGAACAGGCAAACAAATGGCGTAAAGAGACTGCGGAGCAAAATGGAACAGAGAATGATATCATCAATGAAGTATTTTCAAATTCTCCGCCATATTATATGACAAAATCTGGAAGCTCCACGGGAGGAGTAAATGCCGAATCTAACTTAAAAACAGACCAGTATGACAATTTTGCCATGTATATGGCAAGGGCGGCAAAATGGATTGACAATGACCTGAAGAAAAAATTTGGCACAAGTGTGGATTACATTGAGCCAATGAATGAGCCAGATACAAATTACTGGGGAAATGGCAGCACGAAGCAGGAGGGCTGCGTATTCAAGCCAGGAACGGAACAGTCCAATATGCTGCTTGCCATGGAACGGGCATTGAAGGCTGAGGAATTCGGTGATTCACTGAACGGAATTGAGATTACAAGTACAGATGAGACGGCATTAAAGAATGCCATCAATTCTTTTCAGAAATTGTCGGCAGAGGCAAAAAACAGCATGACGACCATCGGAGCGCATACATACAGCGGCAATGATGATGAGCGTCACACTCTGCGCAAACTGGCAAAAGCATATGATAAGGAACTGTGGATGTCTGAGATTACCAAGGGCGGCGGCAGACACAGCCATGATTCTATGGCCGATACTCAGACAAAAAGCCAGAGCGAAGGCATCATGGCAGACCTGAAATATATGCAGCCTTCCGCATGGGTGGCGTGGCTGGTAGCTGACAGTGAATATGAATGTCTGCATCATAATGAGAGCTGGGGATTGATTCACACAGTATTTGAATCAGACGGACCAGTGCCAGGCTATCATACAAATCTGGTAGATCAGGATGGAAACAAGTTAAAAGACTTCCCAGAGAAAGGTTATTGGGCAGTGACCAAGCAGCTTTATACGATGATGCAGTACAGCAAATATCTGAAAGCTGGATATACTATGATTGATATCGGCGATTCTAATATGTGTGCAGCAGTTTCGCCGGACGGGTCGGAGCTGGTCATTGTAGCACAGAATTTTTCTGGAGACCGCAGTACGACCGTGGATTTATCTGCTTTTTGGGATCGCGGGGAGGCCAGGCTTTACCGTACTTCTGATAAGGAAAACTGTGAATTGGTGGATACCCAGACGGTTGCAGAAGGTATTCTGAATGTGACGCTTCCAGCTAATTCTGTATCTACTTATGTGATTGAGGCTAAGGCAGACATGGGGAACTATAAGAAAATTGTGGAAGCAGACGTTAAGAAACCTGCAGAGACTGGAATTACAGTATCTGATATCAATAAATTTACATATACTGGAACTTGGAACGGTCAGAGTACCACAGATAAAAATGCATCAGCGCTCTTTACTTTTCAGGGAAACCGTGCAGTATTATATGGAACCAAAGGTCCTGAGGGAACAATAGTGAAGGTGGCTGTGGACGATGGAGCGCCTGTGCAGGTAGATCTTTACCATGAACTGGAAATGCCGGAATTCATACTGTGCGACACAGGAACGTTAGCTGAGGGAAAGCATACGATCCGGGTGTCAATTGACGAGTCAGTTTCCGCAGATAATGGAATATTAAAAGACGCCTCTCTGACCATTAACCGTGCTGAACTGATTCAGGGAAATGTTTCGCTTGAGAGCAAGGCAGTAATCCGTAAGATTACTTCTTATGACGGGGCTCTTGCCATCAGTTTTGACAAGGTGAGCGGCAGTGGAAACTATATAGTAAAATATGGAACCTCAAAAGAAAATATGAATCAGTCTGTAACAGTTGCAGATAATATGGCAGTTTTGAAAGGGCTTACGAATGGTACAGCCTACTATATCCAGGTGGAGGATTCTTTTGGCAATTTGTCAAATCTGGTTACCGGAACACCACAGGCCCCGGAAGGAAAGCTTTTATATTTTGCAGATGCAGGTACGGAAAATATTTATTTTCCTGCGTCTGACGAGAAGTTTGGCCGTTTCAATACAGTGCTGGACCAGGAATATGGCCAGGACCCAATTACTGGAAAAAATTGGGGATATGTGGGAGAAGGAGCTGCCTATTACACAGATGCAGACCGCTGGACCAGTGTCAGAGAGCGTTCTGAGGGAGTGGAATATCAGTTTGAGCTGCCAAAAGGAGACTATAACATTATAGTGGCAATGAAAGACCCATGGAACGAGAAAAATAGATATACAGATATTGTCATCAATGGAAAGACCAAGGACACAGGGCTGGTTCCTGGAAAGGGAATATCTAAAATTTATAAGGTGTCCATGGAAGAAGCAGGAATAGCCAGCGTTAAGGCTGTAAAAAGTTCCAACAACAGTGACAATAATCCTATGATCAGCTACATTATGGTATCTGAATATGATCCGGATGTGGTTTCAGAGCTCTTGCCTTCAGCATCAGTTACGGTGGATGGAGTGATACCTAGACTCCCTAAAACGGTAAAAGCTCAGACCGTAGGCGGTGATTTCAGAGAAGAGAAAGTTGTATGGGAGAAAGTGACAGCGGAAGATTTTAAAGGTTCTGCGTTCAGCAGCGTTGTTGTGAATGGAACGGCAGTATTTGATGGAGCCAAATATACGGTCAGCCATACAGTATACATCGCACCAGAAAATATCCAGTATTTTGTCGACTGTAACTGGGCGGAATCCGCACAATTTGCGGCGTTGAAGAATGCGGCTTCTCTTAAGAATGAGGCGGCAGATAAAGAATATGAAGAAGGATCCTGGGGATATTTGATGAAAGCAAGCGGCTATGATGCTGCAGATTCCAATAATTCCGGCTGGTATGATCCAGTAGGAGGAAAGATTCAGTATAAGCTGCCTATGTCAGCGGGAAATTATGCAGTTACCTTTGGTTTCCACGACTGGTGGTATAAGAATTTTGAAAAACGCCCCATGAATCTGAGAGCTTATGTAGGACAGGAAACGGTAGAACTGGGAAGTTGTGGAACAATTGCAGATCCTGAAACTTTTTCTGTGACGAAAGATTTAGCATTAAAGGGGAACAGTGACGTCACTTTATCAGTGGAAAAGGGTAGTAAAGACGCGCCTATCTTGAGCTGGATCGCCATCCAGGTAAAATCAGCGTTAAACCGAAGCAGTTTAAAAGAACAGTTAAATCAGGCAGGGATGTTGGATCGCGACAAATATTCTGACGAAGCTCTTGCGGCGGTAGATCAGGCGGCAGCTGGCGGTATGGAAGTATTAATCCGTGCGGATGTTGAACAGGCAAAGATAGACCAGGCAGCAGCAGCTATCAAAACAGCCATAGAGAATTTAGATAAGACACAAATTCCAGAGGTGAAAGTTTCTAATATCACAGTTACTGGAACTGGTAAAAATTTGCTTGTAGGCAGGCAGATCACCCTAAAAGCAGATGTGCTGCCTTCCAATGCCGCCAACCGGGCGGTAAACTGGACTTCTTCCAACACGAAGGCGGCAACAGTGAATAATGGTGTAGTCACTGGTATAGGAAGTGGTTCTGCAGTAATCACAGCCACTGCCGCAGATGGTTCTAATGTGTCTGGAAGCTACCAGGTTACGGTAACAGATGCAGTGACAAAGATTTCCTTAAAGAGCGGGACAAAAGGCATTGCAGCTGGTAAAAAGATAACAGTAAAAGCAACTGTCAGCACCACTGGAAATACAGCGAATAAGACATTGCAATGGACAGTTTCTAATAAGAAATATGCCACAGTGAACGCCAAAGGAGTGGTAACGGCCAAAAAAGCAGGGGCCGGCAAAATGGTTACTATTACAGCTGCTGCTAAAGACGGAAGCGGCCAGTCAGCCAAAGTTAAGATTAAGATTGTGAAACATGCCGTAAAGAAGATTACATTAAAGGCCAAGGCAAAGACCGTGAAGGCAGGCAAGAAAATCAATATAAAGGCAGTTGTGAAAACGACTGGAAAAACTGCTAATAAAACGCTGGAATGGACTGTTTCCAATAAGAAATATGCGACAGTAAATGCGAAAGGAGTCGTAACGGCCAAAAAAGCAGGAAAAGGCAAGACTGTTACCGTCACAGCAAAAGCCACTGATGGAAGCAAAAAGAGCGCTAAAATTAAGATCAAGATCAAATAATACTTAAAGTGTCAAGCCCTGATGAAAAACAGGGCTTGACGTAATTACCATATTCAGGAGGGATGCACATGAATATATGGCATGATATTCGGGAAGATCGAATACTTCCCACAGACTTTATTTCTGTAATAGAAATTTCTAAAGGCAGTAAGAAAAAATACGAACTGGACAAGGAAACAGGAATGCTGTCTCTTGACAGAGTCTTGTTCACTGCTACCCATTATCCTATGAATTACGGCTTTATTCCAAGAACATATGGAGATGACAAAGATCCGCTGGATGTGCTGGTGCTCTGTTCTGAAGAAATTGCGCCTATGACGCTGGTGAGAAGCTATCCTATTGGCGTCATTAAAATGGAGGACGGCGGGATGGGAGATGAGAAAATAATAGCTATTCCTTATGGAGATCCCACTTATCGCGGGTACACTGATATCAGTGAACTGCCCAAACATATTTTCGAAGAGGTAAAGCATTTCTTTTCTGTTTATAAAAATCTGGAGGGAAAAGATACCGTGGTAAAAGAAGTGGGCGGAGCCATTGACGCTGTGGGAGTGATTGAAAGCTGTATGGAAAATTATAAGAAAAAATTCGGGTAAATTGCAGGTACTTTTGGCACAAATTCCTCCTGAAAAGTGTAAAATTAGGAAAATTCCTTATTGTATTTGTAAGAAAATTGTGATAGGATTTTTTTGTATTACAGAAAAAGTGGAGAAAAAATATGGCAACATTAAGAGAACTATCAGAAATCACAGGCTATTCTATTGCCACAATTTCCAGGGTGCTGAATGGTGACGAGACCTTAAAGGTTACAGAAAATACCCGTACCATGATACTGGAAGCGGCAGGAAGAATGTCCTATCCCAATAAACAAAATATAAACAGGAAGAACAATTTGTCAGAACATTTAAAGCTTGGAATTGTGGAAATGGTGTCAGTGGAGGAATCAGAAAAAGACCCGTACTATTTATATATGAAAAATAATGTAGAGAAGTGCTGTTTTTCCAATGGAATAGAGACTTTTGCCATGCAGTATGATATGCGGGAAGGGTGTTACCGCAGTGCAGTATCACGGGAGCTGGATGGGATACTGGCAATCGGACAGTTTCGTGAAGAGCAGATTATTGCTATGAAGAAGTGCACTTCCAGGATTGTATTTCTCGAATCGTCTCCTTTTCCAGAGACATTCTGTTCCGTAGTGCCGGACTATGAAGTGGGAATCCGCCAGGGTGTGGATTATCTGGTAGAGCAGGGACACCGTAAAATAGTATTTGTAGGACCAGAATTTTCTACAGATTCTACCTGTCGTCAGGCGCCTGAATTGCGGAGGAAAATTTTTTCAGAATATTTGAAGCAGTGTGGAGAGGAAGTTCAAGGTGTTCAGATGGATGCGGAATGGCAGGGAGATGATGTGGCGGAACAGATTGTACAGTATGTGAGAAGTCTTTCGGAGACAGAAGAAAGACCGACAGCATTTTTTACATATAATGAGACGACAGCTCTTGGAGTGCTTCGCGCCCTTCAGATTATGGGATATCAGGTGCCAGAAGATTTCAGTATTCTCAGCTATAATGATACAGTTCTAGCTACTGTGACGCAGCCGCAGCTGTCAGGAATACGCATCCACATTGAAGAAATGGTTAAGAACGCAGTATGGCTGATGGAGAGGCTTGTCAAAGGCGAGGATGATATCCCCCTGAAAATATCAGTGCCGTCCACCCTGGTGGTGCGGGAGAGTGTAAAGCCCGTTTACCATTTTGAGTAAAATGTATAACAGTAATTACAAATGTTTAATAGTAAGAAACAGTTGGAAAATGAAACAGTCCGATGCAGGTGAGCCAGTGACGCAGACCAGTCATTGTCTCACCTGTAAATTTATGAAAATGCTGATCAGATATCAGACAGAATGGAGAAAACAATGTATAAAATTATGACGCCTGGACCAACTCAGGTAAAAGAGAACGTTCGTCTTGCAAGGGCAAGAGAATGCACGAATCCAGATTTGGATGAAAAGTTTGTGGATTTTTATAAAGAGACGTGTGAATAATGGTGTTTTCGGCAAAGGATTTGTAGAGTTTGTGTCTATGTACGGCGGTGTGCCGCGGCTTTATACAGTAAATGATAAGAAACCAATTGATCCTAAAAGCCTGGAAACATTTCTGGAGAAAGACCATGATTATAAATATGCGACACTGGTGCACTGTGATACGCCCAGCGGCATATTGAATGATGTCGGCGCGCTCTGTCCTCTGCTGGATAAATATGGGATTCTTACTGTGGTGGATTCAGTTTCTGCAATGTTTGGAGAGGAACTGCGGGTAGATGATGCCAGGATTGACGTCCTCTGCGGAGGATCTCAGAAAGCAGTTTCTGCACCCCCTGGACTGGCTTTTGTTACAATCAGCAGCAGAGCAAAAAAGGTAATGGCAGAGCGAAAAGTACCCATTGCCTCCTTCTATGCCAACCTTCGGATTTTTGAGAACTATTATGAAGAGAAATGGTTTCCCTATACCATGCCAGTCAGTGATATTTATGGACTGCGGGCAGCAGTGGAAAATATTGCCAGTGACGTCGGTATGCTGGCGCGCCACCAAAGAATTGGTGAAGCATGCCGGAGGGCGCTGACAGAGGCAGGACTGAACCTTCATCTGGAAAGCGGTTTTTCGAATACAGTAACCGTATTTGATGTTCCAAAGGAAGTTCTTGCCAGGGAAATCCTGCAGATCATGAGAGATAAACATGGCATTATGCTGGCTGGTTCTCTTGGCAGTCTGGACGGTCAGGTAATCCGTATCGGGCACATGGGAAGCAATGCCAATATAGAAGATATGACAGAGACTATGGGAGCGCTGGACGATACGCTGCGTAGCTTGGGCATATCTCTGAAAGAAGATCTGAGAGAACGTTTTCGTTATTATTTAGATGCTTTACTTTAAAAGAACAGCGCTGAAAATTATTGTAAAACAGCAGAAAACGTCCAGAGAGGCGTATCATAGATAAGAAAAAGACAGCTGTTTTTTGCAAAAAGATTTTCAGGGAAGGATTGACAGATAACAAAACTTGTGAGATAGTAAGCAGAAAAGGAAATCATGGCTGCAAAAGCAGAACAATTTCTTTATTAATTCAAGAAAGCAGGAACAGATATGTCAACCATAGATAAAATTCAGGAGTTGAAAAAACAGCGGAATGCAGTGATTCTGGCTCATTATTATGTAAACGATGAGGTGCAGGCAATTGCAGACTATGTGGGAGATTCTTTTTATCTCAGCAAAGTGGCTGCGTCTGTGGAAGCGCAGACAATATTATTCTGCGGCGTGTCCTTTATGGGAGAGAGCGCAAAGATTTTAAATCCCAGGAAAACAGTGATTATGCCAGATATGCAGGCAGACTGTCCCATGGCGCATATGGCAGATTTTGAGAAAATTGATAAAATGCGCAGAGAATATGAGGATCTTGCGGTAGTCTGTTATATCAATTCCACAGCAGAATTAAAAACACGTTCAGATGTGTGCGTCACTTCTTCTAATGCATTAAAAATTGTCAGAGCGCTGCCAAATCAGAATATATATTTTATACCAGATGGAAATCTGGGACGTTATGTGGCGTCCCAGGTGCCAGAGAAGCATTTTATTTTCAATGACGGATTCTGTCATGTACATACCAGCATTTTGGCTGAAAATGTGAAAAAGGCAAAGGAAGCGCATCCAAAGGCGGAGATTCTAGTACATCCAGAGTGCACCACAGAGGTGGCAGAGCTTGCAGATTATGTGGGAAGCACTTCAGGCATCATTGATTTTGCCACAGGAAGCCAGGCAGAGGAATTTATTATCTGTACAGAAATGGGTGTTCTGTATGAATTAAGACAGAAGAATCCAGGGAAACGATTCTATTTGGCAGGGCATGAGCAGTTCTGTCCCAACATGAAGAGAATTACTCTGGAAAAAGCTGCTGATGCTCTGGAAAACATGAGCAATACAGTCGAGATGGAGGATAAGATGCGGCTTCTTGCCAATAAACCTTTGGAACGGATGTTAGAGCTGGGATCATGATTGGCGCTGCAGACAGGGGAGCATTGTCTGACTTGTATTCAGACAATGCAGAAACGTCAGTTTGGCGCAGAACAGCTTCTCTTAAGAAGACTTATATATGGATAAACATGATGATAGCCGTTGGCGGCAGCGAACATAAAATATGCCATGCCAAAGGCGAGAAACAGCAGCAATGTGCGGTGGTAAGTCAAAACTGGCTTTCTGCCGCATTTTTTTTCCCTGTAAGAGCAGATAATATCTGGAATTGCTGTCAGAGAAAAAAGAAATGGGTAAATAGCAAATCGTTCCAGAATAAAGTGCTTTGTGATAAAAAGATTGATAATGCAGCTATATAAAGCGCTGTTTAGGTAGATTGTCCGCTGGAAGGAATCTTCAATTCTGCTGCGGAATAAGTAAATCAGCAGACAGTACAGCACAGGGAGCACCACATAAGAAAAACTGTTGGGGTTCCAGAAATAACCTCCCAGATATTTTGCATATTTTTCAGGGAGAAGAGGGCGTATTATGAGAAATAACGGGTCAAAAAAAAGATAAGTAACAGCAGTAAGAAGCAACAATGATATTGCGCTTTTTTTGTTGATTTTTAAAGGCAGCAGAAAATACAGGGGATACAAAAACAACAGAGAATTATGAAAAAGCCCTCCTGCAATGATAAATAAAGTATAAGGCAGTATTTTTCTGTCTTTGAGGGAGGGATAAGCCAGAAGAAAAAAGGCGGCGGCAATGGACTGGCGGATTAAGTTCATGTCATGCGAAAGAAACTGCAGACAGATAAACAGATAAACACTGACCCAGGGCAGCTTGGAAAAGCGGTAAATAAACTGCATAGCCGCAAACATCAAAAACAGGTTGACAAATATCAGGAAAACAGGATAGGTACAGCCTGCCAGATAGGCAAGTTTACATGCGATGAAAAAGAAGGGTTCCATCCAGTGTACAGAAAAAATTTCACGAAAAGACCACTGAGAAACCATTTCATAAATATTGCGGTAAGAAAAATAATCAAATCCAATTGCGTAACGGAAAGAAGAGAGAAAAACAAGGACCAGGAATGCTAAAGCGAGATATAGAAAAGAAGCGCTTTTCCCTGTTTTCTTTGTAGTAAGCGCCCAGCCAGACCCGGCCAGCAGGATAATTGTGAGATAGTAAATAGTCATAATACCTCATGCCTCCTTTGTAAAATGATTCCAAGAACGCCAAAGCGTTCCTGGAATGTTAAAATGTATACTATATAATAGATGCCTTTTTCTGATGGTTTATTTTATATTGTTTTCTCCGTTTTGTGTGTAAACAGACGGTCAGGGATTAATTTGATGAGGAAGTTCTACTCACCACAAATGTTGGGGTCACATTAAAGGTTCCATTATCGGAAACACCATCTCCCATGGTTCCTACTACATATAAGGCGCCTTCCTGATTAGAATCAAGAATCAAGACGTTCATATCCTGTTTCTGATTTGCTTTCAGCCACCTTGCCTGTGTCAGAGTTTTGGGCATTTCATTTTTAGTTTCTTCCTGCTTTAATCCAATGGCAATCTGGTCAGGGCCCACAGTGCCCGTATCGCTCCAGCTTACGTTATTTAATTTGCTCAAATCCACTTTTGTATAAGTCACATCAACCCGGACTGGAACATTGGAGTTATTTTTCATATTGATACGCGGAGAAATAACTTTGTTCTGAGTGGAAAGGCTGCTGCTGATATTAAAAGGTACAAAAGTAGGCATGGTGACAGAGAGAATGGTTGGCTCAACTGTTCCTACCATTTCCATCTGCCCAGAACCGCCGACGGGGATATCTCTGGTGGAACTGGCGTCAGCGGCGTAACTAACGTTGGGAAACAGCATGGATGCTGCCAATACAAGCGATAAAAATAAAGTTTTTTTCTTCATATGTATACCTCCTGCGGCATCTATTATAGTATGCGCTGTCAGGAACCGTTAATTTTGTACGGTGATAGTAATTTGTGCCCCCGTCTGCCCGATATATTCTCCGCTTGTCTCATCATAGGCGGAAAAAAATGCGGTGGCGTTATACGTTCCTTTTTCCAAAACCTTGTCCAGTTTGACGGACTCAATGTATGTTCCAGGCTTTAGGTATTTAGAAGCGTAAATTTCGTCATCAGTGTCATCAATGGTGATGCTGACACGAAGAAGTTTTGCATTGTTTCCAGGATTCTCAATCAGCAGGTTTCCCTTGGCAGTTCCATTTAAGAATACCGGGGAAGTATTGATGGAAAATGCAATCATGCTTTTGTCAAGCATATTTTGAAGTTCTTTCCTTCTCTGGTCAATGTCGACTCCTGGCAGAATGCCTGTCGTGGCGTTGTCGTCATATTCCAGGTTTCGATTGTCTTTTTTGGTGAATAGAAAGTAGCAGATCAGCACGGTAACTAACAGAAGCAGAATGATTCCTGCTATGGCCAGAAGCCTTTTTTTTCTTTTGCTCATAAAATTTTCCTCCTCATTTGTAATTCTTTTATCATTATAAGTCGAAAAAAAAGAAATATCAAGAAAAATTATGCGACAAATTTCTTGATATTTCGACATTATCTGAAAAATTAAAAAATTGAATTAAAATTATAAAGAATATTTGTTGTGGAGTCTGCGAGCCATATATACGAAGGGGGTATCAGCAAGACTGGTAATGATAAATATAATATAACTGGAAAGCGCAATAGAGCCTAGGGTCTGGGTACTGTGAGTGCCAAGGAACGCCCCCCAGGTAAACAGTATGGTATTTAAGAGCTGGGAAACCAGGGTGGAACCGTTGTTTCTCAGCCACAAAAATTTTTCTCTGTCGCCAAATTTTCTGCTGGTATATTCCCACCATCTGTGATAGGCCCATACATCAAAAAACTGAACGATTACATAAACCGCAATGCCTACCAGCATCATACGAGGTGTGTTGGAGAACACGGTACGGATGGCAGGAGTTGCAAAATCATTTTTATTGGGGATATACAGCATCCAGGACTGGCTGATCATGATAAAGACTATTGAAGTTGCAATTCCCATCCAGACGGCAGTCTGTGCCGCTTTTTTTCCATGTAGTTCACTTAAAATATCTGTCACCAGGAAGGTGGAAGCAAACAAAATATTTCCCAGTGTCATTTCCATGCCGAAGGCGTTTATTATAATCAGCACTTCGATGTTGGCCGCAATCGTTGCCACGATGGTCCACAGATACAGCCCCTGTTCCTTGAACAGCCGATACAGTATTAAAATAACAGAGTAAGTGATGATAAGGGATAAGACTAAAAGTATTTCATTCTGCATGTTCTATTACACCTCCTACGCCGAAGGCAGTATTCTCCATGAGTATATCCACCCGGCTGTTTTCTATGTATTTTGGATAAAGTTTTTCTGAAAATGAAGCAATGACTCTGGGGTCTGGTTTTACAGGCCGAAGGTTTTCTTGCATAATATTGACGCATACCCGTTCAAAGTAAGAAAGTCCCGTCTGAATATCAAAATCCATGCTTTCAGCCGTCTGCCCAGGGATTCCCTGCAGAAGGCAGACTTCGTCAAAATATGAGGCGATTTCTTCAGGGCTGTCAGTGTCAATTCCTTTGTCCAGATAACTTTCCCGGAACAGTTTGTCAAAGGTTTCCACTCCGATTTTGATTTTCAGTTCAATGCCAAGGGCTGCAAAACGTTTTCGGAAATCTGACACAGCGTCACGGTGCCGCCAGTGACATTCAAAATGTACCTGATGAATCTGTTTATCAAGACATACCTGCTCAATAAACGACAGCGTGTCTTCATCCAAATCTACAAAACTGCCAGAGTTGATAACTTCCAGTTTTTTATGAATTCCGGTAACTTTGCAAAGCTGTTTTTCATTCAGCTTAAAATTTGCTTTCTCATCTGCCAGGGAGTCCAGATGATAATCACAGAAGCGGCAGCGCCGCCAACTGCAGCCTTTTCCTCGGAGCATTACAATTTCCCTGGGATTTTTTTCTGAGACGGTTTGGGTTAAAATTTTTCATTGCGTATCCTTTCTGTCAGTGCGTGACTAGAACTATTCTGTAGAACAACAAATCTGTCAGCGATAGATTTTGTCTTCGTTGCAATAAGTAATGTCTGTTCTTAAATAGTAAAAAAAGAGCACATAAAATATGTGCCCATGAAAATGAAAAAGCGGCATACTCCGCCGTAAAAAGCACGGAAATAACCGTTTTTAATCCCTAGTTTTATTTAGAGACAGGATGGTCACGAACTGTCTTATGTAATTTCCGCTGTTAATTATACTATGTCCGCAAGAGAATTGCAAGAGGTGATATTCTCTTTTGTACAGGAGACAGAGAACTCTGTACAGACCGGTGATAGGATCACTGCATGAGCTGTGTCATAAAAATGATTGTATAGTAAGCAAGAGTTGTGTATAATAAGTCATAAAGATGAAAGAAATAAAACAGGATGAGCAGGATATGAGACAGGCATGCAGCGGTTTGGAAGACTGCTATAAGAGAATAAATGGAAAAAAGCTTCGGCTGGGATATACCACGGGAAGCTGCGGAGCCGCTGCGGCAAAGGCAGCGGCATTTATGCTGCTGACAGGACAAGATATAGATTATGTGGATGTAACTGCACCAGGTGGAATGCTACTTCATCTTGAAGTGCTGGACAAGAGACGGGGCGGTGATTTTGTGTCCTGTGCCATTCAAAAAGATGCCGGGGATGATCCAGATATAACGGATGGTATTTTCATATATGCCAAAGTTTACAAAAAGAAAACAGAGAAACAGCCAATGATCATTATCACAGGCGGCGCAGGGGTGGGAACAGTGACAAAACCTGGATTAGAACAGCCGGTGGGCGCAGCTGCGATTAACAGCACACCCAGGAAGATGATTGTAGAAGAGCTGGAACGTCTCTGTGAACGGCATCACTATCAAAAGGGGCTCATAGTGGAGCTTTCTGTTCCAGGGGGAGAAGAGCTGGCTGAAAAAACCTTTAATCCCAGACTTGGAATTTTGGGAGGGATTTCTATTCTCGGGACCACAGGGATTGTGGAACCAATGAGTGAGTCTGCGCTGCTTTCCAGTATACATCTGGAAATAAAGCAACAAGTTTCCCTTGGAAGAAAAAGCCTTTTGGTTACGCCAGGAAATTATGGGCAGATCTTTTTGAGAGAGCATTTCCCTCTCTGTTCAGCAGACGTTAAATGCAGCAATTTTGTAGGGGAGACTATTGATTTTGCCGCTGATTTGGGTGTGGAAAATTTGTTGTTTGCAGCGCATATCGGTAAATTTATCAAGGTTGCAGGAGGAATTTTTCAGACTCATTCCAGCAATGCGGATGGACGGATGGAGATTCTGACTGCGAATGCAGTGCTTGCCGGGGTGGACCAGCCGCTGCTGACAGAGCTTATGCAGGCGGTTACCACAGAAGAAGGAATCCGCATTCTGGAGAAAGCTGGCTGTCTTCAAAAGACGATGGGGCATGTGATGGAACGTCTGTGGATGCATCTTTCCAGGCGAAGCTTTGGCAGGATTAACCTGGGCGCAATTGTGTTTTCCAGTGAACTTGGAAAGCGCAGACAGGGACATGGAGAACTGGGACGCACAAAAAATGCAGAAGAGATATTAGAAAAAATATTACAGGAAATATCATAAATAGATGGAGGGCAAAATGGCTGGAAAATTGTATGGAATCGGTGTGGGGCCGGGAGACCCGGAACTTCTGACGTTAAAAGCGGTTCGGCTGATCAGGGACTGTGATGTATTGGCGGTGCCAGGCATTAAGAAGGAAGAAACGGCAGCATATTTTATTGTGCGGCAGATAATTCCAGAAGCCGCAGCAAAGGAATGTCTGACTCTTCACATGCCAATGACAAAGAACATAGAAGAACTAAAGAACAGCCATAGAAAAGCTTTCTCCAAAATAAAACGGACCTTAGATCAGGGAAGAAACATTGCATTTCTTAC
>CAJUCK010000002.1:22083-33870 GCA_910585395.1 uncultured Lachnospiraceae bacterium
TACCCTGGGAGACCCCTGTATTTATTCCACATACATCTATATGCACCAAATGGCGGCAGAGGCAGGATATGAGACAGAGATTGTCAGTGGAGTCCCTTCCTTTTGTGCGGTCTCTGCCAAACTTAATCAGGGGCTGGTAGAAAAATCTCAGATGCTGCACATCATTCCTTCCACCTATGGAATAGAAGAAGGGCTGAACTTTCCAGGGACCAAAGTGATGATGAAAGTAGGAAAGAAGCTGGGAGAGATCAAGGAACAGTTTCAGCAAGAAAGTGCTCAAGAGAGACAGAGCAAGGCAGCAATGATTGAGAACTGCGGGATGCCAGACGAACATATCTACAGAAATCTGGAGGAAATGCCAGACCAGGCCGGTTATTATTCCCTGATGATTGTAAAGGAGCAGAAGCAATGATTTATTTTGTGGGAGCAGGAAGCGGAGCGCCAGACCTCATTACACTGCGGGGCCAGAAACTTCTGCAGCAGGCGGATGTGATTATTTATGCGGGTTCACTGGTAAATCCTCAGCTTTTAGAAGAGAAAAAGAAAGGATGCAGAGTGTATAACAGCGCGCTAATGACGCTGGAAGAAGTCACTGCGGTAATGAAGACGGCAGAGCAGGAAGGAAAGATGACAGTAAGGCTCCACACAGGAGATCCCTGCCTCTATGGTGCAGTGCGGGAACAGATGGATATTCTGGAAGAGGCAGGAATTTCCTATGAATCTTGTCCAGGAGTCAGTTCTTTCTGTGGAGCAGCGTCGGCATTAAATTTGGAATATACGCTGCCAGATGTGTCTCAGAGTGTTATTATTACCCGTATGGCAGGCAGAACTCCTGTGCCGGAACGAGAAGAAATTGCATCTCTGGCGGCGCACCAGGCTACTATGGTGATCTTTCTCAGTGCTGGAATGCTGGAAAAACTGACAGAACGTCTGCTTGCAGGAGGATATCGCTTGGACACCCCAGCCGCCATTGTGTATAAGGCAACCTGGGAGGAAGAAAAAGCTTATGTCTGTACAGTAGAAACTCTCGCAGAGACAGCAAGAGCACATGGAATCACGAAAACAGCCCTGATCCTTGTAGGCGATGTGGTGACGCACAGCAGCTACCGGAGAAGCGACTTGTACCATCCAGAGTTTGAGACAGAGTTCCGCCGGAGGAAATGAAAGTGAGACAGCAGAACGTGGTGAGTATCATAAGTTTTACCAGAAATGGAAACGCCCTCGCCCAGAGAATCAGACATACCATTGAAAACTGCCCAGAGAACAGAGCGTTTTCTGAAAATATTAAGGTTCATGTGCAGGAGAGCAGGAAACTTTCCGGTTCTCTGAAAGAATGGTGCCAGAACGCCTTTGCACAGTCAGAGACATTGATTTTTGTGGGGGCTGCTGGAATTGCTGTGAGGCTGACAGCAGAGTTTATCAAAGATAAATTTCATGATCCTGCCGTGCTGGTGGTGGATGAACTGGGGCGTTTTATTATACCGATTTTATCCGGACATGTAGGAGGCGGCAATGATTTTGCACGTTTTCTTGCAGAAAGGCTGAAAGCCGTTCCGGTGATTACCACAGCAACAGATCTTTACAAAAAATTTGCGGTGGACACATTTGCGGCAGAAAATAACCTGTATATCTCTGACCGGCTGCTGGCAAAAAAAATCTCGGCGGCAGTTCTGGAAGGAGAAAGAATTGGCTTTTTTTGTGAAAAGCAGGTTTTTGGAAGAATGCCAAAAGAGCTGGTCTGGACAGATGGAGTATCTGAACGAGACGAAGAGGTGCAGGCAGCATATCGGATTCGTGTGGGAGTGCACAAAGGAGAAGAAGATGGGAAGACGCTTTTTCTTTATCCCAAGGCTCTGGTGTTGGGAATTGGGTGCCAAAAAGGAATATCTGCAGAAGAGATAGAAAGATTTGTGCAGCAGAATCTTTGTCAGAGGCAGATTGCAGGCGAAAGCCTGCTGGCAGCAGCCTCTGTGGATTTGAAGATGAAGGAAAAAGGGATAACAGAGTTCTGTCAGAGATGGAATCTTTCATTCTGCACTTTTTCTCCAGAGCAGCTTGCAGAAATCCCAGGAATTTTTACAGATTCTGCATTTGTTATGGATACTGTTGGTGTGGGAAATGTATGTGAGCGTGCTGCAGCGGCATATATTATGAAATCTGCAGCGGTAAAAGAAGGACAAGCGCCTGAACCATTGTACAGGCTGATACAGAGAAAAACTGCAGAATGTGGGATTACGCTTGCCGTGGCAGAAGCAGATTGGAGTGTGGAATTTGAATAAATTATATGTGGTGGGAATGGGACCAGGAGCCTATGAAGAGATGACAGTGCGTGCAGTGAAAATATTAGAGCAGTGCCAGGTGATTGTAGGTTATACACTGTATGTAGATTTGATACGAGAGCATTTTTCAGAAAAAGAATTTTTGACAACGCCTATGCGCCGGGAAATAGAACGGTGCCGTCTTGCCCTAAAGACAGCTCAGGCAGGCAGAACTACTGCCATGATCTGCAGTGGAGATGCAGGTGTGTATGGAATGAGCGGGGTATTGCTGGAAATGAGCCGAGATTATCCTGAGGCAGAAATAGAGATAGTGCCAGGGGTAACAGCTGCGGTCAGCGGCGCTGCCTGCCTGGGAGCGCCTTTGATGCATGATTTTGCAGTTATCAGCCTCAGTGATTTGATGACGCCCTGGGAATTGATTGAGAGGCGGCTGCGGTCAGCAGCAGAAGCAGATTTTGTCATTTGTCTTTATAATCCTTCCAGCAGAAAACGTTCTGACTATCTCAAGCGGGCATGCGATATCTTGCTGCATTTCAGGAAAGCAGGCAGTTTATGCGGCGTCGTGAGGAATATTGCAAGAGAAGGAATGACTAGCAGAGTTTGTACGCTGGAAGAACTTAGAGAGATGAAGACAGATATGTTCACCACTGTATTTATCGGAAATTCCGGCACGAAGCAAGTAAATGGGCATCTGGTGACACCACGTGGATATAGTTTGTGAAATGGAGGAAACTGGTGCAGAATTTATTGATTTTTTCAGGTACGAGTGAAGGCAGAGCGCTTGCCAGGCATCTTGCTGATCATGGGAAGTCAGTTACAGTCTGTGTTGCCACGGAATATGGGCAGGAGGTAATGGCGCAGGAAGAAGATTCTCGCATTTCGGTGCAGATAGGCCGGCTTGACGCAGCTCAGATGGAGGAAATGATGTCAGAAGGAAACTTTGATGTCATAGTGGATGCCACACACCCCTTTGCATTGGAGGTGTCAGAAAATATCGCCCAAGCCTGTGCAGGACAAAAAAAAGAATTACTGCGTCTCTTGCGGGATGAGCAGCCGGCCGAAAGCACTACAGATGCAAAAATAATTTATGCAGATTGTGCAGAGCAGGCGGCAGCATACCTCAATCAATTCAGAGGAAATATATTTCTCACAACTGGAAGCAAAGAACTTGCAATATATGCGCGGAGAATTCAGGATATTTCCAGATTGTATGTGCGCATTCTGCCAACTGCCGCAGAGGTGGAGAACTGCCGCAGACTGGGATTGAAAGGGAGACAGATCATCTGCATGCAGGGACCGTTCAGCACAGAATTAAATATAGCAATGATCCGTGAGGTCAAGGCATCCATTCTGGTGACAAAGGAGACTTCTCAGGCAGGAGGTTTCACTCAAAAGCTGCAGGCAGTATCCCAGGCAGGAATTGAGGCCTTAGTAATAAGACGTCCAGAGGAAACAGGGTATTCCATGGATGAAATTCTCAAACGCCTTGGTGTGGAAAGGAAACGACAACAGCCTAAGAGGCAGGTTATTCTTGCCGGTATGGGCATGGGAAATCTGTTAAATATGACCAGGGAGGTATATCAGTCATGCCAGGACGCCGATGTGATTATCGGGGCAGAACGGATGCTTGAGACCATAAAAGACATGGGAAAGCCAATGAAAAAGCTTTACCAGAGTAAGGAAACGGCAGATTATATCATAGAGCATACAGAGTATCAGAAGGTTGTGGTTCTTCTGTCTGGTGATGTTGGATTTTACAGCGGAGCTAAGAAACTGCGGGAAGAAATTATGTGCAGAAAGGAATTAGCACAAGAAGATGGAACGAAGACAGAAGATATCCAGATACGTTCGCTGTGCGGCGTGCCTTCTGTAGTATATTTTGCAGGCAGGCTGGGTATTGCCTGGGAGGATTTGACGCTTTTGAGCCTTCACGCAAGACAAAAGAATCTGATTGGAACAATGCAGAGAAAAGGGAAAGTATTTGCCCTCACAGATGGAGCAGAGAAAATTCGCAGTTTAAGCAGAGAGCTTTTAACGTATGGTTTTTCTGAGACAGAAATGTATGTGGGCTATATGCTCAGCTATCCTCAGGAAGAAATTTTTCGGGGAAAACCAGAAGAGTTCCTGGATTATGAGAAAGAAGGAGCTTCTGTGGTGATTCTGCTGGATAAGAGACGGACGGAGTATGTGATTACAGGACTTCCAGATAAAGAGTTTTTTCGGGGACAGGCACCTATGACAAAGGAAGAAGTGCGCAGCGTGTCTCTGTCAAAACTTGCCTTGACCGGGGAGGCAGTGGTTTACGATATCGGAGCCGGAACTGGAAGTGTGGCGGTAGAATGTGCCAGACAATGTTTAGAAGGAACAGTCTATGCCATAGAAAGAAAAGAGCAGGCATTGGAGCTGCTGAGGAAGAATAAAATAAAGCATAGCGCATGGAACTTAGAAATAGTACCAGGGGAAGCGCCAGAAGCTTTGTCAGAACTTCCAGCGCCGACGCATGCATTTTTGGGAGGCAGCGGGGGCAGGCTTATAGAAATTATAAGAGCGCTGTGGAAGAAAAATCCCAGAGTGCGCCTGGTATTGAATGTGATTTCGCTGGAAACACTGCAGGAACTGATAAAGCTGATGGAGGGCACGGCATTTTCTTATAAAGAAATCGTGCAGATATCTGTGTCTAAGGCAAAGGAAATGGGACATCACAATCTCATGATGGGACAGAATCCAGTGTACGTGATTACTTTGCAGAAATGAGGAAGTTATGGTAAATAAAGTAAATGGACAGAAATATTATGAATATACCAAGGTAAGCAGCCAGAAACGGAAGTCAGCAGAATCTTCTGAATTTCACATGAACCTGGATAAACAGGGCGTGATTTATGAGAAAAGTGAAGAGAAAGAGGAAACTTCAAAAGCAAAAGAGCCAGAAAGGTCTGATGATGCAGCCAGGCAGCGGCAGCATGGAGGCGTTAAAGTGGAGATTTCCCGCCAGGGGCAGGAGCGGGCGGTTATGGAGAGGCAGCGCACTGCTTTGGTGGAACGGATACGTGGGTTTACAGAAAATGCCATTTCATTTCTCAGAGCGCTGTGGGACAGGATTTGGAATGACGCCTCAAAAGAAGCAGAATTTCCAGAGGTTCTTGCAGAGCATATAGAAGAAGCAGAAGAAATGAAACAAGAACTGCAAGTCCGCCATCCGCTGGAGGAAAGAGACAGCCTTGCCTGGTCTCTATACACTCAGGAAGAGGTGCGGGCAATTTTTAAAAGGGGAGATGCAAAAGAAATCCAGGATTTTCTGTCAGAACATGGGGAGCGGCATCTTGCCAAAAATTCAGATTTACTGACACAATATGACAGAAGCGGGAGTATCGTGGGTCTGAACCGTTCAGATAAAGAACGTATTTTGCACGGAGACAGGAATGAAATCGAGCTGTAAAGGTATTTTTTTGATCGTTCCACGATATAATGAGGTAATAGAAAAAACAGGAGTTGCCATATGTGTGGAATTGCAGGTTTTTATCATAGACAAAGAGATTATGAAAAGGATGGGGCGTATTATCGTTCCATCCTTGTTACTATGCATGAAAAGCTGCACAGGAGAGGACCGGATGAGGCCGGTATTTACCTGAGCGGGCCATGTGGCCTGTCCCACAGCCGTCTGTCTATTATTGACCTGGCTTTGGGACATCAGCCCATGGTGAAAAGGATTGGAGGGAGGACCTGTGCCATAGCGTACAATGGGGAACTTTATAATACAAAAGAGCTTCGGGCGGACTTAAAGAAAAAGGGATGGCGTTTTGAAACCTCATGTGATACAGAAGTGATATTGCTGGGGTTTATGGAATATGGACCGGAAATAGCAGAAAAACTTAACGGTATATTTGCATTTGCAATTGTGGATGAACAGGAAAATATGCTGTATTTGTTTCGGGATCCTATGGGCGTTAAGCCTTTGTTTTATATGAAGAAAGAACATGAACTGATTTTTGCCTCAGAGCCGAAAGGGATTTTGGCACATCCGGCAGTAAATCCTGAGCTGGACCGGGAGGGGCTCAATGAGATTTTCGGAATTGGGCCGGCGCGTACCCCTGGAATTGGTGTGTTCAAAGGGATGAAAGAAGTGTGTCCTGGAGAGTATATCACTTATGGAAGAAAGCGTGCCCTTCAGAGGAAAATATACTGGAAGCTTGAGAGCCATCCTCATACGGACAGCTATGAGCGTACAATTGAGACTGTGTCAGAACTGGTGCAGGATTCTGTAAGGCGGCAGATGGTGTCAGATGTGCCAGTGTGTACCTTTTTGTCCGGCGGCGTGGACAGCAGCCTGGTGTCAGCCATTTGTGCGGCAGAGCTGAAAAAGCAGGGGCAGAGACTGACCACCTTTTCGTTTGATTTTGTGGATAACCAGAAAAACTTTAAAGCAAATTCATTTCAACCATCCCAGGATAGGCCCTATGTAGAGAAAATGATAGATTTTCTGGGCTCTGAGCATCACTTTCTGGAGTGTGACAATACCAATCAGATAGAAAAATTGTATGATTCTGTGAAAGCACATGATCTGCCCGCCATGGCGGATGTGGATTCTTCCATGTTGTATTTTTGTTCTCAGGTGAGTCAGAGCCATAAGGTGACGCTCACTGGGGAATGTGCAGATGAGATCTTCGGAGGATATCCTTGGTTTCACCGAAAAGAGTGTTTTCAGGCTCAGACTTTTCCCTGGACTATGGATCTTTCACCCAGGAAAGAACTGCTCTCAGATGAATTTTTAGAGTATCTGCGCATGGATGAATATGTGAGAGAACGATACCAGCATTCGCTGTCTGAAACACCTAGATGTGAAGATGACAGTCCTCAGGAAAAGAGAAGAAGAGAGATTTCCTGGCTGAATTTGAAGTGGTTCATGCAGACTCTGCTCAACCGCATGGACCGCACCAGTATGTACAGCGGGCTGGAGGCACGGGTGCCTTTTGCTGATACCAGGATTGTTCAGTATGTGTGGAATGTACCCTGGGAAATGAAGGCGAGAGATGGCGTGGTGAAAAATCTGCTCCGTCAGTCAGGAAGAGGAATTTTACCAGAAGAAGTATTGTTTCGGCAAAAATCTCCGTATCCAAAGACATATGATCCACGTTATGAGAAGCTTTTAAAAGGAAAGATTCGTGAAATTATGAGTGACAGCAGCGCATTGGTGCGGCAGTTTTTAGACTTGAAGAAAGTGGAAGCATTTCTGGAGAAATCTTCTGATTATGGCAGACCTTGGTACGGACAGCTGATGGCTGGCCCGCAGCTTCTGGCATATCTGATTCAGATTAATGCCTGGATGCAGTATTATGATATAAAAATTCGATAATTCAGGTGTTTTCGTTTTATTATTTCAGAGGTTAAATGTCGATGATTTTATGTGGCATAAAATTTGTCGGTAGTGGTTCGGTCTGCGTAAAATTCGTCGATATTTAACCGACGGAGTAATAAATTCCTGGCTACGGATCAGATATAAATTTACAACAGAAAAATGCCTGTTCATGATCTTGCTCTGGAAGAAATCAAATTAGAATCCGATATACTGATATATTTTAATTTTCTGGGAGGTGAAAAAGTGCAGATCGGCGTATGTGATGACCAGAAAGAAATACGAGAGATGATAATGGAAAAGGTAAAGAACTTGTATCCGTCAGAAGATATGATATGCTACCAGTCAGGAAGGGAAGTACTGGATGCGTTCCATCTTCCAGATATTTTGTTCCTTGACATTCAGATGCCGGAGATGGACGGAATGGAAACAGCCAGAGAACTCCGGAAACTGGATCAGCAGATGATCATTATTTTTGTGACAGTGACAAAAGATTATGTATTTCAGTCGTTTGATGTGAGGGCGTTTCATTATCTTGTTAAGCCGTTTGATGATGAAAAATTTAAGGAAGTCTTACAAGATGCCGTCAGACAGTTTCAGAAAAGACAAATGGAAGGCAAACCCGCCAAAAAGGAAATGCCAAGTCTGATAGTAACAGCAAATGGCGAGCACATTACAATTCCTTTTGAAGATATTGTATATGCAGAGGTGTTTAACCGCAGAATCATTATCCACACCATGAATGCAGACATAAGATATTATGGAAAAATGAAAGAGCTGGAGAAAAAAGCCGGGGATGATTTTTACCGTCCCCACAGAGCATATCTCATAAATTTCAATTTTATCCAAAAATATAATTCCACAACCGTTTATTTAAAAAAAGGACAAGCATTTATAGCAAAGCAGAATTATCAGGATTTTGTCAAATGTTATCTGAGGTTTAATCAGAGAAAGGGAAGGGAATAGAGGATGACACATATTGCAATTGATGAGTCTGATGTTTACTTTATGCTGCCGATCGTGGAGGCATTTATCAGGGGATATTGCTTTTTTCGTCTGGTAAAACCCTTTATGATTAGTGAGATTATGCCTCAGACCACAGGCGATATTGAGAGTGTAGACGCGTATTCTCTGACAAAGAAAAAAAGATTATTCTGGGTTGGGGGAGCATACTTTTTCATTATGCTGCTGCTCTATATCATACCGCTGCAAATGAAGGTTTTAACGGCATATGGCATAGGCAGCCTGATTATGTTCTTTGCTATCTGCCTTGCTGACCGGAGAAACTATAGGCAGAAGGCTTTTTTGGTGGTGGTATTTTTTTCCCTGAATTGGTTATCAGCTGCGATAGCAGAAATTTTATATGATAATTTTTATTCTTTTGCTGAAAATACAAGATATATGAAATGCCATCCTGAAATGTATCTCCCTTTGTATGCTGGACTTTGCATATGCTATATGGCTTTGGAATTTATCTTAACTTGCGCAGGTATCTGGCAGATCTTAAGGGTGTATAAAAATAAGGGCGAAGATATGGAAAATAAGGAATTGGTTATGCTTTCGCTTCCTTCTTTTATAGGAATCATGGCCTATGATATCATGCAGAACTACCGCATCTTTTATATCTTGAAAGTCGGAAAAAATAAGGATAGTTATGATAGTTTTAGTCTTCTTTTTTATGGGGCGTCTGTGATCATGATAGTTGTAGTCGTTGTGCTGTATCAGGATATCAGGGCAAAGCAGGAGGAGAATCAACAGACAGAGCTTCTTGCCATGCAGGTGGAAAGCATCCGCCATCATATGGAACAGGTAGAAAGCCTGTATCAGAATATCCGCAGTATCCGTCATGATATGACAAATCATATTCTTACTTTGGAACGGCTGTATGAAGAACATGATGGGGAGGAAGCTAAAATTTACGGCAGACGTTTACAGGCAGAACTTATTCAGATGACAGGCGGGGCAGAGAGTGGAAATCCTGTGACAGACGTTATTCTGCGGGAATTTGATAAGAAAGCCAGGAAACAAGGGGTTTCGTTTCGTTCAGAATTTCATTATCCAGTGAATTGTGATATGGATGTTTTTGATATCAGTGTAATATTAAATAATGCTCTGCAGAATGCAATAGAAAATACTGGGAAGGGAGAAGAGAAACAGATATCTGTTGTGTCTTATCGAAGGAATAATGCCTATATCATAGAAATCTGCAACAGTTTTTCAGGTACGATACAATGGAATGCAGAAAGCAGGCTCCCAGTTACCTCAAAAGAAAAGAAAGATGGCCATGGATATGGATTGGCCAATATCCGCAGAGTTGCAGGGAAATATGCTGGAGATATAGATATTGCATTAAAGAAAGGGGAATTTTGTCTCTGTATTATGCTGATGATAGAATGAAAGAGAAACTGCTGAGTAAAAATTTGTTCGCGGTATGACATTTGCGCAAGGTGAAATGTGACGTGAAAGCGTTAAGTCTTTTTATTGAATTTGTGAAAGGTAATCATTGATAGTGTGCGCGCAGTTATGTTATGATAAGAATGAATGAAAAATGATTTGCGAATAAATTTGGAGGTGGCGAAGTTTTATGAAAAGATACGTTTCACTATGTTTAGCAATTGTTTTTGTTTTTACCTCATTGGGAAATCAGGCAGTCTATGCCAAAGATAATATGGACAGCCCTTATCAGGAACAGAGAGCTGTATCTGATGTCCAGAAACTGACAGATGAGGCCGGGGATGGAATGGATAAAGCAGACGAAAGCACGGGTGCGGAACCAGAAGATGTAAAGCCAGAAAATGCAGAAGATGAAAAACCAGAAGATACAGAAAATGAAAAACCGGAAGATACAGAAGGTGAAAAGCCAGAAGATACAGAAAATGAGCATCCGGGAGGAGACGGAGATCAGAGCCCAGAATTAAAAACAGAGGCAGCGGTCAGTGACTTTACGCTTGAGTATAAACCAGCAGAAGATATCATGGTCTTGAAATACAAATTAAATGAGGCGGCGTCCTGTGTAGATATCCTGATAGATGGACGTCCGGAAGAGACAAATTATTCTAAAGTGTATACATCTTACAGCCATGACCTTCCTGCCGATGCAGAAGGGAAGAAATATACGTTTCAAATCGTTCCTTATGAATTGAGAACGGTAGACGGAAAAAATGTCAAGATTATGGGTACGCCTTCAGAATTGAAGGAATACGAGATACCATATAAACAGGCTGTTCTTACGGATGTGGACGCAGAATATGATCTGAGCAAGAAATATCTGGCAATCGAATGGTTTGGAGACGCTATTTCCAGCGTGGATATTTATCTGGATGGCGCAGCAGAACCTATTGTAACGAATGTGCAGGGTAATTCCTATTCCATGAACATTAACTGGGAACCTTTGAGCGACCATACTTACCGGCTGATTCCCTACAATAAGATTGGGGCGCCGGGCACTGAGAAAATAGTGAATCTTAAGGTGGATGACTATACTGCGGTCATAGATATTCTCAATGTGGAATATGAAGAAAAAAGCAAACAGATTGAAATAAACTGGTCAGGCACCAACGTTCAGTATGTGGATATTTATATGAACGATGAAGTGCTGGCTGAAAAGTATACAAAAGAACAGTTTAATCTCAAATATGTGCCTCAGGCAGGGGCGACCTATCTTATTACCGTGTGTCCTTTCAATGAAAATGGAGTGGAAGGAGAAGAAGAAGAGCAGACGCTGGTAGAAGGCGATTTTGAAGTAACAGATATTGATAAGCTGAGAGAGACGAGCAGTTATGGCACAGATATTGACAAACATTATACAGGATTTTCGAAACCAGCAGTCGAGATCCAGTGGACAGCACAGGTCAATGCCAGTTATGAGATTTATCGTGCCCCAAGAGACGCCAGAAGCGCTTATTCCTGTATTGCCAGGGTGAAGGCAGATAAAAATGGACCATTTACTTATATAGACAGTAATGCCGGAATAGGGAGCCGGTATTATAAAATCAGACAGATTATCAAAGAGGATGATTATATCGAACAGGAATTGTCAACGGCATTGTGTGATTCAGAAGAGATTACTATTAAACTGCCAAAACCGAAAGTGAGCGTCAGTCTTGTACCAGAAGGCTCTGTTGTGTTTACAATGGATGGAAAAAAGGAATTTGTTTC
>CAJUCK010000002.1:33977-60979 GCA_910585395.1 uncultured Lachnospiraceae bacterium
GCCCTCCAGGCACAGCAGATAGATGAACAGACGGTGAAAATCAGCTGGGAGGAAGCAGCGAACGCGGAAGGGTATGAGGTATATTACAAGTCTGCCACACAGGGAGATTCCTATAAATTATTGGAAATAACAGATAAATTAGAAATTACTGCCGCCTTAAAGACAGGCATCCGGTATTGCTTTATGGTGAAAGCTTATAAGGAATCCAGCAGCAAGAAAGTTTATTTTTCCACGGCAGAGACAGAACTGAAAACAGGGTTTAAGAGTCCTGATAATTTCAGAATATCCAAGACCACTTTTCAGCGTGATAAGAAAAAAAATGTTATAGTCAGGAGCGATAAATTATCCTGGGACAAGGTATATGGAGCAAAAGGCTATTATCTTGACGTGTACAATCCAGCGAAGAAGAAATTTAAGGTTCTGAAAAGAATTAAAGGCAGGGATAACACCAGTTTTGTCGTGTCCAATAATCTGACACCGACAGCAGGAACTGTTATTTACCGCATTCGTTCTTACTCTGGCACAAGGAAAGCCAAAGGTGAAAAGCTGGAATTAAAGATTCAAATTGCAAAAGTAACTGGAGTAAAAGTCTCAAAGGCCGGCGCTTCTGCCAGAGTGTCATGGAAGCAGGCGCCTGAGGCGGAAATGTACCGTATTTATCGTTCCAATGGAAGAAACAGCACCCTTGTAGGAACCACAAATAAATTGAAATATGTAGATAAAGGGCTCAGTGGAGGAGTTACGTATACTTATTATGTGCAGGCAGTGAACAACACGCTGAAAAGTGAAGGTGAATACAGCGACCCAGTGACATACAAAAGGAAGATTTCAAAGGTAGAATATCTGAGTGCATCCAGCCGTGATAAGCAGAATGTGGATCTGGAATGGTCGTCAGATGATGGAGCATCCGGCCATATCATATATTACCGGGAAGGAGAAACTGGTGATTATCAGATACTGGCGCGGGTACATGGAAGCAGTACCTATTACACGCATAAAAATGCTCCGGCAGGTGTGAACTGCTATTACAAGGTTTCCCGTCTGGAAGTTAATGCAGGTGGTGTGGTAACAGAATCAGATACTGAGAAAGTAAAGTTTAAAATTAAAAAACCAGCAGGCAGCAAAGAAGAGCCGAAAAAGAAAACAGCAAAGTAAACGGTACAAACTTCAAAGTAAATAACACAAAAAGGAGATTGCTCATGTTAGATAAAGGAATAAGAGGACAGCAGGAAATGACAGTAACCAGAGAAGATACTGCAATGGTGCATGGCAGCGGCACTCTGCAGGTGCTCGCTACACCCAGGATGGCTGCCCTGATGGAAGAGACAGCGTGGAAGAGTGTTGCAGAGTATCTGGAATCTGGAATGGGAACGGTGGGAATCAGGCTCGAACTGGATCATCTGGCGCCAACTCCTGTGGGCATGAAAGTGGTGTGTGAATCAGTATTGGATAAGGTGGAAGGCAGGAAACTTACATTTTCCATTATTGCGAGAGATGAAAAAGAAGAAATCGGCAGGGCAGTTCATCAGCGGTTCCTTGTAGAAGAAGAAAAGTTTCAAAAAAAGGCGGAACAGAAGAATGATTGAAAACGATTATTTTATGCGGCTTACGCATGAGATGGTGAGATGCTGGCTTAAACTGCTTTTTGGTATTGACGAGGCCAAAGAGGAAGAAATTATTTTTGAGAATAAGGACAGTGGTGATTTGTATCAGAGACTGATGCTGATGGCTCGGGATGGTAAAATCAACGAAGCAGAAAATTTGTTGTGCGAGTGTCTGAGCGCTCAGGAAGAAAGGTGTGAACTAGAGAATTTGAAAGCAGCTCTCTATTTTTATGATTATGTGAATGGAAAGAGCAATGAATACTTAGAGAACTGCCGCTACACCCGGCAGGAGATCAAAGAAGGAATCTGCAGAGTCATGTGTCAATATGGATATGAAGAGCTGGCAGATACCTGGGCAGATGAATGGTAAGCTGTAAGGAATATGTATGAGTACAGAAAAGATGAAATTAAAACTGCCGCGGCTTATGCTGGCGGCGCCTGCCAGCGGAAGCGGAAAAACCATGATTACCTGCGGGCTGTTAAGAACATTGAGAAACAGAGGCATGAAAGTATCTTCCTTTAAATGTGGGCCAGATTACATTGATCCTCTGTTTCACCAGGAAGTGCTGGGGATTCCCTCTAGGAATCTGGATACTTTTTTTACAGACGGCACAATGACCAGATATCTGTTTGCAAAGGCGGCAGGCAACACAGATATTTCCATACTGGAGGGTGTTATGGGATATTATGACGGTGCAGGAGGCGATACAATAACGGCTTCTTCTTATGAGCTGGCAGATATTACAAAGACCCCGGTGGTTCTGATTGTGAACGCAAAGGGGATGAGCCTTTCTGTACTTCCGATCATTCAAGGCTTTTTAGAATACAGGAGAAACAGCCGTATACAGGGTGTGATTTTAAATCAGGTGTCCTCAGGTACTTATCAGAGGCTGAAAAAGAAAATTGAGCAGGAGATTTCCATAGAAGTATTGGGCTATGTGCCTAAATGTCCCGAATTGGTGATTGAGAGCCGTCATCTTGGGCTCGTAATGCCGGGGGAAGTGGATGATATGGAAGATAAGCTGCAAAAGCTTTCAGAATTGCTGGAGGAAACTCTGGATATAGGACGTCTTTTGGCATGTGCAGAGAGCGCGCCTTTTTTGGAGCGTACCATTCCAGAAAGTCTAAATATATTGAAAGAAAACAGTAGATATTCTGGGCTTTCCATTGGAATTGCAAGGGATGAGGCTTTTTGCTTTTTCTATCAGGATAATTTGGAGCTTCTTCTGGAGCTGGGGGCAGAACTGATATATTTTTCACCTCTTCACGACAGCGAGCTTCCCACGGACTTGAGCGGAATCATTCTATACGGCGGCTATCCGGAATTGTATGCGGAGCAGTTAAGCAGAAATTATACTATGCGCAGAAATATACGGGAAAATATTATCCGGGGCATGCCTTGTCTTGCAGAGTGCGGAGGCTTTTTGTATCTCCAGAAAAGTATGCAGGATATGGAGGGAACTGCCTGGGAGATGGCAGGCGTGTTTTCAGGAAAAGCCTATAAGACAGAGCAGCTTGGAAGATTCGGTTATATTACGCTCACGGCAAACAATGACAGACAATTGTTAACGAAGGGCAGCAGTATCAGGGGTCATGAATATCACTATTTTGACTGTACAGAAAATGGCAGAGATTACTGCGGCAGGAAGCCTTTTGGCGGCCGCCAGTGGGACTGTATAAAGGGAAGCAGCTCTTATGCGGCAGGGTTTCCGCATCTGTATTATTATTCAAATCCAGAATTTGCTGCAGAATTCTTACAGCAATGCCAGAATTATAAAAATGCCAGAAAAGAGAGATTTAGAAATGAGACTGAGTGAATGCCTGGGAAAGATTCACCCCTTGGACAAAGAAGCATGCCTTGCCTGTGAGAGGCGGTGGGATTCTATTGCAAAGCCATTAAAGAGCCTGGGAAGAATAGAGGAAAACCTCATTCAGATTGCAGGAATCCAGAGGACAAGCCAGATACATTTGCATAAGAAGGCATTGGTGATTATGTGTGCAGATAATGGAGTGGTGGCGGAAGGTGTTACTCAGACAGGGCAGGAAGTCACGGCGATTGTGGCAGAAAATTTCCTTAAGGAAAAGTCTTGTGCTGCCATTATGTGCAGAGATACTGGAACGGATATTTATCCGGTGGATATAGGAATGGCAGTAGATGTGCCCAAAATCATCAATCAGAAAGTTGCGTATGGAACCAGGAACATGGCAAAAGAGCCCGCCATGACGAGAGAAGAGGCGGTTTGCGCCATAGAGAATGGAATTTCCATGGTAGAAGAATTGTTCCGCCGGGGGTATGATGTGATTGCAACCGGAGAAATGGGAATCGGAAATACTACAACCAGCAGCGCAGTGGCAAGCGTTCTGCTGCAAGTGCCTGTGGAGCAGGTGACAGGCAGGGGAGCCGGTCTGTCAACAGAAGGGCTGTTAAAGAAAATACAGGTGATTCAAGATGCCATTGCCAGGCATCAGCCTGAAAAGTCAGATCCTGTAGATGTGCTGGCGAAGGTAGGAGGATTTGATCTTGCAGGACTGGCAGGGCTTTACCTCGGGGCGGCGGCAATGGGAATGCCTGCGGTTATGGATGGCTTTATTTCCAGTGTTGCAGCCCTTGCAGCGGTAATGATCTGTCCTGAAACACAGAACTATATTTTAGCGTCTCATGTATCAAAGGAACCGGCGGGAGCTATGGTGTTAAGGGCCTTACATAAGTCGCCAAGCATCACCTGTGATATGTGTCTGGGAGAGGGAACTGGAGCGGTAGCGCTGTTCCCTCTGCTGGAAATGGGACTTCACATTTATGAAAAAATGAGTACGTTTTCCCAGATAAAAATAGAGGATTATGTACCCTTAGAATAGAGGCAGCGTATGATTTTTTTTGTGACAGGCGGCAGCGGAAGCGGTAAATCAGAATATGCAGAACAGCTCGCAGTAAAGCTTAAAGAAGAAGAAATGCAAAGACGTAATGCTTCCAAAGAACAGTCTTTGTCGTCAGAGCCCAGATTGATATATATCGCAACTATGGAGCCAATGGATTCAGAGAGCTGGCAGCGTGTTCACCGTCACCGTGCCATGCGTGCTGGAAAAAAGTTTGAGACCAGAGAGCAATTTACCCATCTGGAAGAACTTACTACAAGCAAAAATGAAATTCTTATGCTGGAATGCCTGTCAAATCTCATGGCAAATGAAATGTTTTCGCCGGAGGGAAGAAAAGAGAGCACAGCAGAGATGGTAGAAAGAGGAATCTGTTTCCTGGCCAAACATTGTCTCCATATGATTGTTGTAGGGAACAATGTCTTCGAAGATGGGATGAAATATGATGATGACACATTGCGCTATCTTCGGGAAACAGCCAAAGTGCATGAATTTCTGGGCAGGCATGCGCATTGTCTGACAGAAGTGATCTGCGGAATTCCAGTGGAGTGGAAGAAAGAGTGAGAGAAATTGTTAATCCTATTGCTGTCTGTATTAAAAACGCATAAAAGTGGAGGAAACCATGAAGTTTATTAGAGCATGTATAATTGCCTTTTCCATGTATTCCAAAATACCAATGCCTCAGATAGAATGGGAAAAGGATAGTATGAGATATGTTATGTGCTTTTTTCCCTGGGTGGGAGCAGTTATCGGAGGCTGTTTTTATCTGTGGGGAATTTTAGGAGGAAGAGCGCTGGGAGATTCTCAGCTGTATGCAGTACTGCTGACGGTGATTCCAATAGTTCTCACTGGAGGAATCCATATGGATGGCTTTTTAGATACCACAGATGCCATAAGCTCCTGGCAGACCAGAGAACGGCGTCTGGAAATACTGAAAGATTCACATGCAGGTGCCTTTGCGGTGATTGGCGCCTGCGTGTATTTTTTGTTATATTTTGGATTTGCATCAGAATTGAAACCAGAAGAAATCCCGGCGGCAGCACTGGGATTTTTCTTGAGCCGCTGTCTGAGCGGGTATGGAGTGGCTTCCTTTCCATGTGCCAAAGACAGCGGGCTTGCAGCAGCGTTTGCGAATGCTGCAGATAAAAAATGTGTCAGAATAGTTCTGGCTGTTCAGGCAGTGTCAGCTATGGCAGGGCTGCTGTGGCTGAACGTAGTATATGGAGGACTGCTGATTATTGCTTCTCTGCTGGTATTTTTGTGCTATTACAGAATGTCTGTAGATAAATTTGGAGGGATTACCGGAGATTTAGCCGGCTGGTTTCTGCAGATATGCGAGCTGGCGCAGTTGGCTGCTGTGATAGTTGCAGGAAAAATGCTAACGGTCTGACAGCTTCAATGATGCTTTCTGCCAGGGTTCGTAGGTAGAGGGGGCTTGTCTTTTGACTGCTTTTTGCAGAAGCCTGCATAATGTTCTGTCTTTCCATGACATTGAATTTTCATCCCAGGTCCCGCGGCAGTAGAAACATGGAATGTCTGCTAAATCACCTTTAAAATTATGATTGTATACTTCAGAGAACGCAGTTTTATCATAAGGAGAAGCGCCCACACAGAACACGGCCAGTTTTTGTTTCCCAAATGATGAATATGCTTTCTCTTATCATGAGGGTCAGGGACAATGTCTATAAATCCCTTTTTTTGAAGTTTTAAAAGAATTTGTTTCACATTTTGGTGAGAACTTCCCATAATTTCTGCTAGTTCTTTTATGGATGGAGGCTCTTTACAGAGATTGATGCAGATTGCTTTGCGTATGTTAATCGCTTTACGTATGTCAATTGCTTTTACGTATGTCAATTGCTTTGTGAGTGTATACGGATCTTTTATAATGAAAGAATATATGCTATACTGTTTAAAATCGTGTGAAAGAGGTGTAAAAATAAATGAACCCAAAAGTTTATGAATATGAATCTCTTATTTATGATGCACCGGGAAAAGGCGGTGCATATGTAATTTTTCCTTATGATATCAGAGAGGAATTTGGCAGAGGCAGAGTTAAGGTTCATGCTGCGTTTGACGGAGAACCTTATGATGGCAGTATTGTGAATATGGGGGTAAAAAATGAAGATGGCAGCATTTGCTATATTATCGGCATACGCAAAGATATTCGATCCAAAATAGGCAAACAGCCTGGCGACAGCGTGCATGTGGTTATAAGAGAGAGGGAATCGTAAATGGCTGGTGCAGATTACGGGGTAACATTTCTCTGAAAGTACTTTACATTTCTGTATGGCTGTTTTGAAAGGGAGATAAGTTATGATACTGATTACTGGAGGTGCATTTCAGGGAAAACGAAGGTTTGCAGAAGCTTTTGTCTGCCGGGAAAAGAAAGGGCAGAGTCTGCCGGAAACCGCAGTACAGGAAACATTGACAGTAAATGGAGAGAATGGAGACTGGCGCAAATTCCGGCAGGCAGATATTATTGTGGACGTACATTGGTGGGTTGAAAAGCTGCTGAGGGAGGGAGAAGATCCTTACGCCATGATACAGAAGCTTTTACAGGCTAATCCCAAGGTGGTGCTCACTCTGGATCAGGTAGGTTGCGGCGTGGTGCCTGTGAAAGCTTCTGACCGTCAATTCAGAGAGACAGTGGGAAGAATTGGCTGTATACTGGCAGAACAGGCAGAACAAGTATATCTCCTGAACTGTGGCATTGCAATGAGAATAAAATAGAGGAGCATGTATGGGTACAGTGATTTTGATTGTAGAAGATGACGATGATATCAGCCAGATGTTAAGAGAACTTCTTGCGGGCCAGGGATATGAAACTGTTTTGGCATATTCTGGTACAGAAGCGCTGCTGTGCATGGAAAAGCAGGCGATGGACGGAGTGATACTGGATTTGATGCTGCCCGGGATGACAGGGGAAGAAGTTCTTAATGAGATCAAAAAGCAATATCCCAGAACCAGCGTAATTGTTTCTTCTGCCAAAGACGATGTGCAGACCAGAGTGTCTCTTCTGCGCGCTGGAGCGGATGATTATCTGATAAAGCCTTTTGATACAGAAGAGCTGCTCGCAAGGCTGGAAGCGGTGCTTAGGCGCAGTGCAGAGAACAATGGACAGCAGTGGGAAGACGCTGGAAATAATGTTCTGGAATATAAGAATATCAGAATAAATACGGAAAATCTTCTGGTGCAGGTATCGGGCCAGGAACTATCCTTGACTAAGCGCGAGTATCTGATTTTAGAGCTTTTAATGAGCCATCCTGGAAAAGTATATACCAGAAGCAATATTTACGAATCAGTCTGGAATGAGGAGTTTCTGGGTGAAGAGAACGCCGTGAATGTACATATCAGCAATATCCGCCAGAAACTTGCCAAACTCTGTCCAGATGAGACCTATATCCAGACAGTATGGGGCATCGGATTTAAAATGAAATAGCAAAAAACTTTATACTTTCTTTATACTTTGCCTAAGGTTTCTAAAAATTCCTCCGCTATACTGTATAGCAGAAGGAAGATAAAATTATTTTTAGAAGGCAAGAAAGAAACAGCATTGTACAGGAGGAACAGTATGGAGTATGCATTGAGGACGGATGGAATTACCAAGATATATGGAAATCATGCTGTGGTAGACCATGTAAGTATGAACGTAAGAAGAGGTGACATTTACGGTTTTATCGGGAAAAACGGCGCAGGAAAGACGACTTTTATGCGTGTTGTGTCGGGACTTGCAGCCAAAGCGTCAGGAAATATGGAATTGTTTGGTTCCCAGGATTTGGAAAAGCAGCGGCAGAGACTGGGTACGTTGATTGAGCAGCCAGGACTGTACGGGGCAATGACGGCCAGAGAAAATATGGAGGTTGTGCGCAAAAGTTTTGGTATTACCAATAGGCAGGCAGTGGATGAAATGCTGGAATTTGTAGGATTGTCCCAGGCAGGAAAGAAGAAAGTAAAAAACTTTTCTCTGGGCATGAAGCAGAGGCTGGGAATCGCCATTGCATTGTTTCGAAATCCAGATTTCCTGATTTTAGACGAACCGATCAATGGGCTGGACCCAGAGGGAATTAAGGAAATGCGTGAACTCTTATCGAAGCTCAATGAGGAAAGGCAGATTACTATTTTGATTTCCAGCCATATTTTGGGAGAATTGTCTAAGATAGCCACCAGATATGGGATAATCAAAGAAGGTGTTTTGATTGAGGAATTTCCAGCTGAAGAATTGAGAAACAGATGCAGAAGATGTGTCAAACTTGTGGTAGATGATACAGAACGGGCGGCTGCAATTCTGCAGGATAAATGCCGAATTATCAACTTTGATGTGCCAGAAACGGGGATTTTGCGCATTTTTGACGGGCTGAATAATTCCTGGGAAATGAACAGGGAGCTGATCCAGGCAGGTGTGTGCCTGAAAGAGAGTTATCTTACGGGACAGGATCTGGAAGGCTATTTTATGGATTTATTGGGAGGTGCGTCCAATGATTAATTTACTCAGTGCAGAATTTTATAAATTGAAAAAGAGCAGAGGAATACTTGTCGGGTTGTTGGTGGCAGCATGCCTTGCCTTGCTGCTCTACAGTTCCCTTATTCTGATAGACAAAATCAATCGTGGAGAACTTGCCAACGGTACTGGCGGGGTTGTGGTATATCAGAATGTAGAAGAGACTCAAATCAATGAAGGAACAGAATCTATGATGGAAAGGGTAGGAGTGGCTGGTGTATTGCAGCAGATGTTCGGCGGACATTTTGTAGGGTTAATTCTGGCAGTGCTGGTCAGTATGTTTGTAATACGTGAATTCAGCAGCGGAGCAGTCAAAAACCTAGTAGGCAAAGGTTATTCCAGGGCAGCGATTTTCCTCGCAAAAATGATAGCTGTTATCACGTTTACGCTGTTATTCCAGATGTTGGTGATGGCAGTAACCATAGGCATGGGGATTCCATTTATGGGAGAATTGTTTTCTGATGCTGATTGGGGAGCTATCGCCGCTTACGGAGCATTCCAGCTCATGTTTGGAGCGGTTGTTTCCGTAATTTTTCTGCTGGTGGGAGAACTCACCAGGAATCTGGCGGCGGGAATTGCAGTGAGCATGGGGTTATTGATATTCTCCACGACATTTACAGAAGTGTTGGATCTAGTGTGCCGTAACCTGGATTTTCAGCCATCCCAGTATTGGATATTGGAAATAACGGTTAGCTGTCCTGTCACAGGTATTTCACCAGAATTTATGATACGGGGCGTGCTGGTATCTCTGGTATGGCTTTTGCTGGCGACGGTTTTGGGAGTGCTGCATTTTCAAAAAGCAGATGTAAAGTAGCGTGGTATGATGGAACAATTTTTGGCGATTCTGGCAGTGCTTCTGGGAATAGCGGCGGTAATACTGCTGCTGCGCCTTTGGTGCTACCGGAAACAAATTAATCATATAAGAAGTCAGTTGTTATTTTTAGAGACAGAGGAAAGCAATTTTTTGCTGACCTCTGTTTGTGCTGTGGGAAAATTAGAAGAAATAATCAATCATTTTAATGTGGTGATAGAGAAATTACGGCAGGAGCAGCGCAGGCTGCGGAAGGTAAATCAGAGTTACCGGGAGAGTATAACCAGTATTTCCCACGATATCCGTACACCTCTTACTTCGGTAAAAGGCTATGTTCAGATGCAGAAGAATCCAGATATAACAGAAGAGAAAAAAGCAGAATATTTAAAAGTGGTGGAGCGCAGGCTGGAAGAATTGGGAGAGATATTGAACCAGCTTTTTGAATATGCGAGAATTGAGGCAGGGGAGTTTCCACTGAATCTTGAGCGGATTAATATTGGGAATTTTTTTGCAGAAATGATTTCCTTATTTTATGAGGAATTTACCAGGAGAGGATGGGAACCGCAGATTGTAATTTCCAGAGAAGCGCTGTTTATTGAGGCAGACAGGCACGCATTGTCCCGAATATTGGAAAATTTGATTAAAAATGCGTTGGTGCATGGCAAAGGAGGTTACTGTTTTTCTCTGGTCTCCCGTGAGGATTACGCAGTAATTTCAATCGCCAATGAGACAGATGAAATTGAAAAGAAAGATCTGGAACAGATTTTTGAAAGGTTTTATACCACTGACCAGTCGAGAAACCGCAGAACCACAGGACTTGGCCTCGCCATTGCCAAAGAGTTTACAGAACAGATGGGGGGAGGTATACAGGCGTTTTTGGAAGAAGCGTATTTTACTGTGGAGGTATGTTTCCCGCTGATTTAAGAATTGGTTTCCTTTTAAAGACACAGTCTGCTGGATTTCAGAGCACGTTCATACTTAATGGAGAAGAAATGAACTATTGAGAAATAAGAGTTTTGATGTTATATTATATGGAGTGTTTTGTATCGTACTGTAGCAGAAAGAGTTATGGCTTACTTAAAGTTTACAATTTTTTTATATTTAATACCAGAAATTTTTATGACTTTTCCCCCAAAGTTTGGTATACTTTGGCATGAGGAGGGACCCACGAAGTGGGAGGAGCCCTGATGCCAAAGATCCGTAAGAGAAAAAGAAGGAAGGCATGAGGAGCATCCAAAAATCCTCATATTTTATTGTCTTGCAGGAGGACAAAAGATTTTATGACAGATGAAGAGTATTATACATTTATTCAGCCCTATGGGGATGCCAAGGAAGTTCTGCTTGCCAGGCTTCATGTGCTGAAACATAACTTGTATGAAGGTTCGGCAGGACAGCCGATACATAATATTCAGAGCCGGATAAAAAAGAAAAAAAGCATGGAGGAAAAACTGAGAAAAAAAGATAAGAATCCCACTGTGATGAATGCGAAGGACTATCTGCAGGATATTGCAGGCGTGAGAGTTATCTGCTATTTTGTGGATGATATTTATAATCTGGTAGATGCATTAAAACGGCAGACAGATTTGATTGTAGTGAGGGAGAGTGATTATATCAGACAGCCAAAGCCCAACGGATACCGCAGCTACCATGTAATTGTAGGAATTCCTGTGTATTGCCTGGACGGGATGGAATACTTTCCAGTGGAAATTCAGTTTCGCACCATGTCTATGGATTTTTGGGCAAGTATGGAACACAGAATCTTGTATAAAAAGGGAGAACGGAATGGCAGAGAGAAACTGGCAGAGGAATTAAGGGAATATGCAGATATGCTGGTAGAAATTGAGAGCCGTTTTGAACTGCACAGTGAGGGAAAGCAGGTTCATGAGATATGAATGATCTGGCATATTCCTGGCTGGCGCTGCTTTTGGGAATTTTGATAGATTGTTTTCTGGGGGATCCGCAGGGATGGTATCATCCCGTGATGGCAATAGGCTGGCTGATTAACCGTCTGGAGCGTTTGCTGCAAAAGCTGTTTCCCAAGACAAAAACGGGAGAATATTTTGCGGGATTTTGTTTGACGGCGCTGACGGTGTCCGTTTCCACTTTTTTGCCGTTAGGGATGCTTTTTCTCTGCTATCGGATTCATCCGGCAGCTGGAGTATTGTTGGAGGCGGCAATGTGCGGAAGTCTGCTGGCCTGTAAATCTTTAAGGACAGAGAGCATGAAAGTAGCGGCGGCACTGGAGCAGGAGGGATTGACAGCAGGGAGAAAAGCAGTGTCAATGATTGTGGGAAGAGATACAGATCAGCTGGATGAAGCGGGAGTGATACGGGCAGCAGTGGAGACAGTTGCAGAGAATACGTCAGATGGGGTGACGGCTCCCCTGCTATTCATGGCATGTTTTGGCGGTGCAGGAGGATTTTTTTACAAATCCATCAACACATTGGATTCTATGGTGGGATATAAAAACGATACTTACCAGTATCTGGGCACAGCCTCGGCAAAGCTGGACGATATTGTGAATTATGTTCCGTCCAGAATCAGTGCCGTGATGATGATCATTGCCAGCAGATTATGCGGCATGAATAGTAAAAATGCGTGGAAAATCTTTCGCAGAGACAGGAAGAAACATGCAAGCCCCAATTCTGCTCAGACAGAAGCAGTGATGGCAGGCGCTCTGCAGATACAGCTTGCCGGGGATGCATGGTACTTCGGCAGAAAATGTCAGAAACCGTTCATTGGAGATAATATACGTCCTGTAGAGCGGGAAGATATTGCCAGAAGCTGCCAGCTGATGTCGGCTGCTTCCTGTCTGACAGCTGTAGCTGCGCTGGCAGTTAAATGGAGTATAATCGTATGCAATATCTGACAGATCAGAATACCGAACATGTTTTTGACGCCTGCAGCCGTAACGATATATGGCATGGGCAGGTGTATGGCGCCTTTTTTAACGCTCTGATCAAAATGACCAAAGTTTATCATACTTATAACATATTATAAATAGTAAAAGGAGGCAGTATCATGGCAGATATACATAGAGAAGGATTAAATGCTGAATTAATTGGAGATGATTTAGAAAAATGCTGCAGAGGAGAGGAATTATGCGAAACGTGCCAGGGCAGGGCATGTAACATTGGATTTGCTAAACAGTGTATCAGAGATTATCTTAGAGAACCTAAGAAAGAAGTTCCTGGAGGCGCCAGCCATATTCCTACTACAGATTTTAAATTATTTGATGAGGTATATCTGGAAGAGGGAATTGCACATATTCTTAAGGAGTGCAAGGATTGTAAGGGAGACCACACAGAGGACTGCATCATAAATGTAATCCGTAATTGTTATGAAGTCAGTCTGCTGGGAGATATACAGCCTTATGAGGGAAGCACACTGCAGTATTTGATGTATCTGAAAGAAAATTTCTCCAAGAAGGCGGAAGATATCGCGGGAATCTACACGAGCCTGAAGTCTCATGCAAAAGCGGCTTTATAGTCTGGCTGTTGGCAGAAAATTTAGTGATGAAATGAGAAAATATTATGTATCAACATGGTGGAGATATATATCATTATCCTGGTTTTACAGATTTTTCAGCGAACATCAACTTGCTTGGCCCACCTGATTCCGTGCTGGAAGCAGTGAGGAAATCTACAGAAGAAATCTGCCATTATCCTCAGGCTGGGTGCAGTAATCTGTGCCGGGCAATTGCAGATTTGGAACAGATTCCGCAAGAACAGATTATCTGTGGAAATGGCGCGGCAGAGGTGATTTTTTCGCTGGTGCTGGCAGAAAAACCACAAAGAGCGCTGCTTTTTATGCCTGCCTTTCAGGAGTATGAACGGGCGTTAAAGAGTGTGGACTGTGAAGTTGTCTATCATTATCTGGAACAGGAAAACGGGTTTCAGTTCCGTGAGATTCCGGCAGAATTGGATCATACGATAGATATGGTATTTTTCTGTAATCCTAACAATCCTACAGGTGTGCTGACAGAGGGAAGCAAGATAAGAAAGCTGCTGAAAAGATGTGAAGAGACAGACGCACTTCTGGTGATAGATGAATGTTTTATGGATTTCGTCAGCTGGCAGGAACAGCAGCATACCTCCTTAAAAGGTTCACTCAGAAATTCCAGCCATTTATTTCTTGTAAAAGCATTTACAAAATCTTTTGCAATTCCAGGTCTTCGGCTGGGCTATGGATTATGTGGAAATGCAAGACTGCTAAAGAGAGTACAGGAAGTTACCCAGCCTTGGAATGTGTCTGTTCTGGCCCAGGAAGCAGGAATTGCAGCTTCTGCGGAAAGAGATTTTCTGGAAAAGACCAGAAGGGCAGTGGAACGGGAAAAACAGTTTTTGCTGCAGGAACTGGCAGTTTTTGCAGCAAACAAGGAAGAAGGGATTTTTGTCGATGTTTTCGGATGCACGGCAAATTTTATTTTTTTTAAAAGTGTTCCCGGTCTTGACAGAGAGTTGATAAACTATAAAATTTTAATCCGTGACTGCAGCAATTTTCCTGGTCTCTGTCAGGGGTGGTATAGAACGGCGGTACGGAGCAGAGAAGAGAACCGGCGATTAATAGAGGCTTTGAAACAAATTAATTTCGCGCATCTTAAATAAAATTTGAATAGAGAGAAAGGTTTTATTATGAAAATTGCAGTCATACAGGCAAGTTCCCAAAAAGAAAAAAATCCGCTGTTGTATGAATCTGTGAAATATGCTGCCGGCAGGCAGGGATATGAAGTTATCAATTTTGGGATATTTCCAGATGAGACAGAAACGTACAGCTATGTGGAGGTATCTCTGCAGATTTGCCTGCTGCTGGAAAGCGGTTCTGTAGATTTTGCAGTGACAGGATGTTCGTCCGGTCAGGGAATGATGCTGGCCTGCAGCAGTCTGCCGGGAGTGTTGTGCGGTTATATACAAAGTCCTGCAGACGCCTATTTGTTTGGGCGTATCAACGATGGAAATGCAGTTTCTTATCCACTGGGCGTGAATTTTGGATGGGCTGCGGAAATAAATTTAAAGAGTACTATGGAAGCTTTGTTCCGGGAACCGTTTGGCTGCGGCTATCCAAAGGAAGAGGCGGCAAGAAAGCAGAGAGATACGGCAGTATTAAAAAAAATCAGTTGTCTTTCCAAGGGGACGCTGGCTGAACTTCTGCCCAAGCTGGATCAGGAATTCGTGCGGTCTGCATGGAAAAGAGAGCTTGTCTGTGAATATGTGATAAAGAATGGAACAGATCATGAACTTTTGGAACTTTTGAAACGATTTCGGGAATAAGAAAAGGAGAAATATGAAAAGGCAGGCGAAGGTAATTATGATACAGGGCACCATGTCTAATGCAGGCAAAAGCCTGATTGCAGCGGGCCTTTGCCGGATTTTTAAACAGGATGGGTATCGAGCGGCTCCCTTTAAGTCACAGAATATGGCGCTGAACTCTTTTATCACCAGAGAAGGGCTGGAAATGGGACGTGCCCAGGCAGTACAGGCAGAGGCAGCAGGCGTTGTGCCTTCTGTTTTGATGAATCCAATTTTACTAAAGCCGACAACTGATACTGGTTCCCAGGTAATTGTAAATGGAAAGGTACAAAGAACCATGAGCGCCAGGGAATATTTTTCCTATAAGAAGGAATTGGTTCCAGACATTTTAAAGGCTTATCATCAGCTGGAACAGAGTTATGACGTGATTGTCATTGAGGGTGCAGGTTCTCCGGCAGAAATTAACTTGAAGCAAGATGATATTGTAAACATGGGACTTGCCCAGCTTGTAGATGCACCAGTAGTACTGGTGGGAGATATTGACAGAGGCGGCGTATTTGCCCAGCTTGCAGGGACGGTTATGCTCTTAGAGCCAGAGGAAAGAGCAAGAATCCAGGGAATGATTATCAATAAATTTCGGGGAGACAGCAGCATTCTTCTGCCAGGTGTGGAGATGATTGAAAAGATTACCGGAATTCCTGTAATGGGGCTGGTGCCTTATATGCAAGTGGATATTGAGGAAGAAGACAGTTTGACTCAGCGGTTTGCAGTCAAAGGAACAGGAGGGGCGTTAGAGATCGCTGTAATCCGGCTGCCCAGAATTTCCAATTTCACAGATTTTGCAGTTCTGGATGGAATAGAAGAGGTAAATCTGCGCTATGTCGACAGTCCGCATCAGTTGGGAGAACCGGATATGATTCTGCTTCCTGGAACGAAGAATACTTTGGGAGATTTGAGATGGCTGCGTCAGAATGGGCTGGAAACAGCTATCTGCCGGGCAGTGGAGAAAGGCAGTGTGGTTTTTGGGATCTGCGGAGGCTACCAGATGCTGGGCAGGAGAGTGTCGGACCCCGAACAGGTGGAAGCGGGAGGCACTGTAAGTGGAATGGGTCTGCTTCCAGTGGAAACTGTTTTAACTAGGGAAAAGACCACAGTTCAGGTGCGGGGACATTTTTCGAATATTTCCGGCGTGTTAAAAAAGCTGTCAGGCATGGAGCTGTCGGGCTATGAGATTCATATGGGGAGGACAGAAATTATCCCAGAAACAGCAGCTTCTCTGGCGGCAGAAATGACTGTAAAGTCATCACCAAAACAGAGAAAAGAAGGCTGCTGCCAGAGAAATGTATATGGAACTTATATTCATGGGATATTTGATGAAACAGGCATCGTGAAGGTACTTCTTACAGCTCTTGCAGAGAGAAAAGGAATCGTTCTGTCAGAATTGAAGGAGATGAGCCGGAGAGAATATAAGGAGACACAGTACAATATGCTGGCAGACACGTTACGCAAGAATCTGGACATGGAGGCAGTCTATACGATGATGAAGGAGGGCGTGCGGAAATGATGGCAGAATGGGAACAGGTACAGCCTCAGGAAATTGAGGCGCGCAGCTTTGAGATTATTTCAAAAGAGCTGGGAGAATTAGATTTAGAAGAAAAGTATGCACTTGTGCTGAAACGGGTGATTCATGCAACGGCAGATTTTGAGTATGCCGATAATCTGGTTTTTTCCCAGAATGCGGTAGAACACGCCTTAGAAGCGCTGCAGAATGGCTGCTGTATTGTGACAGATACTCAGATGGCAATGGCAGGAATCAACAAAAAGGCGCTGAAGAAACTAGGGATTGAGATTTATAATTTCATCAGTGATGAGGATGTGGCAAAGGCAGCCAAGAGAAACCAAACAACCCGTGCAGCGGCGTGTATGGATAAGGCAGCGGCAATGCAGAGGCCAATGATTCTGGCAGTGGGAAATGCGCCTACCGCATTGATGAGAATTTATGAACTGGTGCAGCAGGGAAAGCTTCTTCCAGAATTGATTGTAGGTGTTCCAGTAGGGTTTGTCAATGTGATTCCGTCTAAGGAACAGATCCTTACCCTTCCTGTTCCATACATTGTTGCCAGAGGGCGCAAAGGGGGCAGTAATGTGGCGGCAGCTATTGTAAATGCGTTATTGTATCTCATTGTGTAGGGAATTCTTAAATACAATATCTGTCTGTGTGCAAAATGCATAGAATTGAGGAGCTTATGAATTTAAAAATGACAGGAATTGATTTTACCAGAGCAGGGATAGATATCAGGCAGTGTTTTTCTTTCACCAGAAATGCCATGGCTCTTGCTATGGAACAAATCAGACAGAACAAAGATATTCGTGGATGTGTATTGATATCTACCTGTAACCGGATGGAGCTTTGGCTCAGCCTTGCAGAGGGGGCCAGGATTGCTCTTCCGGAATTTTTATGCGGTTTAAAAGGCCTTTCTTTGACTGATTACAGCAGATATTTGACCGTGCGGGAAAATGAAGACGCAGTGGAGCATCTGTTTTATCTGAGTGCGGGGATGAAATCTCAGATTATAGGTGAGGACCAGATTTTAACCCAGGTGAAAGAGGCCCTTGCTTTTGCCAGGGAGCAGGAGAGCACAGACCGGCTGCTGGAGGTATTGTTCCGTATGGCGGTAACCGCAGGCAAACAGGTAAAAACCAATGTGGTGATGGATAAAGCGAATTTTTCTGCTGCCCACCGTGCTCTCGAATTTTTAAAAGAACAGGGTAATCATTTGTCGGGAAAAATTTCTCTTGTGATTGGAAATGGAGAAATGGGAAAGCTGACGGCACAGGCATTGATGGAAGAAGGAGCAGATGTGACAGTCACAGTCCGTCAGTACCGAAGCGGCATGGTGAAGATTCCCAAAGGGGCAAAAAGGATAGATTATGGGGAGCGTTATCACTATATTCCCAAGTGTGACCTGGTTGTTTCAGCGACAGCAAGCCCTAATTTGACAATTACCAGGGCAGGGCTTTCTTCCTGTCTGGGAGATATAATTCACAAAAATCAGATTTATCTTGACCTCGCAGTACCAAGAGATATGGAACCAGCGATTGCCCAGCGAGAGGGCGTGGCATATTACGATATGGATAGTCTTCCGCTGGAGGCACAGTCTGAGGAAATGTGCCGTCAATACCAAAAGGCAGAAAAGATTCTTGCTGGTGAAATCCAAAAGTTTCTGGACTGGCTGGAATGCCGGGATATGGTGCCGAGAATCCAGCAGATTGGTGCAGATGCGGCAGAAGAACTGGTTTGGAGGATGGAGAAAACATTTCAAAATCTGGATTTACCAGAGTCTGGCAAAGAAAATCTGAGAAAACAGCTGAAAAGCACAGCTGCAAAAGTAGTAGATAAATTGCTGTTTGAACTGAGGGACCAGGCGCAGCAGGAGACGCTGCAGAAAACGGTGGAAATTTTGGAACAGGTCTATGGAGAACAGGTAAAATCATAGTTTAGAAAGGATGTTGAATTTATGGAAATGTGGGACATTTATGACAGCAGAAAACAGCGGACAGGGCGTACTATGAAACGAAATGACTGGTGTCTCAAGGATGGAGAGTATCATCTTACAGTATTGGGAGTGATTATGCGTCCAGACAAAAAATTTTTGATTACGAAGCGTGTAATGACAAAAGCGTGGGCGCCTGGCTGGTGGGAGGTTTCTGGCGGAGCAGTTATGGCCGGAGAAGAGTCCAGGGATGCCGTTATCCGTGAAGTGAGAGAGGAAACCGGATTGGATGTGTCAGGATGTGAAGATGGCTATCTCTTTACATATCATCGGGAAAACCCAGGAGAGGGAGATAATTATTTTGTGGATGTCTATCGGTTTGTGCTGGACTTTGAAGAAGGAGACCTTCATCTGCAGGAGGAAGAGACGGCAGGTTATATGCTGGCAGAGAAGTCTAAGATTGAAGAATTGGCCCAAGAAGGGATTTTTCTGCATTATGACAGCATCCAGCAGGCTTTTGAGGTGGCAGAATGAGCGAATATTTTCCCTTATTTGTGAAGATAACAGATAAAAAAGTACGAGTGTTTGGAGGCGGGAAGATTGCTGCGCGCCGGGTAAAAGTATTGTTGGAATTTGGCGCAAGAGTGCACGTAGTGGCGCCAGAAATCTCAGAAGAGCTCAAGGAGCTGGCAGAACGCCAGAAACGTCTGACATTGAGCTTTTGCAGATATTGTCCAAGTGAGCTGACAGACGAAGATTTTGTCTTGGCAGCCACCGATGATGATGAGGTGAACGCCGCTATTTTTCGAGAGTGCAGACATAAGGAAATTCTGGTGAATGTAGCTTCTGATAAAGAAAAGTGTGATTTTTATTTTCCGGGAATTGCTCAGTCTTTAGAAGTTACTGTGGGTGTGACAGCGGGGGGCAGCAGTCACAAAAAAGCTGCAGAGCTGACAGAAAAAATCAGAGAGCTGCTTTTAGAATGGGAAGGAGCATAACAGTGCAGACAGTGAGAATTGGAACCAGGGAGAGCCGGCTGGCGGTAATACAGGCAGAATTTCTGGCAGACTATATCCGCAGTTCCTGCCAGCAGCTGCAGGCAGAGCTTGTCACCATGAAAACTACGGGAGATAAGATATTAGACCAAAAGCTAGATGAGATTGGCGGAAAAGGGCTGTTTGTCAAAGAATTGGACCGGGCGCTCAGGGAGGGGAGCAGTGATGTTTCTGTTCACAGTTTAAAAGATGTGCCTGCCCAGATTCCAGAGGATTTGCCCTTATTAGGATTTTCACGCCGTGAGGATGTCAGAGATGTGTTGGTTTTACCTGAACATACGTCTTTGCTGAACCCTGGACTGCCTTTGGGATGTTCCAGTGCAAGACGTACTATTCAGCTGAAAAAACTGTTTCCCAAGATGGAGATTAAGAGTATCAGGGGCAATGTGCTGACCAGGCTTGAAAAGCTGGATCAGGGACAGTACAGCGGACTGGTGCTCGCCGCAGCAGGATTGAAACGCCTGGGGCTTGCAAGGCGTATCAGCCGCTATTTTTCTATAGAGGAAATACTGCCGGCGGCGGGACAGGGAATTCTTGCAGTTCAGGGAAGAAGGGGAGAAGATTATGGATATCTGAAAGGTTTTTTTGATCCAGACAGCACTTGCTGCGCATTGGCCGAGCGCAGTTATATCCGAACTCTGGATGGTGGCTGCAGTTCTCCTATTGCAGCTTATGCACAGATAATATCTGGAGGAAAACTGAAAGTAACAGGATTATATGCCAGAGAAAACAGTCAAAAATACCAGGTGGATATGGTTATTGGCGGCAGAGAAGAAGCAGAAATTTTGGGCAGGGAGCTTGCCAGGAAAATGAAGAGACAGATGGCAGACTGAACAGATATGGAAGAGGGAAATGCGGCGGCTGGCCGAATTGACAAAGATATCTTTTGGATAGACGGCATACAGGCAGTCCGCTGAGGGACTGACCGGCTGTCTTCTTGTTGTAAGGTTCGTAAAACAACCGGTCAGCAGACAGATATTTGTCTTAAAGTTTTTTGCGGCAGATTTCCAGAGCTGTTTCATAAACAGTTTGGAATGGTACTTTACACTGTCTGGCAGCTGCGGCCACATCATCATATTCTGGTTTAAATTTGCTGATACCGTAGCCAGTGCTGATTTTTACCGTGATTTCCCCATAAACGGTGGAAATTTTTCTGAACTGGGCGTCTAACGTCCTGCGGTAGCAAGGATGGATGCGGATTCCGCGGGTGGCAGTATGCGTAAGAATTAGGCGGCTAAAGCGGCTTTCTTCCTGAATGTTGCACAGAACTGTCAGCAGCGTGCCTGGGCGGTTTTTCTTCATATAGACGGGGGTGGTGTATACTTCCAGTGCGCCGGCTTCTCGCAGAAGCGTTACGGCATAGGAGACAGCTTCTGGCGTCATATCATCCAGGTTGCAGGAGAGTTCCAGAATCTGATCCAGGCTGTGGAATTGTTCTGTATAGAAATCTGGCCGTGTTTCCTCCTGGCTTGGAAAGCGCGGTGCTCCAGGTGAAAAGAAATCAGGCAGCTGTCTGTTAGCCAGTACTGGAAGAGCGCTCAAGGTTCCCAGAAATACGCGCACACAGTTTGCAGAAGGGAAATCTTTGGTTCCCATACCATATCCAGTACGCTCCACAGAGATAGGAGGCATAGGGATAAACTGGCTGACAAAATGTTTCAAAAGAGCTGCTCCAGTAGGCGTACATAATTCTCCTTCTATACTTCCAGCATATATGGGAATGTCTTTAAGAATTTCCGCTGTGGCAGGAGCAGGCACTGGCAAGATCCCATGGGCACAGCGCACACTGCCAGTTCCCACATGAACGGGTGAGCCGATGATTTGTTCTGGATGGAGAAGTTCTATCAATAGACAGCAGCCGGCGACGTCAATCAGGGCGTCCAGCGTGCCTACTTCATGGAAATGAATCTGGGAAATATCTGTGTTATGTGCCAGGCTCTCAGCATTGCCAATGATGGTATAGACAGCTTTGGCATGTTCTTTTACAGTATTTGAAATTAAAAGTTTATCAATTCTCGTCAGCATTTCTGGATAACTGATGTGAAGATGTCCAAAATTAACATGATCTTCACGATGTGTATGTTCTAAAGAATGGTTTGAAATCATGTCCTCAGTCAAAGGTTCTTCCTGTCCAAGGATGACAACATTCATTTTTGTGCCCCAGATGCCGCATTTTTCAGCAGGTGAAGCTTGTAATAAAATCTGATTTGGAAACAGATTATTCATGGTTTTAAGAAAAGATTCTTTCTGGGAATCAGATAATAGTTCGTAGAGGGCGCCCATGAGCATATCGCCAGAAGCCCCCATGTTGCATTCAATAAAAAGTGTTCTCATGATTCATTACCTCCTATATGATTAATCATGCTGGCAAGATAGCCAGCGCCAAAACCGTTGTCGATATTTACTACACTGACTCCGCTGGCACAGGAATTCAGCATGGAAAGCAGGGCAGAAAGCCCCTGAAAATTTGCGCCGTAACCTACGCTGGTGGGGACGGCAATCACTGGCGAGTCAGCCAGGCCGCCTATCACACTGGCCAGGGCGCCCTCCATGCCTGCGACAGCGATGATGACAGTGGCTCTGGTGATAGCGTCTGCATGGGAGAGAAGACGGTGAATTCCCGCAACACCTACATCGTACAGACGTTCCACCTTGTTTCCAAGAACTTCAGCCGTAAGGGCAGCTTCTTCTGCCACTGGAATATCGCTGGTGCCTCCTGTGGCCACAACAATAGTGCCAGAAGTGGTAAGCAGTTTCAGACGGTTGACAACCCCAATTTGAGAGAGACTGTCATAAGTGAGGGAAAAACGTTGGCTGAGATAGTCAGCCGATTCTTCGGAAAGCCGTGTAATCAGAATATTCTGCGGAGAGTGAGAGAGCAGGGAATGGATAATGCCTTCTATCTGCTCCGCTGTCTTTCCTGCGCCATAGATTACCTCAGGCGTTCCCTGACGGATTGTACGGTGATGGTCAATTTTGGCATAGCCAAGGTCTTCAAAAGGGCAGATTTTTAATTTTTCATAGGCATTCTCAATATCCAGAGCGCCGTCTTTGACCTGCTGTAAGACAGATAAAATTTGCTTTGATACCATTATAACCTCTTTTCTGCAGAAAAGTCATCTGCTTACCTGATTTATTTATGAATAATTATAGATTTTTCCCACACAATAGTCAAGAAAGATACTTTTTGTACTTCTGGATTTTTATGGAATATTGGTTGAAGTTACAATTTTTCCATAAATTTATGAAGAAAAATGGATGTTCTCACAAGAGAAAAAGGAAAAAAAAGGAAAAAAGGTCAGAGGATTTGTACTTAAGTGAAGGAAGTTACAAATTTTTGGGGGAATAATCAATGGTTTTGGGCGTTTTTCTGATATGGTAAGGAATACAGGGATTTGACAAAAAGGAAAAATGGTGGCATAATTTCCCAAAGCTCAGACAAATGCAAAACAAATGCAAGGTAAGAAAGGATGAGGACTATGAATGAAAAAATTATTAAATTATCAGATGCAGATGAAGTATGTGATTTTGTAAGTGCTGCTGGTAAGTGCGATTTTGATGTAGACATTTCTGACCAGCGCATGGTGATTGATGCTAAGTCTATTTTAGGAGTTATGGGACTTGGAGTAGAGAAGGAACTGACAGTGAAATATGGTGGTGAAGATCTGAGCTTTGAAAATGTATTGAGTAAGTATACGATAGCTTAATTCAGCATAATCACAGACATTCAAAGATAGACCAGACGAAAGCTGTCGTTCTGCGGTTTGGAAACTGCAGAACGGCAGCTTTATGTTTGTTGTATTTTCGCCGGTCTCACGTTATAATCATTAACAAAATGGAAAATAGCAATATTTTTTTGCTGTATTAGGAGAAGCACATGGAACAGATTAAAATTTCTGTAAGGAATCTGGTAGAATTTATTCTGCGCTCTGGTGACATTGATAATCGTTACGGTCGTGCGGCACAGAGAGAGGCAATGCAGGAGGGAAGCAGGATTCACAGGAAAATCCAAAGAAGAATGGGAGCTGATTATCAGTCGGAGGTTCCCTTAAAAATAGAAGTGGTCAAAGAAAGATATGTGATGAGTATTGAGGGCAGGGCAGACGGTATTCTTACGGAGCAAGACCAGGTGGTTGTGGATGAAATCAAAGGTGTCTTTCAGGATGTGAATCTTTTGGAGGCTCCTGTTCAAGTGCATCTTGCACAGGCAAAATGTTATGCTTACATGTTTGCAGTGCAGCAGGATTTACCAGAGATTACAGTACAGATGACGTACTGTAATCTGGATACAGAGGAAATACGCAGGTTTCGGGAACATTATAGTTTCGCAGAGATTGAAACATGGTTTCTGGACCTAATTTCTGCTTATGAGAAATGGGCAGAGTTCCAGTATCAGGCTAGACAGGAGAGGAATCAGTCTATTGCTGGGCTGAAATTTCCCTTTCCATACCGTGAGGGACAGAAAGAGCTTGCAGCAGGTGTGTACCGTACCATAAACAGAGGAAAGAATCTTTTCATCCAGGCGCCCACTGGAACAGGGAAAACGGTGACGACTGTGTTTCCGGCAGTGATGGCGGTGGGACAGGGGCTTGCAGATAAGATCTTTTATCTGACGGCACGGACGATTACCAGGACAGTGGCCAAAGAGACCTTTGACCTGCTCCGGCAGCAGGGATATCTGGGCAGGGTTTTGATTATTACTGCTAAGGAAAAACTATGTCTCTGTGATGAGATGGACTGTAATCCTGTACATTGTCCTTATGCCAAAGGACATTACGACAGAGTAAATGATGCAGTTTTTGACCTGCTGGAGAACGAAAGGGATCTTATCAGAGAGGCGCTGCTGGAACAGGCAGAGCAGTATCAGGTCTGCCCTTTTGAATTATGCCTGGATGCTTCCCTCTGGGTGGATGATATTATCTGTGATTATAACTATGTGTTTGATCCCAATGTATATCTGAAACGTTTCTTTTCCGAAGGCGTAAAGGGTGAATATTTGTTTCTGGTGGATGAGGCGCACAATCTGGTGGACAGAGGCAGAGAGATGTACAGCGCCAAGTTATATAAAGAAGATGTTCTCAAATATAAGAAGGTGCTGAAACTTCACAGCAAAAAATGTACGTCCAGTCTGGAGCGATGTAATAAGCATTTCTTAAAAATGAAGCGTGACTGTGATTCATACAGGGTATGGGGAGATATTGGAGAGCTGGCTTTTGCATTGATGCAGCTTGCTTCTGCCTTAGAGGAATTTTTTCAGCAGGATATTAATTTTCCGGAAAAAAAGGATGTGATGGAATTTTATCTGGAAGTGCGCCATTTCCTTAATATGTATGATTTGTTTGATGAAAATTATGTGATCTATACGGAACATGAAGCAGACGGCAGGTTTAAGCTGAAGTTGTTTTGCGTCAATCCGGCGGTAAATCTGCAGTCCTGTCTGGATAAGGGCAGGTCGGCTGTCTTCTTTTCTGCGACGCTTCTTCCCATCCAGTACTATAAGAGCCTGCTGAGCACTTGTCAGGAGAATTATGCAGTCTATGCCCAGACTGTTTTTGAGAAAGAACAGCGGCTTCTTTTGGTGGCAGAGGATGTCACCAGCAGGTATGCCAGGAGAAACCAGCAGGAGTTTGAAAAGATTGCCTTCTATATTTGCGAGACTGCAAAAGGTAAAAAAGGAAATTACATGGTGTTTTTTCCATCTTATAAATTGATGCAGCAGGTCCAGGAATGTTTGACGCAGCAAAATATATTGGAAGATGCAGACTTTATCTGCCAGGAAAGTGGTATGACTGAGGCGCAGCGCGAGGAATTTCTGAGAAGTTTTTTGACAGAGCGGGAGAAATCGTTGATTGGATTCTGCGTGATGGGCGGGATATTTGCAGAGGGGATTGATTTGAAGCGGGAGGCATTAATCGGCGTTATCATTGTGGGCACCGGACTGCCTCAGATCAGCAGCGAGCGGGAAATTTTAAGAAATTTCTATCAGCAGAGAGAGCGGGCAGGGTTTGAATATGCATTTCTTTATCCTGGCATGAATAAGGTACTGCAGGCAGCAGGGCGCGTGATCCGCACAAAAGAAGATAAGGGCGTAATTCTGCTTTTGGATGAGCGGTTTCTGCGAAGGGAATACCAGTGTCTTTTTCCAAGAGAGTGGGAAAGAATTCGAACAGTAAAGCTGCCTCAGGTGCGGGAACTGGTGGAGGAATTCTGGAAAGAGTAATTTCAGAGAAAAAAATAAAAGACTGCTGCATTGGAGAATGATCTCTATGGCAGCAGTCTTTTTGCGTATTCTTTTGTTTTCTTTCATCATGATTACGGGGTGGTTGCTCCTGGATATTTGTCAGTGCCGAACATGTATTCCACAAGGCGGGATGCGTCCTCTGGGTCATAGGCTACCAGCTCCAGCTCACTGATCATAGATTCATCGCTGAACAGATTCGTGATGGTGATGTATTTTGTAAGCTGGGATTTCAGGTTCAGACGGTCTCCCTGTGTAGAGACAAGTTCTACGGTGCCTTTGCACTGATCAACTACCTTGAAAAATTCTTCTGTGTTTTTAATGTTGTAAAGTTTCATAAATATCAGACTCCTTTCTTATTATGCCTCCGTGTCTGGAAGCAGTTTCAAAAATTCACTGGTGGAAGGCGATACTGGAAGATTTGGATTTATAGTGGCAGCTATCTGCCGTTCCGGCATCGGTTCCATCGTCTTAAGTCTATACAAGTCGCTGGATACCCCTGTCAGGCAATAGTCTGGGATAAATGCAATCCCAAGCCCGATCCTGGCAAGATCAATGAGAAGATCGTTGCTGCTTAGTTCCACCTGAGGCACCAGTTCCAGATGGTGCTGCAGAAACAAATGGTGCAGGAACTCACTGGTGGCGCTTTTATGGTCCAGCATTAGAATGGGATATTGGTTCAATTCAGCAAGAGAAATCTCCTGCTGATTCAAGTCAAAATAAGCTGGATTTGCAATAAATACGTCGTGGAAAGCTGCAACTTTCTTCGGAAGGTAAGCACTGCTTAAGCGGGAATTGGGATAGTTGGTTACAATCAAATCTACCTTTCCCTGCGACAGCAGATCTGCACAACTTAATGAGGTTGCATTTGTCACCTTAATGGGGACATTGGGAAACAGTGTATGAAACTGTTTCAGATAAGGTACTAAGAAGTAGCGGCAGATAGTGTCGCTGGCTCCAATGTGAAGCTGCCCAAATCCAAGTGTACCAGAATCCAGAAGTTGATTCTCTCCTCTTTGAATCAAATTGACGGCTGGCTCGATATGCTTTAACAGGAGGGTTCCTGCCGGAGTGAGCTGTACCTTTTTGGTACTGCGGATAAACAGAGACTGTTCCAGCTTCCGTTCCAGCGTCTTAATAGACTGGCTTACCGCAGACTGGGAGATAAACAATTTTTTAGAT
>CAJUCK010000002.1:60989-64082 GCA_910585395.1 uncultured Lachnospiraceae bacterium
ATGCTTCTGAGAAACTTAAGGAAGCCGCCACATAATAGAAAACTTTGTAAAGTTCAAAATTGATGTCCATTAATGCCTCCTTTGTAATTGATACACCTCTGCGCCTCAATGATTTATCATGCAGATTAGTTCCGATTATAAGAGGGGATTATAAATCTGTCAATAGGGAGGCTTTTCCTTTCTTTTTCTATGTTTCAGGGAGCAATCTTATTTATTTTTCACGACAGGACAGGAAAAAATGGCGCCTGTATTGCACGAAATTTCTAATAGTGTTACAATGATACAACAAAAGTGCTGATACAGTTAGAGAGGCAAAGAGAACCAAAAGACAGTATTTTTGGTTATTATTTTGGAAAATACTGTTAGTCAGGAGGATGCGAGTGAGAAAAATTGCTTTATTGATGGATGGCTGGAAACGGTATTTCACCTTTGCATGGCCTGCGGGGCTTCTGGAACGGATTCATGAGACAGGTGAGGAGGTGAATCTTTACATATTTAACAGTTCTGGCAACTGGAGCCGGGACGATAAATATAATGAAGGGGAATACAATATATTTAATCTGCCTGATTTTAAGGAATTTGACGGGATTATTCTGGATTTAAATAATGTGGAAATGAATGCAGTGGCAGAACGAACTGCTGCACGGGCAAAGAAGTCTGGCGTGCCGGTCATTTCCATCGGAAGTGAGCGGGAAGACTTTTATTATGTAGGGATCAATAATGAAAAAGCTATGGAAGAGATGCTGGAACATTTGATCATGAAACATGGATGCCAGACATTTTGGTTTGTGACAGGACCAGAGGACAATTACGAGAACCGAAAGCGGGTGTCGGGAATCCGCAGCTGTCTGGACAGACATAGAATTTCCTGGAGCGAAGAAGATTTCTACTATGAAAATTATGAATTCCACTGCGGTGTTCATGGTTTTGCGCATTTTACTGCAAAGGGCAGAGAGCTGCCGGATGCCATTGTCTGTGCCAATGACAACATTGCTGTGGGAGTCTGTGAAGAGGCAGAGAGGGCAGGATATCATGCGCCGGAAGATTTTTTGATTACTGGATTTGATAATTTTGACAAGGCTGCATTTTATACGCCCAGCATTACTACGGTCAGCCATGTGAGAGAAGATGTGGGTTACCGCTGTGCAGAACTTTTTCTGCAGATCTGGCAGGGAAAAGAAGTGCCAAGATTTCATTATACAAATACAGAATGCAAGTTCTGGGAGAGCTGTGGATGTGATGAGGGCATGCATCAGCAGGAGCGCAGTTATTTAAAGGGGCAGATTATTTATCAGATAGAGACAGACAGTTTTATGGAGGATATTCTTAATCTGGAATATGAACTGCTAAAGTGCAGCACCTTTGCAGGGATGATAGATTGTATTCCGAAATGTCTTCCTTCTATGAGATGTGACGCCATGTACCTGGTGCTGGACCCAAGGGTCAATGATTTTAAAAATTATTTGGGAAATCCTGATATGCTTCTGCCAGAAGAAGAGGAATATTATGTGCAGGGCTATCCAGAAGAAATGAATCTGGAATTTTCTTATGAGAACCCAGAGGTATTGTCAGAAAGTACAAAAATACGTTCAAAGAACATAGAGAAAATATGCGATATTTTTCCAGCCTTTGATTGTGAAGAGCCAGGAGTAAATCTGCTGTTTCTGCCCTTGCATTTCAGACAGTGGACAGTGGGATATTTTGTGATTCGTAATGCGGTATATCTTATGGAGAAGCAGTATCTCCATCATGTGATGGGGGCTTTGACCAAAGCAATGGAGAACCTTCACCGGCAGGAGAAGCTGGAATGGATGAACCAAAGGCTTTCTGCCCTGTATGTAAGAGATACCCTTACTGGCATGTATAACAGAATGGGTTACCGCCGGTTTGCGGAAAAACTGTTTGCAGACGAACAGAGAAGAAAAAATCTGCTGATTTTATTTATTGATCTGGACCGTTTAAAATATATCAATGATAATTTTGGCCATGATATGGGGGATTATGCCATACGTGCAGTGGCGGACGCCATCAAGAGAACTTTAGATGAGACGGGGATTCCGGTACGGCTGGGCGGAGATGAATTTTTGATTATTCAAGAGGAAGTTCCGGCAAAAGAGATTTCTGGCATGATTCAGGAAATCAGGCACAAAGTAAAATTAGCAGGGGATAAGGTTGGATTGTGCAGTCTCAGCATCAGTGCAGGTTATGTGATTACAGAGCCAGGAACAGAAAAAACGCTTGAGGATTATGTAAACGAAGCGGACGAGATGATGTATCAAGAGAAGAGAGCCAAGAAGGCAGCCCGGAAATAGAAATAAATCTAATAAATAAGATTAGATTTATTAATTATACTTATCCAAAGTTCTATGTTATATTATGGTACGAGAAAGAAGTTCAGAAAGATTAAAGGAGGCAGCTATGAGCAGCGTAAGACGTATTTTTGTGGAAAAAAAGCCGGCATTTGCCATTCAGGCAAAGGAACTGCAGTCAGAAATCAGAAGCTATCTGGGAATTAAAACCGTTTCTGACGTGCGGGTGCTGATTCGTTACGACATGGAACATATTTCAGAGAAGACTTATCAGAAAGCATTGATGACAGTGTTTTCAGAGCCTCCTGTAGATGAAGTATATGAGGAAACTTTTGATGCGGCAGGTGGACAAGTATTTAGTGTGGAATATCTGCCAGGTCAGTATGATCAGCGGGCTGATTCTGCGGAGCAGTGTGTGAAGCTTTTGAATGAGAATGAACAGCCTATTATTCGTTCTGCCACCACTTATGTAATTTTAGGCCAGGTAGATGAGACACAGCTTGCCGCTATTAAAAATCACTGTATCAATCCAGTGGATTCCAGGGAGACGGGAATGGAGAAGCCCAAGACTCTGGTGGATGAATTTGAGGAACCAAAAGACGTAAAGATTTTTGAGAACTTTTTAGATATGCCAGAGGGGGAATTGAGATCTCTTTATGATTCTCTGGGACTTGCCATGACGTTTGAGGATTTTCTGCATATCCAGAATTATTTTAAAGGAGAGGAAAAACGTGATCCTTCCATGACGGAGATACGGGTATTGGACACTTACTGGTCTGACCAC
>CAJUCK010000002.1:64092-74713 GCA_910585395.1 uncultured Lachnospiraceae bacterium
AGAAACTTACCAGGATTATTTAAGCACATATCAAAAGCTTTACAAGGGGCGAAAAGACAAGTTCGTCTGTCTTATGGATCTCGCCCTGATGGCAATGAAACGTTTAAAAGCGGAGGGAAAACTGGATGACCAGGAAGAGTCAGATGAGATTAACGCCTGCTCTATCGTGGTTCCCGTGGAAGTGGACGGAAAAACAGAGGAATGGCTGGTGAATTTTAAGAATGAGACGCACAATCATCCTACAGAGATTGAACCTTTTGGGGGTGCGGCGACCTGCCTGGGCGGAGCTATCAGAGATCCTTTGTCGGGACGCACGTATGTTTATCAGGCTATGCGTGTGACTGGGGCGGCAGACCCGACTGTTTCTGTGAAGGAGACTTTGGAAGGAAAACTTCCCCAGAAGAAACTGGTGCGCCAGGCAGCGCATGGTTACAGCTCTTACGGCAATCAGATTGGGCTTGCAACAGGATATGTAAAGGAAATTTATCACCCGGATTATGTGGCAAAGCGTATGGAAATCGGCGCGGTCATGGGTGCGGCTCCCAGACGTGCCGTGCAGAGGCTTACTTCAGATCCAGGAGATATCATTATCTTGCTGGGGGGGCGGACTGGACGCGACGGAATCGGCGGGGCAACTGGAAGTTCCAAAGCACATAATACGGAATCTACAGCAGTATGCGGGGCAGAAGTTCAGAAAGGAAATCCGCCCACGGAGCGCAAGATTCAAAGGCTGTTCCGCAGAGAAGAGGCGGCGCATATTATTAAGAAATGTAATGATTTCGGCGCCGGCGGAGTATCTGTGGCAATCGGAGAACTGGCTGCAGGGCTCAGGGTGCAGCTTGACAAGGTACCCAAGAAATATGCCGGGCTGGACGGTACGGAGATTGCCATCTCTGAATCACAGGAGCGTATGGCAGTGGTGGTTGCCCCCAAAGATGTGCAGCAGTTTCTTGCCTATGCAGAAGAAGAAAATCTGGAAGCTGTTGAAGTTGCTGTGGTGACGGAAGAACCAAGGCTGGTGCTGGAGTGGAGAGGAAAAGAAGTGGTTAATATTTCCAGAGCGTTCTTAGATACCAATGGGGCGCACCAGGAAACAGCCGTGTCTGTAGAGTTGCCCAAAAAAGAAGAGAACTTTTTTGACAAAATAGAGATTCCTGCTGTAGAGATGGCATTAAAACAGGGAGACATCAAAAAAGCCTGGCTGTCTGCCTTGTCTGATTTGAATGTGTGTTCTCAGAAGGGGCTGGTGGAAATGTTTGATGGTTCCATCGGTGCAGGCAGCGTATTTATGCCTTATGGTGGAAAATACCAGCTTACAGAGACACAGAGTATGGTGGCTAAGCTTCCGGTTGCGGAGGGCAGATGTGATACTGTCACTATGATGTCTTATGGCTTTGATCCATATCTGTCTTCCTGGAGCCCTTACCATGGAGCTGTTTACGCTGTATTGGAATCTGTAGCCAGGATTGTGGCGGCAGGCGGTGATTATAAGAAAATACGCTTTACCTTCCAGGAATATTTCCGCAGGATGAACGGAGAACCTAGCCGTTGGAGCCAGCCCTTTGCGGCTCTGTTAGGCGCTTACAGCGCGCAGATTGGATTTGGGCTGCCTTCTATTGGGGGCAAAGATTCCATGTCAGGCACTTTCAATGAGATTGACGTTCCGCCAACACTGGTATCCTTTGCTGTGGACGTGGCAAAGGAGCAGGATATTATCACGCCAGAGCTAAAGAAAGCTGGCAGTAAGCTGATGATTTTCAAGATTGCCAAAGATCAGTATGACCTTCCGGTTTATGGGCAGGTGATGAAATTGTATGATGCTGTCTATACATTGATTCAGAAAAAAGCCATTATATCTGCTTATGCCCTGGACGGTAAGGGAATCGCAGCAGCCATAAGCAAGATGGCGTTTGGAAATAAGCTGGGCGTTACCATAGACAGCGACGTGTGCCAGGACTGTCTGTTTGCAGCGCATTTTGGGAAACTGATTGCAGAAGTTCCAGCAGATATGGTATCTCTGGTGGAAGAAACTATTGCGCAGTCTATGACAGAATTTGCCAAAACAGCAGAAGAAAACAAAGGATGCGGCAGTGAGAAATACTGCCGGGTATTCGGAGAAGTTAATGACCAGCAGAAATTTATCTATAAAGATATGGAAATTTCCATGGAGGAAGCGGTAGCTGCCTGGACAAAGACTTTAGAAAAAGTGTTCCCCACTGTGGCAGTGGAAGGAAAAGATCCCGTACAGGCAGATGTTTATCATACTTCCAACGTCTATGTGTGCAGACATAAAGTGGCGAGGCCGACCGTGTTTATTCCGGTATTTCCTGGGACTAACTGTGAATATGACAGCGCCAGGGCGTTTGAACGGGCAGGGGCCGATACCATTGTCAAAGTATTTAAAAATTTAAGCGCTGAGGATATTCGGGATTCCGTGGAAGTGTTTGTAAAAGCGATTGAACAGGCACAGATTATCATGTTTCCGGGAGGCTTTTCAGCGGGAGATGAGCCGGAGGGAAGTGCAAAGTTTTTTGCCACAGCTTTCCGCAATGAGAAGATGGCAGAGGCGGTAAATAGACTGCTAAAGGAGCAGGACGGGCTGATGCTGGGCATCTGCAACGGATTCCAGGCATTGATTAAACTGGGGCTGGTGCCTTATGGTGAAATCCGCCAGCAGAATGCAGATTCTCCTACATTGACCTATAATACCATCGGACGCCATATTTCTAAAATGGTATATACGAAGGTGGTGACAGACAAATCCCCCTGGCTCGCACAGGCAGAACTGGGGAAGGTTTACTGCAATCCTGCTTCTCATGGGGAAGGACGGTTTGTGGCGCCGAAAGAATGCCTGGATCAGCTGTTTGCAAATGGACAGGTGGCAACCCAGTATGTCAATGAAAAAGGACAGCCAACCATGGAAGAAGCGTGGAATATTAACGGTTCTTATATGGCGGTTGAAGGCATTACCAGTCCAGACGGCAGAGTACTTGGCAAAATGGCGCATTCTGAACGCCGAGGCAGGAGTGTAGCCATCAATATTTATGGTGAACAGGATATGAAGCTTTTTGAGAGTGGAGTTGCATATTTCAAATAAAGCAGATAAAAGAGGCAGAATGCCGCACAATCTAATTTAGAGAGTATGTTCATTAAAAAAGTTTCCATTGCAGCGCGATGGAAACTTTTTAATGTAAGTGCATATTATCTTCATTCGTGCAGCAGGCTCTTTATTTTTACAGCCATTTCTGAATCATGGCAGCAACGCCGTCTTGGTCGTTGCTCAGAGTGATTTCATCTGCCAGCTCGCGGATTTCCCTGGGAGCATTTGCCATTGCCACGCCCAGTCCTGCTGCTTTCATAATATCGAGATCGTTTTCGCTGTCGCCGCAGGCGATGGTATGGTCTATGGAAATGTTCAGATACTGGCAGAGCAGGGCAAGGCCTTTTCCCTTTGATATACCAGACATAGTGAATTCAAGGTTATTGAATCCTCCGCAGAGATAGGAAACCTGCGGGTATTTATCCAGAATTTCCATTGCCTTGATGCGGTCAGGAAAAGAGTTGTCCTCTCCTTCTGGAAAATTTAAGGTCATCTTTTGAACGCCGGAATCCTGCTCTCGTAAGAATGCAGGCATATCTTCAATGGACTTGCGGGTGGTGAGCATATAATCCTTTAAAGAATCCGGCAGGGAGTGGATGCTCATAAGAGCCTGACGGCATTTGGCAGGTGCATAAGCATTTCCGTGGAGAAATAAATTGATGTGAATATTAAGCTGTAATAATTCTTCTAAAATTTCAGATGCAAGACTGACAGGCATGCAGGTTTCGAAGAGACATTCTTTTTCCGGTACTTTGTACACAGCGGCCCCGTTGGTGGTAATGGCATACTGGATGCCAAGTTCTTTCATAAGTTCCAGAGGAAGACCGTCGTAAGGTCTTCCTGTGGAGATAACAAAAATAATACCTTTCTGAATAGCATTCTGAATGGCAGATTTATTATAATCAGAAACCTGGCTCTGAGAATTGAAAAGTGTACCGTCCAGGTCCAGGGCCACAAGCTGAAATGTGTTTTGCATATGCATAAAAAACCTCCTTGCTGTTGAACTGTTCTTTCGTCTGCTGGCAGAGACAGTATTATTGTAAATGTTATGAGCAGAAAATACAAGTTTTATGTATTGTTTGTTTCTGCAGGCAGCACGGCTGAGATTTTTGTGAGCGCACGTGACCGTCTGGCGCTGGTGCAAGGATCAATCAAGTTATTTATGCAGATCGTATGATTTTGTCATAGTAAATAGTTATTAGATTTGTCAGCTACCTGCAGCGATGAAAGTGTATAAGTTGCATATCCCTCAGCGACGAGTGGTTCCAGTTTACATAGAGCGTCTGCTTCTTCATAGCTCTGCGTTTTAAAAATAACCATACCCGCAGCGCCAGGATAACCTTTAAAGGCGCCGCAGAGTTCTATTTTTCCATCAGCGTCTAATTTTTTTAGATTTTCTACGTGTCTTGTAATTACAGCTTTCGTAACTTTGTTATATGATTTTCCTTTTTTTATTATCATTACATACAGCCATTTTTCCATGTTTTTGCCTCCATTTTTATTATTAATTTAAATATAGCAGCTTCAAAGCTAAATGAATGTGAAGTTAAGAATACAGTTTGACGATATCAGCAGCTCTTTTTTTGAGCATCGTACGGGCTGTTTCTGGTTCCATAACTTCAACGTATTTTCCAAAAGACAGAAGATAATGAAAAGTCCAGTTATTCAGCTCGTATTGGACAGTAACATAATAATATCCGTCGTCATGTAAACAAACCTGATCTTCCTCAAATTCATCGTACAGCCTGTATGCAGCTTCAGGAGAAAACTTTAACTTTAAAACGGGAATCTTACAGTTTTCTCTGCATTTGGAAGTTAATGAATAATCTGCAGGAAGTTCACGCTCAAAAATTTCCGGCATAATCTGCAGTTCCTTGATTCTGGACAGGCGAAAGGTTCTGATTTCTGCTTTTAACCTGCAGTATCCGATAATATACCAGGCATGTGATTTAAAAGCCAGCCGTAAAGGTTCGATGACTCTCTCTGATTTCTTTAATTCAGAATTAAAATAAAGAAATGTAATAATATGTTTGTTGAGAATTGCAAATTGTAAATCAGAAATTTTAATTTTTTCCTTTTCATCGCTTCCCCAATGGGAAAAATCAATGTCAAGCCATTTGGGCTCCAGGGCATGTCTGAATATGGCGCTGATTTTGCTTAATGCCGTTTCTGCCTTAGGGTATTTGGCAGCCTGCAGTATCTGCAGACCTTGATAGATGCTCTGCTGTTCTTCTTTAGATAATAAAGACTTATCAATCGTATATCCTTCTATCAAAGAAATGCCGCCGCCAGTTCCCTTTGTAGACAATACAGGTATTCCGGCAATTGTCAGTGTGTTTATATCACGGTAAATGGTTCTCGTAGATACATTAAAAAAATCGGATAATTCTTTCGCTGTTACATGTCCATGATTAATTAAATAAAAAACCATCTGAACTAAACGTTCTATTTGCATCGAAGCCACTCCTTATGTTGCAAAAAAATTATAGCAGATCTAATGTGACAGATAGGTGTCGCATTAGAAAATTATTTTTAATATAACGTATTCTGGCTGATTATTCAATCTGCTATGTTATTATGATTTTGGTTTCCTCATTTTATATCTGCATATTATAGTGATAAAAGCAGCTGCCGCCATAGCTGAGAGTATGAGACTGCATACAGGTTCTGCTGTTAAAATCAATTTTTAAGATACAGTAATGTGCAGTCAGGCTTTGCTGTTTTTACAGCGCGGCGGCAGGAGCAGATATATTTTAAGCATAGCGCTGTTTTGTGTATTGTGCTAGAATAAAATAAAGGAAAAAAGGATGATGTTACTTATGCAGTCAACAGATTTTTCTAAAGGGAGAGTCTGGCGGAATATTGTTGCGCAGTCTATTCCGCTGGTCTTGGCACAGCTGGTACAGCTTTTATACAATGTGGTGGACCGCATTTATATTGGTCATCTGCCAGGAACTGACAGTCTGGCTTTGACAGGCATCGGTCTGGCATTTCCGCTGACCACTTTGATTGCGGCGTTTACGTTTCTCTTTGGCACAGGAGGCACACCGCTCTTCTCCATTGCCAGAGGAGCCAGGGAAGAAGAGCGGGCAGAAAAAATACTGGGCAATACGTGTTCTCTTCTGTTTTGCGCATCTATTCTGCTGCTTCTGTTTTGCAGCATTTTTTGCAGACCAATTCTATATCTGTTCGGCGCCAGTGATGATTCTTACCAGTACGCTGAAGCTTATTTGAGAATATATCTGCTGGGGACGACATTTTCCATGCTGTCCACAGGGCTTAACGGTTTTATCAATGCACAAGGTTTTCCCCGCACAGGCATGATGACTACGCTGCTGGGAGCCGTCTTGAATCTGATTTTAGATCCTGTTTTTATGTTTGGCATGAATATGGGGATTGAAGGCGCGGCGCTGGCGACAGTTCTCAGCCAGTCTGTTTCCTGTATCTGGGTACTGAAATTTCTGACCGGGAAGAAGGCGCTGCTGCGCATCAAAAAAGTACATCTGAAGATAGAAAGAAAACTGGCGGGAGAAATCACAGCTCTGGGAATGCCTGGTTTTATTATGCAGGGAACCAATTGTCTGGTGCAGGCAGTATGCAATGCAACGCTAAAATCTTATGGCGGGGATCTCTATATAGGCATTATGACAGTGATCAATTCAGCCAGAGAAATTCTTTCTCTGCCAGTAAGCGGCATTACAAATGCAGCCCAGCCTGTACTGGGATATAATTATGGAGCAGAAGAATATGAAAGAGTGCGGCAGGGAATCAGGTTTATGGGAATTACTGGAATTATTTATACGCTCCTGGCTTGGCTGCTGGTAGTCCTGAGTCCTCATCTGCTGCTGTCAGTGTTTACGGAAGACACTGCTATGATGGAAACTGGAGCAGAAGCGCTGCGCTTATATTTTTTCGGCTATTTTTTCATGGCATTCCAGTTCACTGGACAGTCCGCTTTTACGGCGCTCGGCTATTCCCGGCAGGCAATCTTTTTTTCTTTGCTGCGTAAAGCAGTGATTGTTGTGCCCCTGACCATTCTGCTGCCGAAGCTGGGAGCTGGTGTGAACGGCGTATTCCTCGCGGAGCCGGTTTCAAACGCTGCTGGAGGACTGGCATGCTTTATAACTATGTATTTTGTGCTCTACCGGAAGCTAAAAAAGGCATCGTTAAAATGAGGAAACTCAAAGCACTCTAATCTTGACAAGCAAAAATTCAAGTGCTAAAATTTATTTTATACACAAATTATAAAATTTAAAAAGAAAAGGAGAAGAGTGTATGAAAAGTTTAGTTAAATTTTCAAAAGTGTGGATGCTCGCTCTGCTATGCGTATTATTTCTTGGTGTGGGAATGAAAGCAGAGGCAGCTCCAGGTCGGGTGGAAGGACTAGAACAGACAAATTATGATACCGGTGCTGTAGAGATAGGCTGGAAGGATGTTTCAGGTAGTCCAAAATATTTAGTTGAGTATTGTGAAAACAACAGTTTCACCGGTAGTTCTTTGAAAGCAGGAGAAACAAATCGTAATCCAGTAACTATTACTGGTCTCGCACCTGGAACAACTTATTGGGTAAGAGTTACAGCAATTGATGCAGATGGAGTTAAGGGAACACCTTCTGAGGCATATGACGTGGTTACAGCGCCGGTAGATAAGATCACTAACCTGAGACAGACCAAGGCTGAGAAGAAGAAGGTTAAATTGGAATGGAGTCCTGTTCAGAAAGCAGACGCATATTTGGTTTATTACGGAAAAAGTGCAACCAGTATGAAAAAAGCTGTTGCAGCCACTCCCTCTTATATAATTTCTGGAGCAGCAGATTCAGCGTACATAGCTTATGTATATCCGATGAAAAAGAACAGCCATAATTTTGAAGCAGTCGGACCTAATAAAGCATATCTTGTTGCATCTACCCTCCCCAAAAAGATTGCCAAAGTAAAAATGCTGGAGAGCGGAAGCAGCAGTAATCCGAAGGCAGGTATTGTTGCATTCTCCTGGGGACAGAGTAAAGCGGCAGACGGATATGAGTATGAAATTTATGGAAATAACGGCAAGAAGATTCTCAAAAAGAGCATTACAGCCAGTCAGTATAGTACAAGAGGAATCTTAGTAAACAGTGGAAAATTAAAGAATACACAGTTTATGAAAATTAGGGTTCATGCATATACCAAGGTAGGCAATGCTAAGAAATACGGTCCCTGGTCAGATGCCTGTTATTTTGCAAAATTACCTAATAATATAAAACAGGCGCCAGTAGATAATAAAACGCTTGCAGCAGGTGTGAAAGTTACCTGGAGCAAAATAACTGGTGCAAGTAATTATACGATATATATTTCCAGAAGATCTTCAGGCGGATGGAAGAAAGCAGGTACCACAAAATCAAACAGCTTCGTTATTAAAAAATGCGGAGGCGCTGCTCTGCAGACTGGAGTTACATATTACTATAAAGTTGTAGCAAACAAGAAAGTAAAAGGCAAGACTTATTCCGGTGATAAAACGTGGTATAAGAGTTTTGGCTATGTTATGAAGACATATTACTATTAAGCAGAAATTTAGTTTTGATGTAAGCGACTGCTGCATCTGGGAAATTTCGCTAGTCAAGTTTATTTCTTATAAATCTCCAGCTATGGATTGTGGCTGGAGATTTTTGTTGTACAGATAAAATACTGTGTGAAAGTATCTTTCAGAGGAAACGTGATGCGCCCAGAGCTTCTTAAGTGAGAGAAGAGCGTTTCTGCAAGAGGAAAATATGATCTCGTGCCTGCTGTTTTCGTGTTATAGTATCAAGCGCAGGGAGAATAATATAATTTTTTTAAAAAAATTAAAAAAGATATTGACAAAGGATGTTTTCTTGTATATAATAGCTCTTGTGAGTTCTGAGAGACAGGAAATGCACAGAGTTTCCGAGAACTACATAAATTGCAGGAGTGGCGGAATTGGCAGACGCGCAGGCTTCAGGTGCCTGTGGTAGCAATATCGTGTGGGTTCAAGTCCCATCTCCTGCATGAACAAAAAGCTGTTGCTGTTGCAACAGCTTTTTTATTCTTTCGTACAAATCATATGTTTAGACAAGGGTCTAAAAACAGGCGCTATGCTTAAAGATATATAACGATATTCACTTAAGGAGGAAGCTTATGTTATACAGAACAAATCCTAAAAATCAGAAACAATTGTCAATTCTAGGTTATGGATGTCTGCGTTACACTAAGAAAGGAACTGGCATTGATCAGGCAAAGGCAGAGGAAGAGATGAGAATAGCCATAGAACATGGCGTGAATTATTTTGATACAGCATATACTTATGGAGGCAGCGAGGTCTGTCTGGGAAAATTTCTTGCAAAAGGGTACCGGGATAAGGTAAATATAGCCACAAAACTTCCGCATTACTATGTAAAAGAAACAGGTGACATGGAACGGTATTTTTCAGAACAGTTAAACCGTCTGCAGACAGACCATGTGGAATATTATTTAATGCACATGCTGAACGATACAGATGCATGGGAACGGCTGAAAAATCTAGGAATCAAAGAGTGGATAGCTGAGAAAAAGAAAAAAGGACAGATTGAAAATATCGGATTTTCATTCCATGGAAGTACAGAGAATTTTTTGAAAATTCTCGAAGTCTATGACTGGGATTTCTGTCAGATTCAATATAATTATTTAGATGAACATTCTCAGGCAGGAAGGCGCGGGCTAAAGCGTGCCTATGAAAAAGGAATGCCTGTAATTATTATGGAACCCCTGCGGGGAGGACGTCTGGTACAGGGGCTGCCAAAGACAGCAGTAAAAATGCTGGAGAAGGAAGAACCGAAGCGCAGTCCGGCTGAATGGGGGCTGCGCTGGCTATGGGACCAGCCAGAGGTGACGGTTGTACTCTCTGGCATGAATGATTCTGCCCAGGTAGAAGAGAACGTAAGAATTGCAAATGAGGCAGAGGCAGGCTGTATGAGCAGCCATGACAGAGAAGTGATTGAACAGTTGAAAAATGAAATTAACCGTTGCATGAAAGTTCCCTGCACAGGCTGCAGTTACTGTATGCCCTGCCCTGGAGGCGTAGATATCCCTGGATGTTTTGCTGCATATAATATCAGATATACAGACAGCTGGTATCAGGGAATGAAGACGTATGTGATGTGCACCACGCTTAAGACGAATCCTACAAATGCCTCCAAATGTCTGAAATGCGGCAAATGTGAGCAGCATTGTCCGCAGAATATTTCCATACGCAGAGAGCTTGAACAGGTTAAAAAGCACATGGAAAATCCGGTATACCATATCGCAAAAGTCGTGTCAAAACGTATTGGAAAATGCTAAGATTATGTAAAAATCTGTGGTTATTTGAGAAAAAATAAAGGAAATCGGGAGTTTATACGGAATATATATAGCAGACGGAAGGGGAGACAAAGGATGAACAAATACAGACAGGAATGCCATAAGCATTCTCAGATGAACAGAGGTGGATAAAATGCTTATCAGAGAAAATATGGAGCTGCTGGAACGGAACTATTTAAGCACTTTTGCAATGCTG
>CAJUCK010000002.1:74723-78665 GCA_910585395.1 uncultured Lachnospiraceae bacterium
CCAGAACTCCAGAGGGCGTGACAGAGAAGAAGAGCAGTGTGACATCCGCCCAGTATTTCAAAGAGACCGGGACAGGATTCTTCATTGTAAAGCATTTCGGCGGTTAAAACATAAAACGCAGGTTTTTCTGACGCCTAAGGGAGATCATTACCGCACCCGCCTGACCCATACCCTGGAAGTTTCTCAGAATGCCCGCACCATAGCCAAGGCCCTGCGGCTCAATGAGGATTTGGTGGAAGCGATTGCCCTGGGGCATGATTTAGGGCATACGCCTTTTGGACATGCAGGGGAACACATGCTCAATGAGATCTGTGAGCATGGATTTAGACACAATGAGCAGAGTGTCCGTATTGTTGAGAAACTGGAGAAAGACGGGAACGGATTGAATCTGACCTGGGAGGTGAGGGACGGAATATTGAATCATCAGACCAGTTTGATGCCCTCTACTTTGGAAGGAAAGATTGTGCGTCTCTCTGATAAAATTGCATATATTAATCATGATATTGATGATGCCATTCGTGCAAAAGTGCTGTCGGAAGAGGATATTCCTATAGAATACAGAGAAATATTAGGGACTACTACCAGAAAGCGTCTGGATATTCTGATTCACAATATTGTCACCAACAGCCTGAACAAAAATGATATCTGCATGTCAGCGGAGGTACAGGAGGCCATGCAGGGTCTGCGGAAATTTATGTTTCAGAATGTATACAGGAATCCCCGGGCGAAAGGGGAAGAAGAGCGCGCCAAAGCTCTTCTCAGCCGCTTGTTTCAGTATTATGTGGAACATATCGATCTGCTGCCGGAATGGTATCTTGAGATGATGGAGCATGGAGAGAAGAAAGAACGTATCGTCTGTGATTATATTGCTGGTATGACAGACCAGTATGCTATCGCAAAGTTTGAAGAATATTTCATGCCTAAAGCATGGCAGGTGAATTGAAAGGAGATTAGATGCCATATTATTCTGATGAACTGATTGAGGAAGTGCGTTCTGCAAACGATATTGTGGATGTGGTTTCTGATTATGTGCGCCTGCAGAAAAAGGGTAATACATATTTAGGGCTGTGTCCTTTTCACAATGAGAAGACGCCTTCGTTTTCTGTATCCCGAAATAAGCAGATTTACCACTGCTTTGGCTGTGGGGCAGGAGGTAATGTGATTACTTTTCTGATGCAGTATGACAATGATACGTTTCAGGAGGCATTAGAGACATTGGCACAGCGGGCGGGGATTGAACTTCCCAAACAGGAAATTACGGCAAAAGCAAGACAGGAGGCAGATAAACGTGCAAGAATCCTGGAGATTAACAAAGCTTCTGCAAAATACTTTTACGCTCAGCTTCGGATGGAGCAGGGGAAAAAAGGAATGGATTATTTTGTGAGGCGTGGCTTAAGCCAGGAAACATTGAAAAAGTTCGGTCTTGGATATGCTAATAAATATAGTGATGATTTGTATCAATATCTTAAAAAACAGGGATATGAAGACAGTTTTCTGAAAGATTCCGGGGTAGTCTCCATTGATGAACAAAGAGGAGGATATGATAAGTTCTGGAATCGCATCATATTTCCCATTATGGATGCCAATAACCGCGTAATTGGTTTTGGAGGCAGAGTTATGGGGGACGGAGAACCTAAATATCTTAATTCTCCAGAGACCATGGTATTTGATAAGAGCCGTAACCTGTACGGCCTGAATCTGGCAAAGCGTTCAAGAAAGCATTCTATTCTGCTGTGTGAAGGATATATGGATGTGATCGCGCTTCATCAGGCAGGCTTTGACAATGCCGTGGCGTCTCTGGGAACTGCCTTTACTCCAGGGCATGCCAGTCTTTTGAAACGTTATACCAAAGAGGTTTACTGTACGTTTGACAGTGACAGTGCAGGAATTAAAGCGGCTCTGCGCGCCATTCCTATTCTGAAAGAAGCAGGAATTACGGCAAAGATTGTAAAAATGGCGCCTTATAAAGATCCAGATGAGTTTATCAAAGCAGAAGGGGCATTAGCCTATGAGGAACGGATTGCCCAGGCGCAGAACAGTTTTATGTTTGAAATAGAGGTTTTAGAGAAAGACTATGACCTGAAAGATCCAGAGAGTAAAACTGCGTTTCACAATGCAGTTGCACAGAGAATTTTGGAATTTGAAGAAGAGCTGGAACGGGAAAATTATATAGAAGCAGTGGCGGAGAAATACCGGATAGGTTTTGAAAATCTCCGTAAACTTGTGATGCACCAGGGGACACGGGTTGGAATTGCGGGAACAACAAAGCCTCTGAAATCGGGAGTTCAGGAAAGGAAAAAGAAAGAAAACGGCATGAAACAGTCTCAGAAGCTGATGCTGACATGGCTGATAGAGGAGCCATCACTGTTTGAGAAGATAAAACCCTGGCTGGGGCCAGAGGATTTTACAGATGAATTGTACCGGCAGGCGGCAGAGATTTTATTTTCCCAGTATCAGGCAGGAAAATTGAATCCTGCCGGAATTATCAGTATGTTTGCTGATGAAGAACAGCAGCGGGAAATTGCAGGTTTGTTTCACGCCAGGCTCAAAGAAGTTACCACACCTGCGGAAAAGGGAAAGGCATTACAGGAAACCCTGATACGGCTGAAGGAAAACAGCATCAGTTATCGTTCCAGACATCTTGAGCCTGCAGACTTAGAAGGCCTGCAGAAACTGGTTGCAGATAAGAAGAATATGCAGAAACTTTACCAGATAGATTGGCAGGATGCTATTTAAGACTGGATGCCAATGGAGTCTGCCGCAAAATATGACAGAGAATAGATGTGCGAAGACTGTGCGGGGGAATTGTTTTTATGCGCAGTGTTATGTAATTTACGCCTGAGATCGATGCAGCAGGTCCTTTTGACACATGCATCCGTATAAAGATACCAGTTTAGGACAAAATATAAACAACGAATGGAAGGAAGAAACGAAATGGAAGAAAAAAGTATGAAATTTATCGAAAAGCTGCAGGAATTGTTAGCCATGGCAAAAAAGAAAAAGAATGTCCTGGAATATCGGGAAATCAGCGATTTCTTTCATGACATGGAACTGGACGCAGAACAGTTTGAGAAGATTTTAGATTTCTTGGAATCTAATAATATAGATGTGCTGCGGATTTCCGATGATGACGACGATGATATTCTCCTTGACGACGATGATGATGTAGAAGTTGAGAATATCGATCTTTCCGTTCCGGATGGAGTTTCCATTGAAGATCCAGTTCGTATGTATTTAAAAGAAATTGGTAAGGTGCCTTTGCTGACGGCAGAAGAGGAAATAGAGCTGGCAAAGCGCATGGAGCTTGGAGATCAGGAGGCGAAGAAACGACTGGCAGAGGCGAACCTGCGTCTGGTGGTTTCCATTGCAAAGCGGTATGTGGGACGTGGAATGCTGTTTCTCGATTTGATTCAAGAGGGGAACCTGGGACTGATTAAGGCTGTGGAAAAGTTTGATTACCGCAAGGGCTACAAATTTTCTACCTATGCTACCTGGTGGATTCGCCAGGCCATTACCAGGGCAATTGCAGACCAGGCGAGAACAATCCGTATTCCAGTACACATGGTAGAGACCATCAATAAGCTGATTCGCGTGTCCAGGCAGCTCTTGCAGGAGCTGGGCAGAGAACCTTCACCAGAGGAAATAGCGGAAGAAATGAAGATGCCGGTGGAGCGGGTGCGGGAAATATTAAAGATTTCTCAGGAGCCGGTTTCTTTAGAGACGCCTATTGGTGAGGAAGAGGACAGTCATTTGGGTGATTTCATTCAGGATGACAATGTGCCAGTTCCAGCGGATGCAGCAGCATTTACTCTGCTGAAAGAACAGCTTGTGGAAGTACTGGGAACACTGACAGAGCGGGAGCAGAAAGTACTGCGCCTGCGTTTTGGCCTGGACGACGGCCGTGCAAGGACACTGGAAGAGGTTGGCAGGGAGTTTAATGTT
>CAJUCK010000002.1:78675-90048 GCA_910585395.1 uncultured Lachnospiraceae bacterium
GTATCCGTCAGATTGAGGCAAAGGCGCTGCGTAAGCTTCGCCATCCCAGCAGAAGCCGGAAACTTAAGGATTATCTGGATTAAACAGGAGAAACTATGTTACAGTTATCAAAGAGACTGCGTGCTGTTGCCAGTCTGGCGGGGAATGCCGGAATTCTTGCCGATGTGGGAACAGATCACGGATACATACCAGTATATCTTCTGGAATGCGGGATGATTCGGCGTGCCATTGCCATGGATATCAATCAGGGCCCTTTGCTGCGCGCCAGAGAACATATCCAGCAGTATGGAATGGAAGACCGCATTGAAACCAGGCTGTCTGACGGATTGTCGGCGCTTCATCCAGGAGAAGCAGATACGATTGTGATCGCAGGGATGGGCGGCGCGCTGATGATGCGGATCTTGTCTCAGAAGGCAGAGACGGCTCGTGCTGCCAGGCGCCTGGTGCTGCAGCCCCAGTCTGAGCTTTTTGCCTTTCGGCGTTTTCTTTCAGAACATGGATATGAGATAAAAGAAGAAGACATGGTGTATGAGGATGGCAAATTTTACAGTATAATGGCAGCAGAATACGGTGAAACAGCAGCAGATAAGCAGCAGTTTACGGATACTGAGCTGAAGTACGGTCCTCTGCTGATACGTCAGCTCCATCCAGTACTGCAGCAATATCTCCAACGCCAGCAGGAACAGAAGGAGAAAATTCTTGATTCTCTGAAAAAAAATGCAAAGCAGGATGTATCACAGCGTATCATGCAGATTAAAAAAGAACTTACAGAAATGAAAGAATTATTAAATTTGTGGAAGGAGCAGGTAACATGACATGTGGAGAAATCATATCATTATTACAGGAGCAGTCCCCGGAAGAGTTTGCCTGTGACTGGGATAATGTTGGGCTTTTGGTGGGAGATTTTGAACAGGAAATTCAGAAGATATACATAGCGGTGGATGCTACAGACGAGACCATTGCAGAGGCGGCGGCGGAAAAGGCAGATTTGCTTTTGACGCATCATCCTATGATTTTCAAAAGTTTGAAAAAAGTAAATACCAGGGATTTTGTCGGAAAACGTGTGATGCAATTGATACGCAGCAATATTTCTTACTATGCCATGCATACCAATTTTGATGTAAAAGGCATGGCCAGGATTGCAGCAGAAAAAATGAATCTGTCAGAATGTCAGGTGCTGGAAGAAACCTGCCGGGGAGAAGAAGGACCAGAGGGAATCGGAAGAGTGGGATTTCTTCCAGAGGAAGTCCCTCTTGCGGCCTGTATCAGCCGGGTGAAGAAGGCGTTTGCAGTGGAAACCGTCAAGGTATTTGGAGATTTGAATCAGAAAGTGCAAAAGGCGGCAGTCAGTCCAGGGTCCGGCAAAAGTGTCATTATGAATGCGCTTCGCTCGGGAGCACAGGTGCTGGTAACAGGAGATATTGACCATCATGAAGGAATTGATGCAGCAGCCCAGGGACTTGCAGTAATTGATGCAGGACATTATGGCGTTGAGAAATTGTTTGTTCCTTATATGGTGGAGTATTTGAAAGACAGAACCCAAAAGATACAGATTGTGGGGCAGCCTGTAAAGAAACCGTTTTTATTTGTATAGTGGAGGAAGCCATGAAAAAAGCAGAATATCAGATTTGGATTGACGGGGAGGAGAAACAGTATCCGGCAGGCACAGCATTTTTAGAGATTGCCAGGGAATATCAGACAGAATATGAGGATGACATTGTGCTGGTCTTGTTTAATAACCGTTTAAAAGAACTGCACAAGAGAGTTAAGGCAGACGGCACGCTTACCTTCGTCACTACCAGGGACAAGGCAGGAAAAAAGGCTTATCGCCGCAGTGTCACTCTTTTAATGCAGCGTGCAGTAAACAGTCTGGCAAAAGAAGATAAAAAAGCGGTAACTGTCAGGGTAGAACATTCCATAAGCCAGGGGTATTACTGCGAACTACAGGGAGAGACAGCAGATGAAAAGTATCTTGCCAGATTAAAGCAGGCGATGCAGTCTTTGGTGGAGGAAGCAAGGACTATTCAGAAGACAAGTGTTTCTACAGACGAAGCGGTGGCTCTGTTCCGCGAGCTGGGAATGCATGACAAGGAGCGTTTGTTTGCATACAGAAGAAGCTCTAAGGTAAATATTTACAGTATCGGCAATTATAAGGATTATTTTTATGGCTATATGGTGCCTAACACCAGCTATCTGAAATATTTCGAATTAAAGTTGTATGAAGGCGGCTTTGTACTTTTATTTCCCAATGAAAATACAAAGGAAACGGCAGAATTTGTTCCTTCCAGGAAATTGTTCCATGTTCTGAGAGAATCTGTGGAATGGGGAGAAAAGATGGGCATCGGGACGATAGGCGCATTAAATGATGCCATTGCCCAGGGACGTATCCGTGATGTGATTCTGGTGTCAGAGGCATTGATGGAACGCAAAATCGGAAGACTTGCAGAACAAATTGCAGATAAGCCGGATAAGAAATTTATTATGATTGCCGGACCCTCGTCATCTGGAAAAACGACATTTTCTCACCGCCTCTCCATTCAGATGATGGCACAGGGGCTAAAACCTCATCCCATTGCTTTGGATGATTATTATGTTAACAGAGTAGACACTCCCAAACATCCAGATGGGAGTTACAATTTTGAGTGTCTGGAAGCTCTTGACATTGAGCTGTTTAATCATGATATGTCTGCATTGCTCAAAGGGGAACGGATAGAACTTCCAACTTATAATTTCAGAACTGGAAAACGGGAGTATAAGGGGATTTTCAAACAGCTTGGAAAAAATGATATTCTGGTGCTGGAAGGAATTCATGGTTTAAATGACAAGTTATCTTACTCTCTGCCCAAATCCAGCAAATTGAAAATTTATATCAGCGCCCTGACTCAGCTGAACATAGATGAGCATAATAATCTTCCTACTACAGACGGGAGGATGATAAGACGGATCGTGCGAGACGCCCGTACCAGAAATCACCCGGCAAAAGATACCATCGGCATGTGGGACTCCGTCAGAAAAGGGGAAGAACAGTATATCTTTCCATTTCAGGAAGATGCAGACATCATGTTTAATTCAGCTTTGATATATGAACTTGCAGTTTTGAAGCAGTATGCAGAACCGCTGCTGTTTCAGATAGACAAAGACTGTCCAGAGTATCTGGAGGCAAAGAGGCTGTTAAAGTTTTTGGATTATTTTCTGCCAGTACCCAGTGAGGATATCGCTAAGAATTCTATTTTGCGTGAGTTTATTGGAGGAAGTTGCTTTAATGTATGACATAGGAGTGAGGCTTGCATGGATAAAAAGGTAGAGGAATTCCGTTATTATGAAATGCCTATGGGACGGTTTGACCGTGCGCTGCTGGGAGACAAGTGGATTACAAAATACTGCACGGGAGAACAGCATTTTCATAATTTTTATGAGGTGGGATATTGCTATTATGGAGAAGGGGTTGTATTTCTGGGAGAAGATGCAGAGAAATACGAAGCAGGAACAATTTCTCTGATTCCCAGCAATTTTCCACATGGGATACACAGTGCGGAGGACAGTATCTGTTCCTGGGAATTTCTATATTTGGATCTTGCAGGATTTATCGAAAAATGTTATGCAGATGATGAATACCGAAAACTTCAGGTACTGCAGCAGATTACAAGATTTCCAATTATGATTACTATAAAGGAACAGCCCAGGCTGGCGGCCGTAATCTCTGCTATTTTAGAAGAGAACAGGGAGCAGCAGGTTCTCAATAAGGAAGCAGTGAATGGGTATCTGTATGTAATGATTCAGGAACTGATCCGTCTCAACGAGCATATTGCGCTGGAGCATGAAAAGGAACTTTTGCATATTGAGAAGATCCGTCCTGCTCTTGTTCATATTGAACTCCATTACCATGAGGACCTTAAGATTAAAGAACTGGCAGAAATCTGTAATATCAGCGAACCATATTTCCGGAGGCTGTTCGGCAGCTGTATGAAGGTTTCACCTTTGGAATATATCAATATCATTCGAATTCAGAAGGCATGTGAACTGCTGCAGAAAGAAGATGTTTCTATGAGTTCTCTCGCCTGGAAAACAGGATATTCTTCAGTTTCCACTTTTGAGAGAAATTTTAAGAAAATAGTGGGGGAATCCCCCAAAAAATGGCGTTTGAGAGCCAAGGATGACAAAGAATTTGTAAGTTATCGTACCAGAGTTTTGAAGGGATGGTAAAGATTGGCTCAAAAATGCTTATTTTTGTATTGAATTTGCCGACATTTCCAGCTTTTATTAGGTTAAAATAGTATTATCAGATTCATGTATAAAGTTGGGAGGAAGGGAAATGAAAGGAAAGCAGAGAAGACATGCAGTCATTTCACTGCTGCTGTCAGCGGCGATGATTTTGGGAAATTTTTCACTGCTGATGCCAGAATTTGCAGAGGCTGCAGAAGGCAGTGTTCATGTGTATGAGAGCACGCCAGGGGATGAATTGTCGGCAAAATATACGCTGACGGCAAATGAGACAGCAGTTCCGGTGGTGAAGTACAGTGCAAATGGCAATAACTTTGATATTGCCCGCTTTTCATCTTCGGATGCTGCGCCAGAGTTTACAGTGCAGGTGCAGGAAGAGATCAGGCAGGTTGCAGTTTACCCAGAGCGGTATTATCCTCAGGAAAGTCTTAAAGTCAGCGAAGATAAGAAGAGCGTGGTATTTACGATGTCGGATCAGCTGCGCTATGCATTTGTAATGATTAACGGCGGTCCAAAAGACCAGGCAGGGAAGCCTTATCTTGCTATTATCAATGATCCGCCGGAAACCGACAAGCCAGATATCAATGAGCCAAATGTTTTGAATGCCAAGACATTTATGGAAAACTATCTTCAAAATCATCCAAACAGTGAGGCGCAGACGGCAGAACTGGCTGGCGTTACCAGTGGAGGGACACCTTATGAGGCGGGACAGCTGGTGGCAAATAGTGCAGAACAGGTACGTTTTCCAGATAAGAGGCTTATGACGAAAGACGATGTGACTCTGGCGCTTCAAGCAGCTTTGGATGAGATTTATAAAGCTGGATCATCCTACGACACCCTGTATTTTCCAGCAGGAACTTATGTGTGTTCCGGCTTGAATATCCGCAGTCGGAAGGGAAAACAAGTTACCATTTACCTGGAGGAAGGAGCCCTGATTAAGAATCGTATCCAGGAGTGTATGCAGGCCATGGAGCCAGCAATTGGAATTTGGGATTCGGAAAATATTACCATTTCTGGAAGGGGTATTTTTGATGGAAATGGCGTGGCAAATTACAGGAAAGACCGTCATGACGCCAAGGACAGTTGTCATCAGGGCGGCGCCATGATTGTACGTTCTTCTAATATTGTATTTAATGATACTTATGTGAGGGATGCCAAACAGTGGAATTGGGAATCTCATGGCAGTAAAGACTGTATTTTAAATAATGTCAAAGGACTTACCCCCTATAATCAGCCTTGGGTGGATGGGCTGGATATGGCAAGTGCGCAGAATTTGACCATCAATGGAGCTATGACACTGGGAAATGATGATAATTTTGCCAGCGGACATTACAATCCAAGTGATGGATTTCTCAATACAGTGCCAGGTTATGATCAGTATAATGCTGATTGTCTGGAATGGGATACAGAAGATTCAGACAGTATTTCTGGCTGGAGCTATGGAGGCGGCAACGGCATTCGTCTGGGCCATGACTGTTACAGCCATGCCATGAAGAACTATAACTTTACCAATGTCAATACGATAAATTTTACTGGAGGGGGAAATGGGATAACTGTGCAGAACGGTACAGGAAATGGCCGCCCTTATCCCAAGTATGAATCCTTAATTTTTCAAAACTGCTCTTTTGATACCGAAAGAGTAGGAAGCAATTTTAATATCAATGGTCTTGATACTCAGAAAATTCAAAATGTTACGCTAAAGAACTGCTGGTTTTCCAATGGAGATGCAGGCAGCTATGTGAAAAATGTGGAAAACCTTAAGATGGAAAATCATTATGTTGGAAGAGAAAAGGTTGCCTTAAGCAGCCAGGCGAAGCTGGTTTTGGAGGGAATTGCTGATTATCAGCATGACTGGACAGATAATCAGCCTCCTGTGTTTAAGCTTCCAAGTGCAAGCGCTGTGACAGCGAAAACCCAGGAGGAATTAAGCTTTAAGGTCCATGCAGAAGATGAGGACGGGGAGACGCCAGAGCTGGCTGTGAAAGCGGGCACATTGCCGGCAGGAGCAGTGTTTGATACGGCGACAGGTACTTTTCTCTGGACGCCAGGCGAAGAACAGGTGGGCAGGCATGTGATTGTATTTACCGCCAGTGATGCTTATGAAACGACAGAGAAGAGTGTAGAGATTGAAGTGAAATCTTCCAGATATAAGATAGTTTCTATTCTGTCTTCTAAAGATGCTGTTGTGAAATCATGGAAAGATGAGAAGAATAAGAATTATGGAAGCCTTGACTATATTCGTACTCTGCGTATGTCAGACGCTCTTTCGGAGGATTCCGGGGTGGGAATTTTTGGCGAGTCAGCTGGCAGCAGTACCAGTGATGCCAGAGATTCTAAAATCTCATTTTTATCTTTTGATGCCGCGAGAATCCGCAGTTATCTAAGCGTTATGGACCGGGCTGAGTTGGTGCTTACTTACATAGGATGCAGGGATAACAGCGGAACGGGAGAAGATCGTCTTTTCGCAGTCCCTGTAAACGGGACTTTTAATGAGACGGAATTGAAATGGACGAATATGCCGCAGATAGATGCTTCCAAGGTGAAGATGTCAGATACATTTGAAGTAGATAAGGCAAAAGTGACTATGGCGCAGGATGAGAAATACGACAATCATCAAGCGATCGACGGGGCCAGAGTGACGATAGATGTGACAGACTGGGTACTTGCGCTGGATGAGGATGCAGAGGCGCTTACTCTTGCAGTGTGTGAAGAAAAAGGATGGGAGCTTGCATTTGTCAGCCGGGAAGGCGCTTCTAATATGGCAAATGCCTCCGGTGATATGGCCCCAGCCTTACAGCTCTCTGTAGAAAAGGACGCACAGGAACCAGAAATCACATATGACAGTTTCCATCCCAACGAACAGTGGCTGGACAATACGGGAACTGTGATTTCGGCCCATGGCGGCGGAATTCTTTGGGATGAAAAGACACAGAAATATTATTGGTATGGCGAGAATAAGTCAGAGAGCAACCTTTCCAATGGAAGAACGGCCGCTATTGGTGTTTCCTGTTATTCTTCCGCAGACTTGTATAATTGGAAGAATGAGGGAATGGCGCTTCCAGTGTTCAATAATCCTGCGTTTTTGGACGAAGGAGAAGACAGCTGTCCGGCTCAAGACGATACCCCTCTCTATCTTGCAGAGTACCAGCAGGCCAAGAGGGAAGATAAGAATGTATCGCCCTATGACACACTTGAAAAATACAATACGGCGGAAGCTATTGACCGTTTGAACCAGTTGTATGAAGGAATGTCGGCGGCAGAGAAAAAGGGATTATATGATAAATACAACTGGGACAGCGTGGTGGAACGTCCGAAGGTAATTTACAATGAGAAAAATGACAACTACGTGATGTGGTTTCACAAGGATGGAGAAGGAGCAGGGATATACAATCTGGCGCAGACGGGAATTGCTGTCAGTGAGTCTCCGGCAGGGCCTTTTAAACTTGTGGACACTATCAATCCCAATGGAGATGAGAGCCGTGATATGACCTTGTTTGTGGATGAGGATAAGACAGCATATCTGCTCTATTCTTCAGAGGATAACTGGACATTATATCTTGCAGAGCTGAATGAAGACTATACAGGACTTACCGGAAATTACAGCAGAAATTATGTGGACAAGGGAGGAAGCAAAGGCGTATATGCCAGAGAAGCGCCAGCTGTTTTTAAACATCAGGGCAGTTATTATCTGATTTCTTCTGGGTGTACAGGATGGCGGCCAAATGCTATGGGATATTCTGTGGCAGATAATATCCGCGCAGGGATGTCGGCAGACGGCGGAGACGGTCCTTTTCAAATGAATGGACTGAAAAATCCCTGCGTGGGCGAGGGGGCTGACCTTTCCTTTGGCGGACAGAGCACGTTTGTGCTGCCTGTTCAGGGAAAAGAAGGGGCTTTCATTTATATGGGAGATAAGTGGAATGCTGATAACCTGAAAGATTCCAGATATCAGTGGCTGCCTATTCAGATTGACAGTGCAGATAAAACCTTGGTCATCTCCTGGAGCGATTCCTGGAAACTAGATGATTTTACAAATTTGAACAGTCCGCAGCGGATAGAACTGAACCAGGAAATCAAAAAGGCACAGAATCTTTCAGCGCAGGAATACAATTTTGGCCAGCCAAGATGGAGCAGGCTACAGCAGCTTTTAGTGGAAGCCAGAGATTTGCCTTATACAGCAGAGCCAGAGACAATGTCTGCCAAGATGGAAGAAATAAAACAGGCGGTTCAGGAACTGAAAAAGTGGAGAGTATTAGATGAAGCAGCTGCTCAGGTGGAAAACACTACAGAGGCAGTCTATACCAAGGAGAGCTGGGCAGCGGTCAAGAATGCTTATGACAATGCCAAAAATCTTTTAGAAAGCGCTTCGGAGAGTGAGATTAATCAGGCGGCGTCTCATTTGAAAGATGCCATAGAAAGGCTGCAGGCTGTAGAAATGATGACACAAGAATTTGATCTTTCTGGAAAAAAGATTCTGGCAGACAGCCAGCATTCTGGCAATGAGGCAGAAAATGCCATTGACGGGAAGGAAGATACTTTCTGGCACTGTGAATGGGGAAACAGCGCTGCACCTCTTCCCCATTTTCTGACTATTGACTTAGGAGAGTCCAGAGAAGATCTGTTCCAGTTGTCTTATCTGCCCAGGCAGGATAAGGACAGCAACGGAATTGCAGTAAAATACCGGATTTTGGTGAGTAATGCACAGAAGGAGCTTGCTGACCTTACAGACCATGATTTTAAAGAAGTGCTTACTGGTATCTGGACAGAAGATAAGACAGAGAAGACTGCTTTATTCCGTACAGAAGGAGCAGCCAGGTTCCTGCGGTTTGAAGTGACTGCAGGTGTGGGTGATCTGGCGTCTGCGGCAGAACTGAAATTGTTTACTGGAATGCCAAAAGAGCAGCAGAATCCAGGAGAAGGTAATCAGCCAGACGATGATAGGCCAGACGGTAGCGATAAGCCAGGAAACAACACTGGTTCAGGCGGTGTCAATTCTTCTCCCGCAAAGGTAGCTCTCGTTTCTATTTCGGCGCCGTCTAAGAAGATTGCGGCTGGAAGAAAGGTAAAGCTTACAGCCAGCGTATCACCCAAAAATGCTGAAAACTGTACGATAAAGTGGAGCACAAGTAATAAGAAATATGCCGCAGTCAGCAGCCGCGGCGTTGTGACCACAAAAAAAGCGGGAAAAGGAAAAACGGTTGTCATCACGGCCGCGGCACAGGATGGAAGTGGAAAGAAGGCTTCGATTCGTATCAAAATAATGAAGCATGCAGTGACAAAGGTTAGCATCAGAAAGCCGCCAAAGACTTTGAAGGCTGGCAAGAAGATTACGCTGAAAGCAGTGGTCAAAACAAATGGCGGGAGTGCAAACAAGACATTAAAATGGACCACTTCCAACAAGAAATATGCTTCAGTTTCTGCCAAAGGCAAAGTAACAGCCAAGAAAGCAGGAAAAGGAAAAACCGTTGCCATTTATGCATTGTCTACCGATGGTACGAATAAAAGGGTAGGGGTGAAAATTAAAATCCGCTGACGCTGAAATTCTGTGTTTGTAAGGACTGCCGCAACATAGCAGATAGATACCATATATCGTATGTTAGAACGATAGCATGGTTTATTTATGGAATTTAGATGCTGTTTTGCGGCAGTTCCTTTCTATTTCTGCCAGCAATGGGGAAAACAGCTGTGTTTACGCAGATATTTGACAGATGCCGTGGGAGACAAATAGCCTGCCTCTTAGGGCAGACTTTTTTCTTGCAATTTTCCTTTGTCTGTTATATGATAGTAAAAATGTCTGCGCAGCTGCAGATACATATACTGTTTAAGGAGATAGGAGGCGTTTTATGCAGCATTTAATGAGCCCGCTGGATTTGTCTGTGGAGGAACTGGACAAATTGCTTACGCTGGCAAATGATATTGAAAATGATCCTCAGAAATATGCTCATGCATGTGAAGGAAAAAAACTTGCTACCTGTTTTTATGAGCCAAGTACCAGGACAAGGTTAAGCTTTGAAGCCGCTATGTTGAATTTGGGAGGCAGTGTTCTTGGTTTTTCCAGTGCAGACAGCAGTTCTGCTGCAAAAGGGGAGAGTGTTTCTGACACCATTCGGGTAATTTCCTGTTATGCAGATATTTGTGCAATGCGTCATCCCAAAGAGGGTGCTCCGCTGGTGGCATCTGAGAAGTCCGGCATTCCTGTAATCAATGCAGGTGACGGAGGGCATCAGCATCCCACTCAGACTTTGACAGATCTTTTGACTATTCGTTCTATGAAAGGACGTCTGGACAATCTTAACATCGGCCTCTGCGGTGATTTAAAATTTGGCCGTACCGTTCATTCTTTAATTCATGCTCTGATTCGTTATCCCAATATCAGGTTTACTTTGATTTCACCCGAAGAACTACGTGTGCCCAGCTATATCCGTGAAGATGTGCTGAGGAAGAATCGTATTTCTTTTTGTGAGGAGGAACGTCTGGAGGATGCTGTGTCAGAATTGGATATTCTCTATATGACCAGAGTACAGAAAGAGCGTTTTTTTAATGAGGATGATTATGTACGAATGAAAGACTTTTATATCTTGGACAAGAAAAAAATGGAACTTGCCAGAGAAGACATGATTGTTATGCACCCCCTGCCAAGGGTAAACGAAATATCTGTGGACGTGGATGATGACCCAAGAGCAGCCTATTTCAGGCAGGCGCAGTATGGCGTCTATGTGCGGATGGCCCTTATTCTTACATTATTGGAGGTGGAAGTATGTTAAATGTCGGCGCCATTACGGAAGGATTTGTACTGGATCATATTCAGGCGGGGACCAGCCTGTCCCTCTACCATGATTTGAAACTGAATCAGCTTGACTGCTGTGTTGCCATTATCAAGAATGCCCGCAGCAATAAAATGGGGAAGAAAGATATTTTGAAAGTGGAATGCGACATTGATGCTCTGGATTTGGATGTGCTGGGATTTATTGACCATAATATCACGGTGAACATTATTAAGGGAGAGAAAATTGTGGAGAAGCGGGAACTCCAGCTTCCCAAAGAGATTAAAAATGTAATTCACTGCAGGAATCCGCGCTGCATCACATCCATTGAGCAGGAACTGGATCAGATTTTCTATCTGACGGACGAATCGTCTCAGACATATCGCTG
>CAJUCK010000002.1:90058-102490 GCA_910585395.1 uncultured Lachnospiraceae bacterium
ATACTGTGAAGAGAAGTATAAAGGCCATAAAAAAATTCGAAGATAACAGCTGCTTCTGTGCGGCAGCCCTGATTTCATTGATGCAATGGAATCAGGGCTGTTGTTTACCACAGAAGACATCTGCTGGCAGCATAACAATTTTACAGTATAATGATCAATCTGTACTGCCATCAGTCTGAGGAATGAGACTGTAATGAATGCCGTTTAACTCAAGACCTTCCAGTTTTTCTGGATCAACGGTTTCGTTTTTGATATAGTTAATGGTGTCTCTGCTGAAATAATTGGTGGCGATCAGAAGATCGCAGTTTGGTTCGTTATCTGGTTTTGCAGAGAACTTAAGGGTTCCATAGTCACTGATTTTAATTCTGGAGCCGTCCTTCATGATAAAAGCGATGCTGGTAAGTTCTTCCTTAAACGCTTCATTGATTCTGGTAGAGTCTCCGGTATAAGTATCTTTTTTATGAAAATATACATTTTTGTTATGTCCAAAAATGGCAAAAGACAGTTTTGACACTTTCAGATAGGTTGGTTCATAAAAGTCACTGATCGGTGTGTCGCTTGTTAATTGGTAGATATAAGTATCCAGTCTGGAAGTGAGAGAGAGTATTCCAGCGCCCTGTTTGTGAGGCATAGGATAGAAAAGTTTTAAATTGACGTCTTTTAAGTCAAAATCGCCGTCGAGATCCTGATAAAGGTAGGTAAAACACCGTGTTTTGGAAGTGATAGGGGTTTCCTGCTCTGTCAGGCTTGTACCGCAGCTTCCAAGTTTCTCAGTATCTTTACTGTCATCAAACCGGATGCCGTCGGGATCGTATCTCATGTTACCCACATTGGCAAATCTTATATTCTCAGTATCAAATTTCTGTGTTGAAAGCCAGCGTTCCCCCTCCTTATCTAATGCTTCATAGCGAATATTAAAGTACAGACAGGAACCGTCAGACAGTATTTCTGGAATCTGCATTTTAATATGTTCATCCTGGTCTTCATGGATATCATAGGAAATATATTGTGATATATCTGCCTGCTCATAGAAATATGTCTGCAGAAATTTTGCCATACCGCCGGCTACGCCTGTCTGAGGCAGTAAGAATGCCAGTACAAGTATCGCGGCAGCGATTCCGCAGGTAATTCCAGCCAGATGTGTCTGAAAATGTTTTTTTCTGTGTTCAGAAGATTTCTTTTCAATGTTCTGCCATATCATATCCTGAGTTTTTTGGTCAGGCAATAATTTTTTCTGCATGTTCTGATAGTCTTTTTTCATAATCATCACACCTTTCTTATGGTTTCTTTCGCAATCTGTTCTGGAGCAAGTTCCAATCGCAGTATCTGCCGTGCTTTTGCCAGACGGCTTCTAATGGTAGAAGCATTGATGTGAAGCATTGCAGCAATTTCTTTGCTTTTATATCCTTCAAAATAGCAAAGATATACTGGAAGACGGTATTTTTCGTCCAGGTTCTCTATTATTTGCAGCAATAAATTGTCAGGATCTTCTTTTCCCATGTCGTGTATCTTTGCATCATAACTTATCTGTTTTTTTCTCCAGCTTTTTCTGAGTTGTTTCTTGCAGCAGTTGGAGGCAGTTACAATCAGCCATGCTTTTGTTTTGTCTTCACTTTCATAGGAAAAATATCCCTGTAGCAGTTTTAGAAAGGTCTCCTGAACCATATCACAGGCATCTGCTTCATTTTTCATATAGAGAAAACAGATACTGTAAATTACAGAAAAATATTTTCGGTATATTTGTTCAGCTTGCAGATTTTGCATCTGTCACACCTCTTTTTGCTTTTCATTGTAAACGTTTACATAAATAAAACCCCCAGGAAGGGGGTTTTGTCCATGGAAAATATAAAATTTTAACTTTTTTTGATAAATTCTGTTCTGCATTTGGGACAGGTGATGCAGATTTTTCCTTTTCCTCTGGGAACACGTACTTTCTGCTGACAAGAAGGGCATTTATAAAAATGATAAATTTTTCTCTGTTTGAAATGTTCTTTCTTCCTGTTCCATTTAACGGCGAGACGATAACGCCAGTTGATAAATTTCTGGTTTTCCTGGTATCTTTGTTCAATATGACGTGACATTATGCGGTAGTACTCATATCCCATGCATCCGAGAGCAAGAATATAGAAAATATCAAGCCTGGTAAACAGAGAAATCAACAGCAGCACAACGGAAATTCCCATCAACAGCTGTCCAAGCTGGTCAGCGCCATATCTTCCTGCCAAGAAACGCTGTATTTTCTGTTTCATATTTTAATCTCCTGTATGTTTTTCTTTATAGTAGCGCAGAAAAAACAGGAAGTCAACGAAGTTATTTTCTTTTAAGAATTGTTTATGGTTTGATAATAAATTTATGTCATATGAAACTTTAACGGAGAAATTTATCTGGCATACTGATTAGGAAAATACTAATTTTTATATCAAATAAGCAGGGCGGTAAGCCGGGTTATGTCGTGGATAATCATCTATCTAGCCTGACTGTTGCCAGTCAGATCATGCGACCAACCTGAAGCTGGCGGGCCGCGTCAACGCTTCTGTTCGGTCTTGCTTCGAATGGGGTTTACATGTGCCCTGCCTGTTGCCAGGCAGGCGGTAGTCTCTTAAGCTGCCCTTCCACCCTTACTATATTGTAACCAAATTTTCAAAGAAAATTTGGTTACAAAAATAGCGGTATATTTCTGTTGCACTGTCCTTAGAGTTGCCTCCACCGGCCGTTAACCGGCATCCTGCCCTGTGAAGCCCGGACTTTCCTCACCTGCGGTCTTTCGACACTTGCAGCCGCGATTATCTGCCCTGCTTATTTTTGTATATCTTAGCATAAAATGATTTGATATACAACTTTTTACAAGAATTTTATACGTAAAATATGGTTGCCCTGAAGGATAAATAATGGTAGAATATTAATAGTCAGATGGAAAGGAGACAAATTTATGAGAAAAATCATAAAAAAGAGTATCGCATTGGCTGCGGCAGCAGTGCTCCTGACCGGTTGTGGAGAAGCAGTTACTCCCCTTACAGAAAGTGAAGAAGCCATAGTGATACAATATTCTGCAGGAACACTTGCCAAGCATAACAGTTTCCAGCAGGAGGGCCTGACAGCAGTTTATCCTGAGGAGGAAGAGCCTGAGCAGGAGGAAGAAGTGAAGGAGCCGAAGGAAGAAGAGCCGAAGGAAGAGAAGCCAAAAGAAGAAAAGAAACAGAAGACTGAGGATGACAAGAACAAAGACAAACAGAACAGTGATGAGAAGGCTCAGCAGGTAGGAGAATCTACTTTTACAGAGGCTCTTGCGGTGCCTGGAGTGGAATTCTCTTACAAGGATTATTCAATTGTCAGCAGTTACAGCCAGGGAGATTATTTTTCGCTGGACGCCTCAGCAGGCAATGTATTTATGTTATTGAATATAAACATCACTAATACAGGAAATACAGCAGCAGAATGTAATATGCTGAATAAGAAGCCGCAGTTTACGCTGAATCTGAATGGAGATAAAAGTGTTAAGAATGAAATAACGATTCTCGCAAATGATGTTGCTACATATGCGGGCACTCTGGAAGCCGGCCAGACTGAGGCAGGAATTTTGCTTTTTGAGGTTCCCCAAAAAGTGGTGGAGAATATTTCATCCATGCAGCTGACCCTTGAGATGGATGGAAAAACAACGGAAATAAAGATGAAATAAATCTTGAAAAATAAAAAATTTTGTATATTTTTCAGAAAGTATATGCTATAATGAAACAAATAGATTGATACGGCAATATACCGGAGAGGAGCGATTGACAATTATGGATACAAAGATTCTTTTGGAGAATGGAACAAATGAGCTGGAGGTACTGGAATTTACTCTGGCAGGAAATCATTATGGAATTAATGTAGCGAAGATTCGGGAGATTTTAACTTATCAGCCAGTTACTCCGATTCCGAATGCACATCCCTGTGTGGAAGGTATATTCATGCCGCGTGATACAATGATTTCTGTTATTAATCTACGTGGATGCCTTGGGCTTCCTGATAATGAGAAGGATGGTCTTTTTATTATAACTAATTTTAATAAATTAAACATTGCTTTTCATGTAGATGAAGTCTGCGGGATTCACAGACTTTCCTGGGCAGACATTATCACGCCGGATGCGACAATCAATATAGAAGAAAATGGGGTTTCGACTGGAGTAATTAAGTTGGAGGACAGACTTATTGTTATTCTGGACTTTGAGAAGATTGTAACAGATATCAGTCCTGAGACAGGATTACAGGTTTCTGATATTGAAGAATTAGAAGAACGCAACAGAAGTGATTCTCCTATTTTAATTGCGGAGGATTCCCCACTGTTGTCTAAATTGATAACTGACTGTCTAAAGAAGGCCGGTTATACGAAGCTGATTGTGAATAACAATGGGCAGGAAGCATGGGATAAACTTTGTGATTTCCGCAAAGCCGGAGATTTGGATGAGAAGGTACATATGGTCATTACAGATATTGAGATGCCATTGATGGATGGACACCGTCTGACCAAATTAGTGAAGGAAGATGATGAATTAAAACATATTCCAGTTATTATTTTCTCATCTCTTGTAAACGAAGAAATGAGACGTAAAGGCGAGATGTTAGGTGCAGACGCTCAGTTGACAAAGCCGGAAATCGGCAAGCTGGTAAGTGCTATTGATAAGCTTTTGGATGAGAGAAAAGAAAAGCTGGCACAGAAACAACAGTAATAGAGCGCTGGATAAGAGGGAATGTAACCTGCTCCCCTGAGTACTGACAGATATTCAGAGGGCAGGCAGAGGAATCCTGTATGACAGGATTCCTTTTTCATAAGAAACTTTTGATGGAAACAAAGGAGGACATGGAGTGAAGAGCTTATCATTGGAAACAGAATTAAAGGGAAATGCATATCCTGGCAGAGGGATAGTTATTGGGAAATCCAGAGATGGAAAATGTGCGGTAGCTGCTTATTTTATCATGGGAAGAAGTGAAAATAGCAGAAACCGTATTTTTGTGGAAGAGGGCGAGGGAATTCGCACTCAGGCATTTGACGCATCCAAATTAAGAGATCCCAGTTTGATTATCTATGCACCAGTACGTGTACTGGGCAATAAAACCATTGTCACCAATGGAGATCAGACAGATACGATCTATGAGCTGATGGATAAACAGCAGACCTTTGAACAGGCGTTGCGGACTCGTGAGTTTGAGCCGGATGCTCCCAATTATACTCCGCGTATTTCTGGTATTATGCATCTGGAAAAAGGAAACTACAGTTATGCTATGTCTATTTTAAAGAGTAATAATGGTAATCCAAAGGCATGCAACCGTTATACTTTTGCCTATGAGAGTCCAGTCAATGGTGAGGGACATTTTATTCATACGTATCAGGGAGACGGCGATCCACTCCCAAGCTTTGAAGGAGAACCTAAGCTGATAGAGATTGATGGCGATATAGATACATTTACCAACAGCGTATGGAACAGCCTGAATGAAGACAACAAGGTATCTTTATTTGTCAGGTACATTGAGATTTCCAGCGGCAGATTTGAGACACGGATTGTAAATAAAAATCAATAGAACAGATGGAGGAAGTTATGCAGGAATTAGAGTTGAAATATGGATGTAACCCCAATCAGAAGCCTTCTAAAATTTATATGGAAAATGGTGAGCTTCCCATAAAAGTATTAAATGGCAGACCTGGCTATATCAATTTTCTGGATGCTTTTAACGGCTGGCAGCTTGTGAAGGAGCTGAAGAAAGCGACAGGGCTCCCGGCGGCAACGTCTTTCAAACATGTTTCTCCTGCTGGAGCAGCAGTAGGGCTGCCTATGTCAGAGGTAGAGAAAAAGATTTACTGGGTAGATGACATGGATATGGAGTTTACTCCTCTTGCCAATGCATATTCCAGGGCGAGAGGTGCAGACCGGATGTCTTCTTTTGGGGATTTTATTTCTCTGTCAGACGTCTGCGATGTGGCTACCGCAATGATTATTAAGAGAGAAGTTTCTGACGGTGTCATAGCGCCAGGTTATGAACCAGAAGCGCTGGAGATCTTAAAGGCCAAGAAAAAAGGCAATTACAATGTGATTGAAATTGATCCAGATTATGTACCAGATCCTGTAGAGCGCAAGGAAGTATTTGGAATTACTTTTGAACAGGGAAGAAATGAATTGAAAATAGATAATGATTTCTTCGGTAATGTAGTGACGGAGAACAAAGATATTCCGGAATCTGCCAAAATTGACCTTGCCATTGCTATGATTACACTGAAATATACTCAGTCGAATTCTGTCTGTTATGCCAAAGGCGGACAAGCGATTGGCATTGGCGCCGGACAGCAGTCACGTATTCACTGCACCCGCCTTGCAGGTCAGAAAGCAGACAACTGGTTTCTTCGCCAGGCGCCGAAAGTACTTCAGCTGCAGTTTGTAGATGGTATTGGCCGTGCAGATAGGGATAATGCGATTGACCTATATATTGGAGAGGATTTTATGGATGTTCTGGCAGACGGTGCCTGGGAGAAGATATTTAAGGTTAAGCCAGAAGTATTTACCAGAGAAGAAAAACGTGCCTGGTTAGAGCAAATGACAGGCGTTGCCCTTGGGTCAGATGCGTTCTTTCCCTTTGGAGACAACATTGAGCGGGCGCATAAGAGCGGGGTCAGCTATGTGGCGGAACCAGGTGGCTCTATCCGTGATGACCATGTGATTGCAACCTGCAACAAGTATCAGATAGCCATGTGTTTCACAGGAATCCGCCTGTTCCATCACTAAGCAGCAATTTATAAGGTGCAGAGTTTATGAAAGATTTCATAAACTCTGCACCTTTTCGATTGCCTGATTTAATTCATCAATATGGGTTTCCAATTCTGTAACATCTGCATTCAGTTTCGAAGCATGTTCTTTTAATTGATCCATATCTGATTTAAAGTCTGCCGAGCTGGCTTTCAGATGCTCTATGCTGTTGTTCAATGTACGGGAATTGACTTTAAGTTCTGCAATGTCAGTATCCAGCTGCCGGATCGTTTGTTTTAACTGTGCAATATCGTTATTTATCGGCTGTAGATCAGCCTCTATTTTTTGGTCCATTTTGTCAGAGACGGCAAGCAGTAAATCATTGTTTGTCATGATGTTTCCTCCCTCTATTTGGCTGATGATACCTGTAGTATATCACAGAGAGGCTGAGAAGTCTATAAATGGAAAGATTTATACAGCAGAAAGAACAGTACGGACAGTATGTCATATATTATCATGCTTTTCATAGCAAAGAACATATAGCAAGGCTCTATAGTCGCCTGTAGAAGTAAGCCCCAGTCTATACAGGTCAGTAGCGCGGAGATCTATGTCCAGAAGCTTCTGTGCCTGACTGGAGAGAACACGGTGCGCCTCTGAGGGGCTGCTGATTATCGGGAGATGACTGTGCCGTTTCAGCGCTGAGAGCAGCGGTACAGCAGAATTACAGAATCCTAAAATCCGCAGATAAGATGGCTCAGGAAAAGAACTGTAATCTTTTTGGGTGATATTAAGAAGCATATGAAGAAACAGGCGGCTGAGACGGGTATAAGTGATATTTTTTGTTTTTATGTGCCGACAGAATTCATCCCAGCTGGAAAAGGAATTCCGTTCTTTTATGAGACGGCCGGCAAGGAAGGAGGAACTGCCGCCATAGGCGGCAAGACGGTCTCTGTCTTCTGTCAGCAGTTTATAATGCAGTAACATGGAAAAGTCCTCTTCAAACAGAAAAGGATGAGAATAGTCATGGATTACACGGCATACAGCAGCAGGCATTGCTTTTTCAGGAACGGTTCTTTTGCCTGCAGTTCCCGTTGGAGAACTCTTTTTAAAATATGACCGTATTCCAGAGGCAGAACAAAAGTCTTCTCCCATTGTCTTATCGTGATAACCTTTGCCCTGTCGCAGAACGGGGACAGGCATGATGTCAGAAGACAGGGAGGCAAGGGCTTTTAAGTATTCCAGGGCAAGAATGTTGTTGGGACCGCAGAGGATGGCGGATAAGCTGCTGTCAGGCGTATTAATGCTGGAAGAAAAGGACTGCAGCGCATTCTGTCGGGCTGCCGGAAAAGAGCGGCCGTGTTTTAATTCTCTGTGCAATGCCTCCCGATAGGATTCTGGCTGTTTAAAAAGAACAGCGGCGAGTTCTGATAATAAACAGAGATTTTCCGTTTCAGCTCCAAATCCAAGGTGGGTGACAACTCCAGCAGCATTTAATAAAGAAACGCCGCCATAGGCAAAAAATTCTGCACTGGCTGTGGCAAATAATGCAGGAAGTTCCAATACCAGGTCAGCCCCCATAGATAAGGCCATTTCAGCACGGCTGTATTTATCCATCAGGGCGGGGGCGCCTCTTTGTACGAAATTGCCGCTCATGGCAATAACAACATAATCAGCACGGCAGATTTCTTTTAATTTTTGTATTTGATAAGCATGTCCCCGGTGAAAAGGGTTATATTCGGCAATGATTCCAACTACTTTCATAATCGCTCCTTGTATCATTATGGAAATGGGTCTGCAGGCTGGTAATTTCTAAAACAGCTGATTTCTATAGATTATATGCTTTTTCTCTCAAAAGCGCAATGTTTGGTGATATTTTTCTGGATTTTTTGAGGAAATTCTGTTACAATAAAAATAATTATGGCGGAAAAGGAGTGTTGATTATGGCAGAGACCATGGAAGATTATAAGGAAGAACTGGAAGCGTCTTTCCGCAAGATTAAGGAAGGCGATATCATTTCAGGAACAGTGATTGATGTGACTGAGGAAGAAGTGACATTAGACCTGAAATATTATACACAGGGAATTATTAAAGTGGAAGATCTCAGCAATGATCCCAATTTTAAGGTTTTGGAAGAGGTTCGTCCTGGTGATGTAATGGAAGCCACAGTTGTAAAGACCGATGATGGTCAAGGGAATATACAGTTGTCGAAGAAAGAGGCAAATGATGTGCTTGCCTGGGAGAAGCTGAATCAGTTTCTGGAAGAGGGCACAGAGCTTTCAGTTAAGGTGGCAGGGATTGTTCCCAGCGGGGTAGTTGCCTATGTAGAGGGAATCCGGGGATTTATTCCTGCGTCGCAGCTGGATTTGTCTTATGTGGAGGCTACAGAGGAATGGCTTGGACGAGAGATTCAGGTCAGAGTGATTACAGTAGAAGAATCAAAGAAGAAACTAGTACTGTCGGCTAAAGTAATTTTAAGAGAGAAGCAGCAGGAAGAGCATGACCGCAAGATTGCCAGAATGGTTCCGGGAAGTGTTCTGGAGGGAACGGTAGAATCACTGATGCCTTATGGAGCATTTGTGGATTTGGGCGATGGGATCAGTGGTTTGGTACATATTTCGCAGATTTCTCACAGAAGAATCGGCAAGCCTTCAGAGGTGCTGAGTACAGGCCAGAAGGTGAAGGTAAAGGTACTGAATACCAACGATAATAAAGTAAGTCTCAGTATGAAGGCGCTGGAAGAAGAGATGGTAGATGTGGACAAGACAGAGGACGTGGAAGAATATATTTCTAATGAGAGTGCTTCCACCAGTCTGGGGGATCTGCTGGCTGGGATTAAACTGCAGTAATTATGATTTTGATATACTCAAAATGTACAAATAGCAACGTCAATTTTTTTAGAAGGGAGCCAAAAGTGGCATGAAAGTGAATGCGATACAAAACACAGATGGAGTGGAGCAGCAGAAGATGATTCCAGAAGTAAGGCAGAAAGAAGATTTTTCCTCTTATCTGCCGACAACAGCTTCCATGGAAGAGATTTTTACGGAGGCTTCAAAGATATATAATGTGCCTAAGAATCTCATTAAGGCAATTGCCAAAGCTGAGTCAGATTTCAATCCCAATGCAACATCAAGAGCCGGTGCCCAGGGGGTTATGCAGCTAATGCCTGGAACAGCAAGAGAGCTGGGCGTCACAGATTCTTACGATCCATATCAGAATATTATGGGAGGGACAAAGTATATCAGCCAGATGCTGGAGAAGTACAATGGAAATATCAGTCTTGCTCTTGCCGCTTACAATGCCGGGAGCAACAATGTGGAAAAGTATGGCGGAATTCCTCCTTTTGAAGAGACGCAGAATTATGTGGTGAAGGTAACTCGTTATATGAATGAGGGAGTTGAAGTGCCAGGGACATCATATTCTATTAATGCAGCAGGTGTGCCGCAGAGTGGTGCGCCTGTACAGAAGAAAGAGGAAAGTTATTACCAGAACATTTTAGAACAGCTCTTTTCCTATGAGGATTACCTGGAGTTTATTGATATGTATACGAAGATTCAGGACACACAGAAGGAGGCATTAAAGGAAGAACAGGAGAAACAGGAGTCAGACACAAAAGATTCTTATTATGCCTATCAAGAGCTGAAATATAGTCCGGTGGTGATGAATCTGCTGGGATAATAATCTGACAGCAAATTTTGGGGATAACGGAGACAGCGATGGAGATAATTAAAATTAAGTATTTTACCCAGGATATAGATAAATTAACTTATATTGCGGGTAAATCAGATTGGATTGATCTGCGTGCAAGCGAAACAGTGGAATTGAAGGCAGGGGATTTTAAGCTGATTCCTCTGGGGGTGGCGATGGAACTGCCCAAGGGTTATGAAGCGCATGTGGTGCCAAGAAGTTCTACTTTTAAGAATTATGGAATTCTGCAGGTAAATAGCTGCGGTGTTATAGATGGAAGCTACTGCGGAGATGAGGATATGTGGAAAATGCCTGTGTATGCCACAAGAGATACAGTAATACAGAAAAATGACAGAATCTGCCAGTTTCGTATTATAGAGAATCAGCCTCAGGTTGTCTTTGCAGAGACCACTTCTCTGGAAAATAAAAACCGGGGAGGATTTGGAACTACCGGAGTCAAATAGCCACAGAATGGAGGATATTAATATTATGGAAAAACGTCAAATGAAATTTTATTCCAAGGACAGCAATGCGGCAGCAATCCATGCTCTTCCGGGACATTTTGCTACCAGTCATTCACATATCAATTATTATATTGATATTACCAGTTTGAAAACACGAATCAACGAGGCAAAAGAGGTGGCAAGAGTTCTTGCTGGAAAATTTACCAGCCATATGACCGTGGATACCATTGTGTGCATGGATGGAACAGAGATTATCGGAGCCTTTCTGTCAGAAGAATTGGAGAAAAGGCATATTATGACAACTATTAATCAGCATAAAACGGTCTATGTGGTATCACCTGAAATCAATGCCAACAATCAGGTGATGTTCCGAGACAATCTGAAACCTGCCATTACAGGCAAACATGTACTGCTGCTGCTGGCAACTACCACAACAGGAGTTACCATCCGCCGCAGCCTGGAATCTCTTCAGTATTATGGAGGAAGTGTAGCCGGCGTCGTATCTGTATTCAGTACGATTAAGGAAGTGGAAGGAATTCCAATTGAGAGCGCTTTTGAAGAAGATGATATTCCGGGATATGCTGCATATAAACCAATAGAATGTCCTTATTGCAAGAACGGTCAGAGACTGGAAGCAATGGTGAACGGCTTCGGATATTCCAAATTATAATTCGTTAATTTGCATAAAAAATAATAGATATTTCGTTATTATGACGAAGAGACCAATGGGGAATCGTCTTTCTTGTCGGAAATGACAAGAAAGACGGTTTCTTTTTGTATAGTTGGCGGTGGTAATTTGGAGAGAATTCTGGTACTATAATTTCAGAAAGAAAAATGAAAAACACAGAAATGCAGGAGGTAATTGAAGTGGCAAGTTTATCATTAAAAAATATTTGTAAGAGATATCCTAATGGATTTGAAGCTGTTAAAGATTTTAATCTTGAAATTGAAGATAAGGAGTTTATTATTTTTGTTGGACCGTCAGGATGTGGTAAATCTACGACACTCCGTATGGTAGCAGGCTTAGAAGAGATTTCCTCTGGACAGCTTTCCATTGATGGCAAGGTTGTAAATGATGTGGAGCCGAAGGACAGAGATATTGCGATGGTTTTCCAGAATTATGCTCTGTATCCTCATATGACAGTATTTGATAATATGGCATTTGGATTAAAGCTGAGAAAAGTTCCTAAGGCAGAGATCAAGCAGAAAGTAGAAGAGGCTGCTAAGATTTTGGATCTGGATAAATTGTTAGACCGTAAGCCGAAAGCATTGTCAGGTGGACAGAGACAGCGTGTTGCTATGGGACGTGCAATTGTGCGTGAGCCGAAGGTATTCTTGATGGATGAGCCGTTATCCAACCTGGATGCAAAACTTCGTGTGCAGATGCGTGCAGAAATTGCTTCTCTGCATCAGAGATTGGGTGCAACCATTATCTATGTAACACATGACCAGACAGAGGCTATGACGTTAGGAACCAGAATTGTTGTTTTAAAGGATGGAATTATCCAGCAGGTAGATTCTCCTCAGAAATTGTACAACGAACCAGATAATCTGTTTGTTGCCGGATTTAT
>CAJUCK010000002.1:102500-110395 GCA_910585395.1 uncultured Lachnospiraceae bacterium
GAAATACAGTTTCTCTGAAATTTGGTGAAAGTTCAATTGTACTGCCTCCAGAAAAGAGTAAGAAGCTGATCAGTGGAAACTATAATGGCAAGACGGTAGTGCTTGGAATTCGTCCAGAAGATATAGATGATTCCAAACTGGCGCTTGAAACACATAAGGACAGTGTATTTAGCACAAAGGTTACTGGATATGAATTGCTTGGTTCAGAAGTATTGCTGTATTACAATGTAAATGGTTCCAGTATGACAGCGAAGGTAGATTCCAGAACACCTGCACGTCTTGGAGATTCCATTAAGCTTGCCATGGATATTGAGAAGATTCACGTATTTGACAAAGAAACAGAATTGACAATTACTCACTAATTCAGTAAGATATTAATAGAGCACAAAGAGACGGAAGTAGCGCAGAAATGTGTTGCTTCCGTTTTTCTAAATTTCCACGAAATGAGGGACAGTGATGTTATCAAATCATAAATTACAGGTTATGTTGGAAGAAATTAAAGAGATTTCCAGGGTGGATCTGGGACTGTACAGTGATAAGGGTAAACTTCTGGCGTCTACTTATGAATCAGAATGTGATATGGAAGAACCAATTCGATTGTTTGCAGATTCTATGGCGGAGAGTCAGATGCTTTCAGGGTGCCATTTTTTTAAGGTATTGATTGAACATGAATTGGAATATATTCTGCTGGCCCATGCTGCCAGTGAAGAGGCTTATATGATTGGGCGCCTTGCGGTGTGCCAGATTCGAAATATGGTAAGCGCTCATCAGGAGCAGTTTGATCGCAACAGTTTTATACAGAATGTGGTATTAGGAAATATGCTGGTGGTGGATATCTATAACAAGGCTAAAAAGCTGCATATAGAGGCGGCCCCGCGTGTTGTTTTTGTTATTGAAGTGTCGGGCAAAAAAGATGGAGCGGTTGTAGAGACAGTAAGAAACCTTTTTGCAGCGTCTGCCAGAGATTTTGTGACAGAGGTGGACGAAAAATCTGTTATTCTGGTAAAAGATGTGAGGGATATTGTTTCAGATGAAGAGTTGGCTAAGCTGGCAAAAACACTGGTGGATAATCTCCAGACAGAGGCAATGGTAAGAGTGCGGGCAGGCTATGGAAATCGAGTGGAGCTGCTGCCGGATATTGCGCGTTCCTATCAGGAAGCGAGGATGGCATTGGAGGTAGGACGGATTTTTTATGTGGAAAATGAAACCGTTTCTTACAGCAAACTGGGAATTGGACGCTTGATTTATCAGATTCCTTCCAGCTTATGTGAAATGTTTTTAAGAGAGGTTTTTGGGGAAAAAGTTCCAGATATTTTTGATGAAGAGACGACGATAACCATCAATAAATTTTTTGAAAATAATTTGAACATTTCGGAGACCGCGAGACAGCTTTATGTACATAGAAATACGTTGGTTTATCGTTTGGAGCGGATTCAAAAAAATTTAGGGCTTGATATTCGTACTTTTGAAGACGCCATGCTGTTTCGAATTGCATTGATGGTCATTGCCCATATGAATTATCATGGAAAAAACGAAAGGTAAAATAATATGAATTATAAATTGATTGATATGAACCAATATAACAGAAAAGATCACTTTGCGTATTTTTCAAATTTGGCTTATCCATATGTGGGAATTACAGTCAATGTAGATATCACGGACTGGCTTAAGATCGTAAAGGAAAAAGGGCTTCCTTTTTTTCACAGTTTTCTGTACGCAGTAACAAATTCAGCTAACAGTGTAAAAGAATTTCGCCAGAGGATATTAGATGGCCAGATTATTGAATTTGAAAAATGTTTCAGCTCTTACACAGTAGCGCTTCCAGATGAGACTTACTGTTATTGTGAAATAGATGCAGACATGCCCTATATAGAGTTTCTATCTTATGCAGAGTCGGCTCAGAAGAAGGCTGTGGAAGAGAGTGGGCTGGATGATGGAAATGATGCTCTGCAGCTGTTTTTCATTTCGTCACTTCCATGGCTCAGTTATACTTCGATTGTGCAGCCAATTCCGGTGCCTGCAGACAGCAATCCAAGAATTACATGGGGAAAGTATTTTATGCAGGGTGAGAGGACTCTGCTTCCTCTGTCACTTTTGTGCCACCATGCATTGGTGGACGGAATTCATTTTGCTCAGTTTTTTGAAAATCTGAACAGCCTACTGGCAAAATTTCCATCTTTCTTTAAGGAATAGTAAAAGAGGGGAGGGAACCTATGAAGATTTCTACAAAAGGGCGCTATGCGCTGCGGCTGATGCTGGACCTGGCTCTGGAACGGGATCAGGTAGTGCGTCTGCGGGATGTGGCAAAGAGACAGGATATATCGGTAAAATATCTGGAACAAATTATTTCTGTGCTGCAAAAATGCGGTTATGTAAAGAGTGTTCGCGGACCTGGAGGGGGATATCTGCTTGCCAGAAAACCAGAAGAATATACAGTGGGAATGATTTTACGGCAGATTGAGGGAAGTCTGGCTCCTGTTACGTGTCTGGAAGGGGAAAATAATATTTGTTCCCGGCAGGAAGAATGTGTTACCCTCCGTCTCTGGAAAATGCTGTATGAGGCGATAAACGGCGTTGTAGACCATGTGACTCTGGCAGATATGATAGAATGGGAACAGGAGATGCGTGGAAGAGCAGATTATGTTATTTGATTACCACGCGTTTTCTGTTCTTCTGCTCAGAACGGAGTATGTGATACAGTAATGTGCTGTTTACAACATGAAAATGCCTTTTCATGTTATATTTCTAAGGAGATAAAGCGATAAGACCGATAAAATGTAAGAAGCTTTTGGAAAAGACAGAAGAAAGGAGTCATGTTATGAAGATTAATAGTTTGCAGGGTACGGATACAATTTTAACTCAAAACGGCAGAGAAAAGGTACAGAACAGTGACGATGCCAAGCAGCAAAATCAAGGACAGGTAAAGAATAAAAGCTTAAAGGCGTCTGAGCTGAATCTGTGCCAGGATCCTATCGAAGAGAAAAAGAAAAAGGCAAAGGAAGAGGCAATGGATTTCATTAAGAAGCAGTTTGCTTCTGACGGCATGGTGGATGATATCAAAGAGGAATGCCGCAATGATATAAAGCAGAGCAAAAGCGCTGCTGAAGAAGCTTCCCGAGAGCTGGCGGCAATTCGTAAAGAAAAGGAAGAACTAAAAGAGATGTATCAGGGGGATGAGGATAATGAGGATTATAAAGAGCAGATGAAAATGGTGAGCGCAGAAGAAGGGGAATGGCAGAAACAATATGACGAAGCTCATATGGTCATTGGGGCAGCGACTGCAGGAATTAAATCTATTAAGCAGGAAGAACTAAAGCACCATCACATGATAGACGCCACAAAGAATGCAGAAAAATCGTTAAAAGCTTCAAGGGATGAGATCATAGGTATGCTCAAGGATGAAGCTATTGACAACATAGATGAGGATCTGGAAGAAGTAGTAGAAGAAGCAAAGGATAAAAAGGAAGAAAACTTAAAGGAAGAAGCAGAGAGGGAGGCAGCCCGTGCAGAGCGCGAGAAGCAGGCACAGGAAGTGGAAGAGAAGTTAAAAGAGACGAAACAGAACGCTGGACAGAAGGCAGGTTTATTAAGAGACCATACTGGGTCAGAAGAGATACTTCGCCAGCAGCAGGAGATAGAGAGAAATACTAGTAAGATTTTGGAGGAACAAAAGCTTCTGGGAGAAGAAATCAAAGGAATTATGGTGGATTCTCAGGCGTAAAATAAGAGGATGAGCAGCGTGTTTACATTCATCATTAAGTAAATAGTAATTAAAAAACAGACATGTTTGTGCATGTCTGTTTTTTATCAAAATATTTTAAATGTTCATTTCAGTATTATAGGGGGGAAGGAACCTGAGCAGAGTCGTCAGCTTTGGGTTCTTCTGGCTGCTGTTCCTCTTGACTGCTGTTGACAGCGCGGTCAATACTGCTGGGGGTATCCTCTACGGTATCATTGACTGGAGCGGCATTCTTTTCTGCTGTGTCAGCCTGAGACTTCAGGTAAGCAATTTCATTGGAGCTTCGGAAAATGGTGTCAGAAGATCCCATCTGGTTGACTACAAGACTGCTGAAACCTTCAGGCAAATCTTTCAAAGAGATGAGAAGCTCTGTGTCGCTGAGAAAGGCAGTGGAAACTTTTGTTCCGTTTACAAAAACCTTACTCCATTTTGTATAATTCTTGCCGTAAATATGGAGACCGTCTGCTTTCTCTTCCAGCTTATCTGCAGTAATATTCTGCACGCCCATCTGCATATTAGAAGCTGGATAGGGGGTTTCTCCATGATAAGCGTAGCGTTTTCCATATAAGATATCATATTGCAGTAATTCCATATCTTTGGATGCAAGATCTGTCATTGCATAACGGCAGTTCTGATGGAAGGAGAACATAGTTCCTTCGTGAATGTCAGCCTGGTCAGTGATACTTGCTAATAATTGATAAGAAGTTAAGTCCTGGCTTACTTTTTCAGCGCCAAAATTATTCCAGGTGGCGTATTTTGTCTTAAAAATATCCTGGCTCTTCATATCTTCGTTGGTAAGCCCCATGGTGGGAAGGTGATCGCCAAAGAATACCACCATAGTCTTTTCGCTGCGCTTAGAGAGCATATCAATCAAATTTCCAATAAACTTATCTACTTCATGGATTTGATTTACATAATATTCCCATTCGTTATTCTTTGCCTCATCAGAAGCGCCGGTTACAGAAATCTCAGGATTGGGAATTACTTTTTCGGCAGGATATGCGCCATGTCCCTGGACAGTGATGGCATATACAAAATCCTGCTGCTTCGTGGAGTTCAAGGACTTTTCCACTTCACTTATCAGAATATTGTCGGTAGGCCAGGTGCCAAGGGGAGTGTATTCCTGGATGTTCATCATCTCTTTGCTGGTAAAACTGTCAAATCCCATCTGGGTGAAAGCATTTCTGCGGCTGTAGAAGTTACCGCCGTTATTATGGACGACATGGGTCCCGTAACCTAGGTTATTTCCAAGGGCGGAGGCTATACTCTCACAGGAATTTGATTTTAAAATAGTCTTGTAAGGATATTCCCCGAGACCGAAAAACTGCATTCCCATACCTGTAAGAATTTCAAATTCTGAATTGGCAGTACCAGCCCCCACCACCGGAACAGTGAGGTAGCCGGAAGAGAAATTTTGATACAGGTGGTCAAAATTTGGCACCGGATTTTCAGAAAAATTTAAGAAATTAACTTCTTTTGGGTCGATAAAAGACTCCAGCAGGACGCAGATAATATTAGGAAGTTCCTCTGTGTCAGTATCTTTAGCAGCAATTTTGGAAAGAGCAGTATCTACACTTTCTTGCGAATAATCACGGGGGGCGGTCATGCCCTGATCTACCACACTGGCAGAAAAGCTGTAAACAAACCCGTAATCTTTGTATCCCTGTGCAATATTTTCGAAATAATCAGCAAGAATGTTGTTGCTGACAGCGGCGTTTGTCACCATAGGAATTAAGAATGCAAATACGCCGATAGCAAGGGTGCTTGCCAGTTTGTTCTGCTTTCCCTGATATTTGGGACCTTTTTTCCATAAGACAACGATACCGGTAAGTATGCCCGCCACAAGAAGGATGACAGCAATAGCTTCTCCATTGCTGAAATAGTTGCTCTTCATGGTAAAGAGATCGTTGATGAGTTTTACGTCTGTGTAGGTAAAGGGAGTGACCCTCTTAAGCAGTACACAGCCGTTGATAGTTCCCAGAAACAGCCATACAACGCTGATGACTGTACGCATCAGGGCTCTTCTGCGGAAGAAATACACCAGATGAAGAGAGGTGAATACAATCAGAGAGTTGTACAAAAACGCAAGTCCCCGGTCAAATACAAACGCGAAAGCGTCTGAAAAGGAATGTCTGGAAATCACCTCGATGAAAAAGCAGATGGAACATGCAAGTATGTAGTGAAAGATTAGAGAGTACTTGTTCAATGTTCCCGTGAGCTTCTCACGTTGTTCTGGTTTTAATAGATGCCTGTGTTTTCTGGGATTTTTCTTTTCTTTTCTTTTTTCACAAAAAGACTTGTATTTTGCTGTAAACTTTTGTAAAGTGTTTTTTGCAGTGTGCGTCATAGTTTCCTCCATATATATGTTAACTGATTATGAACAAAATATGAATACTTTTTTCAAAGCAAAGATTAGACCAATTTAAGAAAAAAGTCAATGGATAAACGTAAAATTTACGATTCTTATAGGAAATATTAAGATTTTCTTTATAAATTGTGCAGATTTTAAAGACGAGGATGAAGAATATGGTGAAAATGGAAGAAATACAGGCATATTTGGAACAGCTTGGCAAAAACAGCGGCATGGTGCTGGGGCTCGAAAGTATCAAAGAGCTAATGGAAGAGCTTGGAAATGTGCAGGACAGGCTTAAATTTGTTCATGTGGCCGGAACCAACGGCAAAGGCTCTGTATGTGCGTTTCTGACGGCTATATTGATGGAAGCAGGGATACAGGTGGGAACTTATACTTCTCCTGCCGTTTTTGGACGTCTGGAGCAGTATCGCGTGAACGGGAAGGATATTACAGAACAGGAATTTGCAGAGGTGATTTTGGAAATCCGCAGTGCATGTGACAGGATGACAGCAAAAGGAAAGAGGCATCCCACGGTGTTTGAGGTGGAGACGGCAGCTGCATTTTTGTATTTTGCCCGCAGACAATGCCAGATCGTTATATTGGAGACAGGGTTAGGAGGCAGCATGGATGCCACGAATATTATCCCAAACCCTTTGGTGAGTGTCATTACTTCTATCAGCATGGATCACATGAAAGTTCTGGGAAAAAGCCTTTGGGAGATTGCACAGGCGAAGGCGGGTATTATTAAAGAAGGGGGCTTGGTGCTGGCGGTAAAGCCCAGACAGCCCAAAGTCTGCCAGGTGCTGGAAGAAACATGCAAAAAGAAACATGCAGTTCTTATGTACAGCGATGAGATGCGGGCAAAGAATATCCGTTATGAATCAGAGGCGCAGAAACTTTGTTTTACTTATCAGGGTCTGGGTGAGATAACACTTTCTATGACAGGAATTTATCAGGTGCAGAATGCAGTCTGCGCCATTGAGACAGCAGCCGTTTTGAGACAGAGGGGATATGCTGTTCATGACAGCCATATATGTCAGGGTCTCAGGAAAGCACAGTGGGAGGGGCGTTTTTCGGTGTTATGCAGAGATCCCCTGCTGGTGCTGGACGGAGCACATAATACGGATGCGGCCCAAAAATTGCGAGAAACTTTGAAAAGGGGTTTTACAAATCAGAAAATAATCTATATAATAGGGGTACTTGCAGATAAGGAACATGAGGAAATGCTGAAAATCATGCTTCCCCTGGCATGGAGAGTGTTTACAGTGACGCCTGACAGTCCAAGGGCTGTGGATGGTGCAGAGCTGGCCAAAGAAGCTTTAAAATATCATCAGCAGGTCAGATACTGTCCCAGTATGAAAGAAGCCGCTGTTAAAGCTTTCGGCTGTGCCAGGCAGGAAAAGGCCATGATACTTGCGTTTGGCTCCCTGTCTTATTTGAAAGAATTGCGACAAATTCTCAAGGAGAAACTGGATGATGATAGATAAGGACAAAATCAGGCAGGCAGTAACCCTGCTGCTGGAAGGAATTGGAGAAGACGCAGAGCGAGAAGGACTTAAGGATACTCCAGACAGGATTGCACGGATGTATGAAGAGATTTTTGCCGGTTTGGAGCAGACGCCGAAAGAGGCGCTGAGCAAAACCTTTGAGGCGGCAGACTGCGGGATGGTGCTGGAAAAGGATATTGTTTTCTATTCTACCTGCGAACACCATTTGCTGCCATTTTATGGGAAGGCATCTATTGCCTATATCCCTGACGGCAAGGTGGTGGGTTTAAGCAAACTGGCGCGGACTGTAGAGGTT
>CAJUCK010000002.1:110405-111611 GCA_910585395.1 uncultured Lachnospiraceae bacterium
AGGAGCGCCTGACTGCACAGATTGCAGATGCTCTGCTGGAGCATTTAAAGCCGAGAGGGGTGATGGTGGCATTAGAGGCAGAGCATATGTGTATGACTATGCGCGGAGTGAAGAAGCCAGGAGCACAGACTGTTACGGTGGCTGTCCGGGGAGAATTTGCCAGCAGCCAGTATCTGCAGGATGAGTTTTGGCATTTGATAGGACGCTGAGGCAGAACGATGAGATATGTGGAGAGATTATTACAGGATTTAGAGTATGTGACATTGGTAAAGAAATTAGAACAGGCAGAGACAGACCGGAAGTTTTGCAGACACGGACTGTCTCATTTTCTGGATGTGGCCAGACTGGCATGGATTATGTCTTTGGAACAGGCGGCTAAGGAACAAAAGATTCTGAAAGAATGGGAAAAAGAGCAGATTTATCTGACGGCGCTTCTTCATGACTTGGGCAGGCTGGCGGAGATAGAACATGGATTGCCACACCATCAGGCAGGGACAGAACTGGCAGGATATTTTCTTGAGAGAGTGGGCTGGCCGCTGGAAAGAAGACAGAGGGTTTTGAATGCCATACAGAAGCACCGGGGAACAGAAAAATTAAAAGATGATTTTGCAAATATGATAAAAAAGGCAGATAATGATTCCCGTAACTGTTTCTTCTGTGACATGTACAAAGAGTGCAGCTGGAGCTGTGAGAGACGGAATGAAACTATCCATAGTTAATGTTAATGTAACCTGTACCACAGTGGTGATATTAATCAAATTAATTTTAATTTTGCCTTTGCACATCATCAGAAATCGTCCTGCGCAGTTTTTTAAATATTGGCAGGTCAGCATATCAGGAAGAGAGGAAAAGAATGCAGAATACAGTTTTTAAGATTGGAAACAGAACGTTTGACTTGGAGAAGAGAACATATATTATGGGTATTCTTAACGTGACGCCGGATTCTTTTTCTGACGGTGGAAAATTCAGCCAGGAAGATGCAGCATTGAAACATGTGGAGCAGATGATTGAGGAAGGTGCAGATATCATTGATGTGGGAGGAGAGTCTACAAGACCAGGACATCAGCAGATTACAGAGGAAGAGGAAATACAAAGAACCGCTCCTGTGATTGAGAAAATTGCGGACAGGTTTGATATTCCTGTTTCTGTAGATACTTATAAAGCAAAAGTGGCAGAAGTGGCAGTTAAGGCAGGAGCCTGTCTTGT
>CAJUCK010000002.1:111621-114686 GCA_910585395.1 uncultured Lachnospiraceae bacterium
GTCAATGATATCTGGGGATTGAAATATGATCCTAAAATGGCAGAATTGATAGCAGAATCTGGTGTTTCCTGCTGTCTTATGCATAATCGTAATCATACGGAATATGATAACTTTTTGCAAGATGTGAAGACTGATTTAAAGGACAGCCTGAAATTGGCAGAAAAAGCAGGCATTTCGAAAGACAAAATTTTGCTGGATCCAGGAGTGGGATTTGGAAAAACTTACGAGCAGAATCTGGAAATTATAAATAAGCTTCTGCAGTTAAAAGAGCTTGGATTTCCACTTCTCCTTGGAACTTCGCGAAAATCAGTAATCGGTCTGACCTTAGGGCTTCCTGTGACAGAACGGGTGGAAGGAACATTGGTGACCACAGTCTGCGCAGTGCTGGCGGGCTGCGGTTTTGTACGGGTACATGATATCAAGGAGAACAAGCGTGCCATTCAGATGGCGGCCGCTATACGGGAGGCAGGGAAATGACAGACAGAGAATTGGATTGTATCAAGATTAAAAACTTAGAGGTATTTGCAAAGCATGGCGTGTTTCCAGAGGAGAATAAGCTGGGACAGAAATTTCTAATCAATGCGTCTGTTTACACTGCTACCAGGCAGGCGGGATTAAAGGATGATTTGACAAATTCAATTAATTATGGAGAAATGGCACGTTTCATAACAGATTTTATGATGGAGCATACTTGTAAGCTTATTGAGGCAGCAGCAGAACAGATGGCGAGGGCGCTGCTTATAAGGTTTCCTGCAATGGAAAAAATTACATTGGAAATTTTAAAGCCATGGGCGCCGGTGGGTCTTCCCTTAGAGACAGTATCAGTGGAAATTACCAGAGGATGGCATTTTGCCTATATTGCAGTTGGATCAAACCTGGGGGACAGGGGAGAATATATACGAAAAGGGGTGGAAGCGCTGGGTGAAAATGAGGATTGTATTCTGGAAGGAGAGTCAAAGATTATCACCACGAAGCCTTATGGAGGTGTGGAACAGCCAGATTTTCTCAATGGAATGCTGAAAATTCGGACATTATTGCCGCCTATGGAGCTGCTGGAACTGCTTCATCAGATAGAACGGGGGGCAAACCGGGAAAGGAAGATTCATTGGGGACCCAGAACGCTGGATCTGGATATTATTTTTTACGATGACTGGATAGTGGATGAAAAAGATCTTCAGATACCGCATCCAGATATGCAGAACCGAGAATTTGTATTAAAGCCTCTGGCAGAGCTTGCGCCATATTACCGCCATCCTCTTACAGGGAAGACAGTTGGCCAGATGCTGCAGGAGCTATAGAAACAGGCAGGTGTGATATGGAAGAGCAGAAATTTGCATACCAGAAGAAACAAGATGGAATCTGTATTCTTCGATGCTACGGCAGCAGTGCAAGAGTAGTGATACCAGAAGAGATTCAGTCAGTTCCAGTAACAGAGGTATCAGCATATGCGTTTGCAGAAGAACTGGAGGAAGAGCCAAAGAATACCAGCGGTCTGCCCTGTATCTGTGGAAAAAACCTGGAAGAGCTGTATTTGCCGCGGAGCGTTCAAAGGCTTGGGCGGTATATTTTTTATAATTGCCTGAATCTGCAGAAGCTGTCTCTTTATAGTAATCTTGCTTATATGGGGGCAGGAGCGTTTACTGGATGTGAGAATCTTTCTTATCTGGAACTGCATTGTCTTCCTGGCAGATCTTGCCTGCGGGAAATTCTGCAGGATCTAAAGCAGAAGGTAACAGTGGACTGCTGTCTGGAGCGGGAGGATTTGGCAGAGGATGGCAGCGGAAATGGACCTGCCTTCCGTCTGGTCTATCCAGAATTTTTTGAAGAGGCGGTGGAAAATACTCCGGCAAGAATTATTTCTACCCAGACTCATGGTATGGGAATTCAGTACCGCAATGCTTTCCGTAATACCCAGGTGGTGTTTGAAGAGTATGACAGGCTGTTTGAGACAGGAAAATATAATATTGATTTGATAACTTTGGCAGAGATGGCAATGGCCAGGCTTCATTATCCATATGAGTTGGAGGAAAATGCTCGGAAGGAATACACTCATTGGCTTTCCCAAAATATCAGATCGGGGGCAGAATTCTGTATAATGAAGAAAGAGCTGGATAATATGCGCTGGCTTGCAGCAGACTTTGCTGCGGACCAGGGGCAGATAGAACTTCTGCTTGACATAGCAAAGCAGGAGACGCTGCCAGAAGTGGTAAGTATGCTGATGGACATAAAGCACCAGAGATTTCCAGGCAGGAAAAAAAGATTTGGTCTGTAGAGGAGCGCAAGCATGTTTGAAGAACAGTTGCTGGAAAAAGTAAATATCTGCAATGAAATAATTACTGACTGTCAAAATGAGCTGTATCTGAATATGCGGTTTCTTGATGTAGCGCTTCACAGCCTCATACCGCAGCCTTCGATGGAATTAGGGCGGATGGCTACAGATGGAAAAATATTACGCTATCATCCAGAATACCTTATGGAGCAGTACAAAGCTGGAAATACAGTGATCAATCGCTGTTACCTGCATAGTATTTTTCATTGTCTTATGGGACATGTATGGAATTTGCGAGGCGCAGAGGACAGACAGCTGTGGAATCTTGCCTGTGATATCGCAGTAGAATCTATTTTAGACAGCATGGCTTACCGTTGCCTGCGCATTCCCTCCAGGCCATACCGGGCGGCAGTGTATCAAGGGATTAAGAAAAAACTTCCAGTGCTCAATGGGGAGGGGATTTTCTGCCTGCTGCAGCGGGCCAGTCTGGATATCCGTACAGTGGCGCGTCTGATTCAGGAATTTACAATAGATGAACATTTTTTATGGGAACAGCAGCAAAAACAGCCTCAGGCGCCTATGGAACAGGAAACACAGTGGCAGAATATAAGGGACAGGATGGAGACAGAGCTTGACACTTTTTCCAAAGAAGCGTCAGAGGATTCCAAAGGTCTCAAAGAGCAACTTCAGGTAGAAAATCGTGAGAGATATGATTACCGTTGCTTTTTAAGAAAATTCTGTGTTTTGAAAGAGGAAATGCAGGTGGACTTGGACAGTTTTGACTATATCTTCTATC
>CAJUCK010000002.1:114696-115903 GCA_910585395.1 uncultured Lachnospiraceae bacterium
ATATGGAAATATGCCCTTGATTGAGCATTTGGAGACGAGAGAAGAACAGAAAGTGGAGGACTTTGTGATTGTGATTGACACATCCATGTCCTGTAAAGCGTGTCTGGTACAGAAATTTTTGGAGGAAACTTACAGTATTTTAAGCCAGTCAGAATCATTCAGCCGAAAATTCTGTGTCCATATTCTGCAGTGCGATGAGCAGGTGCAGTCTGATATAGTGGTGACAGACAAGACACAGCTTTACGAATATATGAGAAATTTTCAGGTGCAGGGCATGGGTGGGACGGATTTTCGCCCAGCATTTGAATATGTAAACACATTGCTGGCAAAGAAGGCATTTCAGAAACTGAGGGGCCTTATTTACTTTACAGATGGTTATGGGACTTTTCCGGTAAAAAAGCCGCCTTATGATACAGCATTTGTGTTTTTCCGTGAGGATTATATGGATGTGGATGTGCCGTCCTGGGCAATGAAGCTGATTCTGGATGAGCGGGATTTAGGAGAGACCGTGGATATTGAGCGGTGATTAGGAGGAAACCGATGAATATTAAGCGAACCAAGGAAGAGATTAAAAACACCATCGAGGCGTATCTGATGAAAGACCAGTATGGAAATTATGAGATTCCATCCGTACGTCAGCGTCCTGTATTTCTGTTGGGTTCACCGGGAATCGGCAAGACGCAGATTATGGAGCAGATCTCAAAGGAGTGCAGAATCGGTCTGGTGGCTTATACCATCACTCATCACACGAGACAGAGCGCCATTGGACTGCCCTTTATTTCAAAGAAGCAGTACCAGTCCCAGGAATTTGCCGTGACAGAATATACTATGAGTGAAATTGTGGCATCTGTTTATGAGAAAATGGAACAGACAGGATTGTCAGAAGGCATTCTGTTTCTGGATGAAATAAATTGTGTATCAGAGACGTTAGCTCCGGCAATGCTTCAATTTCTTCAGTGCAAGTCTTTTGGAAACCATAAGATTCCAGAAGGATGGATAATTGTGGCTGCTGGAAATCCACCAGAATACAATCGTTCAGTCAGAGAATTTGATGTTGTCACAATGGACCGGGTAAAAAAGATCGAAGTGGAAGCAGACTTCCAGGTCTGGAAAGAATATGCCTACAGCCAGGAAATTCATGGGGCTGTCATTTCTTATCTTAACACCAGGAAACAGAATTTTTATCAGATGGAGACCACCGTGGACG
>CAJUCK010000002.1:115939-116245 GCA_910585395.1 uncultured Lachnospiraceae bacterium
CTCCCAGAGGATGGGAAGATCTCTCAAATCTGATTCAAGTATATGAAAAATTGGGAAAAACAGTAGACAGCCAGGTGGTGGTACAGTATATTCAGTTTCCGAAAATTGCCAAAGATTTTGCTAATTATCTGGAACTCTATTATAAGTACCGCACAGATTATCAGTTGGAAGAAATTTTAAAGGGAAATCTGGACGAGAGTTTGCTGAAAAAAGTGTCTCATGCTTCTTTTGATGAGCGGATCAGTGTTCTGGGGCTCCTGATTTCCCGGGTAAATGAGGCGCTGAAAGGATCTGTGCAGACAGAAC
>CAJUCK010000002.1:116264-126633 GCA_910585395.1 uncultured Lachnospiraceae bacterium
GTCTTCAGCAGTACAGGGAACTGATTCATACAATTCAGAAGAAGACAGAGGGGCAGCAGCTGTTTTCTACTGTGGTTCATAAATATAATATTGATTATATAAATAAGAAAAAAGCTGAACTTCTAGGGCGTGAGATGGATAAGCAATATCGTAGAGTGTTGGAGGCGTTAGACCATTTCCAGCAGGTATTGAAACTGGAAAATATCTGCCAGAAGGAGGCAGTATTTCTAAGAATCAAGGAGTTATTTGAGCAGGAAATTGAATTTTTTGAAAACCAGCAGAAAGAAGCTTCTGAATTGCTGGAACATGTCTTTGATTTCCTGGAAGGAGCTTTTGGAAACAGCCAGGAAATGGTGATGTTTCTGACAGAACTGAATTCTAATTCCTACAATGTCAGCTTTCTGCAGGAATATGAGTGTGAGAGATACTATTACTATAATAAGGAATTATTGTTTGATGAGAAACGAAAGAGTCTGTTAAAGAGGATGTCTTAATGGAGGTAAGTAATGAAGAAGAGCACGATATTATTTGATCTGGACGGTACATTGGTAAATACAGGGGAAGGCGTTACAAAAAGCGTCCGTTATGCATTGGAACAGTTTGGAATTGATGAAACAGACCAAAAGAAACTGGAGCGGTTTATTGGACCTCCATTGATGGAATCATTTCCCAGAGAATATGGGTTTTCAGTGAAAAAATCAAGTGAAGCTGTAACTTTTTTTAGGCAGCGGTACGAGACAGTGGGGGTATATGAGTGCGAATTATATAAAGATGTGGAAAAATCATTGCAGCGTCTGCAGGAGCTGGGCTGCAAACTTGCCGTCGCTTCTTCCAAACGAGAGGAATTATGTCATGTGGTATTGGAATATCTGAATGTGGACAAATATTTTGATTTGATTGGCGGAGCCAGAGATGCAGGTACCAGCACTAAAATCCAGGTGCTTGAGGATGTGGTGGAACGTTCTGCATTAAAAGACCGCAGTCAGGCAGTACTGATTGGAGATACCAGATATGATGCTCTGGGGGCCAGAGAAGCAGGGATAGACTGTATAGGAATCACTTATGGGTTTGAGCAGGATTTTGATGAAATGCGAAATGCCGGGGTACTGGGGATGTTTGATACTCTGTGGGATGTTGTAGCTTTCCTGGAGAGCTCAGACTGAGGTTAAGTTCTTCCATTTTTTGCCGATATATATGTCAGCTAAGGAAGGCACTTATTCTCAGGAAGGGAAATAAGTGTCTTATTTTTATTTATTGCTTATTTGGAAGAATGGAGGAAACAGAATGATGGACAGAATACAGGGCAGGAATGGAATCGGATACTTTTCACAGGCCGTGTCAGACTATGCAGAGAGAATGAAGCCAAAGACGGGGCAGAATAAGGATAAGCCGAAAACCATCGGTGAATTTTCCAAGAAAGAATGGGATAAGCTGTTAAATAAGGTAGATCACGCTATTGCAGATGATAAAGATGACTTGAATCACTGTAAGGAAGATGCGCTGGATAAGAAGAAGGACCAGATAGAAGATTATGTATTGGGGAGCAGCGCCAGAGCAGCAGAAGAATTGGAGAACTTGCTGCTCCATGGCAGCAGTGCCAAAAGTATGCGCATGATGGAAACAGGCAGTGGTGAGAACAGTGAAGAGATGAGAAAGCCAGATATTCAGGACAGTATAGATGACGTAGTTTCTGATGAGATGATTGAGAAACTGCTGGGGAAAGACAGACAGGCGCCCTATTCTCTCATGGCGGATGAAAATGGAGTGATTGTTTATAACGGAGTGGCGTTTCAGTGCGATTATGATAATAACCGTATTTGTCTGGGAGATGTCTCGAATCCTAAAAACTGTATTTCTGTCTCTCTGGAAAAAGGAGGCTGCCTGGTATTTAACAGAGAGAATATTGGAGACTTGTCCAGGGCAATTGGAATGTTCTCTCCAGAGGACATAAACCGCATCATGCGTGCGATTGCAAAAGATACAAAATTAAGACAGATGCAGATGCAGATAGAGGATGAGACGAGCGGCGTTGAGGTATTAAGGCGTTCGAAAGAGGATGAGACTGCGGCAGAACCTGAGGGGCCAGGAGCTGAGCGTAAAAAGGAAACGTAAAAAATTAAAGAAAGGTTTGAGAAATATGCTTTCAAAAAATAGTCCGATGTTTAAGTCGTGGAATGTAATTTATCCAGTGTTTATTTATTTTGTTGTGACAAATCTGTTCATGTCATTGTTTACTATGTTTGCCGTGTTTCTGGGGGCAGATCCCAAAGAACAGTATATGATGCTGCAGACAGCGACGGTGGCAGTGACCATTCCTTTTATTGCACGGTATTATCAGAAGGATAAGGCGGAGCCTACTGTGTTTTGGGAGCATATGAATCTTGAACTGGAAAAAAAGACCCCAGTGCAGAAAACAGTAAATGGAGTGTTGATGTTTTTGTCAGGCGCTGTTCTGGGACCTGCGCTGAATAATATTTTGATGCTCACCAGTGTGGAAGAAGTTTCTGAGGGATTTCAAGAGATTAACAGATATTTTTTTGCAGGAGGAATTTTGTTTGAACTTCTGGGGGCCTGTCTCTTAACGCCATTTCTGGAAGAACTTCTATACCGCAGTGTGGTGTATGGCAGACTCTGTGATATGATGATTCTGGATAATGAAAAGAAGACGGAAAGAGGCAGAAAGCGGGAACGGCAGAGCCGGATGATTGCTATGGTGATATCAGCGCTTTTGTTTGGTGTGCTCCATATGAATCTGGTGCAGTTTATTTATGCTGGCATACTTGGTCTTTTGTTTGCCTGGTTTATGGAAAAAGCAGGGCATTTTTACGGCGCTTTTCTGGCGCATATGGGAGCAAATCTGATATCTGTGCTGCGGGCGGAAACGGAGCTGTTTACTTGGATGAAGCCAGGAAGCACAGCCTTTTATACAGCGACAGCAGTGTTTTTTGCCGCTGGAGTTTTTTTTATAGCGGTGATTGAATTTAGTTCAAGACAGAAGAAAATCAAATAACAGTTGGCAAAGGACAAATTTATGGAAAAAAATTTAACTTCAGGCAGTGTATTTCGGAATATTGTATATTTTTCACTGCCTTATCTCTTATCCTATTTTCTGCAGACCTTATATGGGATGGCAGATTTGTTTATTATCGGTCAGTTTAACGGTGTAGACAGTATTACAGCGGTTTCGGTAGGAAGCCAGGTTATGCACATGCTCACGGTGATGATTGTAGGGCTTGCCATGGGATCTACTGTAACGATTGGAAAAGCAGTGGGGGCCAGACATTCAGAACATGCGTCTGCTGCTGTTGGCAACACAATTACCCTGTTTATGGGAGTGTCTGCTGTGTTTACCGTACTGCTTCTGGCTTTGGTCAAGCCTGTTGTATCTCTGATGTCTACACCTGCGGAGGCAGTGGCAGGCACTGTTACATATCTTACCATTTGTTTTATGGGGATTCCTTTTATCACGGCTTATAATATTATAAGCTCTGTTTTCCGAGGGCTGGGAGATTCAAAAAGCCCCATGTATTTTATTGGGGCGGCGTGTGTGGCAAATATTTTTCTGGATTATCTGTTTATTGGTGTGTTTCATTTAGGAGCTGCCGGGGCGGCTTTGGGAACTACGTTGTCCCAGACCATAAGCGTAGTTTTAGCGTTGACTGTGATACTCAGGCAGCAGACAGGAATCAGACTGAAAAGACAGCATTTTCAACCACAATCAAAGACAATGGGACAGATTTTAAAAATTGGCATTCCAGTGGCACTGCAGGATGGTTTTATTCAGATTGCATTTATTGTGATTACGGTGATTGCCAATCGAAGAGGTTTAAATGATGCGGCGGCAGTGGGAATTGTGGAAAAGATAATTGGAGTTGTGTTTTTGGTGCCGTCCACAATGCTTTCTACGGTTTCAGCTCTTTCAGCACAGAATATTGGAGCGGGGAAACATGACCGTGCTGCTTTGACGCTTCGGTATGCAGTATGGATTGCGGCAGGATATGGCTTGTTAATATCTTTTGCCACACAGTTTACGGCAGCGGCAGAAGTGGGGCTGTTTACAGAAGATGCAGCAGTTATTTTACTGGGGGAACAGTATCTGCAGGGTTATATCTGGGACTGCATGTTTGCCGGAATTCATTTTTCTTTCAGCGGATATTTCTGCGCATATGGCAGGTCAGGAATTTCTTTTCTCCATAATTTTTTGTCCATTGTCTGTGTGCGAATTCCCGGCGCTTTTCTGGCGTCAAAATATTATGCAGATACGCTGTTTCCTATGGGGCTTGCTGCGCCAGGAGGATCACTTTTGTCTGTTTTGATCTGTGCAGCTGCATTTTTTTGGATGAGAATTCAAATTTCAAAGAGCAGGAATATATAATTATTGATGTGAAAAAACCCCTGAAACCACAGTGCATCCAGTTGATTTCAGGGGTTTTGTTATATGAAATTAAGAATTATCTTGTGGATTTTCTGCCGGCAGACGTAAAAACAGTTTATTGATACGGTTTTTATCTGTGTCCTCTACCCGCAGGAAAACATTGTCTGGTGTAGTGACAGACTCTCCTTTTTGCGGCAGATGGTCAAGAAACTCAATCATGTAACCGCCAACAGTATCGTAATCCTCTGAGAAAAGTTTTAAGCTCAGTTTATTGCACAGATCTTCCAGATTCATGGAACCTTGTATCAGATATTCACGGTCGCCGAGTTTCTGGATAGGATCTTCTTCATCTATGTCGTATTCATCCCGGATTTCACCTACAATTTCTTCTAAAATATCCTCCAGGGTAATCAGACCTGCCGTGACGCCATATTCATCCAGCACGATGGCAATGTTGAAAGAAGACTGTTTCATTTCAATAAGAAGCTCCACAGTTTTCTTGTGCTCATAGGTGTAATAGGGCTTGCGGAGAATATCACGAACGGAGAAGGTGTCTTTGCTGGCTTCAAAAAGCAGCAGATCCTTCATGTTAATTGTGCCGATAACATTGTCTATGGAATCCTCATAGATTGGGAGACGGGTAAATTTGTCTTCCCGGAAAAGTTCGATCAATTCGTCGTAAGTGCTGTTTATGTCAGCAAATGTCATATCGATTCTGGGAACCATAATTTCCTTGGCCTGGGAATCACCAAAATCAAATACATTGTTGATCATTGCATGTTCTTCTGGCTCGATGACTCCTTCCTGATGGCTTACGTTGACGATGGTTCTGAGTTCTGCCTCAGTAAGAGTTCCGTTCTCACTGGAAACATTGACCCGCAGCAGCAGAAGAAAGCCCATGGACAGTTTATTGATGATAAAGATTACAGGAGTCAGAATCTTCATAAGTCCAAGGATAATTCCTGCGTAAGTAAGAGAAATCTTATCTGCATGAATGGTGGCGAAAGTTTTGGGTGAAATCTCACCGAAAATAAGAACCAAAACAGTAAGAATACCTGTTGCAATTCCAGCGCCGGCGTTTCCGAAAATCTGAATGGCTAGCGCTGTGGCAATGGAAGAAGCTGACAGGTTCACAATGTTGTTGCCAATAAGAATGGCACTCAGCATTTTACCAGAATCGTTGGTAATCTCCAGTACCCGCTGCGCCCGCTTATTTCCCTCATCGGCAAGATTTTTAAGACGAATCTTGTTGGAGGTGGTCAATGCCGTCTCCGCAGAGGAAAAGAAGGCAGATAACAATAACAAAACGATTACAAATAATAATTGTATGACCTCACTTGAGTCCAATTGCATCTCTCCTTTCAATATACATAATATAAAGGAAGAAGAGAAATTTTGCAAGATATTTCCAGGATTTTTCCTTAAGATATGTGGTGATTTCTGCAAGATTCATTAGGCGGAGGAAATAAAAAAGAGAAAAAATATATGTAATGGCAGGAGGAGAAATTATTCTCCGCCTTCTGCCACAATTTTTTCCAATACTTGAATCAAATCCTGAAGAGTATTCAGCCGCACATTGTGCTCCAGAATACAATCTTTTAATTCTGTGGATAATGATTCAAATTTTTCCTGCAGAGCAGGTGCCACATAGGACGCCATATCAATCACCTCAGTTATAGTATATGGGAATTCAAGAGATTCTATACAGAGGGATTGCTATAGGCAGAAATGTGGAAGGGTGGTTGTTTTCACAGCAGGAAAGTATTATAATTGGTGTAAGAAATAGAAACAGCTTAACAGGAAAGGAACAAAAAATGAGAGATGAGAACAAATACGCTCTGCTGATAGATGCAGAAAATGTATCTTCAAAATATATTGAAATTGTCACAAAGGAAGCACAGACATTGGGAAATGTAACAATTCGCAGGATTTATGGAGACTGGACAGCAAATGCGAAAAATTCCTGGAAAGATTCTCTGCTGGAGAATTCGCTGTCTCCAATACAGCAGTATAGTTATACAGTGGGCAAGAATTCGTCAGATTCAGCTATGATTATTGACGCCATGGATATTTTGTATACCAATGACGTAGACGGGTTTATTATTGTGTCTTCTGACAGTGATTTTACCAAGCTTGCCATGCGGCTTAGAGAATCTGGCAAGCGGGTGATTGGTATGGGTGAGAGTAAAACGCCCAAGCCTTTTGTAAGGGCATGTGAACAGTTTAAAACTTTGGATGTCTTATATAAGAATCATCATCCAGAGCAGAAGGCAAATGCACCCGAGAGAACGAGAAAGCAGGAGATTCGGTGTGTGCCCACAGAAAGAGCCCTGCCGAGAGAGCAGCCTAAGGATGCGCAGCCAATTACGAATTTGAGAGCTATCAAAGAAACAGTAATTTCTCTACTGGATGAAAATTCAGATGAGGATGGATGGATGTATTTATCAGAGCTGGGGAATATGATCCAGAAATTATACTCAGATTTTGACTGCAGAAATTATGGTTTTCACAAATTTGGCAAGTTGATTGAATCTTTCCCAGAGCTGCAGACCAGAAAGGATGATTCCAGTAATGGTATTACCAAGATTGTGCTGGTGCGCAGACGGGAAGAGTAAGATAATAAAAATGCAGAAATATCCTCTGGCAGGCCAGACGCCAGAGGATATTTCATATTAGGAACATCTGCCTAAAAAATCCTGGTGGATGCGCAGGTCTTTATCTAATTCTGGGTGGAAAGACAGGGCAGTCTGGTTTCGGTACTGTACAGCAGTGATATGATGATTCACAGAAGACAGGATGGTAACACGACTGTCAGCCTTTATCACATAAGGGGCACGGATAAAAGTCATAGGCACATTGCCAAGGTCTTTATACTCTGCTGTGGTGTGAAAGCTACCAAGCTGCCGTCCGTACGCATTTCTCTTTACATCCATGGGAATGGTTTTGAAGTGAGCAGACGGTTGTCCGTTTATTTTTTCGGAAAGCAGAATCATGCCTGCACAGGTGGCAAGTACTGGGATATCATGCTGTATCATTTCTAACAGTGGCTGAAATAAATCCAGTTCCTTTAGAAGCTTTCCCTGTACGGTGCTCTCTCCGCCTGGGAGAATAAGACCATCGAAATGATCATCTAAGTCTTTGAGGCATCGGATTTCTTTCCAGGGGACATGTAACTGTTTTAAGACAGCTTCTTGTTCCACAAAGGCTCCCTGAACAGCCAGAATACCAATTTTCATCAGACACCTCTTTCTGCCGTCAGAAGCTGGAGTTCCTGTTCATTGATGCCAGTCATTGCTTCTCCAAGATCAGAGGACAATTCGGCAATCATTTTGGCGTCTGTATAATTGGTGACAGCTTTTACAATAGCATTGGCGTATTTTTCTGGATTCGAAGATTTAAAGATGCCTGAGCCTACAAATATCCCTTCTGCGCCGAGCTGCATCATAAACGCGGCGTCTAAGGGAGTTGCAATGCCTCCTGCTGCAAAATTTACCACGGGAAGTTTTCTGTTTTCATGTACAGATAAGACCAGTTCATAGGGAACACGCAGTTTTTTTGACTCTTCAAATAATTCATCTTCCCGCATGGATGCTATTCTGGAAATGGCGCGGTTCATCATGCGCATATGCCGGACGGCCTGCACAATGTCTCCAGTGCCAGGTTCACCTTTGGTACGGATCATAGAAGCTCCCTCGCTGATTCTGCGCAGAGCTTCTCCCAAATCTCTGGCGCCGCATACGAAGGGTACTTTAAAATCTCTTTTGCTGATGTGATAGTTATCGTCTGCGGGAGAGAGAACTTCACTTTCATCAATATAGTCAATCTCAATTGCCTCTAAAACCTGTGCCTCTACGAAATGTCCAATCCGGCATTTTGCCATAACTGGAATAGAGACCGCAGCCTGAATGCCACGGATCATGTTCGGGTCACTCATTCTGGAAACGCCGCCGGCAGCGCGGATATCAGCGGGAATGCGTTCCAATGCCATAACAGCGCATGCCCCTGCTTCTTCTGCAGTTTTTGCCTGTTCGGGAGTGGTTACATCCATGATAACGCCGCCTTTGAGCATTTGCGCAAGCTGCTTGTTCAATGTATATCTGTCTTCCATAGTTAACCTCCAAATTTGCTTTACTTCATGAAACGTGAAGAGTATAATACAAATGTGGCATTGTTAAAATATTCAATTTATACATATTCAAAAAGGCCAGCAGGAGATGAGGACAGGATATGATCACGTATAATATAGCGGATTCAGGGTCAGATTCTATATATGAATTTCTTAGTAAAAGTATAAAAAAGGATATAGTTCAGGGGATTTTAAAGGCTGGTGAGAAATTGCCGTCCAAAAGGCAGCTTGCAAAAAATCTGGGGGTCAGTGTTATCACAGTGGAAAACGCATATGGCCAGCTTATGGCAGAGGGCTATATTTATTCCATTCCTAAAAAAGGTTTTTATGTCTCCGATTTTAAATTTCCAGTGCAGGAGAAGAAAGCTGTATTTACCAGAGAAATGGTTTCTCTAGCCGGGCAGGCGGGAAGCTGGCTGGCTGATTTCACCAGCAATCAGACAGAAACTGACCTGTTTCCATTTACAATCTGGTCAAAAGTGATAAGGGAAGTCTTAAACGACAGCCGCGTGCAGCTGATGACTAATTCAGAATCTGGAGGAATCCAAGCGCTGCGGGAAAGCATTGCGTGCTACCTGAAAGAGTTTCGGGATATGCATGTTTGGCCAGAGCAGATTATCGTAGGTGCAGGCACAGAGTATCTCTATAGCCTGCTGATACAGCTTTTGGGGAGGGAGAAGATCTATGCAGTGGAGAATCCAGGTTATCGCAAACTTGAAAAAATTTATGGCAGTCTGGGGGCAGACTGCAGATGGATTGCGATGGATGAGGCTGGCATATGTATTTCAGATCTGGAAAAACAGCAGGCAGATATTGTGCATATTACGCCTTCACATCAATACCCTGCCGGAATTATTATGCCTGTCAGCAGAAGGTATGAGATGCTGGGCTGGGCGTCCAGAGAAGAGGGGCGGTACATTATTGAGGACGATTATGACAGTGAACTGCGTTTAAGCGGCAGGCCGGTACCTACTTTGCAGAGCATAGATATGTCAGAATGCGTTATTTACATGAATACGTTTACAAAAACGCTCTGTTCTACGGTTCGAATCAGCTATATGATTTTACCGCAGAAGCTTTTAACACAATTTTACGAAAAATTGTCGTTTTATTCCTGTACTGTTTCTAATTTTGAACAGTATACACTTGCAAAATTTATAAAAGAAGGTAAGTTTGAGACTCATATCAACCGTTTGAGAAATTATTACCGCAGAAAAAGAGATATTTTGCTGGAAGCGCTTAAGAAGGGGGAACGCAAAGAAGTTATTTCTGTATCGGGAGAAGAGTCAGGACTGCATTTTTTGATGAAAATTCACAGTAACCTGCCAGAATCCGTATTTCTGGAGCGTGTCAGATCAATGGGAATCAAACTGGTTCCGCTGTCATTTTACTATTACGGGGAAAGCGGCAGACCGGAAAACGTATACGTAATGAATTATTCCTCTGTGGATATTACAAAAGCAGATGAGATTGCAGATAAGATATATAAATGCTGCATAGAATAAAAGATGTGTTTCATACAGTAGTGATGTCTTTCTGTGAAAGGATAATGTTGAGAAAGGCCGCCGCAGCATTTATATATCTTTGCGCATAAGGAAACCAGCGTGATAAGGTTTTGCCTGTACAAGAAAAAAGACTTGCCGGACCCTTGTCCAGCAAGCAAAAATAAAAAAGAAGTTAATTTTCTGAATGCTGTGTGTGTACAAGCCGCCAGATAGTGTCATGCATCCAGTCTACAGTTTCACTTAGTTTTTTGTTTTCCTCCATTAAAAGAATATTTTCTGTCTGTAATTGTTCCATTAGTTCAATGACGTTGCTGTTCAATATACTATTAACTGCCATCTTCATCACCTCACTAATATTATAGC
>CAJUCK010000002.1:126643-127138 GCA_910585395.1 uncultured Lachnospiraceae bacterium
GTGTTAAGATAACGTAAAGAAATAGGCGGGAACGCTGGAATATTATGGAGAATTCAGGGGACTGCCGTCGAAAAAGATAAGATAAAGTTTCCAAGCTGTTCATTGATGAAAGAGGATAATACTTTTAAAAAGAGCTTGTATAAAAAAAGAGCATATACTATACTGTAAAGGAATGCAGACGACATATACACTGCTGATGTATGAATTGCAGAAAATTATGTTGAGAAAAAGCATCATAAGGAGTGGAAAATGAAAGATTATGATTATTTAATAGTTGGAGCAGGGTTATTTGGAGCAGTTTTTGCCCAGGAAGCGGGAAAAGCAGGCAGGAAATGCCTTGTGATAGATAAAAGAGACCATATTGCCGGCAATATTTATACCAGAGAGGTGGAAGGAATCCAGGTGCATGAATATGGCGCGCATATTTTTCACACTTCCAATAAGGAAGTATGGGACTATGTGGGGAGATTTGCAGAGTTTAACCGTTATACGAAT
>CAJUCK010000002.1:127148-129522 GCA_910585395.1 uncultured Lachnospiraceae bacterium
GCCAATTATAAAGGCGAGATCTACAATATGCCGTTTAATATGAATACTTTTAATAAATTATGGGGCGTTGTGACACCAAAGGAGGCCAAAGAGAAAATTGAGCAGCAGAAGCGGCAGTATTCTGTGGAGAATCCCAAGAATCTGGAAGAGCAGGCTGTCAATCTGATAGGGCCAGATGTATATACAAAGTTAGTGAAAGGATATACGGAGAAACAATGGGGCAGACGCGCCACAGAGCTTCCGGCATTTATTATTAAGCGCCTGCCTGTGCGTTTTACCTATGACAATAATTATTTTAATGATGATTTTCAGGGAATCCCTGTGGGTGGGTACACCAAAATGGTGGAAAAAATGCTGGAAGGGACTAAGGTGTGTCTGAACGAGAATTTCCTGGAAAAGAGAGAAGAGTATAAGGCATTGGCAGATACAGTCATTTATACAGGAATGATTGATGAATATTTTAATTATTGTTTTGGAGAACTGGAATACCGGTCTCTGTGTTTTGAGACAGAACTTCTCAATGAAGAAAACTATCAGGGAAATGCAGTGGTAAATTATACAGAGTACGAGGTTCCATACACCCGAATCATTGAACATAAGCATTTTGAATATGGAACACAGCCAAAGACCGTGATTACCAAGGAGTATCCAAGGGAGTGGAAGAAAGGGGATGAGCCGTATTATCCTATGAATGATGAGAAAAACGCAGAACTATATGGAAGGTATCAGGCGCTTGCAGAAAAGGAAGGCAATGTGATCTTTGGAGGAAGACTGGGACAGTATAAGTATTATGATATGGATGATACCGTAGAGGCAGCGCTGCAGTGTGCGTCACAGATTTTAAATTAAGTAAATATTAGAAACGGAGGATAAAAAAATGAAAAAATTAGAAGAATATGTAGTAAGTATTCCAGACTTTCCAGAGCCAGGGATTATTTTCAGAGATGTGACCAGCATTCTGCAGGATGCGGACGGGCTGAAACTTGCCATTGACGGTCTTATGGAAAGCCTGAAAGATGTGGAGTATGATATAGTAGTGGGTCCGGAATCAAGAGGATTTATTTTCGGGGTTCCGGTGGCATATGAGGCGCATAAGGGGTTTGTGCCAATTCGGAAAAAAGGGAAACTTCCCCGTGAGACGCTTAGTGCAGAGTATGATCTGGAATATGGAAGTGCTGTCATCGAGATACATAAAGATGCCATCAAACCAGGTCAGAAGGTGGTTATCATTGATGATCTGATCGCCACCGGCGGAACGATTGAAGCGATTATCGGGATGATTGAACAGCTTGGCGGCGAAGTAGTAAAAATCTGCTTTGTGATGGAGCTTGCCGGGTTAAAAGGAAGGGAAAAATTAAAAGGTTACGAGATAGACAGTATTATCACGTATGAAGGTAAATAGAGAAGATGAGAGTTGGAATTGGATATGATGTGCACAGGCTTGTAAAGGACCGGAAACTGATTCTGGGAGGCGTTCAGGTTCCCCATACTATGGGGTTAGATGGCCATTCGGATGCAGATGTGCTTGTACATGCCATAATGGATGCTTTACTTGGTGCAGCAGCGCTGGGAGATATCGGAAAACATTTTCCAGATACAGATCCAGCATACGAAGGGATTTCCAGTATGAAACTGCTGGCGCAGGTGGGAGAGCTGATAGGAGAGAAGGGGTATGTGATAGAGAATATTGATGCCACCGTCGTTGCCCAGAAGCCCAGACTGCGCCCTTATATTGAACAGATGGAGAGAAATATTGCAGAAGTTCTGGACGTCGCAGAAGATCAGATTAATATCAAGGCAACCACAGAAGAACAGCTTGGGTTTACCGGCAGGATGGAGGGAATTTCTTCCCAGGCGATTTGTTCCCTTAGCGGACTGTATGAGGCAAGCATGAAAGCATTTGACAGTGCAAAGAACTGCAGTAGCTGCAAGGGCTGCACAGGGCAGAAGGAATCGTAATATGGATGTTTTGATACGCTATTTGGAACAGTGGGAAAAGCAGGGCACAAGAAATTTGTACGAGACTGCTTTTCCAGCAGATTCCAGAGATTTTGTGGATTATTATTACCAATGGAAAATCAGAGATAATGAGATCATTGTAATGGAAGAACAGTCCGTCAAGGGCTGCTTTTTCCATGTTATGATTCATCAAAATCCATATAAAATCTGGATAAACGGTGAAAAGGCAGTGATACCATATCTTGTGGCGGTGGCGACAGACCCTGCCTGCCGCAGGAAAGGAAAAATGAATCAGGTTATGAGACGTCTGATTCAGGATCTGGGACAGAAAGAGACGCCGTTTACCTTCCTTCTTCCGGCAGACCCTGCCTACTACAGAGGACAGGGATTTGTTTTTTTTCCGGATATGACTTTG
>CAJUCK010000003.1:0-2356 GCA_910585395.1 uncultured Lachnospiraceae bacterium
CGACCTCCTGGTCCCAAACCAGGCGCTCTAGCCAAGCTGAGCCACACCCCGAAAAACAACGCATATGTTATTTTCGTAACGCAAGACATATTATATGTGATACTCGTCCAAATGTCAATAACTTTTTTACACTTTTTTACATTTTTTTAAAGGTTTTTTATTTTAAGCGCTTTTTTTTTAATTCTGCCATTGAATTTGTTCCTCTTTTATTAAGGAAAACCATATCAGTTCACTGCCGTCCAAATATTCCCTGTGCATGTCAATGGCTGTAATCTGGTGATTGTCGTAGCTGGTATAGTAGTAAATCCCTTTATCAACATTACAGCAGCAGGTATAGATTGTAATCTCATATCCGCCGTTCTCCAGTTCACAGCAGCCTCGCTGCTGATCCACAGAGTTCAGTATATGAAAAAACTGGCTGACGCTTTCTGCCTCTCCCTCTCCAGAAACAGAATTCATCCTCACAAATGCAGCTCTCACAAATCTTGACTGGGAAGACAGATCTCCTGGAAGTCCTATAGCGCCCATTCCTCGGCTGTACTGATCTAACTCCAGTCCTGAAGCAAATCTGTTTTCCGGTGATTTAGCAGACAATTTCATATAGTTATTTAACGCTGACATCTGTTTGTCAAAAGGTGGATTATTGGTCAATACATTTACTGGATTTTCATATATATTTAATCCCTCTTTTACAAATTCTACTACAATGGATGTCTCCCTGTCTGAAATCATCCAGTGCAGCTGCGCAATTGGAAGCTGATCGTTAAATGGTATGTTCCATAAATTTACCTTTTCCACCAGCTTCCATGCCTCGTTTACATTGGAACATTGACTCAATATCCAGGGAATAAATTCAAACTGGGCAATATTGTCCCTATGTTCCTCTTTGTCCTTCATAACCGCGTTTCCTACAAAATTCAATCCTGCCATTGCCAGTCCTTTTTCATTTACCGCCTCATAATACAGTGGATAATTTTCTTTAGCACATGCCATACCGATCATAGCATAGTGCGAATTTATAATTCCTTTATCTCTAAGATGAAAGACATAATTCCTAGGAGTAATCAGTACCTTTTCCCCATAAGAACAATCATAATCTAAAGTACGCCCAAAATAAAAATTTTTCGTTTTATAAGCTGCTGCCGTACACATATTTTTCCCTGTATGATTTAATCATACCATCCTTTCCTGGTGTTATTTTAATTGGGTAACTGCGAAACTACTCTATCTTAATACTATTCCTCAATTCTGCGATTTTAATTCACGGCAATTTCTCTTGATAGATATTATGATCTAAATATAACTGCAGCTCTCTCAGATCTGGGGGTGCAGAATTATTGGTGATGAACACCTGCTGTCACATTCTTTATATTGAATTTTCAAAAAATCCTTCCAACTCAACCAGGGCTTCTGGCAGTATTTTTATGCCAGAAACCCCTGGTTTCTACAATTCCCTTATAATTTCAGCTTTACTTCACAGAAATTTTTACTGAAAGCCCTCCTTTTCTTAATAATTTTTTATAACTCTTTGCCTTTTTATTAGGAACATCAATCTTCGCATTCTTGGCAATTCCTTTTAATGCCAGTTTTTTGACTGTCTTGAGCCTGCTGGATTTCAAAGTTACCTTTTTCAGCTTGGAATCCTGATAAAATGCTTTGCTCTCAATCTTTGTGATCCCTCTGCCCATCGTGACAGCAGTCAGCTTCTTATTGAAGGCAAACGCAGAAGCTCCGATTTTGGTCACATTATTACCGATTTTGACTGTTTTCAGCTTTGTGTTTTTATAAAACGCCTTAGAGCCAATGCTGGTTACCTTAAAGACATATCCATTGATCTTCACTGTTGCGGGAATGGAAATAGAAACATTCGTTTTTCTTAAGGGCTTTTTCAATTCTACCGTCCCATTTTTCGCAGCTGATTTTGTAACTTTGTACTGGAACCTGCCCACTTTATGCAGAGAATTCTTCTTTGGCACAGCAAGCGCTGTGTTTCTCTTTACTGTCACTTCTGCAGTATCTTTTTTGCCGCTGTCTAATTTTGAAACTGCTGTTACCGTCAGCTTTTCTGCTGTCTCGTCTGATGATACACTTAAAATGCCTGCTGCGCTGATGACGGTCTTACTGCTCTTATTGCCGCTGACACCCCAGTTTACCTTCTTATCCATATCGGTAAGGCTCCTGCCGCTTACCTGTGCTGTAAACTGCTGGGTCTCTCCCTGCGCTACAGCTGCAGTCTTGGGTATTATGCTCACGCTCGTCACTTCTTTATTCAGCTCTGGGTCTGCTGCTGGCTCCTTGACCGTAATCTCTGCAGTATCTTTTTTGCTGCTGTCTAATTTTGAAACTGCTGTTACCG
>CAJUCK010000003.1:2456-10216 GCA_910585395.1 uncultured Lachnospiraceae bacterium
TTCCACCTCTGCCTCAAATTCTGCTGTCTTTCCTTTTTCCACCTCTGATGGATTCCTGGTTATTCTCACGCTCGTCACTTCTTTATCCAGTTCTGGGTCTGTTGCTGGCTCCTTGACTGTAATCTCTGCAGTATCTTTTTTGCTGCTGTCTAATTTTGAAACTGCTGTTACCGTCAGCTTTTCTGCTGTCTCGTCTTTCCCTGCTCTCAAAATTCCTTCTTCGCTGATCTTCGTCTCCTGGCTTGCGTTTCCGCTGACGCTCCAGTCCACTTCCAAATCTGTTCCTGCAAGGTTCTCTCCTTCCACCTCTGCCTCAAATTCTGCTGTCTTTCCTTTTTCCACCTCTGATGGATTCTTGGTTATTCTCACGTTTGAGACCTGTTTATCTGGCGCAGGATCTGTTCCTGACGTTTCTACTATTACCTGGGCAGTCCCTCTTTTTGTTTTATCTGTCCTGGAAATGGCTGTCACTGTCAATGTCTCCGTCGTCTCATGCTCTGATACTTCCAACAATCCTTCTTCACTGATTTTTGTCTCTTGGCTTTCATTTCCACTGACACTCCAATTTACTTGTTTATGTTCTGCAGTAAGATTTACACCATTTACTTCTGCTGTAAACGTCTGTGTTTCACCTGCCTTCACGCTTGCCTCGTCAGGAGATACCAAAACATAATCCACTTCTGGTTCTGTGTTTGCCTCCGCAGTAACTGTCACCACAGCAGTACCTGTTTTGGTTTCATCTGCTGCTGAAACAGCTGTTATTTTCAAAGTTATTGCCGTCTCATCTTCTGCTACTGTCAGAAGTCCCGATTCGCTGATCCTGGTGTTTTCCTTACCCGCTCCCGTTACAGTCCATTTCACTGTTTTGTCTGCCCCATTTTCTGCATTCACTTCTGCTGTAAACTGTCTCTGGGTTCCCTTCTGCACCTTCGGCGCTGCTGGCATCACCGTCACCGAATTTATCTGAGGCTTAATAACTGGTACTTCCACCTCTGCTGTTTTAGTTTTATCAAAAGTAGAAACAGCTTTCACGGTTACCTTTTCTGCTGTCTCATCTGCACCAATGGTCAAAACTCCCGTCCTTGAAAGAGTTGTTTTCGCATCTTGATTTCCTTTCAAAATCCACACCACGGTTCCAAGAGAACCTTCCCCGGACCACTTATCATCTGCTTCCACGAAAGCAGTAAACTGCTGGGTCTGCTCTCGCCTTAATCCACTAACCTTATCGGGTGTCACTGCCACGCCAGTCACTGCCGGACGATCTGTATATACGTTTTCAACAACCCATCTCTTATCAGCATTATCTTTCCCTGAATCCCAAGTCCACATAATGGCTGCATCCCGAAATCCACTATTCGTAAACGCCAGGTACTCCGTCTCAGCCTTTGCAGATTTAAATCTCACCTCTCCATTTTCTTCTTCCATAATCCATTCCTGAAGTTCGTTATTTTCTTGTTCTGGCCAAAGTGATAAAGCTGCCCCATGAACATTATTATTCATTATCGTTAAAACATTCATGCTCTTTGCATTCACTAATTTTACTCTGCCGCTTCCTTCTGACATCTTTTTTATGTACCAGAGCTGATTCAGCCTGCCGCCGTATCCCCATCGCAGCACAGTTACGCCTGCGCTTACGCCGCCGTTCGTACAGAGTACGCCTGTATCACTGTTTGCACCAGTAATTGTCTGTTTATTCTCCAGTTTCACAAGCTCACTCTGAGGAATAAAATCTGTCTTATCCGTTTCATTTCCGTCCAATGGTGTTCCCTGTGTGGTAAAAGTACTGATTGAATGTGCTGCAAGAACAGCTGTTGCCTGCTTGCTGCCAAACCTGATTTCTACCGTCTTATCTTCATCACTTCCATTTTTCACCAGAACAGCAAGAGTTCCATCTATATTACGGAACGCAATTTCCCGAAGATCTGCTGTATATACAGAATCTTCTGTCTGATCAGAATTTTCATTGATTATGTAAGGCATATCATAAGTGCCCCCGCTCTCAATTCTGCGCGCCCCTGCTTTCACAAATTCTGTAAAATGTTTTATCTGATAATACTGAGGCGTCTTAAGATACGTTTTTGTTTCTCTGTCCACGATTATCGGCGAATTTTGTACCACTGTGGAAGAAGAATTTCCTCCGCCCGACGGTAAAACCATGTTGTTCAGATTATAAGAAGATACTCCATTGGAGAAATACATCCACATACCGTCAAATCTATTTTCTGCATATTCCCAGGTGTTCTGTCCATCTCCGATAATCGTCCCAGACTGCATCATATCCTGCTTATATCCAACACCATACATAGCACGTGCTTTATTGAACGCCCACCTCTGAAAATTGATTCCCGAAATATATCTCCTTACCTCCATATCATTTAATATAGGAGCAAATATATCATCATCAGGAGTATTAAAATTCCCCAGATAAATTTCCACACCAAGTTTTTGCATTTTAGGTCCCAGATATCCTTTAATAAAATCACAAAGCTGTTCCACTGTCCAACGGCAGGAAGGGTGTCCTGTGGCATCCGCCGCTTCAAAAGGCTCATTCTGCGGAACCACCATATCTATTTCGATGCCCTGTTCCCCATATGCCTCCACAAATTTCTGAAAATAAAGAGCATATGCCTCCATATTTTTATTATTCTCACCGTTTACAAAATTTCCGCCCACCAGATCTTTATTATCTTTCATCCATGCAGGAGGGGACCAAGGAGACGCCCACAGCCTCATATTGGGATTGCGTTTTAATGCTTCTTTAATGTACGCAATCCGTTTCTCATCCCTGGCAATAGAGAAATCTGCCATTTCATAATCATTTTCTGTATTGTCCAACGAATACCATTCACTGGCATAATCACTGGATCCAATTGGGATTCTTCCCATAGTCAGGTGAAGACCTTCTTCACATTCTGGATCAAACAGCAAATCCAGAACAGCTTCTCTGTCTGCATCTGACAGTCTGCACAGTTCATCCCAGCCGCTTTCACTAAAACGACCGCCCCAGATATCTGCTGCCAGCTCCTGATAGGTTTTCATCTCATCCACCTCAATGGTGAGATTCTCTGACGCTGCTCCTTCCTCTGTTGTAACTAATTGCAAATCCGCCTGCTTTTCCCATGGATTCTCTTCTGTTGACATCACCCATTCCACCTTTTCTGCGGGCTCTGCATCTGCTGCATAGCTGACGTCAGCAGAACTAAAACCAATACCAGAAACAGCCAGACTGACTGAGAGCAGGACAGATACAAACGGTTTCTTAATTTCTCGATATTTCATTCTACCATCCTCCTAAAAGCTTGTTTCAATTCGCTCTTTCAATGCAAAAACAGCATCTTTTTCCACAAAGAAGCGCTCTTGTCCATTGACGCTGACACTCATACGAGATTCATCACAGGAATAATATTTTACTTCCATATCAGAAAGCTCTTCACTATTTCGTATAAACTGCAGTGTCAGAACGGGCTCCCTCTCTTCTTCTGATTTCACATTTTCATCTATCTCCCCTGTCAGCATCACATCCAGCAATGCCCCGTAAAGTGTCTGATAATCTTTCTGGCTTACTTTCTCACCATCCATTTTCCAAGATTCCTTGTCCTGTTCCATGAGATATTTTTTTTCACCAGAAAGTATCTGCACCTTTTTGACTGTGTCCACGCTGATAAGCGCGGGAATTTTTAATATATATTCATAAGGTTCTGCATTCAAGATTTCATCCATCAGTATCTGGTTCACAAGCCCCACCTTGCTGCTGCCTTCCATCGCTGCGTAATAACTGCCTTTTCCATCTGTGTCCCCGATAAGAATTGACTTTGCGCCTGTGGGCTCTGCTCCGCCTTTTTCTGCCTGCCCCTGTTCGCAGTATGCAAGAAACAGAGAAGTACCACTGTCCGTAATTCCCGCCTCTTCCATACTGACTCCATCCGTTTCCCCCCATACCATCAGCGCCGCTGTGCCCAGCAGATTATATAATTCCTCTGTATTTACTGATACCAGAGAATGGTAGGGCACAGAAATATCCCAGTAATCAAAGGTTTCTTTTCCTTTCCGCGGCTCATAAGACACCGCAAACACTGTCTTTCCTTTCTTCTGCACCTTCAATCCTCTGATTTCATGAGCGCCAATTCCTCCAAACTCTGTGTCTTTGGGAAGTTCCTGCTGCCATTGTTCCAGGTGATTTTCCAGCTCTCGTATCTGAACGCCCTCCACAAAATCTTCTTTGAAAATGCTGCACCCCGTCAGGCACCAGGCTGCCGCCAGAAGAAGTAACAGCTTTGTCATGCATTTTTTTAATCTCATCCGATATACTTTCCATCCACTTCTGTCTGATCCAGCTCTTCATAGACAAAGTAATCAAAATCTGCTGGAAGCCTGGTTCCAAGGCAGTCTGCGCTCATCATTCCTACAAAAGCTCCTGTAAACGCCGCATCATATACTGCTTTGATATACTCATCAGATAATTTTGCTGAATCAAAAATATAAGAAGTCTCCTGCCAGTCATTTCCATCAAAAGAATAGAAATACTGATAAGAAATTCCACGCACCTTCACCTTCAGATAAACATACTCTGCATCTTCTGGCACTGGAATTGGATTTTCCTGATACACGCTGAACGTCTTGCCAAGGTCTGTACTCACCACGTCAATGACCCTGCCATATTTCTCATTCCAAGTCACCTGAATGCAGGACCAGTTCTGGGTATTATAATAGCAGGTCAGCCCTGCAAACTGCTGTATGGTTTTGGGCTGGTAATCCATCTTCACCTCTGCATCAAAATTAAATGCCTGCCACCTTCTGGCAACATGTGCCTGAGTATAGGTGGCAGCCAGGGAAAAATGCCCATACAGACGCAAATGGCCTGGTCTGTCTTTTAAGGACATCACATCTTCTCCCAGAGGAGTCCGCAGACTCTGAAAATGAATATTTAATTCCTGACTGTCGAAATCCTCTCTGCCTGGCCAGGTCTGCTCCCATCTATGCTCCCTTACCTCTGGAGGCGCCGGGACTTCCGCCATACCTTTATGTCCGCCCACAATATGAGGCCACCCTTCTTCATCCCAGGTCACCTTCTGTATGCCCGTCTCCCTGCCAAGAGGGCACCAGCCTCTGGGATCCACAATCGCTTCCGTGCTATGGTGAAGCGGTCTTCCCATAAGATGGGCAAAATACCACTCTCCTGCCTGGGTCTGCACCAGAGAACCATGACCTGCTTTCTGAATGGGATGGTAGGGAGCGTCTAAAGTTGTTAAAAATGGTTCTCCTGGCTGAGTTACAAATTCATCCCGCAGATTTTTGGCACGCGCCACGCGCTCTTGATGGGCATACATAGTACCTCCTTGAGCCACAAACAAGTAATAAAAGCCATTTAATTTGTAGATATGAGGGCCTTCAGTAAACTTATCATTGGTTCCCTTATACATAAGCCAAGGTTCTCCTGTCAGCCGCCCTTCCTCTTCGGAAAATTCAGTGCACATAATGCCATAAAAGGGATGATGATAGCTTCTGGGGTCCCAATACTGGTTTACAAGATATTTTCTTCCATCCTCATCATGAAACAAAGAGGCGTCAAAGCCTGCCGTATTTAAGTAAACTGGATCAGACCAGGGTCCCATGATGTCCTCTGACGTAATCAGATAATTGATACAATCCTTGAAGGAACCATCCGTTACTTTCACATCCGTATAGACCAGATAGAATTTTCCGTCGCAGTAAGAAAGATCTGGCGCCCAGATTCCGCCAGAATCCAAATTGCCTGTCATATCAAGCAGCCGCTTCTCATTGAGCGGATGGGTAATCAATTTCCAGTTCACCAAATCCTTTGACATATGAATCTGAACTCCTGGCCACCACTCAAAAGTAGAACTTGCAATATAATAAGTATCACCTACCCTTAAAATACTGGGGTCTGGATTGAATCCTGTAAGAATTGGATTCTTGATTTTCATTGTTTTTATCCTCCTTTACATGCCCTGTCCCTGCTTTTTCTGCAGCATCTCCCGATATTTCGTGGGAGACATTCCCATGTGTTTCTTAAAAGCAAGGGAAAAATAATTGGTATCATTGTAGCCCACCATCATGGCAATCTTGCCCGCTTTTATGGTGGTCGTCTCCAGAAGAATCCTGGATTTTTCAATTCGTTTCCTGACGATATACTCATTGCACCCCTCATTCATTACCTTTTTAAACAGCCTGGAAAAATAATTCGGTGATACATAAAACTGTTCTGCCAGTTTCGCCACTGACAGTTCTGATTCCAGGTGCTCATCAATATATCTCCTGGCGCTGGTGATGATTTCATGCTGTTCCTGCTCTTCCTGAAACACCAGCTTGCGGACAAACATTTCTGTCATTTCCAATGTCTCCTCCCTGCCTGCGCCCACCAACGCTTTCATCAGAGATTCCATCCGGTTATCCACTAATTCCCCCGTCTCTGTAATACATGTAAAATAAATCCCCGATGCAATATCGAAACACCATTTCTGAACCTGCACCCTGGAGAGGTTATAAGATTTCGTCGCCTGGCTGAACTTCTCAAATACATACATAACCCTGTTTCCATTACCGATATTGGCAATCATACTCTGCCTGAATTCCTGGTAAATATCCTGAATTAATTGTTCCTTATTTTGTTCTCTGCTGGGCCGCACAATTTCCCGAAATCCTTTCCGCTCCTGTTTCAGAAGGTAGGAGGCGTCATTGTAAGAGACAAACAAGCCCTCAAGCCCCTCTGATTCACTTCCCAGCACTACTCTCGGTTTAATGTCACATTCATTCTCCAGAATTTCACTTAATTCTTCCAGCCACTCTGTCACATTGCGCTCGGAATCAGAAGTATAAACTGCCAGCACGATCTTTCCGTCATCATCAGAAAAGGTAATTCCTGCCCGACGCGCGTCAATCAAATCCATACAGATGTTTTTGATGGTAAGCTGCCGAAAATCCTGATCTGCCTCTTTGCCACTGCCCATATAGACCTCTGGGATCAGAATCGCGATCTGCATCGGCTTTTTCCTGTCTGCGGCAAGTTCCTCTGGATATGCAGATTCCTGTGTATCCAGTCTCTGGTGTACCAGTTCTCTCATAAAATGTTCCATCGCCGCCTGACGTTTGGAGCCTTCTGTCCGCAGGCCTGCCTGCTCCTGTTCCTGCCTTATACGCATCTCTTCCAGTATTTCAATCTGATCCTTGACACTTTTTTTCAGTTCTTCTTCATCTACTGGCTTTAACAGAAAATTCTGTACCCGCATCTGCAGGCATTGTCTGGCATATTCAAATTTATCGTAACCAGTCAGTACCAAAATCCGGACTTCTTTTTCACCATATCGGCTGCGTATCTCTTCCATCAGGGCAAGTCCAGACATTTCTGCCATGCTGATATCTGTCAGCACAATCTGCGGATGTTCTTTTTCAATGATTTCTAACGCCTCCATTGCCGATGCCGCTGTATAAATTTGCTTAATGCCCTGTTCCGCCCAGTCAATGCCATTTTTTATTCCCATGCGGATCATTTTTTCATCATCTACAATCAGCAGCTTATACATTTACATAACCCCCTTGTCCTCAGCCGCCACATTAAACGGCAAGTGGATTTCCACTGTTACGCCGCCATGTTCGTTTTTAAAGTAACACAAGCCATAGCCCTTTCCGAACATCAATTCCATCCGCTTATTCACATTCCGCACTCCATATCCAAAGGTCTCATCGTATTGAGACAGAGACTGGTTCATCTCATCAATTTCTTTCTGCTCCATTCCAGAACC
>CAJUCK010000003.1:10226-14824 GCA_910585395.1 uncultured Lachnospiraceae bacterium
TCCAGGTACAGATATACATCCTCCCCTCTTCTTTGAATTTTCAGAATAATCCTGCCTTTACCTCCCTCCTTGATGCGGATTCCATGGTAAATAGCATTTTCAACCAGAGGCTGCAGAGTCATTTTAGGAATTTTTATACTGTAAAATCCTTTTGGGATCTGATCCTCTAAATCAATAATATTGTCATACCTCATATTTTGAATCACCAGATAGGAACGGATATGTTCCAGTTCCTGTTCCAGCTCAATCAGTTCCTTGCCCCTGCTTAAGCATACCCGGTAGTACTGTGCCATGGCTTTCACCATAACAGATATTTCCTGGTTGCCGTCTGCCACTGCCTGCCAGTGAATGCATTCCAGCGTATTGTATAGAAAATGTGGTTTAATCTGAGCATACAGGGCATTAAAACTGATCTGCTCTATCTGGTGCTGTTCCAGCTTTACTTGTTCCATCAGCATATCAATCTTATCCATCATGCCATTAAAACCTTCTGCCAGTTTTCTGCTGTCCGCATCCATGCTTCTCATATCGATTCTTTCATCCAGTTTCCCCTCTGACACCCCGTCCATAGTGGTTACCACCCGGTTCATCGGCTCATAAAAAGAATTGATCATTTTCCTTAAAATGACAATGGAAAACGCTGTCTTTATATATCTCAAATATTGGGATTTCATTGATGAGATAATAATTCCAGTTTCCCACTTTCTGGTAATTAATCAAAGTTCCCTGTTCCTGAAAACTTCCGCTGCCATCTTGAATTTTTTCTGCATAAGAAACTTTTTCTCCAATTCTCTTCTGATTAGAGATTGACACAATCTCACCGTTGCAGTCCATTAAAAACAGCTCCGAATTCATCTGTCCCAATCCTTCTTTATGAAGCTGTTCCACCAGACTATCCCCCAGGTTTAACACCAGCATTCCCAAGTTCTCATGGATGGTTTCAGTAGAATAAATAGGATGATACAATGTCAGGGTATACCTTCCGTCCCGAAAATAATTACTGCCAAAACTGAACCTTACAGAACTTCCTTTTTTAGCTGGAAGGCTCTTTTTATAATCCTTCTGATACATCATGTCAAATTTTGCATCTACCACGCTGGTATTTCCCTTGTAGACGTAACGTTGATTCTTCTCTTTTTCCACGACTGCAAAATTTAGATTACTTCTGACATTCAGCATACTGTTTAAATAATTATACACAATTCCTGACTCCATCTCATACCCTCCGCCTGACTCATAAGGGCTTTTACAGTACTTCTGTACGTCGTCCTCAATCACCATCGCCACAGCAAGTTCCTGGTACTGTTTTAATGTATCATCGTAACTGAACACAATGGTGCTAAGCTGTGCTTTGGCCAGATCTCTTGCCTGCCTGGTCATATAAAAAGCCGCTGAGATGGTAGACAGCATCATGATAATAACTGACGTCATCAACATCGTAAGAGTGAGAAAAAAAGTAATCTTCTTTTTTAAATTCCAACTGTTCATCTGTCCCCATAATTTCATATCAGCGGCCTCCTGTCTGTTATCCTTTTACTGCTCCTGCCGCCATCCCTTTGATCAGTTTATCTTGTGCAAAAATAAACATGATGATCATAGGAAGAACTGTCAAGGTCAGTACTGACATAATCATCGGCGTATTCATGGAATACTGACCCTGAAATTCCCACACGGCTAATGGTAGTGTACGGTTTCCCTGGCTTTGAGTCAATGTATAGCCAAATATAAATTCATTCCACATATTTACGCCGTTGTATATGGCAAGGGTGGAGAGCCCCGGTTTTGCCATGGGCAGGATTACAGAGAAGAAAATCCGTATTTTTCCACATCCGTCAATGGTAGCAGCCTCTTCAATTTCTTTGGGAATCTGCTGCATAAAACTTGTAAGAATAAACACTGAAATAGGAATATTAATCGCCACATAGGGACCAATCAACGCCCAAATACTGTCATACAAGTGCATGCTCTGAGACATCTTGAAAATTGGAATCAGGGTAATATGTACCGGGATTGACATACATGCCACAATCACAGCATATACAAATCCATTCAGTTTAAATTTAAATCTGGAAAGAGGATACGATGCAAAAGCTGAAATCATCAGCAGCAGCGCCAATGAAACCACCAGCACAATCACACTGTTAAAAAAATATTTTAAGAAATTTCCCTCAATGACTTCCTGGTAGTTTGCGAAATTCAGCTTTTCTGGAAGTGCAAACACACCTTTGGTTAACATTTCAAACTTTTCTTTGAAAGAATTCATAACCATGAAAATAAATGGTGTAATTGCCACCACTGCTGCAAAGACTGCAAGTATGACGGCGATTACCCAGGATATTCTGCTTTTTATCCGGTTTTTTCTGTATTCTTGTTCCATACCTAGTAATCCTCCTTCTTCCCATTCAGCACCTTCATCGTCAGCAGTGAAATCAGTGAAATCAGGATAAACATTCCTCCTGCTGCTGCTGAGCCGTAACCCATATTAAACTGGGCAAAGGATAATTTATACATATAGGTTGCCATCAATTCCGTAGCTTCTCCAGGACCTCCGCCTGTCATAACATATACAAGGTCAAAATATTTCAGAGAACCAACCATAGAAAGAATGGCAGCGCTCTTGATGGTTGGTTTTAACAGCGGCAGCGCAATATGCCAGAAATACTGTCTCTTGTTTGCCCCGTCGATAACAGAAGCCTCATAAACTTCTTCTGATACATTGGTGTAACCTGCCACGCAGTATACCATATAAAATGGGGTGAACTGCCATGCCACAACGCCGATTACTGTATAAAGAGCTGTTTTGGGATTCCCCAAAAGATCTATGTTTCCGCCCCCCAAAAGCTGGGAAATACTGCTGATAATTCCGCCGTTGGTGGCAAGCGCATAGGTAAACAGAAAACCGATTGCCACAGAGGACATCAGCATTGGAATAAACCATAAAATCTTAAAAATCGTCGCCTTTTTTCCTGCAAATTCCACAAAGGTAGCCATCGCAAGCCCTAATGGAATCTGAATCAGGATAGAGAGAATCATCACTTTGATATTATTTAAAAACGCTGTCCAAAACTTTGTGTCCTGTAATAATTTTGCCCAGTTATCCAGTCCAATAAACTTTGGATCTGTTGAAATGCCGTTCCAGTTAAGCATACTGACCCGGAACGTTTCAATAATAGGATAAAAGATATAAATGATTAAACATATCACAACTGGAGCCAAAAAGACTGCCGCAACGCGGCTGGTATCTTTCTGGCGTTTCTTCGCCAGTGAAACTTCACCTTTCTTCATGTGCCAGCTTCTCCTTTCATTTATTCAAGGAGAGCAGCCTCAGCGATAAATCCTGGGCTGCTCTGTCTGTCTTACTTTCCTGTAAGATATTCTTCCATGGCTTCTTCAAATTTCTTGCCTGCTTCATCTGGCTTCATTGTCATTCCGAACATCTCCTGGCAGGTATCAAGATGTACCTGCGCCACTGCTGGCGGGAGATACTGGTCATACCATAACTGAACAGCAGAAGCATTTGTGGCAGCGTCAAGAATCTGTTTTGTCACACCGTCTGTGATAAGATCTCCTGCATCCTTAGTAGGTGGAATCTTACCCACATCTACCATAAGCTGTTTTGCTCCGTCAGAAGTATAGTAAGTCGCACATTCAAATGCTGCATGTAACTTGTCTCCTGTGCAATTAAAGGAAACAAACTGGTCACCGATAGTTCCATTCTGGATCGATGCATCTGCATCAGAATCGTCTACCTTCGGGAAAGAGAACCAGCCGATTTTCTCATAGAACTCAGGACTGTCTGAGGAAAATGTTCCGGTGTACCAAGAACCGCACAGAAGCATTCCTGCTGTCTCCTGATACATCAGCTGTTTCGCCTGACCGTCATCCTCACTTAAGGAGTTTACGCCTTCTGGGAAATAGCCTTTCTCTACCCATTCCTGAATCTTCTCACCTGCATACTGGAAACACTCGTCTTCAAAAGTACCTTCTCCGGCAACTGCTTTCTGGAAGGGTTCCAGACCGCCTTTTCTGGTTGCCAGGCACTGGAAGTACATAGATCCAGTCCATTTAGGAGCATTTGCGAGTGCAAAAGGAGTAATACCCTCTGCTTTTAAAGCATCACATACGGCTTCCAGTTCAGATACGGTCGTGGGAACCTCCAAATTGTATTTTTCAAACATCTCTTTATTGTAGAAGACGCCTGCAAGAGATACATTGTAGGTGGGAACTGCATAGAGTTTATCATTGTAGGTAGCCTGCGCAAGCGCCGCTTCCATATACTGATCTTTCAGTCCAAATTCCTCATACAATTCATCCAGAGGCTGCGCATAGCCAGAATCAATATATTCATTCATAGGACCGCCAGACCAGCTTGTATACATATCCGGGCACTCTCCAGAACTCATTGCGATTACCAATTTCTCTTTGTACTTGTCATTTTGAGTCGGAACATTTTCCACTGTATATCCAGATTCTGTGTTCTTGTTAAACTCAGTAACCGCATACTCCAGAGCTTCTTTGTCTGCTCCCTCTGTTCCAATGTTCCAGTATGTAATTACTTTGTTATCATCGGATGCCCCGTCATCAGACGCCTCCTTATC
>CAJUCK010000003.1:14834-18751 GCA_910585395.1 uncultured Lachnospiraceae bacterium
CCTTCAGCTCCGCTTTCTGTTTTAGTTTCACTTCCGCTGGATGATGCATCATCCGCTTTGTCTTTGCATGCCGCCAGAGAAATCGTCATGGCAGATACCATTGCCAGCGCGGCAATTCTCAGCATTCTCTTTTTCATTTCACTTTCTCCTCCTGATTATTTTTGATGATACTATCTTATCACCCGGTGTCGAAAAGTAGAATTTAATAAATTATCCAAAATCTATAAAAATCTTACCTGCCTTCCCAGACTATGAAACGGTTTTTCCCTTCCTTTAATTCTGCAAAAGGTCCTACAAATACCTTATTTTCTCTGCTATTTCCATAATAATCCAAATTGAATACGAGAGGGCTTCCATCTGGATTTTCATACGGCGCCTCTGTAATCCTGGGCATTCCAAGAGTTTCGGTCCCATACTGTCTCGTCTGCGTTAAAAGCATCTCCTTATGCACGTCAAGCTCAAGATAAACCTCTTCACCTTCTTCTATAATCTGAACTTGAGGATCATGACTGCTGACATATGGATTTTCTTCCCGTTCAAATGGCTCTGCTCCTTTGAGATAAACATTGTCATTGATATAAACTGGCTGTAATACCCTGGCGAACTGTTCATGATCTTCATTTCCCAGAGAAGCCACGGTCTCCATATATTCTTCAAGCGAAGCCAGATGTCCCTGATATCCTTTTGTGCCGTAGGTAGACTGCTCCGTATAAGTCTGGTCTCCCTTGAGGAAAATATTCTGGTAAATCCGGTCATCTCCGCTGTAGACAAGCGCCACGCCTGCCGCCTCTGTGCTGTGCGGAAAATGATATGGTGTGGCGCGGTCCAATACCGCTTCCCGCCGCATGCTGCCGCAGCAGAGATTCTGGATATAAGCCCCGCCCTGGGCAATGTTATCAAAATTGTATGCGGAAGCAAAGATGTTATTGTCTATAAGGTAAGGACCATGGGTCACTTCCACCATAAGATCCCTGTCATTATTGTAATAGAGATTCTGGCTTACCCTGGTGCCCTGTGCCTGCCAGTCCAGCCAGGTTCCTAAGGTGCTGTTATGAATATTGTTGTGCATAATCAAAACGTCAATGGCTGCATGAAGTTTAATCCCTGCAATTTCATAGCCAAAAAACTCATGTTTTACAGCAATATTATAAATATGGTTTCCACTGATCGTGCTGAAAGCACAGCCCATATGACCCACGATGCCGTTCTGTCCGCAGTCAAAAATTTTATTATTGCGGACAACATGAGAACCGATTTGCTCTTTGCTCCAGCCAATCTGCCTTCCCAGAAACACTGCTTCCATCTGATATTGGTAACCTGGTTTTTTGTGAAACCTGGTGCAGAAATTATCTCCGGTAGAAGCCTCTTTTCCCAGACTGATAGCGCTGCATTTAGCGTCGTGAAGAACATTATTCTCGATTATCCAGCCTTTGCTCCAGTTGGGTCCTGCCATCCCTGGCTGATCTGCTGTGGGAGGCGTCCAGGGGCATGCCGCCTGAGCGATTTCAAATCCCCGCAGAGTAATATAGTTAATGCCTGTCTTATCTGGATAAAAACAGCATTTTCTGACGTTAATCTCTGTCAGTTCTTCGTTAGGATTTTTCCCCTGGAAATTTGCATAGATAACCGTCTGGCTTTCCGTTACTTCTGCATACCACTGGTATATGCTGTCCTCTGGGTGCAGAAGCGGCTCTTTATGTTTGGTCCAAGGCGGATTGACCCCATATTCCCGGCGCAGAGGGGTTTTTACTTCTTCCAGAGATTTTGCCTCATAGAAAGATTTTCCGTTTAAATACACTTCTCCGGCATGTACAGAACTATCAGACGGATAAATAAACCAGTCGCCGCCTAAAGATTCTGCATAAGGGTTATAGTCCCCAAATAACGTATTTTCTAACGTCACCTTCCATACACTGCCCTCAAGCTGCTCCCAATTGGAAATCCGCTCAGAACCTTTGATAACTGCTCTTTCTCCTTCTGCCGCCAGATACTCAATCCGCTCTGCGCTGCTGCGGCCACTGTGCTGTGGTTTCACCCATTCCCGGTATTCTCCTTCATGGACAATGACTTTGTCTCCCGAATGCGCCTCCTGCGCCGCCTTGGAAATGGTCAGAAATGGATCCTCCCTGGTCCCTGTCCCAAAATCATTTCCATGTTTCGCCACGTGATATTCTCTCATATTCCCTTCCTCCTGATTTGATTCAAAATGCCCCGACATACTTTGCCGGGGCATCTGGTTTCAATTATTTTTTTACAGTAACCTTTATTTTTTTGAAAACGCCATTCTGTGCATATGCATAAATATAGCAAGTTCCCTTTTTCTTAGCTGTAACCACACCTTTGCTGCTTACTGCTGCAACCTTAGGATTGCTTGACTCAAACGCAATTTTTCGATGGCGTTTGATGGTCTTATCTTTCTTAACTTCTTTTGCCTTGATCGTAAATTTCTTACCTTTCTTGGCAAGCGTCACTTTACTCTTATTAACCTTCACGGTCTTGGCATTTCCAACCTTGCCTCCTGCGGTGGCGGCATGAATTGTCTTGGAAGTGGCAGTGATTTTTAACTTGCCGTTTTCCATCTTATATGCCTGTACAATGTACTTATAATAAGTTCCTTTTGTCAATTTCTTATGCGTAAAAGAAAGCGTACTGTTCTTGCTGATTACTTTTATCGTTTTAAATTTATTATTCTTGCCGCATTTATTCCCCAGGACAATATAGCCGTCGGCTTCCTTCACTTTACTCCACTGCAGCTTATTGGTAGTTTTTGCTGATTTCGTCACACGTGCTGCCAATTTGCCAAAACTGGAATTTCTGGATTCTTCTGCATTTCCCCGGGGCAGACCTGGGTTATTATTCTCAATTTCTGCCGGTGCAGGCACTGTTGCAGCTGGCGGTGTTCCTGGCGCCTCTGGTGTTCCTGGCGTTCCCGGTATTCCTGGTGTTCCCGATGACGCTTTCTCAAAGAGAGCTTTCACCGTAACATCAGCAGAAATATTTTGTATGGTATATGTATTAACTTTTCCCACAGAAGCGCCATTTACCAGAACATCTTTGATTACATATCCTTGTGCGGGAGCAATGGCAACTGTCACATTTTCTCCCTTTACAGCCTCCATTTTATCTGCAGTAACTGTGCCGTTTTCTGTGCTCTCTATGGTGATGGTGTACTTTGCCGGCATATCCTCACCGAACTTTTCTGTTACATCACTGAGCCCTTCCATCATCCATGCCTGGCCGTCTCCTTCTGCTTCTTCTGACAGCAGCAATGCATGATCATCTCCTGCACTCAGATACTGGCTGTTGAACTTATTCTGCCATGCAAAGGATCCGTCATTCAATTTTACAGGAATCCATCTCTGCCTGGTCTGTGCCTCTCCTGCCTCTGTTTCAGCATCCAGCTGAACCAGTGTTTTGTCTGCTTTTGCTGTCAGCAGCTTTTCAGAAGAGAAATTCCTCAAAATATAGCTTCCATCTTCCTGTTTTTCAGTCACCCACATCTGATTTGTTGAATTCCGCTCGTTGGTCCAGGTCATGGCTTTGGCACCGTTTGCATTCGAACCGCCCTCTATGCCGAGAACTTCTTCCTTTGCTTTGCTGGTAATATAATACAATGGTCCTAAATCTTCCAATTTGGGAATCTCTGTATCCACATCTACAGACTTTACATAGATATAATTGTTCTGCTGGTCAAATCCTTTGCTGCCGTTTATCAGCAGTTCTCCGCTTGACAGCTGCAGATAGCAGCGGTTGTATCCAGCAATTGCACCCACGTCATAAGTAAGCCAGGCGCCTGTTCCATCCTTTTTGGTATTCATCAGAATTTCCGGATGTGTCCCTGTACTCGCAATAACTCTTCCATCCTGCAGCGTATATACATAAGGCGAACCACTTCCCTGTCCTTTGTATACCGGAAG
>CAJUCK010000003.1:18761-20081 GCA_910585395.1 uncultured Lachnospiraceae bacterium
ACCATCATCCATTTGCCGTTCTCCATCTGAGTGACAATCGGCATTCCTGGTCTTGCCCCTCTGTTTGCGAATGCAACATCGTCTACGGCTGCACCCCAGGTTTCTCCATCCTTCATGATTTTATGTACCAGTTTCTGCGCATGTGCCGGGCGGTCTGTCTCATCAGAATAATAACAGATTAACTGATTATCATGGTACAGAAAAAAGGGTTCCCATACTGGAGTATAGCCCATAATGTTTCTTCCGCCTTCTGCAATCGTGTTCAAATAATTCCAGCTTCGTCCCTTATCCGTACTGTAATACAGGTCCAAGGATGTTTTCCAGAGTCCGCCGTAACCTGCGTCTGATACCTGTTTGGGATTCTCTTCTATTGTAACCGCATCTCCTGCGCAGAGCAGAGCGCCTTTGGGGATATCTCCCATAGCCTCCGGAAGCACAAAGAGCTGAGGACAGTTGTGCATGCTCCAGGGATGACGGATGGCGCCTTCGGTTCCCTCTTCTACCTGCTCCCCTTCCTTGGGTATACCGTTCTCATAAGTTACCTTGTACCATTCATCTGGATGTACTTTGTCATCATTGACAATCTCCCCTACCTTCTTCCAGGTCCTTCCTTTGTCTTCACTTTCATAGATTGGAAAAACAAATTCGCCATCTGCCGCTTCTGATTCCACTGCGCTCTCAAAAGTACAATATAACTTACCGTCCAATGCCTCCACAATTCTTGGGGACAGACATTGATTTCTTCCATGATGTTTATTGGTGGGCACGCTGACAAACCAGTCCGCCAAAGTAGCTTTTACCTCTATCTCAATATCATTCTGAACATTTTCAACCTTGACAGATGCCATTCCATTTGTAACTGTAAACGGTTTTTCAGCTCCATTTACGATTACCTTATCAATGGATCTGCATCCTTCCTTCATCTCAACCTGAACATTGAGGTTTCTGCCTTCTACTACAGATGCCGCCGCCGTCACCTCAACACCTTCGTCTTCTTTTACAGAAACATGATATTTACGCTTCTCACTGTCATCTTCTGTCTCTTTCACCGTGATATCTGTTCTCCATAGCTGAGAATCTGTTTCTTGTTTCTCTTCCATGGTAAGATGTAAATCTCTGGCATCACTTTCTGCCGTTCTCGGGGAAGTCAGATACAGATCCAACGCCAGGTTCTTTACTCTGTAATATCCGTCAGAAGCTGCCTCAAATACCCAGTGCTGCTTAGCATCTGCTGCATTTTTTGTAAATGTATGAACCTTGCTGCCAGCGCTGGAAGTTTCTGGGGCCACAGCCTTTCCATTATTGGTGCTCACCAGAATG
>CAJUCK010000003.1:20091-20645 GCA_910585395.1 uncultured Lachnospiraceae bacterium
TAAACGCCGTCTTCTACTTCCTGAAATTCATAATACTGGTTTTCTTCCGCATGTCCGTCTTTTCCTGTCCAGACAAACAGAGGGGAATTATTATAGGCAAGATATACCGGCTCTCCGTTAAATGATACTTTGCTCTGAAGATAACCAGTCTTCTCCAGATCCATCTCATAATCCCAGGTTACACATTTCACACCATCATTATCCCAGCCTGCAATTACAAAGATATTTCCATTGTCCAGCTGCATAATCTCTCTATTATAGGCTGTGGCAAGCCCTGTCTCATAATATCTCCAGAAAGCGCCTGCTTCGTCTGGCCTGGTGCTGCTGTTGACCCATATCTGCCCTCTCTGTCCGCCATTATTATTGTTATAAAGAATGGATTTCTTATCTGTAGTAATATTGTAGGGCGCTCCGCTTGCATTTACCACTTTTGCGGCATTATGTACCACAAATTCCCCGTTGGCTGTATCTTTTAAACTTCCATCTCTGTCATACCACTTGCTGGGATCATTCGGAGCTGACAGTATATATCCAGATCCAAGTCCGCCTCCGCC
>CAJUCK010000003.1:20655-29001 GCA_910585395.1 uncultured Lachnospiraceae bacterium
GTAAGTAAGCATAAATCGTCCATCTTCAAGCTGAGACACCACAGGCATTCCCGGTCTCTGACCCTGGGAATAGATAATTCTGCGTTTCTCAGACCAGCTATTTGTTGTTCCATCATATATAACATAAGAAATATCCTGGTCAGTGGAATTGTCAAATGCCTCGTCAGAGTAAAAACAATATAATTTTCCTTCATAGGTCAAAAAGAATGGTTCCCATACTGTATTTTCAAACAGAACACACAATCCTTCAGTAGGTCCTACGATTGTACTGTGATAATTCCAAGTTCTGCCCAAATCGTTGGATATGCAAAGATCCAGATTGGTCTTAGTGCTCTGCGCTGCATTGGCTGCCGCTCCATTGGTTCCCGCTTCAATGGAATTTCCCGCACAAAGAATCGTTCCTTTGGTAAGATTTCCAATCGTTTCCGGCATCTCATACAACTGGGGGCAGTTCCTCATGCCCGTTGTCCCGCTCGTCGCATTCTGATTCTGTACATAGCCTACTGGAACGTAATTGTCACCCCTTGCCGGTTTATCCGTATCTCCCGCTCCCCATGTTCTTCCGCCGTCAATACTCTCATAAATCGGGAAAGAAGATAAATTTTCATCAATATTGCTGCCATTTCCTCTTCTTTCTGCCACTAATGCCTTATCTGTCTTAGGCAGACGATTGCATTCAAATGTGGCAAGCATTTTCCCATTATCTGCTGCATTATTCTGATACTGCAGTTCAATCGCCCTGGGGGATATGGATGAGTTCAATGTTACTGGATGCTCTGTGCCAAATTCCGGATCTACCCATGCATCTCCCGTTTCCGTACCATCTTGAAACGCCTTATAAATATCATAAACCATTCCCATCTCTGCGCTCTCAACAGTTTCCTGGGCCTGCGTTTCCATTGGTTTTGCTGTCAGTCCGCTTTCTAAAATCATAGCGGCTGCAAGAACACCTGACAAAACTTTTTTCCACTTTAGCATAAATTTCCTCCTCTGCTCTTTGATATGTAAACTCATTTTACACCCAAAAAGGGAGGGTAAATATAGAATAAAATTACTTGTTTCTATAATTTTGTTGCCAATTACTTGATAATTCTTCTGCCCTTATTTCACAGTCTTTCGGACAGACGGCAGAAGTGCTGCGTTCCTATATTCATTCGTTTAAACCGACTTGACGCCAAACTGGCAGAGACAAAATGCACAGCAGTCATCTCAGGAAACGGGATTCCCTCAATGAGCGCTGTGCACATAATTTGCATCCTCTTTATTCCCCCGGCGCTTAAATACCGTAAAAAATTACGATATTTAAGCGCCGGGGAAATGTTCAGCAGAAATTCTGCTCCAAACCTGCCACAATCTGCCGCATCTCTGACTTAGTGGTAACATTTCTTGCCGCCTGTACCACCTGGCGTTTTTCCTCATCATTCAGTCTGGCATATGCTTCCAGGGCTTTCTGATTCAGACCAAGCTGAAAGCTTAATCCCATTGGCATATCATATTTGTTGTCATTCATTCCATCCATTTCTGTTTCTCTCTTTCTAAAATATTTCCATCAGTTTCAGAACCCAGTAAATCAGGCCCAGCTTGTAACAATACCATATAAAATTACCGGACCTGCAATCGTAAATATCTTACAGCCAATACCAAAAACCTGTCCCTCTTTCTGAAATTCAATTGCAGGAGCAGCTACAGAATTGGCAAATCCTGTAATTGGTACCAGCGCCCCGGCGCCTCCCCAGTTTGCAACAGAGGGATAAATATTTAATCCTGTAAGCAGCACGCTGCATAATACCAGGAGCATGCTGCACCAGCCTCCAGAAGTATCTTTATCCAGCCCAAACTGATTCATTGCCATATTTAAGATAAACTGGCCGATAACGCAGATGACTCCCCCTGTCACAAATGCCTTTGCCATATTTGCTGGCAGAGAATGCGTCGGCGTAACCTGTTTCACATATTCATTGTACTCTTGATTTTTCTGTTCTTTCTGTTCCATAGTCTGCTGTTGCTCCATGTTATTTCCTCACTTTCTTATTATTTCTGCATGTGATTTGCATAAAAATAAAGAGCCCCTGCCATCTTTCCCAATGCCATAAACAGCATAATCCAGCTTAAACCATACTTAATGCCCAGACGCCGGAACATAATGGGAAACGTATTTAATATCTCAGCAAGCGCCACCGCCAGGCATCCGGTAAAAATACCTGCTGATAGTCCGAACACAATAATCACCAAAATCCCTCCTGGAATCTTCAGAGAAAACAGAGATATCAGATTCCCAATCGTACCTCCCAGCAGCACCATATTTTCATATGCCATGATATCCACCGCTGTCCGGGTTTTCCCGATAATACGTGGAACTACGCCGATAGAAACAATAAAACTGAACACTCCTGCTGAAATTGCTAAACCGCTGGCAAGACCGATAAATCCCAAAAATATTTGTTTGATCCACATCTTAACCGGCTCCTTTTCTACTCATTTACAAATGAATATTCATACTTAATCCACATCATTGCTGCTTCCTTTACGTCCACAATTTTCAATAAACGTGGTATCTACATCTTTCTCATAGGTGCGCATTTCCACCTGTATAGGAGTAGGGTCATGGGTAATCTTTTTTCTCCCTACATGATTGAAAAATATCATAATTCCAAGAAAAAGCCCAATGGAATAACATACCTCAATCACAGTAAATCCATCTGATTCTGTTCCCATAACCTGCTCATAGAAATCCATAAATACTTCTCCTACACCCACATCATTGTTAAAGGTCATAATGGTAAACGCTGAGCCGAAGAAAATCAGCACGCATATCACTGCTGTTTTCAGATAGGAGAGCCATTTTGCCTCTCTTGAGGGCTGATATTCTAAAACAAAATCTTTCTCACCAATGTTCTGTATCTCTACATTGGGAAACTCTTCCCCGATCATTTCAATAATCTTTAAAACCGAAAACACCTCTGTCTGCATTTTCTTTTTGCTCTGATTTGCCGGAGTATGAAATTGATAGACTTTCATCTGCTTCATCTTATTAATCAGTGAACGGTTGACAGAGGTAATCTTTGCAATATCTTTTAAGATTACAGAAGGTTCTTTTACCAGCACATTCTGTTCTATTTTCAGATATACTGTGTCCGTGTTTCCAGCCATGAGATTCCCTCTCTTTCCTGAGATTCACTGCTGCAGGCAGCAGGAACTGCTTCTTGAGCTGCCGCATCTTCCATCACCAGAGTCCCCTCTGTGACACGGGTGTGATTTTCCATATAATTAATGTAATAGAAAATGCCCCCGATAATTGTGAGTATCACAATTACCAGAAGGCATATCCGATAAATGGTATTATGACTCATATACTCACTTCCTTTTCCAGGTTTGGAAGTAGTATGCCATAATATCCAAAATTTTATACATCTGCTAGCTTTACTTTTTTAAAGCAGTAATTTTTACCGTCTTTTTCTGACCCTTCCTGTTTAATTTCTTTTTATAGGTCTTCCATTTTGCCTTAGGCACCTGAATCACTGCTCTTGCACTTATCTTCTGAAATGCATTTTTCCCAACCGTTTTTAATTTGCCGCTTCGGATTATAATTTTCTTCAGCTTCTTACAATTAGCAAAAGATTTGCTTCCAATTGAAGCCACATCAGCCTTAATATCGGCGCTGACCGCTTTGGAACAATCCTTAAAAGCATTTTTTTCAATGGCCGTCACCGCAAACTGCTTTCCGCCGATGGTGACTTTAGAGACAATGACAATTTTTTTCAGCTTTTTTTTCACGGATTTGTTCTTAACCCCAGTTACCTTTACTGTTCCCCTGCCATTTGCCTTATTATTAGTTATCTGATACTTATAATTTCCAACAATATAAGAAGCATTTTTCTTCACGGCAATAACAAAATCTTTTGAGGCTGTACCACTATAGCTGCCGATTCCTCTAAAAACAGCTTTTGCTGTTCCAATATTGACATTGTTCTCATAAGAGATGGTGTAATCTTTATCCTTTGTCAAAGTTTTTCCATTATAGGTTACTGATACTTCAGGTTCTTTTTTCTGACCATTGTAATACTGAACAGGAATGATTCCAATCTGACAGTCTGCCAGAGAGGTTTTTTCTTCTGTTCCCTGATGATCCCCTCCCGGTGTATTTCCTCCTGGCGTATTTTCTCCTGGTGTATTTTCTCCCGGATTTTGAACCTCGCCTTTACTGTTCGTAATGGTAAGCTTTCCAGCTTCCACTGCAAAATCATAGCCGCCAGAAACCAGCTTGAATTGCGCTGTCTTTTGCCCGTTGTGTTCTGTCATTCCCTGGAACGAAGCGCCAAAATTTTCTTTAAGCTCTCCTGATTTCACATCCTCCAAAGGAAGATAGAGTACCGCCGTCGTGTTGGCAGGAATCTGGACACGATATGACTCAAGCTTTCCATCCTTGCTCTTCCAGGAAGAAGTAATCGTACCATACATAGATTCATAGGAGGCGTCCACACGATTGATGCGGTCTTCCTCATTATATTTTTTTCCTGTATCTAAAACAGGCTGCAGAATAATATTTTTAAATCCTGGATTCTTCACATCAGAATCAATTCCCGCCATATAACGATACATCCATTCTACGACAGAGCCATACGCGTAATGATTAAATGAATTCATCTCTCTGTCTCCAAATCCCTTGCCAGGTGTATAGGAATTCCAGCGCTCCCAGACAGTAGTTGCGCCTGCTTTCACCTCAAAAAGCCAGGAAGGCAGACTATCCTGAAGAAGCAGATCATAGGAAACCTCTGCATTCCCAGTTTCCGACAAAACAGGGGTAATCACATTGGAACCCAAAAAGCCCACTGCCAAAGTATTTTTCTCTGCCTCGGCGCGAATGCTGCCCGGATCTGGATTCTCATTTTTAATGTTTTCAATCAACAGCTTTTCTGCTGCATCTTTCATAGCTTCATTCTCATAAAATCCCAGCTTCAGCATCCAAATCAGAGAAGTCTGAGAGTTGTTCTCCCAAGTTCCCCCTTTTCCAGCGCTGTACATAAACTGGTAGTTTACATTTCCTTCTCCAGACTTGATAACCAAGTTCCCATCATTAAATGTCACATGCGTATTCAGGAAAGCCTGTTTGATCGCTTCAAACTTCTGTTCATACGCTGCTTTCTCCTGTTCTTTGCCAAGAATTCCAGATATTTCCGCCATAATCTGATTCATGTATCCATAATAGTAGTCAGAAATCACCTCCAGGCAGGTTCCCTGGAAAGACAGCCAGTCACCATAATTTCTGGCATTATTAGGAATCATGCAGTGATTTGGCGCACGCAAAAAGGTCATATACTGCTGCAGTACCTCCCAATTCTCTTCTAAGATACTGATATCTCCTGTCTGCTTATATAAGGTCCAGGGAGCAATGACAAGTACATCACTCCAGCCAGCTGCCCAATTTCCGAAGAAAGCATTGGGATCCACCTGGTCTGCTACGGAAGCCACATAACCATTCTTCTTCGTATTTTCTGCAAAAATGTCTTGTATATCCATCAAAAATGCATAGGAATCAAAATTGTATACTGCTGTCTGGACAAATGCCTGGGTATCTCCAGCCCAGGAAAGACGCTCATCTCTCTGGTTACAGTCTGTAGGCGCAGTATAGTAATTGCTGAGCTGCCCATACAGAACATTTGAAAACAGCTTATTCACATCTTGATTGTTGGTAACAATCTGTCCTGTCTGATCTGATACAGAAGAAATTCCTTTGGAAACCAGCCCAAAGATTTTAATATCATCACTTGCCGTAATCTCCACATACTGATAACCGAAAAACGACATACTTGGCTGATAAGTTTCCACACCGTCTCCAGCAAACACATACTTTGCCTGGGATCTCGCATTTCTTAAACTGTATTGGTAAATAGAACCTTTGGGGCCATCTGCATCAAAAGCTCCAGTTCCCACATGGCTGCCGTCATTTAACATTTCTGCAAACCGCAGTGTAGCCATAGTTCCCATTTCTCCTGAAAAACGTATATTGGGCACGGCCGTCAGGTTCTGCCCCATGTTCACTACCATGGTCTCTCCCTTTTTCAATTCTACGCCCTGGTCAAACATATCTTTGCCTTCATACTCTCTCAGAACATTTACCTCGCCACCCTCATAATCAGAAGAAGCCTTATTTCCACTGTATACATACGCTGAAACAGGATTCTGGTCGAACGCTCCTGTCATTCGTCCTGGAAGACCTGTCTGGGCACGAATCACACCTGGAAAACTGTCGGTACTCATCTTCATATTCTGAAGATCAGCCATCTTTCTTACCATACCCATATCTGCATCTGTCACAAGATCTCTCCATTCTGTGCCATTTTCAGAGACAGACACTGTGAAAATCTTAGGATAATTTGGATAGATCCCTCCTATGACAGAATCTTTTCCACTGCGGGGAAAAATCCGCAGGCTGGAAAATTCTACTGCTTCGTCAAAATCAAACTCAATCGTAATAGGATTTTCCAGATCGATGGTCGTCTTCTTCGTATCTAAAATATTGGTGGAATAACCTTTGTCAGACTGCACCCCGTAATCTCCATCTGTCAAGTTCTCTACTCTCCAGGTATCGCCAAAATCAAACGGCTTATCCGTGGTAACTGTCGGTACTACATTTTTTGCCACATTTTTTGTTCCGTCCCACAATTCCAATTCCATAATCTGCAGACGGTTCTCTTTTTCCCAGTCATTATTTTCATAGACGGCAGGACCGATCTGGGACACGCTGATTTTTACCTTCTTTGCTCTTACATTTCCTTCAAAATCGGTATCAATATGCTGCGGTTCTGCTTCCATCTCCGGAAACAGCTCTGTATTCCGCAGGCTTTCTACAAAATAGCCAGTCCCTTCCTCTGATCCGTTCAAATCTACAGGCGTCCAATTGCTCCCGTCCTGGGAAATCTCCAGCGTATACTTTTTAGGATATGCCGGACATTCATTTCCAGACACTGGCTTAGCAGCCGTTCTCGGATACAGCTTTAAAGTATCAAAAGATGCTGCGCTACCCAGATCGAACGTAATCTCCACTGGTTCTTCAAACGTATAGGACATTGCACCTGTCGTACCCATCATATTTGTAGTAAAACCGTTATCCGTCTTTTGTCCCAGATCACCATCTGTCAAATGCTCTGGTTTCCACTGGCCATTCGGAGACCAGGTATTATTAATCTTGGGAACTTTTCCTCGAATCACATTGTCCTGTCCGTCTAATAATTCCATCTCCATAATCTGCAGGAAATTTTCTCTGGAATCATTTGCCGGGCCTGCCTCCTGAACCTTAATCTTTATATAAGAAGCAGTCTGAGCATCAAAACGATTCGTAATACAGGGGCTTGCAGCGGTTCCTTCACTGCTGCCCTGAGCATTGACCCACGCACTGTCGTCATAGCCTGTCTGTGTATAATCTCCCAGTTCTTTGGCAAACAGCGCATTATAGTCTTCTCCGTAGTAAATGCCGCTTGCTGTGATTCCTCCTGCAAGGGTTCCCTTCCAGTCTGTAGTATTGGTTTTTATTACCTGCTGGCTCCCATCCTCGTAGTCAATGATCACAAGGGCCTTCACAGCAGGCTGGCTGTTGGTTTCACCCATGCCGTTATACCATCCGGTACCTGCTGATACCGACACAGCTGCAGAATCTGCTTGTACAAGAAACGGTGTAATATCATATGTCTGATTTCCATATCCAGGATTCATGTGATGATAAATCACATTTCCATCCTTGTCCAGTTCTCCTACCCGATTTCCATTGACATATGCCTGATAAGCCCCCAGCGCTGTAATGTACAGTCTTGCTTTCTTGATATCTGTCTTCATTAAAGCTTGTTCACAGCGAAAAACAGGTGCCAGGCGGCTCTTGTTTAAACCTATAAACTCTGCATCTTTCCATTCTTGAAGGTCTGAGACGCCTGTCTCAAAAGCGGCGTTTGCCTGATAGCTTTTTCCTGCCTGATCCCAAACAGTCACTTCCCAGTTGTAACAAGTTCTCTGTTCAAGGACTTCTCCGCAGGCAATCCCTGTGGAACGGTCGCTCTCCACTCTTCCACTATCCCAAACTGCTGACTGGTCCTCCTTTGTCACTTTTACCTGATAAGCGGTTTGTCTGGCTCCAATTGCAGCCGATTCCATCTTCCAGCCAAAATGAACGCCCTTTGGCTCAATTCCCAGCGGGTTGGTCTGATATTCTGTAGTCAAACCAGTAATTTTTGTCTCCTCTGCCACACTTGCTGTACTGCTGCCCGCTGCCTGCACCATAGAAAACGGCAATGACGTAAACGCCATACAGCCAGCAAGCACTACTGCCAGCAGCCTTGTTCTTTTTGTCATAATCAA
>CAJUCK010000003.1:29011-29365 GCA_910585395.1 uncultured Lachnospiraceae bacterium
TCCTTCATTTTGTATATCACTTCTTATTTCAACAAATCACACTAATATTATATAATTTTTAAAATATAATTTGTTGTCATTTTCGAGTTTTTTTCTGCTATTTTCGATCCTCTTTGTTCATATTGCCTATTTATTCCCGCCTTTACTCATCTACTGAAGTTCTTTTCCCTTATTATGAGAATGATTTCAAGTCCTCTCATCACCTTTTTTCATGAAACATTGTAAAATATGAAAAGCTCTGTGAAAATTTCCACAGAGCCTATTCGATATTACAATTTAATTTTATGAGCGGCAGTTTATCCCCCAGACGCGCTCCCACCAAAACTCTTTCCCAATACTGTTGAGATAAAAATT
>CAJUCK010000003.1:29375-29983 GCA_910585395.1 uncultured Lachnospiraceae bacterium
GCGCTCCCACACAATGCTTCATGGGGCAGTTTTGCTTCATAGAGCCGTTTTTAATGCACCGCCCGGCTCCGCATCCCCAGCAGGATTTTTTTCTCCAGCCTGCTGACCTGCACCTGGCTGATCCCAAGTTCCTCTGCCACCTGCATCTGTGTCCGTTCCTTAAAATACCGGAGCTCAATAAGATTTCGTTCCATTTCAGGCAGTTCCTGCAAAAGCTGCTGCAGCACCATATGATTCAGAAGAACTTCATGACTGTCCTTCTCCTGGGCAAGCCGGTCTGCAAGGCATACTTCTTTTCCTTCTGAAGAGCCTGCTGCCCGGTAAATAGATTCTACTTCCCCATTTGCCTCAAGCGCCATCACAATCTCTTCCCGGGGCAGACCTGTTTCCACTGAAAGTTCCTGCAGATTCGGTTCCCTGCCAAACTCTGCCTGCAGTTTCTCCCTCGCCTGTTTTGTTCTGGCCCCATTTTCTTTTAAGCTCCTGCTCACCTTAATCATACCGTCGTCTCTGAGAAAACGGCGAATCTCCCCGGTAATCATGGGGACCGCATAAGTAGAAAATTTAACAGAATATGACAAATCAAATTTATCAATTGCTTTCATCAA
>CAJUCK010000003.1:29993-62590 GCA_910585395.1 uncultured Lachnospiraceae bacterium
TTCGGACAAGGCTCCATACCAGCCCTATATTATTCTGCACCATGGTATCTCTTGCCAGGCGGTCACCTGCCTGAGAACGTTCCAGAAGCTGCTGGATTTTGTCATCCTTCACATTTGCTTCCATCAAGTTTCTCACCCTTCCCCTATGGTTTTACGCATGATGACACTGGTTCCCTTCCAGGGTTCCGATATCACCTCCACTTCATCCATGAATGCTTCCATAAATGCAAATCCCATCCCCGAACGCTCCAGTTCTGGTTTCGTGGTAAACAAAGGCTCTCTTGCCTGTTCTATGTTTTTGATTCCCTTTCCAGTATCTTCCACAGAAATTTCCACCTGCCGTCCCTCAATACGGCAGGAAATCCAGATACTGCCCTCCTTCTGCTCATATCCATGAATAATACAGTTCGTCACTGCTTCACTGACAGCAGTTTTAATATCTGCAAGCTCGTCCACCGTAGGATTCAACTCTGCTACAAACGCCCCCACCGCAACTCTCGCAAATCCTTCATTGGAAGACAAGGCAAGAAATTCCATCCTCATCTCATTTCTTAAATTATCCATATAATCCTCCTTCTAATCCCCTTTTTATTCCACTTCTATAATCTTCTTCAAGCCAGAAAGCTGAAAAATACGATTTATCTGTTCATTAAGATGGACAGCCTTCACATAACCACCGGAAAAACGCACATTTTTACATCTTCCAATGATAACTCCAATTCCAGAACTGTCCATAAAACAGGTGTCTGTAAAATCAAATATCAGGCTGCGAACTGGATATCTCATTAAAAGCTCGTCCGCTTCTTCCTTCAGATATTCTGCCTGATGATGATCCAGTTCTGCTGGCATTTTCAAAATCAGGCATCCAAATTCCTTCTCATAACTGTGCTCCATAACATTCCTTCCTTTCAGATAAAAAGACGCCATAATATTATGACGTCTTTTGTATATATTCTTATTATATTTTAAGGCTGCTGCTGATTTAATTCATCCAAGTACCTTTGAGAAGACCGTGCACGCTGAGTTCCCGGATGAAGTTCTACCATACGCTGGTAATACTTCTTAGCATTTTCTGCATCTCCAATCTGACGGTATGACTGAGCAAGATAGTAAATTGCATATCCATCCTGGTAATCTTCCTCCACCTGGACTACTTTCTCCAGTCCTGTTACGGCCTCTTGGTATTTTCTTCCATTATAATCCTGCTCTGCCTGCTGATAAACAGCTGCAATATATTTCTCATTTACCTGAGCGCTCAATGTCTCATACATTGTTTTTGCCTGGGCTCCCAATAGACTGGGATCTACATTTCCAATCGTATCGCCTGCTCCTTGAATGTTCTGCTGGGAAAACGCATCATAAACTGCCAGTAACTGCTCATAATTCTCGATTATCTTCTGGCTGTCGTCAGACTTTCCTTCCATTTGCTGAATCTGTTTATTCAGCTTCTCAATTTCCTGTTCCAATCCTTTGATTTCCTGGGTACGGCTGGTAAGCTCATTATTTGCCTCCAGCTCTGCCTTACGCGCGTCTGATATAGCACTCTGACGCACATTAGGAGTAATAAGAAACCAGGTAATCAGTACACCGATTACCACACCGATAATCAAATTTAAAATCGTCATTACTGGGGACGTATCTTTAAAATTTGTGGGCTGAATAATCACATCATTTCCACTCTGATAAGACGCTGTATTCTCCTTTTTACGATGACCGCCCTTCCCAGAAGCTGCATTCTTCTGCAGATGCTGGTCTACCTCCTGAAGATACCTGAGTGTTGTAATATTACTATTGTCAATTCTGGCCGCCGCTGCAAGCTCTCTCTTTGCAAGTTCGTATTTATTTTCCTGCATATATAAAAGTGCCAGAAGCTGATGGCCCTTAATCAGACTCGGATTTGAGGCAAGTATCTTTTTTAACTGAATAATAGCAAGATCTCCGCTGTTCTGCTGGCAGTAAAGCAATGCCTGATTATACTTCTTAATGGTCTGATTTACAGAACTTAATCTGGAGCGGTTAGACTGAATCGCCTCCAGATACTGTTCTGCTGGATTGTCTTCTGGCTGAAGGCTGCGGCTGATCACCCATTCGCTTAAGGCATCTACCACCTCACCCATCTCATAATAGACCAGACCCAAAAGATTTCTTGCTGAAATATTTGCCTTATAAAACCTCAGGCTTTTTTTCAGAGAATCTACTGCTCCTGACAAATCTCTGACGCCTGCCCTTCTCAATCCATCATTGTACAGGGTATTGGACAAACGAATAATTTTATTATAAGAATCCATATTATTCCTTCCTCACTCACTAACGCTGTTGTCTTGCTTCTCTTAAAATTTCCTGCATAATATCTGTCATATCTGTCAAATCCCTGTCATATATTGCATCCTCAGCCTCTTCTACCTCCAGGCTCGGTTTAAATTTCTTTAATTCTTCTTCAAAATCAATCATGACATACCTCCTGCTATTCGTTCTAATTCTCCTATAAGATAGAGAGAACCTGCACAAAACAATATTTGTCCTGGCTTTTTTACAGACAAGGCAAACGCATATGCCTTGTCAATCTCTCCAATTCCAGTAATCCTGACGGTATTCTTACTCTCTTTCGCTGCCTTTTCAAAAATCTCCGCTAAATTTCCAGCTTCCATTCCCCGCATACCTGGAACCGTGGTAAGGACAATCTCTTCCCAGTTCCCTGCAGCCAGCAAACGTTCTGCCGCGCCCAGATAATCTTTTTCTTTGACCATAGAAAACAACAAAACTGCCGGCTTTTCACTGACCAGCCCTGCCGCCTCCAAAAATTTCTCAATCCCATCCAGATTATGTGCTCCGTCAAAATACACCTCTGAACTTACCTGCTGCATCCTCCCCTTCCATTTTACCTGGGAAAATCCCCGGCGCACTGTTTCTCTGGGGATATGCTCTATCTCCATAAGGCACTGTACTGCCCGCAGGGCAAGCGCTGCATTTCCCGCCTGATACGGCGCAGCAAATGGTATCTCAATTTCAGTAATATCATAACCAGAATCATAGGAAAATGCAATCTTTTTTCTATTGTTTAATAAAATCTTAATGTCCTTAGGAAATACCGGACAAAGAGGACATTTCAGACTAGAGGCAGACGTTTCTATTACTTCTTGTACCTCTGGTAATGCCGCATCATATACGGCTGGAACACCTGCTTTTAAAATCCCTGCCTTCTCTGCGGCAATTTCAGATATCGTATCTCCCAGTATTTCAGTATGTTCCAGGCTAATTGAAGTAATCACAGTAAGCACAGGCTTCCTGATTACGTTCGTGGCATCCAGTCTTCCCCCAAGCCCTGTCTCCAGCACTGCATATTCTACCTGTTGTTCTGCAAAAATTACCATGCCCATTGCAAAAATATATTCAAAAAACGTAGGATAAGGCAGCCCTTTTTGCACCATGACGTCTGCAGCCATTCCCACTTGTTCTGCTGCTCTTACAAAAAGATTTCTGTCACAGGGCTTTCCATCCAGAGCAAACCGCTCTTCCATATGGACCAAATGCGGAGAAGTGAACATACCCGTTTTCTTTCCTGCCTGACGCAGCACGCTGTCAATGTATGCGCAGACGCTCCCTTTGCCATTACTCCCTGCCACATGGATGACATGAAACTTTTCCTGGGGACTGCCCAGCTGTTTCAGCAGCTCTCTCGTATGATTGAGATTATTCTTTTTTGTAAATTTGGGAATTTCCAGAATAGATTCCACAATTTCTTCATAAGTTCTCATACAAATTTATCCCTTCACAGTGTCTTAGAGATTACACTCTCCGCCAGCCAAACAGTCAAGTCTGCATTTTAATGGGTCAACGTCTTCCCTGGCGAACAAAAAAGCAAATGCTTACATGCAAGCATGACGCATTTGCTTTTGCTATCTTGACACTGCTCAATGCTTTCGTGGTCATTATAATACACCAACGTGTTGAAATCCAGTCCTATTCACTGAAATTTTAATTTTTCGTACGACAATTTTCTACAGAGTAATCGTACTGAACCATCTTTTCCCTTCTGCATGGCAAAATTCCTGTTCCAAAAAGAAAATGGCATCTGCCTCCCCGCTGCTTTCACAACCGACAGACAGACACCATATCCGAGAATTCTATGCTTCTAATGCACACATCAGTATCTTATCCTGCTTCCGCACGAATTCCAGTCTCTTCTGTTTCTCTTTTACCAGGACACGCAGTTCATCAATCTCCACGCAGACACCTGGATACACATATCCATTTACCTTGATAGTGCCTCCTTTGGCACGTGCTACCTGGTCCTCAAGCTTCTCCAGTTCAGCAGTATCACCTGCCAATAATGCAGTATCCCGAATTTTAACACGCAGAAGATCTGTCCTCCTGGGATCATTTTTCTTCTCCTGTAAAATCTTCAGTCCTTCTTCAATCTTAGCAAGATTTTCCTTCTCGACCTGAATCTTATTCTGAAGTATACCAATCCTGCGTTTTACGGCAAGATCGTTTCCAATCTTTACGTTGGTACTGACTTCACCGTCACTGCCCAAAATGTCTGCCTCAATACTCTGAATTGCTCCTACTTCTCCGCCGATAATGCTTGCCTTCCTTCCATTCAGAATAATACTCTCACCACAGGACACCTGGCAATTTAGAAATACATCTGCCTGAATCATACCGTTGGCATGTACACGCGTATATTCAAAGAACTTGGCCGAAATATTTCCTTTGCTGTTAATCACTGCTCTGGAAGCTCCCATTACTCCGCTTCGAAGTACGATGTCTTTTCCAGCCTCAATGCTGGCTCCTTCCACAATACCGTCCACGGTCACTGTCCCTGTTGCCTTGACAATCAAACCGCTGCAAATACTTCCATGAATAATAACATCCCCACGGAAGTCAATATTTCCTACAGACAGGTCTGCATCACCATTTATCTCATATACAGGCAGAATCACAATTCTGTCACCATTCTTGTCAATCTTACCATCCATCAGAGAAGTATAAGTCAGACCATCCTCAGAACGCTCAAATCCCTTGCCTTTAAGCGGAACTAAATCTCTTCCGCGCTTTGCCAGAATTGGTTTGCCCTTAAGATTCATGCCGTCCTTACCCTGCACTGCCTTATGGTATTCTGCTATTACCTGTCCTTCTGTGACCATCTCTACCATCTTAATGCTCCAGTAATCCACCGAACCATCTGGTCTTACCGTAGGTTTCTTGCTGAAATTCATATCAAACTTATAATCATAATAACCATCTATTCCATCCACTGCCTGGTCTCCCTCTGCAATAAGGACTTCCTGATTATAAATCTGCTGCTCTATCATATCACGAACCTTCTGTTCGTTAATTCCATAAGATATGCCGCTCTGCCGCAGAACCTCTGTAATATCGTCCAAGTTATAGCCTTCAAAATCCGGATTTGGCAAATAAAGATAGGCTTTCATGCTGTCACTACTAAATCGAACCTTTGGATCATCTCTCGTCACTGCTGTCATTACAGATTCCCCCTTCACATGGAATTTCTGTGAAAAATACCGCTATATATATTATTCTAACAAGATTCAAGAAATTTTTCAATATCTTTATTTATTTTTTACATTTTCTATTTCATCTGCGACAAACGCTCTTCCACCTGAGCCATCATCTGCTCATATTTTGCCAGTTTGTCTTTTTCTTCCTGCACTTTCTTTTCTGGCGCTTTATTCAGGAATTTCTCATTGGAAAGCATTCCTTTGGAACGGGACAATTCCTTTGAGAGACGTTCCTTTTCTTTTAAGAGGCGTTCCTTCTCTTTTTCAAAATCTACCAAGTCTTCCAATGGAAGGTAAACCACAGCTCCCGGAATCACTACTGATACCGCATCTTCACCAATTCCTGCCTTATCCTCCTGTACCTGAATCTCACTGGCGCTGGCAAGCAGGCTGTATGCTGTTTTCATACTCTCAAATGTGTTCTTCAATTCAATGTCTGAAGTTACTATAAATACTTTTGCCTTTCTGCTGGGCGGAACTTCCATTGCTGTTCTGGTATTCCGGATTCCTTTTACCAAGTCTTTCACATGTTCCACAGCTGCTTCTGCCTGGGCAAAATGATACTCTTCCTTATACTCCGGCCACCGGGACAGCATAATCGTTGCCTCTTCCTCCTGCAGCGTACAGAAAATTTCTTCTGTAATAAAAGGCATGCAGGGATGCAGCAGTTTTAATGCCTGAATCAGAACCGTTTTCAAAGTCCACATTGCCACTCTGGCTGACGCTGGATTTTCTTCCTTTTTAAAAGTTCTGGTCTTTGCGATCTCAATATACCAGTCACAGAATTCATCCCAGATAAAATCATAAACCTTTTGTACTGCAATACCCATCTCGAATTTATCCATATTCTCAGTGACGTCTCTGGCAAGGGTATTAACTCTGGACAAAATCCATTTATCTTCCACCTCAAGCTCATTGAAAGACGGCTCTGCCAGCTTCTCTTCACCGATGTTCATCATAATGAAACGAGAGGCATTCCACACCTTATTGGCAAAATTTCGGGATGACTCCACCCTCTCCCAGTAGAAACGCATATCATTTCCAGGTGCGTTTCCCGTAATCAGCGTAAGCCTTAACGCATCTGCACCATATTTATCAATAACTTCCAGAGGGTCAATTCCATTTCCAAGAGATTTGCTCATCTTACGTCCCTGGGAATCTCTCACCAGGCCATGAAACAGCACTGTCTTAAAAGGCGCTTCCCCCATCTGCTCGTAGCCAGAAAAAATCATACGAATCACCCAGAAAAAGATGATATCGTATCCGGTTACCAGCACATCATTAGGATAAAAATAATCAAGATCTTCTGTTTTCTCTGGCCATCCCAGTGTGGAGAAGGGCCACAGCGCAGAGGAAAACCATGTGTCCAATGTATCTTCATCCTGCGTCATATGTGTACAGCCGCATTGCGGGCATTTTCCAGGATTCTCCCTTGCCACTGCAAATTCTTTGCATTCAGCACAATAGTAAGCCGGAATCCGGTGTCCCCACCAGAGCTGCCTGGAAATACACCAATCTCTGATGTTGTCTGTCCAGTTAAAATATGTCTTATCCATACGTTCTGGCAGAAGGGTAATCTCACCATTTTTAACTGCTTCCACCGCAGGCTTAATCAGCTCATCCATTTTCACAAACCACTGCTGCTTCACCATAGGTTCCACTGTGGTGCCGCATCTGTCATGGGTTCCCACATTATGAGAGTGAGGTACAATTTTAACTAAAAGTCCCTGTTCTTCCAGCTCCTGCACCATCTTTTTTCTGGCCTCATAGCGATCCATGCCTGCATATCTGCCTCCATTTTCATTGATGGTCGCGTCATCATTCATGATATTGATCTCTGGCAGATTGTGGCGCTTTCCAACCTCAAAATCATTGGGGTCATGTGCCGGTGTAATTTTCACACAGCCTGTCCCAAATTCCTTATCCACATAATGATCTGCCACAACCGGAATCTCACGGCCTACCAGAGGCAGGATCAATGTTTTTCCAATAATATCCTGATATCTCTCATCCTCTGGATTGACGGCCACCGCCGTATCTCCCAGAAGGGTCTCCGGTCTGGTAGTGGCAATTTCTACGAATCTTCCTTCCTCGCCTTTCACCGGATAATTGATATGCCAGAAAAATCCATCCTGTTCTTCATGCTCCACCTCTGCGTCAGAAATAGAGGTCTTGCACACTGGACACCAGTTCACGATACGGGAGCCTTTGTAAATCAGTCCCTTATTATACAGTTTGATAAAAACCTCCTGCACTGCATGAGAGCAGCCCTCATCCATGGTAAAACGCTCTCTGTCCCAGTCCGCCGAAGAACCTAACTTTTTCAATTGTTTAATAATTCGTCCACCGTATTCTTCTCTCCACTCCCATACTTTTTCCAGAAATCCTTCCCTGCCAAGTTCTTTCTTGTCAATGCCCTGTTCTTTCAGAGATTCAATGACCTTGACTTCTGTGGAAATGGAGGCATGATCTGTGCCAGGCTGCCACAGCGCATTATATCCCTGCATACGCTTATAACGAATCAGAATATCCTGCATGGTATTATCCAGCGCATGGCCCATGTGGAGCTGTCCGGTAATGTTAGGAGGCGGCATCACAATGGTAAAAGGCTTTCTGCTCCGGTCAGCCTTTGCATGAAAGTATTTATTCTCTTCCCATCTTTGGTAAAGACGGTCTTCAATATCTTTGGGAGCATACGTTTTCGCAAGTTCTTTCTTCATGATAATTCTCTCCTTTAAAGCATCACTTCGTTTACATGTCAAAGCGTCTGTATTCAGTGAAAACGCCCCTTACCAATATCCGGTAAAGGGCGTGTCATGGCACTACCTTTCCCTTCATCTTAAAAGTTAAAAGAAAAATTGTCAAGTAGTTCCATCTAATATTTTTAAAATATTCTGATACACAAATGCCCTTGCTTCTTCTCTGCTTATCCCTTTCATTCTCTTACGATGAACCAAATAGAGTGCATAGAGCATATACTGAGATAAAATGGCTCCCCAAACTTTCCAGGGATTAGTTTCCTGAACGCCGTCTGTGTCCTTTACAAGCTTCATCAGCCGCTGGGTCATATGGGTCCAGGGCTCATACTCTTCCTTATATTTTTCCATCTCTTTTAACAGATTTCCTCCATTTATCGTGCTGTCGCTGATAATTTTCTCCAGCACTGCCAGGCCATGATATTTCTCGTTTGCCGCCTCCAGCATGTCCAGACCTTTATTTATAATTTCTGGAAAGGTCTGCCCTTCCTCCAGAAGCTGAATAATCACCTGAAAATGTTTTGTAGCTTCATACTCAACAGCTCCTACAATAATTTCTTCTTTTGTAGAAAAATATTCATATGCTGTACCCTTTCCAATCCCAGCCTTAGAAGTAATCTCTGAAACTTTCAGGGTACTAAGCTCCCTGCCAGATGCAAACAGCTCCAGCACTGCTTCATACATTGCCCTTACTTTCGGCGGATATATTCTTTCTTCCATCAGATTTCTTCCTCTACCATACTCTTATTGCTGTAAAACAAATCATAAATGCAGGGCACTACCACCAGGGTCATAAGTGTTCCATAAATCATCCCTCCTATGGTTACAATCGCCATTGGCCTTGACATATCAGAACCCATATCAGAACCCAGCGCCATAGTGGACATGGCAAGAATCGTGGTCATTGCTGTCATAAGAATCGGGCGCAGCCTTGTCTTTCCTGCCGTCACGATTGCCTCACGTTTGTCTACGCCTTCCCGGCGAAGCTGATTGATATATTCTACCATTACGATACCATTATTCACGATAACGCCTACCAGCATAATAAATCCGATCATAGCTATAATGCTCATCTCATTGCCAGAAATCAGCAAAGCGCCAAATCCTCCAGTCAATGCGAGAGGTATGGTAAAAAGAATAATAAAAGGCGCCTTTAAGGACTGGAACTGCGCTACCATAATCAGATAAATAAAAGCAATTGCCAGAACCAGCATCAGCATCAGCTGTTCCATGGCCTCGTTGATGCTCTCATCTTCTCCTTTCATTTTAATGGTATAGCCCTCTGGAAGATCATAATCTCTCACCGCTTTATTCACAGCATCACCCACCAGACCGACATTATAGCCCTTGTCAATAGAGGCCGTTATATTGGCATAGCGTTCCTGTCCTTCTCTGGAAATAGATAAAAGACTGCTCGTCTCTTCAAACTCTGCAACCTGTGAAAGAGATATTTCAGATTCATCACCAGTTTCTTTATCTTTATAGGTAAAAGTCAGTTTCTTTAAAGACTCAATGGAAGCTTCACTCTGTTCCACGCTTTCCAGATAAACATCATAGTCTTTAATGTCTGTGGAAATGGTTGCATCCTTTGTCTCATTTTTCATCTGTTCATTGACAAGCTGATAAATCTGCGCCACTGTCATACCATATTTTGCGGCTTTTTCTTTATTGACAGTAATGCGAAATTCATTCTCTGTATCTTCTGCCCCAGTGGAAACTTCTGCTGTTCCCTCAACTTTTTTTACAATCTCTTTCACATCATTTGCAATTTTCTGCAGTTTTTCCAGCTCTCTTCCCTTAACCTGGACGGTCAGTCCATCTCCCGCCAGCATTCCCATATCCATCATGGAACTGCTGACATTGATTTCACCCTTTAAATCTTTGGTAAGCTCTTTCATCTCTTCTGCAAGCTTTTCATTGGCCATTTCTTTTTCTTCTTTTAAGATAATATAGAGCGTAATATTATTTCCACTGCTGCCTGTGCCTCCCATAATGCCAGAAGCCGCGCCTCCGCCTCCCGCCATAGCTCCTATGGCCTCTACATCTGAAAGCGTCTGGATCTTCTCTGTCACCTGATCAGCCAGTTTACAGGCTTCTGCAAACTCTGCATCCTCTGGAGGCACAATCTCAACGCTCATCTGGGTACTCTCCATTTCTGGCATAAATACAGTTCCCTTATCCAGGCACATTTTCATGCTCAGAACTAAAAGCCCAGCCATGGCCAGCAGTACCAAAAATTTCACTTTAAGAAGCTTCTCAAGAACTGCCCCATAAACTTCCTGGAATTTTTCAAACCATGGATGCTTCATATTTTTCGTCTTTTTCAGCATTTTAGAACCCATCATAGGAACAAAGGTCAGGGCAATAATCAGGCTTGCCAGCAGTGAATAGGCAATCGTCAGACCCATATCAACAAAGAGCTGTCTGGTTATTCCTTCTGTAAATACGATAGGCGCAAATACACAGACTGTCGTCAGCGTAGACGCTGTAATGGCGCCGCTTACCTGTTTCGCTCCTTCCACTGCCGCCTTTCTCGCTGACAGCCCTTCTCCTCGCATTCGGTAAATATTTTCAATTACCACAATGGAGTTATCTACCAGCATTCCAATGCCAAGCGCCAGCCCCGACAGAGAAATCATATTCAGTGTAACCCCGCTGAAATACATGAGCACCACCGCAAAAATTACGGAAACAGGAATAGAACATGCAATCACCAGCGTAGGTTTGATATCCTTTAAGAAAAGCAGCAAAATTACAATAGCAAGAACTGCTCCAAAAATCATATTATTCAATACGGAATCTACAATCATATCTATGTAGATGCCCTGATCCATCAGTACAGAAACCGTAAGTTTTTCATCTGTCTTTTTCAAACTCTCAAACTTATCATAGACACGGTCTGTGACATCTCCTGTAGAATAACCCGTCTGTTTCTCCACTGACAGCATTATGCCTGGTTTTCCGTTCAGCCTGGCATAAGAGTCCTCAGAATTGTCTGTCACTGCGATATCAGCCACATCAGACAGATGAATAATTTCTACCCCGTCCATGCCAAGGTCCATCAGCACCATGTCCTGCAAGGCTTCCACGCTGTCAACAGCATCTCCCACACGCACCATGCAGCGTTCCCCTTCATCGGTAATATACCCGGCAGGCATAGAGAAATTCTGTGCTGTTAATATATTGGTAAGGGTCTCCATCGTCAAAATTTGATTTAAATCTGCGGCGTCATACGCTTCCTCTTTACTGTCCTCAAAACTTTCTCTGGATTCCTTTAATTTATCCTCTCCGCTGGCAAGCTGTGCAGATGCACTTCCCATCTCCACAGACCCAGCAATCTGGCTCTGGTTTAAGGTGGCCAGTGTTTGATTAATGGTATTTTTACCTTCTGCCACACTTTGAAGCCCTGTCTCCACTGCCGCGATTCCGCCATTTATCTGTACCAGCCCCTGCTCAGCCTCAGCCAGTGATTGAGAAATATAGGATATCAGCCTTTCATCAGAAGCATTTTCTTTTAACCTGCTTCCTTCCTGAGCTGCAAGTTCAGACTTGATTTTGGCAAGCCCTGCTTCCACTTTGATAAGCTGACCTTCCATTTCTGCAGTATCCTGCTGCATTTCCTGCATCGCTGCAATTCCATTTTCCAGTTTCGTCTTATTTTCTACCAGAACCTGCACCTGGTCCTGTAAAGCCTTTAGTGTCTCGATGCCCTGTTCCGTCTTTGTCTTGGTTTCCCTCAGCTCAGCAAGTTTATTATTGAGATCTGTTTCTGTCTGAAACAGTTCAATTTTTTTGTCATTTAACTGATTCTGTGCATCGCTGATTTGATTTGCCATCTTCTTCTGACCGCTCTCCAGCTCGTTTTTCCCGCTGCTAATCTCACTTTCTGCTGAATCCATCTCATTTTCTGCATCTGAAAATTTTTCATCCAGAGAAGCCATAATTTTTTCATTTATCGTGTCAATCTTTTTCTGGCTCAGAGTCACATGCACAGATTCCTCAATCAGTCCTGTACCTGACACAGATGCAACACCCTCAACGCTCTTAATTTCTGGAATCAGCTCTTTTTCTGCATATTCGCTGATTTCAATATCGTCCATATCCTCCGCTTCCACTGCCGCGATCATAATCGGCATCATATCTGGATTCAATTTCATAATGATAGGATTGCCCACCTCTTCTGGCCAGTAGCCGCTGATCTGGTCCAGGCTTTCTCTCATTTCCACAGTAACAGAATCCATATTTGCAGTCTGCTCAAATTCTAAGACTACCATAGACATGTTATTAGAAGAAGTGGAGCTGATATTTTTAATATTAGAAGTGCTCGCCATGGCTCCCTCAATGGGCTGCGTCACAATCCGCTCCACCTGCTCTGGACTGGCACCCGAATAAGTAGTCATTACAATTGCATAGGGAAGATTCATACTGGGCAGCAGATCGGTGCTCATCTTACTCAAAGACACCACTCCCAGAATAATAATCAATACTATTCCCACAATCACGGTGTATGCTTTCTTTACACTGAATTTTGACAGCATATCCTTTTCCTCCTGTACATGTTTTTCTGACCCGCTGGTCGGTTTTTAAATACATTATAAAAATACTTCCTGAAAAACTCAAGAAAAAAACTATAAAATTTTTATAAATATGCCTCTTTCCAGAGATTTCCTGACCCAAATCACATTGTTCTTAGAAAAATGCAAAATTTTCCACTCTGTACCTGTTTTTATACATATAAATCTGTTGAAAAAATTTTCAAAAGTGATACATTTATAATAAGAAATCGTCACAGAATAGTTTAGACTGATGATGAAAAGCAGATATTATAATAAGGAGGATTTTTACTATGAGCAGGAATATGCAGGGTTTTGGGGCAATGATCAGCAAACTGAAAAAGAACCCCAAAAAAATCGTTTTTACTGAGGGCAGTGATCCACGTATTCTGGAGGCAGCTTCCCGTCTTTTGGCTTCCAATTTTCTTACCCCTATTCTGGTAGGCAATCAGGAAGAAGTGGAAAATGCAGCTGAAGAATATGGTTACAATATCCGTGGCGCCCAGATTATTGACCCACAGAATTTTGAGAAAATGGACGAGATGGTGAATGCTCTCTGTGAACTCCGAAAAAGCAAAAATATGCAGCCCGAAGAAGCGAAGAAGATTCTGCTGCAGGGAAACTACTTTGGCACCATGCTGGTTAAAATGGGCTTTGCAGACTCTCTTCTGGGCGGTGCAACTTACACCACTGCCGATACAATCCGTCCAGCATTACAGCTGATAAAGACCAAACCAGGCTATAAAATCGTCTCTTCCTGTTTTATTCTGGTACGTCCTTCTGCTACTGGTGAAAATGAAGTGCTGGCAATGGCTGACTGCGCTATCAATATCAAACCCAGTGAAGACGAATTAGCTGAAATTGCTATTGAAGCTTCAGACTGCGGACAAATTTTCGGTATTGACCCTAAAGTTGCTTTCTTAAGTTATTCCACTTTAGGTTCCGGCGCCGGTGAAGACGTGGACAAGATGCGCAATGCCGCCATAAAAGCAAAAGCGCTGAGACCTGATCTACCAATCTCTGGTGAAATGCAGTTTGATGCCGCTGTTTCTCCTCGTGTAGCCCGCACCAAATGCCCAGATGACCCCGTTGCCGGCCACGCAAATGTCTTTGTATTTCCAGATATCAATGCTGGAAATATCGGATACAAAATCGCACAGCGCATGGGTAATTTTGACGCCTATGGTCCTATTCTGCTGGGCTTAAATTCCCCTATTAATGATTTGTCCAGAGGATGCAATGCCGACGAGGTATATTCTATGGCAATTATCACTGCCGCATTGGTAGATATGGACGAATAAGATTCAGAGGCTTTTAAACGCTTCTATCATTAAACTGCTTAAAATCCGGCTGTTTTGGCTCAGCCGGATTTTTATGATTTTGAAATCCATATAATTAAAGATATTTGTAACACTTCTCTGTTCCTGCCATATCATAAGGAAAAAGGAACTCTTTATGAAAATATATGTTGTCCGTCCAGGTGATACTGTTGATACTATTGCCGCTTCTTGGGGAATTTCTGCCCAATCCATTATATACGACAACCAGCTTGTCTATCCCTATCCTCTTGCTGTTGGACAGGCGCTCTTACTATCTGAACCTTCCAGCTCCGACGCTGAAAATCCAGCAGAAACCCCTGACTACTCCGTATTTGCGGGAGGCTATGCTTATCCCTTCATCAGCCGCTGGGTATTGGAGCAGACGCTGCCCTATCTCTCTGATCTATTTGTCTTTTCCTACGGCTTTACCACAGAAGGAGAACTTCTTCCGCCTCAGTTAGACGATACTTTTATGATTACTATGGCTAAATCTTACGGTACTGCCCCCATTTTAACTCTGACCCCCTTTGGTCCTACTGGGCAATTCAGCAATTATTTAATTACCCAGATGGTAAACAGTGAATCTGCCCGGCAAAGGCTTATCGAAGAACTCACTGTCCAGATTCAGGAACGTGGTTTTGAGGGTGTGGACATAGATTTCGAATATATTCTTCCTGAAGACAAAATTCCATTTGCAGATTTCGTACGCGAAGTCCGCACAGCCATAAATGCACTGGGATATCCCGTCTCTGTGGCATTGGCTCCAAAAACTTCTGATACGCAAACTGGGCTGCTTTATGAAGGTAAAGATTATAGGCTTCTTGGAGAAGCAGCAGACTACGTGCTGCTTATGACATATGAATGGGGGTATACGTATGGTCCTGCCATGGCTGTTGCTCCCCTTAATAAAGTCCGTGAAGTGGTTGAATATGCGCTGACGAAAATTCCCCCTGAAAAAATTCACCTTGGCATCCCCAATTATGGCTATGACTGGACGCTTCCTTTTGTCAAAGGAACTTCCAAAGCAGTGACTATCGGCAATGTTGAGGCTGTTCAGATTGCCATTACCCAGGGTTCTGCCATCCTATTTGACGAAACGGCCAAGGCTCCTTATTTCAATTACATTCTGGAGGGAAAAACTCACGAAGTATGGTTTGAAGACGTGCGCAGCCTATCTGCAAAATTCGAATTAGTCAAAGAATATCAGCTCAGGGGAATGAGCTACTGGCAGATCATGCAGCTCTTTCGCGCAAACTGGCTGCTGCTGGCTGACACCTTTACCATACAATCTTCCTAAGTAAAAAGTGCCTTCAGCTTTTACATTCTTCATTCTATAAGAGGACTCTCTCATACTCAACATAACAAGGTTCTTTTCTATTAAGCAAAAAATTACCCCGATGCCTGACAACATCGGGGTAAAGACATATCAACATTAGGGGGAGTCGATATGTTTAAGCTACAATCTTATTTTACCAATCCTTTACCAAAGCGTCAATATATCGCATTTTAGTTCTCCCTATATCTTAATCTCTATTGACACAAAAATATCTTTTACAACAAAATTCGACATAATGCCTGTACGTTCTCTTAGCTTATGTACGAAAAAAGATGATTGTCTTCAGCCATCTTTTTCTATTTTTAGAAAAGTTTAGGGACAGGTGCGACTTTCGCAAATCACATCTGCCCCTGTTCAGGACTATCTATTTCCCAACAATCCCTTCCTATCGTCAATATCCAACCGCTTTACCCTTTTTGGTCTGGGTTGGAATAAGAACTTTCTGATGCGGATAACAGGACTTGAACCTGCACGTCTGTTGACAATAGAACCTAAATCTATCGCGTCTGCCAATTCCGCCATATCCGCCTTTTATACAGACAGCGCTATTCATTTCTCAACTGTCCGAACTTTTTTGATTATAGCATTCAGCATACAGAAAGTCAAGACAAGACATTTTACAAAATGCAGAAGATACGAAAATATATTTGTTTTTTTCCCTAAGTCATGCTACAATAAAACAGAAGAAAAATTCAGGAGGTTATGTATATGGATTACAATGAAATGTATACATCTTACATAGACAAACGCTCTTCTAGCATGGCAATCGCTTCCATGGTCTTAGGGATTGCCGGACTGGTGCTGAGCTGTTGTATTTACCCGGCAATTATTTTCGGTTCCCTTGCTATTATCTTTGCACTGCTGTCCCGAGGCGGCGAAATGACCACCAACGGATTTGGAAAAGCAGGTCTGATTCTTGGAGTTATTGCTATAATCTGTGGTATTTTATTTCTTGTATATGGTCTTTTCATCTTGTTTGTTCAATTCGGAGGACCAGAAGGATATCTTGAATACATCGAAGATCTTATGGAACAGTCAGGATATCCAAATAATTACGATCCTTATGATTTTTATAATCCTTACGATCTCAATTCACTATAAGGAATAAGGCAGGAGAACATGATCTCCTGCCTTTGTTTATTCTTTTACTGGAAAGATATTGTCTCTGGATTCTGTCCAGGCAGATCACGTATATCTTCCTGATTAAATCCTGGTTTTTGATCCATTTCCCCGCTGACTTCTCTGTAAAAATTCACAAAAGTCTGCATCATATAAGGCATCACCCAAAGCATTCCCAGTCCGCAGGAAAGCATTCCCAGAAGACCCCAGCCAATATAACTCAGGACAATATAAAAAAGCCTTCCTTTATTGCCCTGCATCAGTTCTGAACTCCGGCGAAATGCCTCCAGAACCCCCATTTCTCCATGATCCACCATCAGATAAAACGACATTGCAAAGCGAAATAACAGTATCATCATCGGCGCCATGCCTACAAAATACAGAACTATGCCAATTACTTCCGCAAGAACCAAACCTGACACAATCCCGATAATCAGACAGATCATTCCGGGGAGAATGCAGAGCAGCTCTATTGCAAATAACAGAAGATATCCAAGAATGTAGCGGTCCGGCCTTCTGGTAAATTCTCCAAACATCATCCCAACAGACGCCTCTTCTTTCCGTGCAAAACTAAGATATATTCTGCTTATTCCACATTGCATAACCATAGATACAGCTGCAATAATCATTACTGCAAGCATATAGATATTAAGCTGAAGAAATCCTTTTCTGCTGATCAGAAATAAAAAATAGAATGGCGTCATCGCTGCTGACATAATCATTTGCATTAATAAATTTACACCAATTGCAAAGCCCCAGTGTCCATTCAACTGTTCTCTTGATAATCGTTTTAATTCTGCTGACGTACGTTTCATAATCAATAACGCTCCATTTCAAATTCTTCTAACGGTCTGGCTACATAATCTATATTTTTTCCTCTCACTGCATCTGCCCGAATCTGATTCTGACTCTGCTGATAAGGATTTGTCCGCACCTGTCTTTGATTTTTACCCTCAGAATCCCCTTCTGTCTCTCCATATTTTTTTGCATTAGAATCTGACGGATAGGAAATTCTGGTGGAAGTTGTTCCCCCAGAAACATAATTCTTCCCACATTCTGGACAGACGGAAGTTTTAATTCGAACCGACGCAGATACTACCTTACCGCCTTTTTCCGCCGCTTTCGTATATGCATTGGCAACATGCTCTCCCTCATGGGCACGCACCCGGCTTGCCGCTGCTTCAGGAGAAATATGCGCCGCTGCTTTAAATGACACATTCTCATCAGAACCATCCTGGTATTTCCGTTTCTCACAGGTCTCACATTTCTCTCCTGGAGCCTTTCTTCCAAAACCGCTTCCCTCTGGCTCTTCTGTTTCATTCCCCCTCTGCACATTCTGTGGTCCTCCCATTAAAGTTTCATTTCCGTATGTATTTGATAATCCATTATTATATGGGCTTATTCCCACCATAAATCCTGCCATATTGACACCTCTTTTCTCTCACTCTGCTCTAAAATGACATACGCTCTCTATTTTAAAATCTCTCCTGTACTGGCATGGATTTCCATTCTGTACTTAATTCTATCCTTCACAAGTTCCACTCTATATACAGGAATTCCCTTATTCTTACCTAGCTGCACTGTAACAGCCTCTGCCCCGGTTACTTTAGAGAGTGCAATCTTTTTTGCCTTCTTCCAGCCGATATAATGATATTTATCCTTCCCACTAAAAGTTCTTAATTCCCATTTGTAATCCAACAGTTTTTGTGTTCTCGCGTGGTATTCCAGGAAATATTTCCTATTTTCCTTTTGCAGTTTTACCTTATACCTGTACATTCTGCCATCATATTTCTTGACAATATTGACTATCTTTCCTTGTGGTAGTTCTTTTTGCGCAAGTTTTCTGCATGTACTCTTGCTCATTATCTTCTTACGGCTGGTCAGATTAATTCTCATTTCCTCCCAGCTATAAGACAACAGCGCTCCGTCAGAAGCACGATAAATTAGTTCATACTCTTTGGTTCCCTTCCATAAATGAACCACATAAACAAGAATTCCTCTTTCATAATCCTTATCCACTTCTGTAACTACTGCTTTTTTCACTCTTTTCAGTGCTAGTTTCCTGGCGCTCTGCATGTTTGTAATTTTCCCGGCATACGCCGTTTCTGAAGTAATCAATATGCCTGTTAACATCAGGCTCAGCATCAAAATAAACATAAGTATTCTTTTCTGCTTTCTCATAAATGATTCCTCCATTCTCTTTATTCGGCCAGCTAAAATTTTCAAGTCTGATATCATTCACTTTTCTCTGCTCGACGCCCTATGTCCTTGAGCGCTAATGTCATCACAAACAGCTAAACTGGCTGGTACTTCATTTTGTTTCATTCTTTCATATCAAATTCAAATCTTCGTTTTACTTCCTGTCCACCTGCTTTCCCCTGACGCATACTCTTCTTCCTCTTTCCTTAGTAGCATTATAACACAGATTTTTTATTTTGACAAATAAGGTACCAGCCATTATACTATATGAAAGTAACGCAGCCGCTTGATGCAGAATTGGGAGATGATTTTATGAGACAACGTGAAAAAGAAGAAACCGCATTATTTTATATTGGCTGGTCATTGGTATTTATAGCATCCGTTCTGGCGCTGATATACAAGCTCTTTCCTCTTCCCCTCTCCAAATTGCTGCTCCCTTGTCTGGTGAACAGCACTTTGGGAATCTACTGTCCTGGATGCGGAGGTACAAGAGCCGTATGGGCGCTTTTTCATGGAAAGATTGTCCGTTCCTTTTTTTTCCATCCCCTGGTAATCTACACGGCCGCTGCGGGCGGGTGGTTTCTCATCAGCCAGTCCATAGAACGAATATCCAGGCATCGGATTAAAATTGGCATGAAATACCGTGATATCTACATCTGGGCTGCCCTTGCAATTGTAATTATCAATTTTATCATAAAGAATCTGCTGTTGATTGTGTGGAATATTGATTTGCTGGAATCTGCCAATTTATCTCTGTAATTTCTAATATTTGCCAGCGCTATTGATTTTTATTTTCTTTTATGATCAGACTGCCGTTCTCTCCAGATAGAATTCAGAAGATGCCTGCGGCGCAGAAAAATCAGAATATCTCGGCGCATGATAGGTGACTTCCTCCACCACGCAGCGATCGCCAGACGCTTTCTCTTCAGGATTCGTCAAAAAGCATACTGCTGTTATTACACAAACGGCAGATGCAATTGCTATTCTAAAAGGTACTGGTTTCTCATAATTCAGCACATTTCCAATCCGTTTTTTCATATGAACTTCCCCAAATGCAAAAGGATAGGCGGCGCTTCTGTTATGATTGACACTGCATTCCAGCAGCGCTTTTGAATACTCTTTCCTGCTGTGAACGTCAAATGATCTGACTGCTTTCTCATCGCAGGCAAATTCCAGATCTTTGCAGAACATCCAGTAAGCAGCCCAACAGAGAGGATGAAACCAGTAAATTGTCAGCAAAACAAACCCTAATGGTTTCCAAAAGTGATCGCATCTTGCCAAACGAGCTTTTTCATAACATTCAATATAGACAGCCTGCTCTGCCAAGCCAGAAGGCAGATATATTTTGGGATGAACTAGCCCTAAAATAAAAGGTCCGCCAATCCGATCGCAAAAATATAAATTGTCTTTCCATTTTATGCTTTCTCTTACCTTATAGTGCAGCCTCCAATAACTGACAGATGCATAGATAATCATAAAAAACATCCCTGCCGCCCAGATAAGAGAGAGAATAAATACCCAGATCTGCAGAGGATTCACACTCGCTGAAATATCTGGCGCAAAAAATTTCAAAAGAACTGGATTCACAGCCTGATTCAGGACTGGAATCCCACTGTATATGGCAGGTTCCTGCTGATAGACAATATCCGGCCGCACTGTCTGGGCGCTTGGAATCAGGCTGAACATGCTTTGAGGCAGCCAAGGACAGCTCAGCCGGATTCCCACAAATCCCCACAAAACGCAGCGCATATTTGGGGGCATATTTCTCAGAATATACCTCAGAAACATTACTGCAAGAATCAGCCACCCTGCGGCAGCTCCCATATTGAATGCCTTTATAAACATATTTTCCATACATCATTCCTCCTTACAGGAATCAATCAGTCTGCAGATTTCTTCAAGAAAAAGGTACTGTTATCTGAATACAGACCTCAGTACCTTTCTAAATCTTTTCTATTTTCCAATAAGATAATCAATCATTTCACAGCCTTTTGCAATACGATTCAAAGACTGGGCTGCTTCCTTTTCATTATATTTCCAGGCATTACTCTGAATCTCTGTGCTGTCATAGAGCAGATAGGGCACATCGTCTCCAGTATGGGTGCGGATACTAATGGGAGTAGGATGATCTGGCATAACCAGCATACGAAACGGTTCTCCTGCCTGCTCCAAACCTGATTTAATAGGCGCTATCACACGCTCGTCCAAATATTGGATCGCCTGCACCTTTTTCTCCACACTTCCCTGATGGCCCATCTCGTCAGGAGCCTCCACATGAACATAGACAAAATCATAATTTTCCTTTACCAGTATATCCACAGCAGCCTGTGCCTTGCCTTCATAATTCGTGTGCAGTCCGCCGTTGGCTCCATCTACCAAAACATTTCGCATGGACGCTCCCACCGCGATTCCTTTCAGCAAATCTACGGCCGATACCATAGCGCCTGAAAGTCCTGTCTTTTCCTGGAAGGAAGATAGTTCCGGCCTGGTTCCGGCGCCCCAGAACCAGCAGGAATTCGCTGGATTTAAGCCCTGTTTTTTCCGTTCTATATTAATTGGATGATTCTTAAGAATGTCATAACTCTTTTTCATCATTTCATGAAGAATTTCATCTTTCGGCAGATACTGGCCAATCGGCTGTCCCAGCACATCATGGGGCGGCGTCAGCTCCATCACCTTTCCCTGATCCCAGATGAGAAGATGACGATAACTGGTACCCACATAAAATTTATAAATATCTGTTTCCAGTTCTTTTCTCACTGCCTCCAATAAAGCTGCCGCATCGTTTGTGGAAATTTCTCCAGAACTGTGGTCTAAGATCTTCCTGTTCTCATATGTTTCCTCTTCTTCAGAGAGAGTTACCAAATTACAGCGCAGAGAAACGTCTGTGGGCTTCATATCCACACCAATGCTCAACGCTTCCAGGGGAGAACGCCCAGAATAATAAATCTTAGGATCATACCCAAGAACAGACAGGTTTGCTGTGTCACTTCCAGGTGACATTCCATCCGGAATAGTATGTACCATTCCAATTTCTCCTGCTGCCGCAAGTTTATCCATATTAGGTGTTTTGGCATACTCCAGGGGCGTCATGCCCTGCAGCTCTTCCAGCGGACGGTCTGCCATTCCGTCTCCAAGTACAATCACATATTTCATTTTTGCTGACCCTCTCTACACTACACGAATTCTCTGTCTGATATCCTTTAATGCCGCCGCTTTTTCTTCAAAAGATTCTTCCGTCATCAACGCAGTCAAAAATCCTGTCTCTCCAGTAATCTCCGGCACTTCCACGAACTCCGCCTCAGGAAATACTGCCTTCACCTGCTCCCGCCCCTCTGCCGCACGCACAAAGAAACGGCTCTGTGCCTTTCTCTTATCTACCAGATCCATCTTACCGGAACTCCAGGAAATCAAAATGTTTTTGTGCAGATGCTTGGCAATATCTACAATATCTGCCACCACAGCGCTGGCGGTGGGAAGTTTTCCTGCGCCGCTGCCATAGAACATAGCGTCTCCTAACACATTGCCATGTACGAAAATAGCATTGAACACATCATTGACACTGTAAAGCGGATGCTGCTGCGACAGCATAAAGGGTGCAACCATCGCGCAGTAACCTTCTTCCGTCTTCCTGCTGGTGGCAAGAAGCTTGATTACTCTTCCCATTGCTTTGGCATACTTGATATCATCTGCCGTGATCTTAGTGATTCCTTCTGTATAAATATCTTCAAAATCCACCTGCTGTCCACATACCAAAGAGGTCAGAATCGCAATCTTCCGGCAGGCGTCATAGCCCTCTATATCTGCCGTAGGATCTGCTTCTGCATAACCTCTGGACTGTGCATCTTTCAACACATCGTCAAACTCCAGTCCCTCAAATGTCATCTTGCTCAGCATATAATTGGTGGTACCGTTTAAAATACCAGTAATCTCTTCAATCTCATCTGCCGTGAGGGAAGAATTCAATGGACGAATAATTGGAATTCCGCCCCCCACACTTGCTTCAAACAGAAAATTAATACTCTGTTCCCTGGCAATGGCAATCAGTTCCGCCCCATGTTTTGCCACCAGCGCTTTGTTAGAAGTCGTTACATTCTTACCTGCAAGAAGCGCACGCTTGACAAAAGTATAAGCCGGCTCTACGCCGCCCATAGCTTCTACTACCACCTGAATCTCAGGATCTTCTGCAATTACATCGTAATTGTGGATCACCTTGTCCTCCATAGGGTCTCCTGGAAAATCTCTGAGATCCAGAATATATTTCACTTCAATCTCATCACCTGCACGCTTGGCAATACTCTCACTGTTGGTGTTCAACACTTCCACCACACCGGAACCAATGGTTCCATAACCTAAAATCGCTATTTTAATCATGTTCTCACTCCCTGGCTAATATTTTTAAATAATGAATCCCCTCCTGCTGTTCGATGTTTTCTACCATCTGAGACACATTTTTTGTGTCTGGCAGCACATCTACACTCAGGGTAAGGGATGCAATTCCGTTTACCGGAATACTCTGATGAATCGTCAGAATATTCGCATGGTAATCCGCCACAATCTGAAGCACCAGAGATAATAATCCCGGCTCGTCATCCATCTGAATCACCATTGTGATGGTCTTTCCTTTGGCATTGTCATGAAATGGAAAAATGTCATCCTTATATTTATAGAAAGAGCTGCGGCTGATTTTTACCAGCTCTGCCGCCTCCTGCACAGACTCGGCACGACCCGATTCCAAAAGTTTCTTGGCCTCTACCACTTTTAATAATACCTCTGGAACAGCTTTCTTTTTTAAAACAAAATATTTTGTCTTCTCCTCCATAACTGCCTCCGGTTTGTTTGTCTACAAAAAACAAATGTGCTCACTGCAAAGATATTAGCACATTTGTTTTTTTTATGCAACCTCTTTTTTAAATCTTCTGCTTGCACCGCTGGATCTGCGTCCACCAGCCCCTCCATCTGTTCCTTTATTATGTAACTGTCCAGACTGGCTGCGCTCCGCACTTTGCCTCTGAGCAAGAATTCCAGACAAATAGTCAATATGGAACTTCTGCGCTTTGCTGACATCGCAGGGAATCATCCTCTCTGCCAGCACTCATAGACTGATTTTCATATACATGAACCATTTATTACTCCGGCGGTTAAATGGGAATATATAACCGCCAAAGTAACAGATTCTGGCTACTGCTGCTGAGTTCCAGAAAGACTCTTCCATTTCAAAAAAGCATTGATAAACAGATCTAATTTTCCATCCATAACGCTGTCTACATTTCCTGTCTCTGCATTTGTACGATGATCTTTTACCATAGTATAAGGCTGCATCACATAGGAGCGGATTTGGTTGCCCCATCCAATCTCAGTGACTTCTCCCCGGATATCTGCGGCCTTTTTCTCATTTTCTTCCTGTTTTAAGAGATACAGCTTCGCCTTCAGCATCTGCATTGCCTTATCCTTATTCATATGCTGGGAACGTTCATTCTGGCATTGCACCACAATTCCAGTTGGCAGATGTGTAATACGAATGGCTGAAGAAGTCTTATTGATATGCTGTCCTCCTGCCCCGCTGGAACGGTAGGTATCAATCCGAAGCTCATCATCTTTAATCTCAATGTCCAAATCTTTTTCAATATCTGGCATTACATCACAGGAGGCAAAGGACGTCTGCCGTTTCCCTGCTGCATTAAACGGGGAAATACGTACCAGACGGTGTACGCCTTTCTCTGATTTCAGATAGCCGTACGCATTTTCTCCCTGAACCTCAAACGTAATGGATTTAATACCTGCCTCATCACCATCCAGTGAATCCAGCACTTCCACCGTAAAGCCCTTATCTTCTGCCCAGCGTTTATACATGCGGAACAACATACTGTTCCAATCGCAGGACTCAGTTCCTCCAGCCCCTGCATGAAGAGATAAAATCGCATTTTCCCCATCATACTCACCAGATAACAAAGTCTTAATCCGGATCGTTTCAAAGGTTTCCTCAAATTCCTGAAGTGCCTCCTGAATTTCTGGTATCAGTGTAGGGTCGCTCTCCTCATATCCCATTTCCAGCAGCGTCTCTATGTCTTCAAACTGTTCTGACAAATGAGCGTATGTCTCCACATCATCTTTTAAACTTTTCAGTTCCTTCATTTTCATCTGGGAAACCTCTGTGTCATCCCAGAAATCTGGAGCTTCCATTTCCCGTTCTAATTCCTGGATTTTCTGTTCTTTATTAGCCAGGTCAAAGTGAATCCCTCACTTCCACTAACGGTTCTTTGTATGTGTTCAAAGTTGTTTTGAACTGGTCTAATTCAACCATTGTGTCACCTCTTTCTTTTCCATATTTCTGATTATCATTATAAGTGTTTCCTTCTTATGCGTCAATCATCATTCGTATTTAGCAAAAATTCTAAATACCATTTGACGAAACTTCCCAAAGAAACATATAATATATTTAGAAATTTACAATAAGACTTTATACGTTCCGTCTTTTTTGCTTTAGCGGCAAAACCTTTTAAACTAGACAAATGAAAATGGAGTATCATTCGAATGAATACATGGATCAAAGAACAGCTGCAGCTCCAGTGCGAGCCAAACTTTCAGCAGTTTACCGCCAGGCTGCTGCCAGGTGTGGATCACATTCTGGGAGTGCGCCTTCCTGTTTTAAGAAAAATGGCAAAACAGCTTGCCCAAAAAGACTGGAAGAATTATTTAAGTTCTGCCTCTGACGACAGTTATGAAGAAATCATGCTTCAGGGCATGGTTCTTGGCTATGCCACAGGAAATCTGCAGGAAAAAGAGCCCTTTCTGCGGGCATTTCTTCCCAAAATTGATAATTGGTCTGTCTGTGACAGCGCCTGTTCCACAATTAAGCTGGCAAAAGAACAGCCAGAAGAATTCTGGGATTTTCTCATGGAATACCTTCACAGCCCCAGAGTGTATGAAGTCCGTTTCACCCTGGTGCAAATGCTGGATTACTATGTTACGCCAGCATACCTGCCCAGGGTGCTTAATGCGGTAGACAGCGTGACTTTACAGGAATATTATGTGCAGATGGCGCAAGCATGGGCTGTTTCCATCTGCTATCGGGAATTTCCTGAACTGACACTGCCCTTCTTAAACGATAACCACCTTTGTGATTTTACATACAATAAAGCACTGCAGAAGATTACAGAATCTTTGAAGGTTCCTAAGGAAATGAAATCATATATCAGGACACTCAAGCGATAAGTCTCTTTGGTATTATCATGAAAATCAGAGGCTGGGGCAGCGATATCACGCTGGACAGACAGATTTTTGTCAGGATTATCCTCTAAATACCAAAATAAGCATCCAACCCGTCTGCTATCCCAGCGGCCATATTCTGCTGATATCCCTCGTCTGCCATATTCTGATCCTCTGTCGGATTCGTCATAAATCCCATCTCTACAATAGTAACTGGAACCGTACACCAGTTGATGCCGCTCATGCTGTCCGTCTCCCAGATATGCTGCTTATTCGCTCCAGTGGCATTGACAGCGCCATCCAAAACACACTCTGACAGACTGCGGCACTGACTGTAGAGACTGCCCATATAGGGATTTCCTGATGTAGGACAGATCGTGAGAATTCCATTCTGCCCGCTGTCATCAGATCCGTTGGCATGAACACGGATAAAGGCATCTGCACCTGCATTGTTGGCAACTGCGGCACGCTCGCTGTTGCTGATATTCACATCATGGCTGGTGCGCACCATCATAACCTGATACCCTCTTTCTTCCAGCTGTGCCTGAAGTTTTAAAGACACCTCCAAAGTCAGTTGATATTCATTGATTCCCGTAACACAACCTGACGTCCCACTTGCCACCTTAGGCTTAGTCTCAGACGCTCCTGGTCCTATAGGTTCATGCTCACTGTTGCCGTGGGCCTGATGTCCCGCATCAATTACCACCAGATAACCATTGTCTTTTACTTCTGACGCAAGCTGCAGATAGTTTGACGCAATATAATATTCTTCCTCTCCAACTTTAACTGCGCTCCAGTTTCCGTCATCCGCCGTTCTGGTAAATGCGCTCCGCCTGGGCGCTGTCTGATAAACCTCACTGTCTGTGGAAGGCGCTTTCCGTACATTTACAGAAGAAGTCGTTACCACTTCTTCTTGTGCATAAACAACCGTTTCTGGATTCAGAACAGGAAGCTCAGGCTCCTGCTCTAAAAGCTGAGGTGTTTCCGGTTCGGATTCTTCCTTTTCAGTTTTTGGAGGACTGGATTCCTTCTCATCTGCTTTAGCCTGTGTTTTATCACTTTTTTTCTGCTGGTTATTCTCTGAATTCTCCGTTACAGGCTCTTGATTTGGCTGAGAATCCGCTCCCTTCCCTGCACATCCTGCAAAGATTATTATAAGAAACAGTATTGCTGCTCTCCTGCTGTATCTTCTCATCAATCCCCTCCTAGCTGTTGCAGCTGATAATTCCTTCTCTACCATCTAATGTCACATAAGTTCCAGTCTTTAAAATACTGGTGGCATGTTCCACCTCAACAATGACTGGAATATCCAGGCTCAGCCCGGCAATCACTGCATGAGAATCCGCACTGCCGTCTTCCACAATCAGTCCAGACGCCTTACGTATCTGTTCCATCATATCATTATTTGTCTCCTTGGCAACAATGACGTCTCCCTCTTTAAAATTCCGTTTCAGCTCCTCTGCATTCCTGCAGACACAAATATTCGCAGATACCACTTTGTCATTGACTCCTTTTCCTGTAGCAAGAATGTGGCCCGCCACATGAACCTTGAGGATATTTGTGGTTCCGGAAACCCCCAGCGGAACCCCCGCTGTGATAACTGTTATATCTCCCATATCCACCAATCCAGCTTTTGACGCCATATCCACGGCGTGTTCAAACAACTCATTGGCGTCATCTTTTTTCTGAATTTCCAAAGGAGTGACGCCCCAGGAGAGATTTAACTGGCGGCATACTTTCTGGTGCATGCTTCCTCCGATAATATTGCAGTCTGGACGGTATTTGGAGATCATCCGCGCAGTCTTGCCTGACTGGGTAACTGTGATGATTGCCGCTGCATTCAGGTCAATTGCCGTTGTACAGGTCGCATGGGAAATGGCGTTGGTAATATCTGGATTACTCAGCGTCTGCCGCATCTTGAACCGCGCCGTATAATTGATATCCTGTTCTGTACGGATAGCAATCTTGACCATGGTTTTTAATGCTTCCACTGGATACATCCCTGCCGCAGTCTCTCCAGAAAGCATAATAGCGCTGGTTCCATCGTAAATTGCGTTTGCCACATCTGTAGATTCCGCTCTGGTAGGTCTTGGATTTTTCATCATGGAATCCAGCATCTGGGTAGCAGTAATCACCTGCTTGCCTGCCTCAATGACCTTTTTGATAATCATCTTCTGAATCACCGGCACGTCTTCCAGAGGAATTTCTACTCCCATATCTCCTCTTGCCACCATGATTCCATCTGATACGCGGATAATCTCGTCGATATTATTCACGCCCTGCATATTTTCAATTTTGGCAATAATATTGATATTATGACAGTTCTTTTCTTCAAAAATCCTGCGAATCTGCAGTATATCATCCGCTGTGCGCACAAAAGACGCCGCCACAAAATCAAAATCATTCTCTATTCCAAAGACAATATCTTCATAATCCTTATCGCTGATATAAGGCATGGACAATTCTACATTAGGAACATTGACACCTTTTTTATTAGAGATCATTCCACCATTTACCACATAGCAGAAAATTTCTGTATCTGTCACTTCCTCCACGCCCAGCTCAATCAGACCGTCGTCGATAAGAATCCTGGAACCTGATTTTACATCATTCACCAGATCTTTATAAGTAATAGAGACTTTATTCTCATCTCCCAGAATCTCTTCTGTTGTCAAAACAAATTTCTGCCCTGTATTTAACATTGCCTTGCCGTTTTTCAATTCTCTCAGACGAATTTCTGGTCCTTTGGTGTCTAACAGCGACGCAATGGGAAGATTTAATTCTTCTCTCAGCTTCTGCACCTGCTGCAGTCTTTTTCCCTGCTCCTCATGGGTTCCATGAGAAAAGTTAAATCTGGCAACATTCATTCCTTCCAGCATAAGTTGTTTTAATACATCATCCTTGTCCGTTGATGGTCCCAAAGTACAGATAATCTTTGTTTTTCTCATATCTCTCATCACATATTCTCCTATATTCCATTATTACTTGTGAATCACGGTTCCCACATTCTCCATGCTGCCGTCCTCTGAAGAATCAAGCTTGGCAATCAATACACTGCGCACGGCAGAATTGCCGATGAATTCAATCGCAGTCTCAATTTTGGGAAGCATGGTTCCCACTTCAAAGTGTCCTTCTTCTATATATTTCTCCGCCTGAGATATGGTCAGCTCATCCAATGGCTCTTCATTTTCCTTTCCAAAATTCAGGCATACCTTCTCTACCCCTGTCAAGATAACCAGCCGCTGCGCATCCACCAGATGGGCAAGTTTTCCAGCCGCTGAATCCTTTTCAATCACCGCACTGGCTCCCTTTAGGTTATTCTCCTGCGCCAGCACCGGAATCCCGCCTCCGCCGCAGGCAATCACAACCTGATCTGCATCTAAAAGAGCGCGGACTGCATCAATTTCCACAATGTTCACAGGCTTTGGAGCTGCCACAATCCGCCGGTAGCCCTCGTTCGTCTTCACCACATGATTTCCCTTCTTTTCCTCCGTCTCAGCCTCTTCCTCTGTCATAACACGCCCTATGATTTTGACAGGATGGTAAAATGCCTCATCATAGGGGTCCACTTCCACCTGTGTCAAAATCGTGGAAACTGGCTTGTAAATCCCTCTGTTCAGCAGTTCAGTCCGAATGGCGTTCTGCAGGTCATAGCCGATATATCCTTGGCTCATTGCCGAACAAACTGACATTGGAGTGGGCGTATATTCTGGATAAATCCGGCAGAATTCAGACATGGCAGTATGAATCATTCCGACCTGAGGACCGTTGCTGTGGGAAATCACCACCTGATAATCATCTTTTATAAAATCAACTACCGCCTTTGCCGTCCTTTTTGTGGCACGTTTTTGTTCCGGCAGCGTGGTTCCCAATGCGTCATGCCCCAATGCAATAACGATTTTCTTTTTCCTCATAAAATCCCTCCATATGCACAAAACGCCAATCCAGACATTTCCCGGATTGGCGTCTCAGTCTATGTTTATCCTACCATACTTTGCAGAAATTTAAAAGGAAAAATTTATTGGTTCCTTCTGCCGAGGGTAACTGTTACAACCTTCTCTTTCCACTCTCCATTCTCATTGACCTGAAGTGTTACATCCACCTGGGTTCCCGCAGCATAATACTGCATAATGTCCTGGAGCCCTTCCTGGGATTTCACAGCCCTGTCATCAAATTTTGTGAGGACATCACCTTTCTGAATGCCTGCCTGAGCTGCCGCACTGTTCTCTGTCACCATAGTGATATAAAGTCCCTCTGGCATTCCAAAGCTTTTAGAAAGCTCAGTAGTTACATCCTGTCCAGCTACGCCCAGGAAAGAAGAATTGGATTCATCCACCAGCTCTCTTGTAATCAAACTGTCAATAATCGGCTGGGCGGCTGAAATTGGAATAGAATAGCCCATTCCTTCCACCTGTGTATCAGAATATTTTACAGAATTGATGCCAATTACTTCACCATTCATATTCAAAAGCGCACCGCCGCTGTTGCCTGGATTGATAGCCGCATCGGTCTGAAGAAGCTTGTTGGTAATTGCCGCTCCTGTGGTCTCATCCTGTACCGTAACTTCTCTGTTCAAAGCGCTGATAACTCCTGTGGTAACTGATTGTCCATAACCCAATGCATTTCCAATTGCCACTACAGATTCTCCCACCTTAATATCATCTGACTTTCCCAGGGTTGCCACTTTAATCTTGTTCATAGTGTCACTGGGAATATCCTTCACCTTCACAGAAAGGACTGCAAGATCGGTACTGGCATCTGTGCCTTTAATCTCTGCCGTCACCTGCTGATCGTCAATAAAATTCACCGTAAGCTGATTAGAATTGGCAACGACATGATTATTGGTGGCAACGTAGATTTCTTCCTCTGTCTGCCCAATGATAATTCCACTTCCAGCGCTCGAGGTATCCTGCTGAAAAGTCCTGCCGAAGAAATCTGCTTCGATCTGTCCCATATTGGTAATGGAAACGATGGAAGGCATAACGTTTTCTACAATATCCGATACATCTGTCACTGTAGTTGCTGTGCTTACATTGGTTGCTGGCAGGTTTCCGTTATTGATCGTTGTTCCCGATGAATCGCCGTCTATGGTCACTTGTGCGGATTTGTCAGCGCCGATGGTATGCTGGAAAGCAACGCCGGTTCCATAAAACACGGTACTGGACACCAGTCCAAATACCACCGCAGCAGCCGCACATTTGGCGATTGTCATACCGAACCCATGACGCTTCTTCATGCCGGAGACCTTTTTTTGCTTCTTTTCTTTTTTTACAGAATCTTCAGGCGTTTTATAGAAATTTTGTCTTGGCTGTTCTCCATTAATTCCCTGGCTTCCTGCATAGGACTGATTTCCTGTATCCATCTGATCCCCTGTGCAGCCCTGGTTTCCTGCATAGGACTGATTCTCTGTGTAAGACTGGCTTCCTGCATAGGACTGGCTCTCTGCATTCACCTGGCTTCCTGCATAACTCTGATTCTCTGGTTCAAAATTTCCATAGCTCCCTGTAGTATAAGTTCTCTGGCTGCCAGTATTTTCCTGCTCTTTTTTCTCAAAATAATTAGGATTGCGTTCCTGATTCTCCTGATTTACATAACTATAAGAATAAATAGAACCAGACGCTCCTGTACTATTTGTCTCTGCCGCAGAATTTACCGTCTCTGTCTGTTCCTGGCTTTGATACATCGATTCTGAACTGCTGCTCTCTTGACCTGCATGGTTCCTCTCATTCTCGAAATTGTTATTATATTCATTAAATTTATTATCCATAGCAAACTCTCCTTTCTTTGGCTCTCCTTTGTTTCTAATAAGCAGTTTACGGAATATTTGTGATGAATCTGTGTCTAATTTTTTAAAAAAAAGTGTTTTTCATCATATTTGTTAGAATTCCTTCCAACGCTGGTAATATATAAATTTAATGAATAAACAGCACTATTCCACTGTCACGGATTTTGCAAGATTCCTGGGCTTATCCACATCGCATCCCTTGCCCACAGACACATAATAGCTGAACAGCTGCAGAGGAATAATTGCCAGAGAATTGGTAAACCAGCGGTTTGTCTGCGGAATATAAATCAGATAATCGGCCGCCTTTTCAATCTCTGTATTTCCAGTAGTCGTCACGGCAAGTACAAACGCCCCGCGGCTGGTCAGTTCCACAATATTGCTGATACTCTTTTTATACAATTCTTCCTGCGTCAGAACCGCCGCAACCAAAGTGCCTTCCTCAATAAGAGAAATCGTTCCATGCTTTAATTCGCCTGCTGCATACGCCTCAGAATGTATATAAGAAATCTCTTTCAGTTTCAAAGAACCTTCCATTGAAATTGCATAGTCAATGCCTCTGCCCACAAAAAATACGTCCTTTGCAGAAATATAACGGTTGGCAAAATGCTGGATTCTCTCTTTGTTGCTCAAGAGCATCTCGATCTGCTGGGGCAGTTTCTGCAGATCCTTGAGATAAGAAGCAACCTCTGTCTCTGTAATCTCCCCCCGAACCTGTGCAAATTTCACTGCAAGAAGATATTCCGCAATCAGCTGGGCGCTGTATGCTTTCGTGGTAGCGACCGCAATCTCCGGTCCTGCC
>CAJUCK010000003.1:62600-77523 GCA_910585395.1 uncultured Lachnospiraceae bacterium
AAGGGTTTTAATTCCTTTGCTCTTTGCCTCACGCAGAGCGGCCAGAGAATCCGCAGTTTCACCAGACTGACTGATAATAATGACCAGATCATTTTCCTGAAGAATAGGGTTGCGGTACCGGAATTCTGATGCCAGATCTACTTCCACTGGAATACGCGCCATTCCCTCCAGAACGTATTTTGCCGTTACTCCTGTATGATACGCAGAACCACAGGCGACAATATGAATCCTCTGGATTCTGCAGATTTCCTCATCTGTCATCCCCAGCTCTTCAATCACCACTGCACCGTCCTTGATTCTGGGATTTAAGGTATCTCTTACTGTCTTTGGCTGCTCATACATCTCCTTTAACATAAAATGCTCATATCCTGCTTTTTCTGCCGCGTTGATATCCCAGTCAATAGTTGTGGACTCCTTCTGAATTTCTTCTCCATCCACATTATAGAAAGCAATGCTCGCTCCTGTTAATACGGCAATTTCCTCATTCTGGATAAAATAAACGTTTCTGGTATATTTTAAAACTGCAGGCACATCAGAAGCTATCAGATTACCATCTTTGCCATGTCCGACAATCAGAGGGCTGTCTTTGCGGACTGCATACACCACCCCTGGATGCTCCCGAAATATAATTCCCAGAGCATAAGACCCCTCTACCCGGTGCATAACTTTTGTGATCGCCTCAATAGGATCTCCTTTATAATAATAATCCAGCAGATGTGCCACCACTTCGGTATCTGTATCTGACACAAAATGATAATCCTTGCCTTCCAGATATTTTTTCATCTTCAGATAATTCTCTATAATTCCATTGTGTACCACTGCAATCGTTTCATCTGGATTGAAATGAGGATGTGCATTTTCTTTGGAGGGCGCGCCATGAGTCGCCCAGCGGGTATGTCCGATTCCCACAGTTCCTGTCATCGTCGCGCCGTCATGTGTCAGCTCACTGAGCACTTTGAGGCGTCCAATAGATTTCTGTACCTGAATATGTTCCCCATCATAAACTGCAATTCCTGCCGAATCATATCCTCTGTATTCCAGCTTAGATAACCCATCCAGCAAAATAGGGGCCGCCTGTGATTCTCCTATATAACCTACAATTCCACACATATCATATCCTCCTGTTATTCACTGCTTTCTCCGGTTACTCCGGTCCGGTACGTAATCTCGTCACTGATGCTCTCCACACTCTCTGTTACAGTATAACCTGTATTTCCATATAAAAAATCATGAAGCTGCTTCACATTCGCAGAAAGGCTCACAGGAATCACGCAGTCAGCGTCTGCCTTCTGATAGGAAATATCTACGACTTTATTTTCCTTTGCAAAAGGAAATCCTGCATTTTCTCCCATCTTATAGTTAAAAGCATCCATTGCCATCGCTGCAATCTCTGTCTTGCCAAGGCTGGTTTTGATTTTCGGGAACACTGCGTCTATCAGTTTATTGATCGTTCCGATATCCGATGCCAGAGCTTTTTCTACCATTTTATTCACCACCAGCCGCTGACGTTCCGTCCTCTTAAAGTCATCTCCTGCCGTATAGCGGATTCTTCCATAGGAAACTGCCTGCACTCCATTGAGATTATAAGTTCCTGCACCAGGAAGCGGATCATAACTCTTTTCTGTCACCTCAGAAGTCTCTATACAGTAATTATTCAAATGCACCACTTCTGCCTCTGTAACTTCAACTTCCACACCTCCGAGAATATCCACTGCCTCTGCCACAGCATCAAAGTCAAAGGACACATACTCCTGAATATCAAGATCCAGATTGGTATTCAGCATACGCACTGCCTGCTGAGGCCCTCCCACTGCATATGCTGCGTTCGCCTTGCTGTAAGCTTCTGTATTATCCAGGTCTGCCATTTTCAAATATGTATCACGATAAACTGATACCAGACGTACCTCCTTGGTATCTTTATCAATTCTCGCCACCATAATTACATCCGAATTCCCGCTGTTATAGGAATTTGAATCACGATTATCCAGTCCGAACAATGCAATGGTGGTGTATTCTCCCAGCACATCTCTGGTCTCCTTGGTTAACTCTTCATTCTTGACGTCTTTCGCCTCAAAAGTTTCATCTGTCTGTATCTTGTCCATTTTTGCATTCGTCCAGACCCAGGTCAGGACACCTGCCAGAATCAGCAGCTCAACTCCAAACAGCACGAACCTCCATTTCCTTTTTCTAGCTCTGGCGGACTTTCTCCCTGTTATGATTTTTCCCTGACTATTATTTCTGTTTGCCATACCTACACCTTACCCATTTTCCATTTTATTACATTTATCTTACAGAATGTTACACACTTATGACCTATATTATAATATTTCCCAGCATTTAGCAACTGTTTTTTCTTCGCAGATATAGAATACGTTTCCCAAAATGCCAGAGAAATACAAGACGGTTTCTGACCATACGGCACAAGCCGTAACGGGACATTGCGGAATTATTGTCTCCATGCCTGCGGTATAAAAGCAGCGCGTCAGGAAGAAAAAAGGCTTCGCCAGCAAAATAGTCTCCTAAAACGCCAATCCACTGGTCATGCATTTCAATCTGTGCAGGAACAGGAATCACCGTTCTCAAAAGTTCACGGCGAAACGCCATGCAGCAGCCAATATACGAATTTTTCACGATATTTTTCAAAACGCCTGCACCAGAATCACGAAATGCATAAAATGAATCCATCAAAATCTGCGCGCTGTCTTCTCCCTCAAATACCTTAGCATCGTGGACAACCACAGAAACTTTCTGCTCCTGAAACACCTGCAGAATTCGTTCTACCTTGCCTGGAAGCCAGATATCATCCTGGTCTGCCAGAAAAATATAGCTGCCTCTGGTACCCAAAACGGCATGTTCTACATTTTTCTTAATTCCCTTTCCTGGTCCTTCTAAAATACGGATTTTCTTATCACGCCGCTGATACTCACGTAAAATCAACAGGGTGTCATCCTCCGAACCATCGTCTGAAACCACGAGTTCATCCTGGTCCCCCAGCTGTTCAAGAACCGAATCCAGCTGCTGTCTGAGATATCTGCCGCCATTGTAAGTCACCATAGCAACAGAGACCCGCACTGTTTCTCCCGCAGTCACCACAATTTCCACCCCCATTTTCCAAAATAGCGCAGCATGGATCTGATATGTATTTGAAACAGTTTTCTGTCTCTGTGAGACCCCCGCTCCCATTTATGAATTACTGCAGTTTCCGGGCAGTACCAGAGACTGCTGGTTAAATTTACCTGTCTGCACAGGTCAGCGTCCTCCATATACATAAAATAACGGCTGTCAAACCCCCCCAGCTCTCGGAACAATTCTGTGCGTATTACAAGGAAACTTCCTTGTGCAAAAGGCACTGGAAAAGGCTTCCCATAATCCATCTTCTGCATAGTATGATATGATTGGCGTTTCTTAAAATGTCCTGGTAAAAACATGCGGATCCCCATATCAAGCACTGTCAGCTCTCTCCGATACACATTCTGGAGCTCTCCTGATTCATCCACCAGCCGCGGCACTGCCATCCCTGCGCCTGTTCTCTCCAAAAATCCTAAGAGCACAGAAAAACTGTCCTCTGTCAAAAGGATATCTGGATTTACTATAGCATGGTATCTGGAATCCAGATTCTCCAAAACATAGTTGTGACCTCTTCCAAAGCCAAGATTTTCTCCTGGCTTTATATAAACCACATCCTGATATTCTTCTTCCAGAGAGGACAGTGTATTTTCCCTGGTACTATTGTCCACAATATATATTTCTTTTATAAGAGTTTCTGCGGTATATTTCTCAATGGAACACACCGCATTTCTTACATCTTCTTCATCGTTATAAGCTACAATGGTAATTGAAATATCTGTCATGACGATCCTTTTCCTGTCAGCACTACTCCTACCGTCCGGAAAAGAATCCGGATATCCATGGAAAGAGACCAGTTGGAAATATACTGGGTATCCAGTGCCACAATTTCTTCAAAATTCTTAATATCGCTTCTCCCGCTGACCTGCCACATGCCAGTCAGTCCTGGACGTATGCCAAGCCTGGCCTTGTGGTGAAGTTCATACTGTTCAAATTCATCTTCTGTAGGAGGACTTGTCCCAACCAGGCTCATATCGCCCTTTAACACATTCCAAAACTGGGGCAGTTCATCAATAGAATACTTGCGCATAAATTTTCCCACAGGAAAGATTCTGGGATCATCTTCCATCTTAAACATCAGCCCGTCCATCTCATTCTGTTCCATCAGATCCTTTTTCATATGATCTGCTCCCACAATCATAGTTCGGAATTTGTAGAACTTAAAACGCCTTCCATTTTTGCCAATCCGTGTCTGAGCATAAAATACAGGGCCTGGGGACTGCAGTTTGATCATAGGCGCAAACAAAAGCCAGGCAATTCCTGTCAGAAACAGTCCCAGGAGGCTGCCGGCAATATCCATACTGCGCTTTAAAAATATCTGCCGGTTGGTGGCAATTTTCATGCTGGTTGTAAGAACGAGGTATTTTCCGCAGTGTTCAATAAGTTTATTCGGCATCAGCCTGGACTCACGGACCAGATTAAAATGCACCGTCAATCCCAATTCCAGCAGCTCATTTGCCAGCGCCTCGCTGCTCTCCCTGGTATTTCCATTGATAAATACTTCATCCACCACATTGCAGCGGACATATTCCAGAAAACCGTCTGCTGAAGCCACAACCGGAGCCCCGCAGATCTTCTCTCCGGTGCGGTCTTTATCTACAATCACCACACCAGTTACCTCAAATTCTTTATATCTGTTATTCTGAAAATCCGAGACACATTCTTTTGCGTAACGCTCTTCTGTCACTATCACAAGCTTGGTAAAACGCTTTCCGCGAATCATCCTCTGGCGAATATAAATTTTCCATAAACATCTGGTAAAATACTCCACCACAATGGAAGCTCCCCAGAAAACCAGAATTACCTGCCTCGAATAAATCTCTGCCTGCTTCGTTGCCCAGACATAGACCGTGACAGCAGCAAATACCGTACTGCAGTGTATGATGACAGCTTTCAGCTCCTGAAGCCGGTTCCGCCGCAGAATTCCAGTATAAGCTTCTGAGAGAAATACCACACAAATATCCGTCAGCAGCAGCACAATAGCCAAACGGTTATAATATTCACTGATTCCTGCTACATCATAGAAGCTCCCCAGTCTGATCAAACAGGACAGATAAAATGTAATTTCCAGACAAAGCACATCAACAATCAGAAAATCCAGGTGCTTTACCCAGCTCTTTTTCTGTTTCTTATACATAGTTTTCTTCCCCGAAAGTTCGTAATAAATATATAGTCATGACAAATTTTATCCACTCTTTACAGAATGGTTAAATCTCATCATACAATATGCTTTCTAAAGGAAACAACGAAAATTTATTAAAGTTTCCTTAATATTCCATAATCGCATCAAGTATCCGCAAGTTCTCTTCATATTGTATCCGGAAATCCTGATTAAGATTCTCCTGATGTATGATTTCGTATGTATAGCCAGCTCTCAGAATAATCTTTCCTCTGCTGTTCATCCATCTGGGTATATTTTGCGAAAGTCAGCTTGGACGGAATCATCTGAGTTCCTCCGCATTTGTGGCAAAACACTTCCTTTCGTCTGGACACTGTTGTAATACTTCCACATTTAGGGCATATAAATACTTTCATCATACGTCTCTTCTCCACATCCCACTCTGTATATTTTTGATTTCTCTATTGTAGCATTGAATTTAAAAAAGGGCAAGTTCAAGATGAACCTGCTCCTTTTTATACGTCGCTTACTTATTTCCAGGGTCTTAACGCATAATTACATTTTTTCAGAGAAAAATTGGGGTTATAATAAGGATCTCCTTTTTTCAGCAAATCTATCCACCTGCCGCGGATGAATTCAATTTCTTCCCCAAAGCGGCAAACTTTCTCTTTTGTATCTTCCTTCCCTCTGGATTTTGATTCGTAATGATATGCCTCCACAAAAGGATCATACACCACCAGATATCCTTCCTGGCATACGCGAAGACAGAAATCCAGATCATTAAATGCTACCGCAAGCTGCTCTTCCAGTCCATGTACCCTCTCGTAAATCTGACGGGATACCATCATGCATGCTGCTGTCACTGCACTATAGTTCAATTGAATTGCCGCCTTATGGTAATAGCCTTCCTGACCTCGCCGCAGCCCAGGAAACATATTGGCCGCAATCCCGTCAATTCCTACCACGATTCCGGCATGCTGCACAGTATTGTCGGGATAATAAAGCCTGGCGCCCACAATTCCCACCTCTGGTCTTTGGCAGTTGCCAAGCATTTCTTCCAGCCAGTCTGGAGTTATGATTTCAATATCATTATTAAGAAGAACAAAATACGATCCCGCTGCATAAGAAGCGCCAAAATTATTGATGGCAGAATAATTAAACCCTTGCTTCCATACCACAACTTTTACAGGCTGCCCTCCATGCAGAACTCCTGTTCCGTAGATTTGTCCCTCTTCTTTTTGCTGGCATAGTTCATCGTAATACTGAAATGTTTCTGCCTCCTGGCTGTTGTTTTCCACAATAATGACCTCATAATTTTTCCATGTCGACTGTTGTATCGACTGTATACAGCGCCGAAGCGTTTCTGCCTGGTCTTTATTGGGAATCAAAATGGACGCCATTGGATTTCCAGAAACGGGATATTTCACCCGGTAAAATCCAAAATGAAGCAGCTGGCTGACTTCTCCTGGCTGGCCTATGCGTTTCAAATGCGCTTCCAGAGCATGCTGGCCTGCTTCATAGGCATACATTTTACTTAAAGGATTATCGGCTGTGGAACGACTGTGCACCCTCCAATGATACAGGACCCTTGGTACATGCCCCACCTTTTCGGCATTTTCTGTACACCGCAGAATAAAATCATAATCTTGTGCGCCGTTAAATTCTGCCCGAAATCCTCCTGTCAGCTCAAGTACTTTTCGTTTCACACAGAAAAAATGAGTGATATAATTATTTGAACGCAGAAGATCCAAACTAAAATCAGGTTTAAAATGAGGTTTTTTATGCTCTAATCCAGATTTTGCCTCTTCCACCTGGTCTTCATCAGAGTAAATGGCTTCCACCTGCGGCTGCGCATTCATCAGCGACACCATTTCATATAAGGTTTCTGGCGCCAGAAGGTCATCATGATCCAGAAATCCAATCCAATCCCCCTCTGCCATTTCAATTCCGGCATTCGTATTCTCTGCAATCCCCTGATTCTCATCTAAATGCTTATAAATAATCCGTTCTTCCTGATATTTTTTACAATATGCATCCACCAGTTCTCTCACGATGTCAGAAGGTGTGGCGTCTGCCAGACAGAGCTGCCAGCGGCTGTATGACTGCTGTCTTACGGAATCCAGCATCTCTGTGAGATATCTCTCCGGCGTCTGATAGCAGGGAACCACAATACTGATCAGAGGGCGGCAGGCGAACTTCTGCTGCCTGTCTGCCTGCCGCTCTAATTCCTGGATTCCTGCCTTATTTTGCTCAAACCAGGGACCATAGGGCACCTCTTCTGGCTCCAGCTTATCTAAAAGCCGGTTCCAGAACGCCCTTGGTCCATAATGCTTGAAATATCGAATTCCTTTTTTAATTCGGTAAGGTGTAATCTTCATATTTTTATCCTTTTACGATTTTCCCGCCATCAATGCTTTGGAATAGGAGGAGCTTTTCTTTCCTCCTGTTGTTTTCACATAGGAACGTATCTTATAGTAATAAGTTTTTCTGGATGAAGCAACTTTGTCTGTCCATTTTACCGTCTTATTGCTGGTAATTGTTTTAATTTTCTTATAACCGCCCTTTTTTCTATCAGAACGATACAGATAATACCCTGTGGCTTTGGAATCCCGCTTCCATCTAAGAGTCACTTTTTTTCCAGAAACGGCAGCCTTGGTCAGCGCCGGCGTTTTTATTTTTATTTCCGCTTTTTTGACACTGGTATATTTTGAATAATAGTTTGTGCCGTTCACCGTTTTATATCCACGAATTTTGTAAGAATACGTATGGCCTGGCTGAACTGTCTTATCGGTGTAAGTCAGAGTCTGGCTGTTTCTCAATGTCTGAATGCTGACATATTTACCGGAATCTGTCTTCCGGTAGATGCGGTAACCTGTCACGCTGGCTTTATTCCAGGACAATTGTACAGTAGTGTAATTTTTAATTTTAAGGCTCTTCCAGGAGGGCGCTGGTATGGCGAAATCTGCCTTTTTTTCACTGGAATAAGATGAATAAACATACCCTCCCTTTTGTTGAAAATAGCTTCTTACTTTATAATAATAAGTCTTCCCCAGAACGGTATTCTTATCCTGCCAGGAAGTGGCCTGCAGGCCAGATAGTTTTTTTACCTGCTTATATTTCCCGTCAGCCCCTTCCTTCCGATAAACCTGATATCCCTGGGCGCCGCTGACTTCCTTCCAGGAAAGATTTACCACACTTTGGCTTTTCTTGACAGTTACACTGGGCTGCGTCAGCTTTTCTCCGGGTTTTGGATAAGCGGAGGCTGGCATATTCTTATAAACTGGAACTTTAAACACAAATTTATTGTTGATGGCGCCCATAGACTCATAACTTCTTCTGACATTTTTACCTTCGTTGTCAGCCGCCAGAAGATTCTGCATATACTGATGCCAGTACAATCCATCATAGGAAGCATCCACATCAAATTTCTGCAGATAGAACGTATCCTGTCCTCTGGAAATATATCTCTCTGCCGTCTTTTTTGCTCCGCCAGACAATGCCGCATACCTTGTAGTCCAGCCTGCCGCCTTTGCTTCTTTCAGACCGTTAATTACCACCTGTTCTCCGAGACCGGTCGCTGAGATATTAAAGTAATTATAATACCCCTTATACCCAGGGTAATTCCCTGAAATCAGCGGAGAATCCCCTTTTACTCCCTGTTCCTGGCGGATACGGCTTGCCAGAAAATAAGGGCTGACTTTTAGTTCCTTTCCAATTTGCATAAAAGCCTGGGCATACGTAATCCCACCGCCAGAATTATCCTCCAGCTTCTTCTGGCTCATAAAAGTATTGCTTAATATTTTCTCCACGCCAGATACAGTGTGATAAGCGCTGTTATACGTAAGCAGCTCGAATTGAAACACAGATTCTTCATTCAGGAAATTTCTGGGATCAAGGTAATGTTTTACGATAGATTCTGACGCCTGCACCCAATTCTCTCCATCCTTTGCAATCCACTTGCCAGTGCTCATATTATAATCCTGTGCCGCAGTGGATTTCCAGAATAGAGGTTCTGTGACATACACTAGATTTCTGGCATTTACCATCTCATTTTTCACTACATCTGACCATTCCAGCCCAGTATTCATTGGGACGAACGTCCAGTTCGGATGCGCTTTATTTAATTTCTGAATATAAGAACGATAGCTTGCCGGAAATGATGATAAGTTTGTCTGCCCTGAGGCTTTTGCACTGCTCACTCCTGCCGCCCTGCTTCTGCTGCTGTTAAAATACTGGTTTTTCCACTCTTCCAGTCTGCTGTCCTGAGAAATGACATCATGATTCTGTACAAATCCTGTATATTCCACATCATTCACTGCAAAAGCCGTCTGGAACCAGATTTCACTTCCCTGTACGGCTGCGCCCAAAAAACGTACCTGATAACCGCTGGGAAGCGTTTTTACTACTGCGGCATCATTTGAAGCACTCTGTAAGACAGGAATACTCTCTCCATTAACCAGAACACCATACATCTCGTAATCCTGCAGCAACGCTGCAAATGCTCTCTCTGCCTCCTGCCCTGGCAGATCTGCCTGCCTGCCATTTTTCTCTTCTCCAGTATCTGCACTGACAATTGTCTTTTGTATTTTACTGTTTTCCTGTTCCTCTGTCAGATTATTTTCCGTTTGTGGCTGCACAGCATAAGCTGTTGCACCGTTTTCACTGAAATTTGCTGTCAGTACAGCTGCGGCCAGCAGACATGCTGCCGCCTTAACTCGCTTTCTCGTCCTCATATCTCTTCCCTTCTTTATCTATATTTTCTGAAATTATTTCTTCGCTGCTGGAATGACTGCAGAAACTGAAGCTGTCTCATCTCCATTTCCGCTCTCTGCCCCGATTGTCCCAACTGCTGCAACTTTATAATAATAGACGGTTCCTGGAGTTACCTTACTGTCTTTATAGCTCACAGTCCCGTTTCCATTTACCATACCCACCATTTCATAGTCTTCTGTTTGTTTGGCGCTCCTTAATATCACATATCCTGACGCACCTTTGACTTTCTCCCATTGAAGCTGCATCTGTGCTGGCGTATCCGGTGTAACCGTCTGATTTACTGGTGTAACTTTCAGTCCTTTGGGCGCAGCCAGCATCCATTTTTCCGCTACTTTTCCATAACTTCCATATCCTGCACGTTTTCCTTCACGGATTGCTCTCACACGATAATAATATCTGGCTCCCGCTGTCACATTTTTATCAAGAAATGTTGTATAATCTGCATTTTTTATCTTTGCAATCTGCTGAAAGCCGCTGCTGCTCGCAGTACTCCTAAATACCAGATAAGTGTTTGCTCCTGCTGCTTTGTCCCAGCTCAGGGTAATCCCTTCACTTCCTGCCTGCAGGGAATTAATACTGATCTTTTTTAGGTTTGTTGCTGCTTTGGGCTTAGAATCTCCACTGTAATTTCTTACACCTTTTTTCTTAATGATAACTTCCACCGCATAATAATATTTCGTGCCGCCTTTTACACCCTTGTCCACATATTCTGTGATATCGCGGTCACGAATCTCTGCTATCTTGGTATACTCACCATTTCTCTTTGTGCTGCGCTTAATGCTGTAAGCGTAAGCTGAGGAAGCTTTTTTCCACTTTATCTCCATCTTTCCGCTGCTTTTAGATCTCACATAGGTAAGAGACGTCCCGGTTATTGTACTTCCTGAAACTGCACTGCAGTAACTGCTGTAGCCTGTCTTATTATTCACCCGGTTCATTACCTGAATTTTATAATAGTAAGTCTTTTTCTGTCTCAAATTCTTGTCTATGTAAGAACTGCCGCCATTTTTAACAGTTGCGATCGTCTTATATTTTCCCTTCTTGGAAGTAGCTCTCTGGATACGGTAGGCATAGGCATTATTCACTTTTTTCCACCGAATCATTAAAGATGTGCTGGTCTTGGAGCTTACACTGGTGATAGACGTTTTGGGAACCGCCCAGCCCGACAGTGTGTTGGAATAACTGCTGTAGCCATTCTTATCTCCGCCTCTGGCACGCACTTTATAAAAATAGTTCTTCTCCAGCACAACATTTTTGTCCACATAAGCATTTTCTGTCATGGATGCGATCTTTTTATAAGTCCCATCCTGGGTATCACTGCGCAGAAGTTCATAGTTCTGCACTCCTTCCACCGTATTCCATTTTACATTGAGTTTTCCACCGCCTCTGGAGACAATTCCAGTAATCGCCGGCGCCGCCAAAGACTTGCCGACATACACATTTGAGAAAGGGGTCTTATTGCCATTGGACATCACTGCACATATCTTATAATAATAAGAAACGCCTGGCTGTATCTTTTCATCGTCAAATTTATCTCCGCTGAGCTGTGCAATCTTCTCATATTTGCCATTCTCAGAACTGCTCCGGTAAATCTGATAGGAGCTCGCACCTGCCACCTGGCTCCAGCTCAGTCTCAGTCGTTTACTGCCTCTGGGCTGAATCCATTGGATTTCCGGCTGGCCCGTTCCCACACTCAAGCCGTAATACCCTGCAATCCCCTGTGCATCTGCAACTCCTAGATTTTTAAGTTTCTCATCTGAATTCAGAAAACGGTTAACATCAGAGGCATTGCTCAAAAATGCATGTTCAATCAATACAGCGGGAATACCGGCAAGTTTGCTTCTCCGTATCACACCCAGGTAATCTGCAAGAGAACCATCTGGATAGAGGTTGTTATCCTCTGAATTCCGAATCAAAATTCCGCCGGCCCAGGTAGACAGCCCAAGAGCGCTCAGTTTCTTAAAAATTTCCATGGCAAGCCCTCTGCCTTCCGCCCCGATAGCAGGACGATAACTGCCATTAGGATAATACACTCCCGCCCCTGACGGTGAAGCGCTGGGACTGGAGTTCAGATGAAAACTTACGTATACATTTGCTTTCTTGCTGACAGCAAGTTCTACCCTTTTGGCATTGCAGGTCCCAGAATCCACAGAAGAACCTCCATTTGGACAGGTATTGCTGGTTCTGGTCATATAAACGGTAACCCCTGCATATTTCTGCAGTTCTGCCTTGCAATACTGGGCAATTTTCAGTACAGCCTCTTCTTCCTTGCATCCATTTCCTCTGGCTCCCGCATGAGTACTGTCATGTCCTGGATCCAGCATAATTACCATGCCGTTCACTGTATTGGCGCCTGCCGACCGTTCTGCTGAGAAACGCTGCAGTCTTTGCGTTTCACCCAGTATATCTTCCATTGAGTTTTCCGAAACCACATCTCCATTTTCATCAAGCGTCACTACATTGGCTTCTACTTCCTCAAGCAGTTCTTCATCCACCAGCACCTCATCTGGTTCTGATTCTGTTTCTCTGTTTACACCAAAAGTTACGTCCATGCCAAGCTCTGCAAAATTTACCTGGTAAGTTTCTCCATTCGCCTCATAACTGACGAATGCCAGTTTATAGATATCTGCCTGAGCATCATTGCCATATTCCATAGTAAATTTCACCATATTATCTGCAATCCCTGCAGCCTCAGTGACAAATTCCTCTCCGCCGCTGTTGTGATAACCCAGCTGTGCCTGAGTTATGACCGTGTTTTCTTCTCCAAGGCTGACCGCTATATTCTGTACGCCCGGCGTCTTAATAAATGTGCTCTCCTGTATTATAAAGTTCAGGCTGCCAGCTAATTTCTGCTGCTCGTTCTCTGTTTCTTTTATTTCCTCCAGATCCTGTTCTGCCGGCTTAGGCGCCGCTTCTTTTTCTTTCGTTTCTGACACTGATTCTTCCTGTATTCTTTGTTCTTCTTTCCTTACATTGTCAGTCTGCTCCTGCAGAATTTTGTGCTGTTTCTCTGGCAGCTCTTCAGCCCGTACAGAGATTCCTGCTGAAGTCACCATTAAACATACAGACAAAATTACTGATATCCATTTTTTTGACTTTCTCATGTTCCACACTCCAATCTGACTTTCTTTTTCATAATTCGTACCTATGGTATCACAATTCTAACTTAAGTACAACCTTATAAAAAGTATATTACAAAAACTTTACATTCCTCTCAAAGCCTTATTTTTTCAGGTTTGACAAAAAGTGTACGGGCCGTTTCCCGTACACTTCCAAAATTTACTACCATCACTCATCCTTAATTTTAACACAGTTTTTTCCATCTCTTTTTCCCAGATACAGCCTTCTGTCTGCCTGCCGGATCAATTCATCAATATTTCCATCCGCCACAGTGCTGCGCTGAGAAACTCCAAAGGTCATTGTAACTGTAATCTGACTCCCTCCATCTCCTAATGCTGCCTGTTTTAACTTCTTCTGAATGCGTTCAACTACATTCAGCGCATAGTTCAGATCTCCAAATACAATTAGAAGAAACTCTTCTCCGCCCCAGCGGCTCACATAATCGTCATCCTCTGCTGCATCCGCCATGCAGGCCGCCACTGTCTTTAAAACCTCATCTCCCTGTTCATGGCCGTAGGTATCGTTAATTTTCTTAAAATCATCAATATCCCCCATAATTACGCAATAGTCGGTACGCTTCATACTCTTCCATTCTGACAGAATGCTTCTGCGGTTGCGAAGCTGTGTCAATTCGTCATAATTTGCCAGGCGCACCAGCTTCTCATTTTGTTCCACCAGTTCTTCCCGGCTGACTGCCAGTTCCAGAATAAACAGCGTAGAAAAAACAATGACAAATAAAAAACATACGACATTATTAAAAAAAGAAATTTTGAAATCGGTCCCCACCGGATAATAATAGACAGGTGTTCCACCATACACAATGCTGCGGAGCACCAGGGTGGCGGCACAGTTTACTAAAGTATAGAGCAATGCGTATTTTTTCGGATTATTTATGTGTTCTGTCAGATAAAGCATATAAAACACCACCGGAATCATCACGATATTATACAGTGAAAACCCATAAGTCCATCCCAGCAGAACACAGGACAGCAGCGACTGAAAACAGGCTGCAAAATACACTACGCTAATCCATCCCAGACAGCGCCTGCAGTCTCTGCTTCTGTAAACACCTGCCAGATTGAGCAGACAAACAGCAAGGTTCACACCCACAAGAGGAATACATCCCATAACTGCAAACATAACTGTCTGAATCAAGTATACACATACCAGACAAACAGCAAGAACGCGGAAACGCACACCATCTGCCATACCGCTCTTTCCTTTAAAAATCAAAATCAATCCCTTTACCATATTTTATCATCCTGTCCATTCCAATCCTTATTTTCTGTAGGTAATCCAGAAACAATAGTTTCTGGTGCTTTGAAAAGTCTTTTTTCCCACTTTCTTATTTGCCACTACCATAAAATAATATTGTCTGCCGGATTTAAGGCTGGATTTCCCACATTTTTTCACTGTAGCAGTAGTTTTAGATGTATTCAGCACTTTCTTGTAGCCTGCATTTCTCCTGGTAGAAATATACACTGTATAGTTTCCGGCTCCGCTCACCTTATCCCAGGTCAGTTTCACGCCTTTTTTAGTATTCCTGGTTTCCACATCCGGCTGTCGGGAAAAATATACCCAGTCAGACCAGGAACCATATTTTATGCCCGCTGGTATATCAATACAGCCACGCACCCTCAGTTTGAGGAAACGAAGACTTTTCAGCTTACTGGTAAGCAGATACGTACTGTTTCCATTTCCCTCTTTCCTGCCGCTTAAAAGCGGTTTCTTTCCATCCTCTGCATAAATCTGATACTGATATCCATCTGCCGAATCACTCTGTTTCCA
>CAJUCK010000003.1:77533-83232 GCA_910585395.1 uncultured Lachnospiraceae bacterium
TCCATTCCAAATCCAGGTGTTCCGAGGTAGGGCTCCAGAAACTGGCTGCCACTCCCTTGATTTTGGGAGGAAGAACTGGACATCCCTGAAGATTTGTGCTGTAGCTGCCCAACGCCCAAAAATTACTGACACTTTTTGTCGCTGGACGCAGCCAGAAATCATATTCTGTGTTTCTGGCCAGTTTTTTTACAGTATAAGATGTAACTTTTCCAAGCAGAACTGTTTTCCTGCTGTTTATGTCTGCTCCTTTTTTTCCATAAATAAGCTGATAAGCATTTGCACCTGCTGGTCTCTTCCAGGACACCGTAATACTGGTTTCTGTGGCCCTGGTCTGTTTGAAATTCTGAACCTTCGCGCTTTCGGGCGCCGTAACCACTTCCAAGACGCCAGAAGGCCTCCCCCAGGTGTACGGATTATCTGGAATCCCGATATCAGCAAAGGCTGTCACCCTGACGTAATACTTCTTTCCTGCTGTCAATCCTGAAAAAGTCTCTTTGGGTACATCTGTTCCCTTGCTCTCTGCACCGAGATTATCCATAATTCCACCAGTAAAATTTTTATTTTCACACAATTCTGCCTTATAATGAACATGATTGCCAATCACTGCATTCCAGCTTATTTCTACTTTATTGGGACCTGCTGAAATCTGTTTCAGTCCATCCACCGTGCCAATTGTTGCTGCTTCTGATTTCATGCCAACTCCCAAAAACAATATACCTGCTATCACTGCGGTACATAATTCTAAAAATTTCCATTTTTTCTTCATAACGCATCTCCCTCACGGATACTCCTGCAGATCCTTATTCCCGCGATACCTTACGACTGTATTGGAAAATTAATAACCTGTATTGGAATGAATAGTTTCACTCAGTTCTTTCACTGTCTGAGACGGTGTATATGTCTCATTGGAATATAAGAACTGATGAAGCTGAACTACATTTTTCTCCAAATCCAAGGGGATTACCATATCTCCCATATTTCCTACATCATGGGACTCTTTATCAAAGGGGAAGCCCGTGTTCTCTCCCATATGATATTTCGTCACGTTCCCTGCAAGCCCCAGAAGTTCTGTCGGGCTTAAGCTGGTGGAAATCTGCGGCAGCAGCTTATCCATCAGGCTGTTTAAAGTCAAAAGGTCACAGTTCTTTGCTTTTTCAAACATTTTTGTAATAATTGTACGCTGGCGGTTTGTACGCTCATAATCCAATCCTACATAACGGATTCTTGCATAAGAAGTCGCCTGCACACCGTCCAGATGAACATTGGTGCCTGCTGACACATTGCCGCTATTATGGCCGGTAACCTCGTTCGTTTCCACCAGATAGCCATTCAGCCACTTTGCCTCTTCGGGTGACAATTCATCTATTTCGATTCCTCCCAGCAGATCAATTGCATCTACCAAAGCATTGAAATCCACACTCACATAATCTGTGATATCCAGATCAAGGTTCTTATTAAGCATCTCAATCGCCTGCTTGGGACCTCCATTCGCGTACGCTGCATTTGCCTTACGGAACTTATTGTCGTCAATATCCAGATAAGTATCACGGTATACAGAAGCCATCTTAATCTCTCCTGTCTCCTTGTTGATGCTTACCACAATTATAGTATCGCTGTTTCCACTCTCATAATTGCCAGAAGAACGATTATCCAGCCCAAACAATGCAATGTTCTCATAACCTTCCAGGGCTTTCTTGGTATCTGAATCCAGCTGATTAATTTTTACGTCCTTATCTTTAATTACGATTTTTCCCATTTTCTCATATTTGCTCCAGGAAAATGCCAATGGAATCATAATCAATGCCAGCAGAATTATCACCACAATCAGTATAATTTTGCGTTTCTGCCTCTTTCTTCTGCTCACTTTCCGTTTTCCCTCTCTGACTCGGCCGTTTTGTGTATCTCTCGCCATCCTTATTTCCTCCTGACTTATCTCTCATGTATTTTCATTCATATTCTTCCTGTTCCTTTAGCATCTTATTTATCATATTTTCACATTACCTGACAATTATTATGTCATCAAGATATCATACACCGCTATACCACATATATCGTGGTTACTGGCTCGCCTGCATACCATATATAGTATTGACACCGCCAAAGGCAATATAGAATCTTGTTCTTTTGATGCATCCTGGAAAATAATCTATAAAATTATAACACATAATCTTTTTTTTTTCCAGATTGTTTATCAAACAAAAATATAATAAAAATGTAAATTTTATTAATGGATTATCTATTAACTCAGACCCCTCTCCATAATCTAAGTGTCTGGGGAAGAAAAAGACAGCGCATCAAAGGCGCTCTCGGCACCTTATTGTCTGCGCTTAGAAATGTATTTTAATAACAGAATATCCCAGCAGGCCAAAAAGAGGCGGCTGTTGTGACCGTCAGAGAAACTGCAGCCCCTCACTCTGCCACCCGTTCCAGCCGTTCTCCCAGACGGCTTACAATTTCATTGCTGATAGTTCCTGCCCACTGGGCCAAATCCTCAGCACGGATTTCCAGATTCCCGGATTTCCCAATCAGCACAGCTTCATCACCAGGAGAAATCTGGGAAATTCCTGTTACATCCACCATCATCTGATCCATACAGATCCTGCCCACGATAGGCGCTGTCTTTCCATTGCAGAGTACATAACCGCAATTTGAAAGATTACGCGGAATTCCGTCTGCATATCCAATAGATAAAACTGCAATCTTACGGTTTTCTTTTGAACGATAAGTCAGACCGTAACCTGCTCCTTCTCCTTTATATAATTCTCTCACGCTGATTACTCTGGCTTTCAAAGATAATACAGGCACAAGATCCAGCCTGGTTTTCGTACTGTCATTTTTCCCACTGTAAATGCCATAGAACGCAATTCCAGCGCGAGCGTAGTCGAAACAATATTGAGAATAGTTTAAAATGCCGTAACTTCCCTGAAGATGACATTTGAAATCCGAAAATCCCTGTCTGTGAAGCTCTTCCACTACGTACTCAAAATGGCGAATCTGCTCCAGGGTATACGCACGTTCTTTTTCGGACTGCCCATCTGAAACACAGAGATGAGAAAAAACACCTGTCACACTTAAATGAGACATTTGAAATATCTTTACAATTTCTCCGATATTTTCCCAGCGTTCTCCAATACGGTGCATTCCTGTGTCAATTCCGACATGAACCGTGAATCTTCGCCCGTCACGCTGCAGTTCCTCTGCATAATTTCCATCAACCACAGTCTGTATCAGCTCATAATCCACCAGGTCGTCAAATTCTGCCGGATGAGTATAACCCAATACCAGCAGCTGCCCGGTAATTCCTGCCTGGCGGAGTTCTGCTCCTTCTGCTGCAGACGCCACACAGAATGCATGGATACCCTGTTCCTGCAGCGCTTTTGCCACTGGCACAGCGCCATGCCCATAAGCATTGGCTTTCACTGCTGGCATAAGATCACAGTCCCATGGCAGCAGACGTCTGAATTCTTCAATATTATGTTTTAAATTCTTAAGGTTCAGCTCAATCCATGCTCTTCCTTTGCTATACATAACTCCTCCTTGAAAGAAAATATTGTTTTACCAGAACTACAGCCAGCGAAAGCAGCGCTGAAACAACAGACACCGCCAGATAGTGCAGAAAGGACTGTTCCACCAGCAGCTTTGACGCTTTTAGTGCGCCTGCCGCACCCCGTACCAGAACAATGCAGAATGGATGCAGAATATAAATATACATAGACAAATCTCTCGCTATCCCAATTTCTGTTCCCTGTATGGAAAGCAAAAGCTCAAACAAGAAAAACATTACTGGAATCAGCAGAAAATACATGCTATTGTGCTTCTGCCACTGAAAATAAAAACTGGCAAACCCTTCTGCGGTCATCCCTGCCAGAGAAATCAAGAACCCAGCTGTTGCATAATCTCTGGAAATCTTTAATTTACTGTTGGCAAGCACCACTCCCATCCAGAGAAAAACAGGCGCCAGAAATATGCCGTTTCTGGTATAAGAGCTCACATGAAATATCCCCTCATACACTGTTTTCAAAACGGGGACTTCACAGATAAGATTGTAATAACTGTCTCCAAGCACACCCACAAGATACAGGACAAACGTTATCCCAGATATGGCAAGAGGGCTGCAAAACTGCAGCAGCCCTATCAACAACAGGCACCCCAGAATCACTGCTGGAAGATACCATAAATGATAGAACGTCCCGTCAAAGAAAATTTCCTTCAGCCATCCTCCTAAAGTGGGACTGATATTTTGTGAATAAATTTTCAGTGGAATATATATCAGTGTGGCAATTCCATACAAAACAGCCGTCTTTCTTAAAAATTTTCCCATACTGCCGTTTCCAGATATTCCCCTCTGATAAGGCGCCAGCACAAAATATCCTGTCACCATCAAAAAAAACGGTACGCCAATTCTTCCAAAACAATATGTCACCAAAAAATCTGCCGTCTCACTGAATGACTTCAGAGGGGAGGTATGAATCGCCACAATCAGCAAGGCTGCTGCCAGCCGGAAATTATCAATTGCCGCATAATTTTTTCTCTGTCTCATATTCTTCTCCTGTTCTCATTCCATCATCAGGCAGGTGAAAGTAAAACCATCTCTAATAATCTTGATACTATTTCTTCAAAGGAAATTCCTATCTCTTTGAGCATGTTTGGATAACGGCTGTGGTCCGTAAATCCTGGAATAGTGTTGACCTCATTAAAATAAATCTCCCCCTCTGGCGTGAGAAACATATCCACTCTGGCAAAACAGCTGCACCCCAGACTGCGGTAAATCTTTACAGCCGTCTTTTTAATCTCTTTCTCTTTTTCCTCAGAAATCCTTGCCGGAACATGAATTTTAGAAGATTTCAGAGTATATTTCTCAGTATAATCAAAAAAACCTTCCGACAGTTCAATTTCATCCACTGCGCCTACTGTCAGCTTCTCTGTCCCTAAGACAGCGCACCCTACCTCAAATCCCTCAATCATTTCTTCCAGAATCACCTGGGAATCATATGCAAATCCATGTTCCACAGCCGCCATCAGACCGTCTGGTTCTGTCACCTGGGTAATTCCAAAGGAAGAGCCGGCGCGCAGAGGTTTCACAAAAAGCGGATAACCCAAAGCCTCTGCGTATGCCTTAATCTGCTTTTCATCCTGCTGCTCTGTTCTCGTAAGAATGTAAGAATCTGGAACTCTGACGCCAGATTCTTTTGCCAGGCAGTGCGCTGTCTTCTTATCCATGCAGACAGCAGAACTCATGGTATTACAGCCGATCACTGGAATATCTGCCAGTTCCAACACTCCCTGCACGGTCCCATCCTCACCGTTCCTTCCATGCAAAACAGGAAGGGCGCCATCCAGAGGCAGCTTTTCCACCCCTGACTGCCCTAAAAGTAAAATACCATGGAGATTTTTATCTGGTGACACTACTGCCGGAATGCAGGTTTCGTTACTTTTCCAGTTATCATTCAAAATATTTTCATAATCTCCCTGATAGCGATACCACGTCCCTGTCTTATCTATACCGATTAAAACAATCTCATACTTTTCCATATCCACATGCGTAATCACCGCATATGCAGACTGTAATGACACCTCATATTCGCTGGAACATCCTCCAAATAAAATCGCAATTCTTTTTCGTTTCATAACTTCCGTCTCCTTTGTTTTTCATTATCATAACCATTGCAAATGACAAGTCAGTGACTTTTCCATGACAA
>CAJUCK010000003.1:83242-84106 GCA_910585395.1 uncultured Lachnospiraceae bacterium
CTATAGTCAAAAACTTTAACACTTCATAGCGGTAAGGTCTTTCCTAATAATAAAAACTGCCTGCTTCGTATTAATTGTACGAAACAGGCAGTCGGCATATTTTAATATTCTGTTGCTTCTTTCCTAAGATAATCCTAATATATTATGATATTCTTCTTTTACTTTCTCCAGGACACAGGCTTGATTTCTACAAACTGGCATATATTAAGATGCTTAATTTCCAGGCAGCTCCACCACAAAGCTTATCTGTTCCTTCTCACTCTCTGCATATATTTTTCCACCGTGCAGAGTTACAATCTCTTTTGCAATGGCAAGTCCCAGCCCTGCGCCTCCCGTATTTGACGTTCTCGCCTCATCCATTCTGTAAAATTTCTCAAAGATTGAGATAAGTTTCTCCCTGGGAATTGTCCTTCCCTGATTCTGAAATTTGATTTTTATCTCACCTGAGGGAAGCTGTTCCACAAAAATATTAATTTTGGTATTTTCATAACTGTACGCAACAGCATTTTTCAAAATGTTATTAAATACTCTGGCCAGTTTTGCCGCATCTCCATATACCGTAATATTTTCATCACTGTGAAGTACCGCCTGATTCCCTTTCTGGGTCAGAAGCGGATAAAACTCTTCCACCATCTGCAGAAGCATATAGTACAAATCTATTTTTTCTCTCTCCAGAACAATCTGCTGAATATTATATCTGGTTATTTCAAAAAATTCATTGATCAGCTGCTCTAAACGGTTTGCCTTTTCCAGTGTGATATGCACATATTTTGCTTTCTGTTCCACAGGCATATCTGGCGCCTCTTCTAAGAGGCTCAGGTAGCCGATCACAGAGGTAAGAGGAGTTCGGATATCATGGGCAAG
>CAJUCK010000003.1:84180-84527 GCA_910585395.1 uncultured Lachnospiraceae bacterium
AATAACGGGTAAACCAGGATAAAGAAAACCAAAACAGCAGTAAAAAGCAAAATGCAACAGAGAGAAAAATAATCATTGATAGGTTTTCTCTCAATCCATACTGATATATATTTATGGCATCCATATAATCTAAATGGAACACATTCTGCAGAAATGCCACAATCCAATCTCCTACCCGCCCAAACCAAAAGCGGCGGTACAAGGTAAATATAATGCAAAATGCAAGCACTATCATGCCCAGCGTCTGCAGAAAAACCTTAATTTTCAGTTTTGCATATCCAGATTTCTTTTTCTTATCATTTTTCAGTTTTTTCATTGGAAAAATGCTTAGTGTATCTTCTCTATGC
>CAJUCK010000003.1:84537-89930 GCA_910585395.1 uncultured Lachnospiraceae bacterium
GTATTGGAGTTCTTCTTAATGTCAGTTCTCAATTTTGTAACCAACTCCCCAGATAGTCTTAATATATTTCGGCCTCTCTACAGAATCATTCATTTTCTCCCGCAGATGACGGATATGAACGGTAATGGTATTATTGCTCTTACTATAATATTCATCCTGCCATATTTCATGGAACAGCTCTTCTGAGCTTACCACCTCACCTTTGCGCTGACATAAAATTTTCAGAATAGAAAACTCTGTGGGCGTCAGTACCAGCGGTTTCTCATCAAGTCTGCACTCATGGGTCCTGATATTCATCACCAGTCCTCCATGTACCAGAAGAGACGGATCTGTCTCCTCTGGTACTGAATTCTGGTTATATCGTTTATAACGGCGGATCTGCGCTTTCACTCGTGCTACCAGCTCCAGCGGACGAAAGGGTTTTGTCATATAATCATCTGCCCCCAGCATCAGTCCTCGAATCTTGTCAATTTCTTCATCCTTTGCCGTCAGCATAATAACTGGATAATTATGGCTTTTGCGAATTTCCTTACACAGCTCAAGCCCGCTGATCCCCGGAATCATAATGTCCAAAATTGCAAGGTCAAACTCTACATTTTCTATCTGTTCTAATGCATCTCTGGAGGAATAGCAGGCAGTCACTTGAAAATTTTCACTTTCCAGATAAAACGCCACCAGATCTGCTATCTCTTTTTCATCATCTACCACCAATATTTTCTCCATTACAGATTTTCTCCTTCCTGGATGAAATGATTTTGATACTACTGTTATAGTATAACAAACTCAGATTATGAAATCCTCACTTATTTCCTTTTTTAATATTAAGATTTTCTTAAACACAGATATCAAATTTTATCTTTGCGAACAGATAGAAAAAGTGCATGTCTCGATATATTCAATCAAAACATACACTTTTTCTCAATTTACCAAAAAATTTTTCTCACTCTCTGAGCCATACAAGCCTCTTTTGTATCAGCTTACAAAACAGGCGCCATCAAAATCTTTCCTGTTCCACGGTAAACATTTACCAGTCCTTCTCCAGACACTGCTGAACCAAGCAGGCTCTTTGAAGATTTCTCTACTGTAAATTTCAGAGAATTGCTCCAGGCAATTGCCATATTTCCATCTATTTTTACCTCGTCATCCTCTAATTCAAATTCAATCAATTCTTCATAAGGCACTGGGCTCTCCAGCACGGCAATTCCACTTCCAGTCAGCGCAAGGTTAAATAGTCCCTCGCCTCCCAAAGCTGCTGAGGACAGATTGCTCCGGGAAGTAACGTTTTGTTTGATGCTTCCTTCACAGGCAAGGAACAGCCCGTCCTCTAATACAATGCTGCCCCATTCTGCCACATCAATGAGAATTATGTGTTTAAAGGTGGGCTCCAGCATCAGAAGTCCGTGCCCGTTGTATTCTGGCTTCACGGTGGATTCTTTTGTAACTTTGGAGGCAATGGCTTTTCCGAAGAAATCCCCCACACCTTTGATACCGGAACCCATAGTAACATTTCCTGCCATCCACTGCATGGCGCCCGCCTGGAGCAGCCAGGGCGTTCCATTCAATTCAATCAATACCTGGCGTTTGCGGACGTTCATTTCTGCCGCATAATATGCGCTGATGGCATTGTCCTGTTTTACACTGAGGTCACGCTGGTATTCAAATACCTTGACAGGTCCTTTTTCCCCAATGATTTTCATATTCTGGTTGTCAAATAAATTATTGCACTTAATCATAATTCCCATCCTCCTGTTTTCTTATGTGTCATCAATTTTCTCTTATGCTTCATCAATGGCCTTTCCAATATCATGGCGCATATATTTGTTGTCAAATTCCACCCATTCTGCTGCCTTGTAAGCATTTGCACGCGCCTCTTTCAGATCCGTGCCCTTCGCTGTAATACCAAGAACGCGGCCGCCATTTGTGACAATCTCACCTTCCTTTAAGGCTGTACCCGCATGGAAACAGTAATATCCCTCTTCTGTCTCAAACTTTTCCATGCCCTTTATAGGATATCCTTTTTCATAAGACACTGGATATCCGTCAGAGGCCAGCACCACGCAGACTGCCGCATTATCCTCAAACTGCAGATCTATCTCGTCCAGTGTTCCAGCCACGCACGCCTCCATCACCTCAATCATGTCATTCTTCATGCGGGGCAGCACAACTTGTGCCTCCGGATCCCCAAACCTGGCATTATACTCTAAGACCTTTGGCCCTTCTGCTGTCAGCATCAGCCCAAAGAAAATAATTCCCACAAAGGGACGGCCCTCCGCCGCCATAGCATCTACCGTTGCCTGATAGATATGTTTCTTACAAAATTCATCTACTTCCGGCGTATAGAAGGGGCTGGGCGAAAAAGTTCCCATTCCTCCTGTATTTAATCCCTGGTCGCCGTCTTGGGCACGCTTGTGATCCTGTGCAGAGGACATAATTTTGATGGTCTTTCCATCCACGAAGGACAATGCCGATACTTCGCGCCCCGTCATAAACTCTTCCACCACCATTTGGTTTCCAGCAGAACCAAATTTCTTATCCTCCATAATCTCTTTTACCCCGGCTCTGGCTTCCTCTAAAGTATTGCAGATCAGCACCCCTTTTCCCAGAGCAAGTCCGTCTGCTTTCAGCACAATGGGCATTTTAGCATGTTCCAAATAGTCCAGAGCTTTTCCTGGATCGTCAAAGGTCTCATATCCTGCTGTGGGAATGTTGTATTTCTTCATCAGGTCTTTGGAAAACGCCTTGCTTCCCTCCAGAACTGCCGCATTTTTACGCGGGCCAAATACTTTCAGTCCTTCCGCCTCAAAAACATCAACTATACCGCCCACCAGTGGATCATCCATACCGATTATCGTAAAATCAATCTCTTTCTCTTTTGCAAAAGAAACCAGCTTGTCAAATTCCATGGCGCCAATAGGAACACATTCTGCAATCTGCCCGATTCCAGCATTTCCCGGCGCACAATAGATTTTCTCTACCTTGAGGCTTTTCGCTGCGCTCATGGCAATAGCATGTTCACGTCCGCCGCTTCCTACAATCAATACTTTCATAGTTATCCTCCATTCTATGTATTCCCCCCGCAAACAGAACGTTCAAAAAGAATTGACAGATTCTTTCACACTTCTTTATTTTCTTTCCTGCCGATCACTGTTCTTCCCTCTGTCACTGTAACTTTCCCATTCGCAATAAGATTAATAGCCTGGGGAAGAATGTTCCATTCCGCTTGCTCCATCACGCGTCTCTGTAAAATTTCCGGTGTGTCTCCTTCTTCTACCATCACAGGTTTCTGCAGAATAATCGGGCCTGTATCTGTGCCCTCATCCACAAAATGCACCGTTGCACCTGTCACTTTAACGCCCCGTTTCAAAACACCTTCATGCACTCTCAGTCCATAATAACCTGTTCCGCAGAAAGAAGGAATCAGAGATGGATGAATATTGATAATTCGGTTTCGATATTCCCGTATCATAATTTCCGGTATCACCACCAGAAAACCAGCAAGTACAATTAAATCTGGCTGATAACTGCTGACTTGCTTCAACAATGCCTCGTTAAAACACTCACGGTTTTCAAATTGTTTAGGAGAAATACAAATACCTGCAATCCCATGATCCTTTGCCCGCTGCAGTGCATAAGCGCCTGGATTATTACTGATAACCGCCTCTATCCTGGCATTGGTAATACTCCCATTAGAAATGGCATCTATGACTGCCTGCAGGTTCGTTCCGCCGCCAGACACGCAGACCACAATTTTTAACATAAGGTTACTCCTTTTTCTCCATCCTCTACTCTGCCGATTACATAAGCCGTTTCACCTGCTGCTCTGACAGCTTCCAAGGTCTTATCTACATCTGCTGGATCTACGCTTAGCACCATGCCGATTCCCATATTATAGGTATTGTACATCATTTCTTCTTCTACTTGACCCTCTCTTTTTATCATTTTGAAAACTGCAGGAATCTCATAACTGTTTTTCTCAATCACTGCATGCTTCCCTTCTGGCAGCATCCTGGGGACATTTTCATAAAAACCGCCGCCTGTTATATGGCTGCAGGCCAAAATACGCACTCCAGCTTCCTTAATGGAGCGCAGAGCTTTCACATAGATTTTAGTGGGAGCCAGCAGCGCCTCTCCCAGGGTTTTTCCCAATTCCTCATGATATGTATTCAATGTCTCTTTATCCATTTTAAAAATCTTGCGCACCAGAGAAAATCCATTGGAATGCACGCCAGAGCTTGTCATACCAATCAGCACATCCCCTGCCTTTAGATCCGCGCCAGTGATAATGTCTTTCTCATCCACTACGCCCACCGCAAATCCGGCAAGGTCATACTCATCTTCCGGATAAAAACCTGGCATTTCCGCTGTTTCTCCGCCAATCAGCGCGGCATTGCTCTGTATGCACCCCTCCGCCACGCCGCTTACAATGTCTGCAATCTTCTCTGGATAATTCTTGCCGCAGGCAATATAATCCAGGAAAAATAATGGTTCTCCGCCAGCACAGGCAATATCATTGACGCACATTGCCACACAGTCTATCCCGATGGTATTATGCTTGTCTAATAAAAAGGCAAGCTTTAGTTTCGTTCCTACACCATCTGTGCCAGACACCAGAGTGGGCTTCTCCATATCTTTGAATTTATCCATGGAAAATGCACCCGAAAATCCTCCCAGATTGGTAAGTACCTCTGGTCTCATGGTCTGCTGTACATGCTTTTTCATCAGCTCCACCGACCGATAGCCTGCTTCAATATCAACACCTGCATTCTTGTAATCCATTGCTTTTCCTCCTGTTTTATCTAAAAATTTAATTGTAAACAGTAATTAATAATTCTTATATCCTACTTCCTGCAGCCTCACATCCTTAGCCTGCACCTGTTCCTTTAATTCGTCAGAATAATCTTTTAACTTCAAAAGAAGCTTATCATCACTTGTAGCAAGGATCTTTGCCGCCAGAAGGGCTGCGTTGGCGCCTCCGTTAATTGCCACAGTGGCAACTGGAATTCCAGAAGGCATCTGCACAATAGAATACAATGAATCCCTTCCTCCCAGGGAAGTCGTATGCATAGGAATTCCGATTACCGGCATAGGGAAAATTGCTGCGCACATGCCTGGCAGATGCGCAGCCATGCCTGCTCCCGCGATAATCACCTTAAATCCCTTTTGCTCTGCTGATTTTGCATATTCAAAAAATACATCCGGTTCTCTGTGGGCAGAGATAATGGTCATTTCATATTCAATTCCCAGCTTTTCCAGGATTTCTGCTGCCTTTGCCATCACAGGCATGTCTGAATCACTGCCCATAACAATTCCTATTTTTGCCATCATAAATTCTCCTTTTCTTATGTTCTGCAGACATTTTAGCATAATACAGACAAAATTCAAAGACATTTTCC
>CAJUCK010000003.1:89940-109355 GCA_910585395.1 uncultured Lachnospiraceae bacterium
TTTATATCAAAGGCTGATTTAAGGGTTTTGTCCCTGGCACCACAAATTTTCCATCCCGTATCACATCTATACTGCTTCCATCCCTGCGCAGTACGGTAATGTCTTTCAATTCATCATAAGGAATCGTAATATCTGTATGACAGTTAAAATATGCTTTTTGGCTGTCTTCTCTGCGCAGCTTTGAAATTTCATTTTCTCTTGCCACAATCTCTTTACCGTCTGGATTAAACACAGGCGTATCTTCCGCCCAGCTATAGCAGGTATCTCCCACCGCAAAATGAGGACCTGTCTTCTCTGCAATTAAAATCGGCAGTTTGCTTTGAATCCCATAATCGAGGCCCATTCTATATGCTGTGGTATTGGTTCCGATGGCAAATTCTCCCATAGGAAGCGTGTCATGATGTTTTAGGAGATTTTCTTTGAGAAATGCCTGGTTTTCTTCTTCTGTATCAAAATTCTTACAGGAATAGCGGCTTATCATGCCATCTTTAAAGTCTATTTCCAAATCCAGATACTTAAATCCATTGAGATATACTTCTGTCACATGAAGACGCCCATTGGTGCCTTTCAGCACTGGAGAAGTAAAGACTTCTCCTACCGGAATGTTCACATCTGCCACACAATTCTCAAAAATCGTCTCTTTCACAGGATCTTTCAAGGGATATAAGGCGATTTTTAAATCTGTTGTATTCTTTCCTTTTCCGGTAACATGCACAAACTCTCCCTGGTCCAGCACGTCAATCATATTCTGCTGCATCTGCTGATACTGCTTATAGTCCAGCGTATTCACTTTTACCGTCTCTGCAAAAATTTCCTCATACTGCGGACCTATCTCTGGGATTGGATAAGCAATAATGGTATAACTGCGCTCATCGCCTCTGATATAGGAATTTGTAATCTGCATCAACTGATTAGACCAGTAAACATTTAATTTCTGCTGCTTCTCAGTGAATTGGCAGGCAAATGGACAGTTCTCTGGTTCAAACCCCTCTTGACCAAAAGTTTCCACCACGGCAGGTCCTGCATACCAAACAGCTCTCTCTTTCCTGTTTTCATAAGCTGTCCGAAGCGCTTCCAGCCTGCGTTCTACCAGCGCTTTGTCCAAATACACTGCCCGGTCTGATTTATGGTCATACTCATACTGGCGGTTGGGAGAAGTGCTCTCTACAGAGCAGTTTCCGTTTCCCCTTCCAGAAAATGAAATTTCACCGTTTCTGGACACCACCGGCTCTAGTCCCATCTTCTGAAAATTTATCACTGCCGCCCGCATCATCCGTTCAAATCCCACGGGATAACGCAGATCCACGTATTTCTTTTTTGATAAATCTTTCCCTGTCACTTCAAATCCAATACGATAACCTTCCGTGTACGTATCTGCCATCGCCTGTATCTCTTCCTCTGACATTTGATTTAAGAATTCTGCAGTTTTCCACTCATTTTCTGAAATATAAAAACCATAGCGATAAAGGTAGCGCAGGTCAGACAAATCGCTGTCCATAATAATTCTCACATAGAAATCCATCTCTGGGCTGTTCTGAGACAGCACGCTGATCTCTGTAAAAATTTCTCCATAATCATGATAAAACCAATAAATAATCTGGCTGATCTCTTCTGCTTCTGGTTGTTTCTCCTGCTCAAAGCGGTTGTAAATCTCTATCAAAAGTTCCCCGAAAATGGTCAATTCATAATTTCTTCCCTCAAAAGCATAGGGAATCAGAGAACGAATATCCGCATAGAGCATCCCCAGAAGCCTGCCGCAGTTTTCCCCTAACTGCGCCGCTGCATAAGAAGGATTCCCATAGCTTTGTGCATAATATTCTGGCAGAATTTCCTCATACAGCTCTCTGTTTAACCTCTGCAGTTCCTTTAAAGACTGACTCTTAAGCTCTCCCTTATAACTCTTTTCTTCCAGGCTGCAAAGTTTGCTTAAAAAAGCTGCTGCATGTCTGAAATAAGCTCGATAAGGGTATTCCGTTGTTTCTTCTGTTTCTATCTGTTTCAGCCGTTCCACAACCAGAGGGAAGCGTTCCTCTGTCTCTTCCCGGTACGGCTTCCAAAATTCCTGATAAGACATCCTGTAACCTCATTTTCTACTAAATATAAAATCCCAGCACATAGACTGCTACCCAGCCTGCCAGCATCAAACCTGAACTAACGCTCCCCAGTACAGAAAACAATTTATAATCTTCTCCGCTAAGACTGGAAAGACCTATCATAAAAGACACCGCTGTCAAAATCAGCGCAAGCAGTCCGCCGCTTCCAATATACACAGTGGCTTTTCCTCCGCTCTGTATAGAAAATATAATCATTGCAACTGCCGACAGAAATGACAGCAGGGCAAGCGCCAGCGACACCTTTCCTTTTTTGGAATGTTTCTTATCTGCAAACTTATATGCATTTCTCTTCTTTCTTCTCATATGTTCTCCTTATCCGATTCATCCAGAAAAAAATCAGACATCCTAAAGCCCCTCCAAGGGTATTTAAAAGGAGGTCGTCCACGTCAAAGCTGCCCACCTTCGATACCAGCTGGATTGTCTCTACCATCAGGCTGAATTCAAAACTAAAGAATACAGTATAAAAAAAAGACCTGCATTTCCTGTGCAGAATTGGCAGGAAAAATCCAAAGGGGAAAAATGCCACGATATTTCCAACAAGATTTAATAATACTGCTTTGGCTCCAAGGACATGGCGGTATTTGATAAAACGTCCGATTTCTTTGAACAGTTCCAGATTGTAATGATAAGATCTGCTCTCAAAAGTACGTCCAGTGCTTTCTGCAAAGAACAGAAAATACGTCAGACAAATAATATAGACTCCGAACATGAGTTTACTGCATATCCGGAGTATTGTTCTGTAATCTTTTTTCAATTTTCCTACCCTTAAAAAATAATATCTGATTTTCTTTTCAACATCTTCGCACCATTGACAATAGCAAGAACTCCGCATGTAATTCCCGTTACCAGCATAACAATGCCAATGGCAATATTTCCAGCGCCTGCTGCCGTCATTGTCTTATACGTTTTCTCATTCATAATGATCTCCTATTTCGCCCCATACTGTTCATAATAATGGTCAATCGCTGCTTTCATTTCATCATTAATATATATATTTCCTTTATATGGCTTATTATACAAATATTCTACCACATCTGCCATAGTCACAATTGCATTGGCGTCAAAACCATATAATTCCTTAATTTCTTCTAACGCACTCTTTTCTCCTTTTCCCCGCTCCATACGGTTCAAAGATACCATCAGCCCTTTAATCTCAATATCTGCCTGGGCACGGATAACAGGCACAGTCTCTTCCATTGATTTTCCGGAGGTGGTCACATCTTCAATAATCACCACCTTGTCGCCGTCTTTTACCTTGCTTCCCAGAAGAATGCCCGTATCGCCATGATCCTTGATCTCCTTACGGTTGGAACAGTAACGAATTTCCTTTCCATATAATCTGCTGTATGCCATAGTTGCGGCAATACTCAGAGGAATGCCTTTGTACGCCGGGCCAAAGAGTACGTCAAAATCATCTCCATAATGCTCATGGATTGCCCTGGCATAATATTCTCCCAGCTTCGTAAGCTGCGCACCTGTCACGTACGCACCTGCATTCATAAAAAACGGCGATTTCCTTCCGCTTTTTAACACAAACTCACCAAATTTCAATACCTGGCAGTCTACCATAAATTCAATAAATTCTTTCTTATAACTTTCCATGCATCTTTGCTCTCCTTGCTTTTAGCTTTTCCATTTTCTCATACACTGTTATTTTCTGGATATGTTTTTTTTAGTATACCATCAAATCTTATTTCTTTCAATACAGCCTTTACACAATCAGGTCTTTTTCATTTAAAAGTATAAGTTTTCTGCACGGAAAGCAGCACTCGGGATATACTGTTTCTTTTCAAACTTTCACAGTATTAAAAGCGCCTTTTCTTCACTGGAGCATAGCTGCTGCTGCGCATGCAAATTCAAAAAATAAGACGTGTAAGATCTTCCTTACACGCCCTATTTCATAGATTCAAATATTTTCTAAAAAGATTTCATCAACGGTTGGGGAGGACTTGTTGATATCCTTTTTTTCGTTTGGGCTATTGTTGCTGCTGTTCTTGTCATTGCCGTTATCATTGCTGTTGTCCTTTTCGCTGCTATTGTCATTCTTGTCTTTGTTATTGCTGCTGTCCTTATCCTTGTTACTGCTGCTGTTGTCCTTATCCTTGTTACTGCTGCTGTTATCCTTATCTTTGTTATTGCTGTTGTTGTCTTTATCTTTGTTATTGCTGCTGTTATCCTTATCTTTATTCTTATCCTTGCCGCTGCTGTTCTTATCTTTATCCTTATTGTCTTTACTGTTGCCATTCTTGTCTTTGCTGCTGTTTTTATCTTTTTTATTCTTTTTCTTATCCTTGTCTTCACCCCTGCCTTTACTGCCATTCTTATCTTTGTCTTCTTCTGGCTGATCCACATTAGATTCTGGCTGGGTTTCATCAGGGGCAGCGCTGTTTACAGGTTCTGTCGATGCTGGAACTTCTGCCGGCGCAGGAGGCGCTGTATTTTCCTGCGGCTGAACGGGAGTTGAACCCTGGCTGTTTTTCTTCTCTGTGGGTTTTTCTCCTTCCTTCTTTTCTTCTTTGGGCATTTTCTCATCCAGCTGGCCGTCCTGTGTTTTCTCAGGTTCCGGCGTCACTTCTGGTTTTTTTGTCTCCTGGGGCTTAGTTTTATCAGAAGAAGCATTTTCTTTCTCCTTCTCCTTTTCTTCCCTCTCCTTTTTTTGTTTAGAAAGATCAGCCCATTTCTTTTCAGATTCTGGTGAAAAGGTTACTCCAGAAACGCCATACTCACGACCACAGCGAATTAATTCCATTACAGACATATGCTGCATTTTCCCTGTATCCGCACCATATTTTTCTGCAAGCTCAGTCTCAAGTATTCTTCGCCCTTCTTCCACAGACTCCTTTTTTCCTTGTTGAAAAGCAGTGGTAACACCTGAAATTCCTATCTCTTTCAGTTTCTGATCTATGCTTTTTCCCATTTTGTCTTCCAGTTCTTCATATATTTCGGGGTCTGGCAGACAAATTGTTACCAAAATTCCACTGTTCTCTTTTAAATAAGAATCTTTCACAGTCTCGTCAATCATACTGTCCAATGTATCAAAAAGTGGTTCTCTTTTCTTCCACTTCAGCTTTTTTATCACATCTCTTCCATCTTGATTCAATCCCTTCAGACTCTTTACCTGAAAAGAATCATTCATAACAATCTGAATGCTGGGATTGATATCCAGTACCAAATAAATATCATCCTCATTCTTTCCAAAAAGCCCGAACAGGCAGAAACAGAAAACAGCCAGACATGCACAAGCGGATATTGCATATTTTGTAAAGCTTCCGGGAAATATATTGCCTTTCCAAAAAGCCCATCCCTTCTTAGAATCATCCGAGTTCTCTTTTTCCGAATGTTTTTCTAATTTTTCAGTTTCCATCTCCTGCAGTTCTGGTCTTTCCTGTTCTGCGGCTTTCATTACCTGTTCAAAAATATCTGGCGACAGTTCCGAAAAACTTTCCTGCATCCTAACTTTTATATCGCTTTTTCTCATATTGGCTGACCCTCACCAAATCCCTTCTGCAGCTTCCGGATTCCTCTGTTATAGCGGGCAAGAACCGTCCCTAACGGCATCCCCATTATTTCGGCAATTTCCCTGTGCTTTAGACCACTTACATCATGCAGAATAATCAGATTTCTGTCATCCTCAGAAAGAATCCCAAACATTTTTTCCAATACCATCCGATTGTCAACATTGGTCATATCATCAAATCCCAGCTCATTTTCCACATCTTCATAATTTAATCGATCTGACTGTTGTTTCTGGCACTGATTTAAAAAAGATTTTTGGCTATTTTCATCATCCATGCCATAGGATTTCCCTGTTCACGGTATAAATGACAGTTTTTAAATATTTTTATAAAGGTATCCTGCAGCAAATCCTGCGCGTCTTCCTGATTCATAGTATAGGAAAGGAGAAATGCGTAGAGAGGTGTATAAGTTAACTCATACAGCTCTCGAAACGCATCCTGATCGCCAAGACGAATTCGTTCAAACAGATTCTTGTCTATGTAAACTTTTCGTTTTTTAGCGGTTTGCTGCATCTGGATACCCCTTTCAATCTATCTGATGATTCCTCATCCACGACAGCACTATTTTACGGTAACTGTCCTGGTAATGGAACCATAGTTCTTCTCTTTCTTTGTCTTGATTCCGTTGATCGTGATGGTGTATGTCTCACCTTTCTTCATACTGGTTATCTGTACTTTGACATTGCCTTTTGCTTTCTTTACGATTTTGGCTGCACAGTCATTCCCCTTGGAATCTTTTACCGTTACCTGTGCATCTTTATAATACGCTGCTGATTTCATCTTCAAAACCACAAACTTTTTGCCTTCGACAGATGCTTTCCCAACCTTGCTCTGGGTCTTCATTCCCTTTGCTGTAAATACTTTTTCAATCACAACTGCCTCTGCAGATTCTTTTCCAAGAATTCCATCAATCTTTAAAGTGTACTTTTGCCCTTTTACCAGCCCGCTTACAGATACGGTCAGAAGGCTCTTGTTCTTCTTGGAAATCTTACAGGTAATCTCTCTTCCGCTCTCATCTGTGATCACTGCTCTGAGGGCGTCTGTATACGTTACCTTCTGCTTAAAGGAAATGTTCACTTTGCCGGCAGATGTACAGGTTACTTTTCCTACCTCCTGAGCCTTTGCCTTCGTATTTGCCGGCTTTTTGGTCTCTTCCTGTTTCTTTGCCCTTGTCTCTACAGCGGCTGCTGTATTGGTTCCGTCTGACTGCTGTGCAAATGTCACTGTGGGCGCTCCCACCATCATGCTCATTGCCAATGCTCCTGCCAAAATTGATTTTACTCTTCTCTGCTTCATAGTAAATTCCTCCTTGTTATTTTTCTTTATTTTGTTTGTTACTAAGATAACAAACTAGAAGGAACTTTTATTGCATTTTATTTTATTTTATTCAAAAAAAATCTGCTATACTGTACAATTTTGTCAGTATAGCAGATTTTCCGTATTTCTACAAGTACACGGCTGCATCTTTATATTCCCTTTGACCTATGCTGCAAGACCGCTGCGATTGCTATTTTGTTATTTTGACTGTCTTCTTCTGTCCTTTGTTTTTCATTAATTTTTTATATGCTTTTAATTTCTTGGAAGGCACCTTAATTTTCGCCTTCTTATTGATGCCATAGAACGCTTTGCTTCCTACTTTCTTTAGCTTGCTGCTCTTAATAACGATCGACTTTAAATTTCCATCCTTGTAAAATACGCTCTTTCCAAGACTGGTAAGATTCTTGCTGTTCATTTTCACACTCTTTAGCTTCTTGCAGCCATAGAAAGCATTATTGCCAATAGTTTTTACATTGCTTCCCACTGTTGCAGAAACAGCTTTCCTGCAGTTTTTAAATGCAGAAGCGCCCACTGCCGTAATTTTAAAAGTAATGTTATAAATCTTTACTGTGTTTCCTACTTTAATTTTTTTGCTGTTTTTATTTGAAATTCCCGTAACTGTCACTGTTTTGTTTTTTAAATTTGTGACTTTGTAAGAATATCCGCCAGCTTTATATACTTTACCTTGTTTTACACTGTTCTGCTGCGTCTCTAGCCGATTGTATACCGTTTCGGCAGAAGTAAGAACGCTGTAATTGCTGACCAGCTGTTTCTGTTTATCCGTCAATGCATTATAGGCTTCTCTGGCCTGCTCAATCCTGCTCTTACACTGAGAAGTATATGCTACTGACCCAATAGCGGCAATTTTATCTATTACGGTTTTTGCTGCATTCTGGTCCGCCTGCTGCTGCCCTTGCTCAGCTTGTTCCTTTAGATTCTTGTAATCGGTTTCTGCCTTTGTCAGCACTTCCAGATTCGTTACCAGCTCTTTCTGCGCTTCTGTCAGCGCATTATATGCGCTCCTGGCTGCATCAATCTTGGCTTTGCATTCTGGTGTGAATGTTACTGTTCCGATGGCTGTGATTTTATCTGCCACTGCCTTGGCTGCCTGACGGTCAGGATCTGTGTCTCCTCCTGGCTGCTCAAGTTCTTTATAATCTGCTTCTGCTTTTATCAACACGTCCAGATTGCTTATCATTTCTTTCTGTTCCTCTGTCAGCGCATCATAGAGCGTTCTCGCTGCATTGATCTTAGCTTTGCATTCCGGCGTCAGCTCTACACTTCCAATGGCGGCAATTTTATCCATCACCGCTTTCGTAAGATCCGTATTTGTCTCATTTCCTGACTGAACCTTTTTCATGGAGAAATCATCCAGGAAGAAAATAACCAATTCGTCTGCTGTAGGATTTTCTTTGTATTCCGTCTCTACTAAAATACTAACCTTGCTCGTATCAGCATCTTGAGGAATAGTGTAATCTCCATACAGATTTCCCCATTCATTCAATTTCACCTTCGTTGAGACCATAACTTCCTTCGTTTCATCTGTTCCGTATAAAATTGAAACATGAAATCCTACTTCTTTAGGTGGATTCGGATTGTGCGCAGGCCCATCTTTGAATACTACCCAGCCGTCAATGGTATAGGTATCGCCCGCTTTTACCTTGCCGGTCACCTCCTGGGCTGCGCCCGCCGACGTGCTCTTTCGGTTTTCCACTTTCAGAGAACGGGCTGCATTGTGGAACGTAGACCATCCTTCGCCCAGATTTGCCCCAGCGTACGGAATCCATTTTTTTGTATCATTTCCATTATCAAATGTTCCATTTTCAATAATCTCTTCTCCTGCATCCAATCCGTCTGCACGAATTAAATTCAAGATATACACTTTGGATGTCGTATGATCCTGCGCGTATACTTTTACAGGAAGGATTGTAGTTCCTTCTTCCAGATTAAACAGCTGCGGCTTTGCTTCATTTACCAATTTTCCGTCCATATACAAAAGACCGCTTTTGGTCGCCAGTTTAAAATTCACGTATATGCGCTCTGTTGCCTGCGGTACCTGAATCGTATAACTGTTCTGTGATTTTTTTACTCTTCCTGCTGATGCTGTTACATCCATTATCTCGGCGTTATTGTCATATGCCCGCATCATATAAAGTCCATTTACTATACGTGCACTGTCTTCTGTGGATTTACCGCTCTCAAATTTTACCTTGACAATATCATATGTTTCATTTCCAACCTGCAGAGACTGTGCCTTGGCAATTTCTGCTGAGGGAATCTCAAAGGATTTCTTAAAGAACGCTTCTGTTCCGGTATATTCTTCCACTGTATAATTGAAAACCGTGGAACCGACAGTAATTTTAACAGTCTTTCCTGTATCTTCTTTGGCAAACTGACATACCAGAGAGTTAACAGAATCTTTATCCACTTTCATATTATATTGGAAATATCCATCTGCTTTTGCCTTGCGCGTGCTTCCCAGTCCGCTGATACCCGTCTCAAATACTGTGTTTTCTTCTTCCATCTGATGCGTAGCGTCATTTTCATACTGCTGATAACCTGGCTGAATGGAATCAACAATGGCTTCTGCAAATCTTCCTTCTTCTTTTTCCGCAAGAATCTTATCTTCGGAGGCATCTTCTTCACTCTCAAAATACCAATAGATGCCATAACGCTCTTCATTCAGCGTATTGAAAGGAACAAAGGTAAGACCTTCGCCGCCAAACACTGTTTCTGCATCTGTTCCTCTGATATGGAATTCCAGTTTTCCTTCTGTTTTCTCCATCTTGGAATTAATATTATTTATAAATTCTTTCGTACTCTCTTTCCCCTGGATTGCTATTGTCTCTGTTCCCAAAATTTGTTTTATCGTCTTACCATAGCTTACCTGAAGCCGTACTTTTTCCGCTCCTACTACTTTGTATGCCGGCGCGCTCAGATTTGCGCCCGCCCAGACAGTATCATTCCACTCCTCAGTGCCCAGCTTTGCTGCCAGAACGGTAGGTCCGTATTTAAAACCAAATACAGAAGTGTTGTCTGGCAATCCAAATGCCTTTACTTCCATAGGATAGGTGATTTCAATTTTATCCTGGTCATTCCAGGTTCTGTCAATTACAAAATAATTATTTTCTATCTTATTTTCCGCAGCTTCACCATTTACTTTCACCGTTACGTCACCGGCTGCCCAATCTGGAACACGCAGTTTTACTGCTGCCTTTACAGGCTGCGCATTGTCTAAAAGGCTGATGGTGAATTCTGCTTTATCACTCGCTGTGACGTCACTTTCCTGTGTGAGCTTTATGTTCTTTTCTTTCCACTCTGCTTCTGAAGCCACATATTGATTTACAATTATAGAATCTTCATCTTTGAAATAAATGCTGTCTCCCAGCTTAGTATAATTCTCCATACCTGTTCCTGTACAGCACCAGAACATATTTGTAGCTGGATCTGATGTCCCGAAGAACTTATAGTAACCAGTTGCCATTGGTGTAAAATAAGAATATGCTCCTTCTTTATTTACTGCTCCCATAATGGCATTGCGCAGCGTATTTTCATAATAATCTGCATACTTCCTCTCTCCGGTTATCTTAAACAGCTCTTTGGAAAGTTTCAGCATATTATGGGCACAGCAGCTTTCACAATTACACTGTGTCCTGATTTCATCCAGTTCATGATCTCCCCGGAAATGCTCCATATCACTGGTTCCGCCTGTGATAAATGCATGTTTTTCTACCACCAGTTTCCAGAAATCTTCTGCATATTTGAGGTAATCTGCTTCATCTGTATTTTCCACTTCTTTCAGAGCAACATATCGGTTTAATGCTCCCAGAAATTTGGGGATGGTGGTGTTTGCATGTCTGCCTTTTAAGGTATCGGCATCACCAGATAAAATAATCTGATACAAAGCTGGATCATCAAATTTATGCGCCGCCTCTTTATGCTCTGTCTTATGAGTATACTTGTACAGATCATACATACAGTCGTTCATTCCGCCATACTCTGTATAGGAAACTGTTTTCTGCTGCTCTTTCGTCCATTTGCTGACACGGTTATAGACCCAGTCGCCCAGTTTGGAAGCTACTTCCAACGCTTCTGTATTTCCTGTGTATTTATAAGCGTCTACAAGTCCTTGAATGGTTTTATGCATATTATACCAGGGCACCCAGGTATCTCCCTCAGCATCTCCCTGTACAATATCAAACTGCAGCTCTACATTGCCTGCATCTACCACATTTGCTCCGAATAAAAATCCTTCTTCTGATCCGCCATAGCTGCCGGCGGCATCCTGGCATTCTTTTAATCCGGAAATAATTTCACTTAATTTTGCATCCAGCTCCACATCTCCAGTTACTTTTACTGCCTGAGCCGCCGCCGACAGATAATGTCCCATGCAGTGGCCTGCCAGCAGACCGTTTTCCCAGCCATTATAACGTACAGCGCCTTTGGTTTTGATACCTGCATTTTCGCGGAATCCCACCAATACACGGTCTGTCTCAAATTTTTTCAAAAATGCAACATCCAGATCCTGAGCCCCTCTATAGTAACTGTCTGTCACATTTACTTCATTTAATCCAAACTGGTCTTCCTGATATGCTGTATACTGATTTTCTTCCACAATCAAGGGCACGCTCTTTAATACTGTAATATTAAATGTCTTTTCTGCCTTTGCCTGTTCATAGACAAGATTGGCTGCCAATTTCACTTCCTTATCCGCATCTGTGGGCCGGACCACCTTGCCTGTAGTCTTTACCACTTCCTCATTAGAGCTCTTCCAGGTAATTGTGCTGCCGTTCTTTCCCGTTGTCGGCAGAGAAATGCTTCCTGTAATTTTACTGGTATCCTTTCCTGAAAAGGGATCCAATGCGCCACAGTCCGCTGACACAATTTCTTCTGGCGTCAGCTGCTCCACGAAGGCATTGTACAGTTCCTTCACCTGAGCTTCTGTCGCCGCCGCGCTGTAAATTTCATACTGGTCAAGATCCACAGCGGCATATCCACTCTTGTAGCCAGGTGAATTAAATCCAAGGTACTTATGATCTGTGCTATTGGATTTGAGCTTCGCTCCACTGACAGCCGGCGTAGATGGATATACCTCTCCATTCCTATAAAATACAACTTTTCCATCCGTACCATGATAGGTAACCGCGATATGAACCCATTCATCTACCGGAAAAAACTGCGCACGGTTTCCCTGTATTTTATACTCTGTCAAAACCTCGCCATCCTGGTTTGAACCCACAGATAACACTAAGGGCGTATTATCATTCAGAGATGAAAGATACCAGCCCTGCCCATTCCATAACCCGCTTGGCTTATTCCACATAATTATATGTTCGCCAGCAAGTGTTTTAGCCGCTTTCAGCCAAAACGACACGGTCATATTCTCTGGCTGAAGTTTCTCACTTGTTCCTAAATCGAGATATGTATTTCCATCCAAGGATAACGCAGAATCTGATACACCTTCCGTAAAACCTGCCTCTTTCTGCTGCTCATCCTTGCCGTACGCAGTTACTGGAATGTTATTTTCCGAACTGTCGTTAAGATTTCCATCAAACTTGAGCTCCAGGACTTTTGCAGCAGACAGCGTATCCGTACCCGCTCCCTCTTTGCCGTCTGCCGCCCGGATACTCGCTGGCTCTATGCAACTCAATAACATAGCGCCTGCCAGTATCAGGCTGACTGCTTTCCTTCGTAAAATTTTTTTCCTCATAGACCATACTCCTTTTTATTTTTTGTGATTTCATTCTAATCTTTCATAAAATGATTTTCCATACCACAAACTAAAGGTGTTTGGTCAAAATGCCGAGAATCTCTATAGTTTTTAACTTAATTTATATAAATTACCGAAATTTCATATTCCAGTAAATAAGAAGTGAAAACTTTACGCAAAAATGGTATGGATTCATCATTTTTCGTAAAATTAAAAATCCATACCATCTCTTGATCTTTATTTTATTAGATATTGCTGTTTATGCGTGAGGAATATTCGTAAACTCAGAAATTTCTCTGTTTACTGTCACCAAATCTTCCACACTCAAATCATGCACACAGGCATGACCTGTAATCCGTGCAAAAGTTTTAAGCTCTTCTCTGATAACATTCAGGTAATTTGCCACTCTCTTTGCCGCCTGCTCCACATGTAATCTTTTTCTCAATTCTGGGTCCTGGGTCGCAATCCCCACCGGACAATTGCCGGAACCGCAGATTCGGTACTGCTGACAGGCTGCAGCAATCAATGCTCCGCTTGCCACTGCCACTGCGTCCGCCCCCATCGCAAGCGCTTTTGCCGCGTCTGCAGATACCCGCAGCCCGCCAGTAATCACAAGAGAAATATCTGAATGTACTGCATCCAGATACTTTCTCGTACGGTACAGCGCATAAACAGTCGGAACGGTGGTGGCTTCCCGAAGGAATAGAGGGCTGGAGCCAGTTGCGCCTCCTCTTCCATCAATAGTAATAAAATCTGGTTCCGCATAAACACAATATTCTAAATCTCTCTCAATCCTGCCTGCGGCAATTTTGATACCGATCGGTCTTCCATCCGAACGGTTCCGCAGCATGGCCACCATCTCTTTTAAGTCTTCCTTGGAATTCAATTCTGGAAATTTGCTGGGGCTTTGCACGTCTTCCCCTTGTTTTTTCCCTCGAAGCTCTGCAATTTCTGCTGTCACTTTTTCTCCTGGCAGATGTCCGCCCATACCAGGCTTCGTTCCCTGTCCAATTTTTATTTCAATGGCATCTGCACTGCGCAGGTTCTCGTCTGTGACACTGTATTTATTTGGAATATATTCAAATATGTATTTATATGAAGCTTCTCGTTCCTCCGGCAGAATTCCGCCTTCCCCGCTGCACATCGCCGTCTCGGCCATGGCTGCCCCTTTTGCCAGCGCCACCTTAATTTCTCTGGACAATGCTCCAAAAGACATATGAGAAATATAGACAGGATTTTTAAGGATCATCGGCTTTTTAGCATGTTTTCCAATCACTGTCATAGTACTGACTGGATCGTCTTCATCTAAGGGAGCTGGATTCAGCTGAGCCCCTAGCAGCAGAATATCATCCCAGGAAGGCATTGCCATTCTGGTACCCATTGCTCCGCTGATCGTCTTGCCGGTTACTGCCATCTGATGAATTTCTTCCATATAGCGGCAGGATTCATCTGTACGGTAGAAACTTTTGTCATAACTTAATTCCATTGTTGAAATATCTTCCTGCTCTTCTGTCTTCCCGCTGGCCAAATCTATGGCGCTGACCTTCTCACCCTCCAAGGATTCTTCTCTGAATTTTTCCGCTGGCTGATGGCAGACAGGACACTTTTCTGGCGCATGCTCTCCTTCAAAAATATAGCCGCAGACAGTACACACAAATTTCTTCATACTTTTTCCTCCGTTTTCCAATACACATATTAAATAACTTTCTTCATTTTAACATTTTTGCAAATCTTTTGGCAACCAATTTTTAACTGGCACATATTTTTACAATAATAAGAATTTGTCCTCTTTTTGAGATATTTTCTTTGAATATTTACCACAGACAGCATGATCTGTCTCATTCTATGTTTCTAATAATTTTTGCGACATAAGAAGGGTTTTCAGCTCTCTTGCCGCAATGTTCAGAGGACGGCGCTGATTTTCCACAAAGCATATCTGTCTTTGAGGAATTTCTTCTGCCAGAGAAATACAGCATGCCTCTCCCTGTTCCAGGGCATCCCTGGCAAATATTTCTGGCACATAGCCAATCCCCAAATCATTTTTTATCATCGGAAGAATCTGATCTGTTGTCGCTGCCTGCAGCTCTGGTTTAAACAACTGTCCATGACGATGGTAAAACTGCTCGTAAAATTCATAAGTAATGGTTTCTTCTCCCAGACAGATTAATGGATAGGAACTCAATTCCTTTAACTTTAATTTCTTTCCATGAAATTTCAAATAAGAGGGACCTCCCAGCAAAACATCCTGAAAATAAATGAGCGGGTAAGAAATAAGAGGTCTTTCAATCGTTCGGGGTGCAGTCACCACTGCAAAATCAGCTTCTCCATTTTTCACTGATTCCACTGCCTGATTTGTCAAATGATTCAAGATACGAATACGAATTTGCGAATAATCTCTCTTAAAACTCCGCAGCACAGGCAGTACCAGCATGCGCAGCGCTGTCTCGCTCACACCTATCGTTACACATCCCATTTTTAAGCTGGCAGAATCTGCAAGTTCCTCCTCCGCAAGGCAAAGCTGGCTGACTGCTTCTCTCACATGGATATAAAGCCTTTTTCCTTCTGGAGTGAGGGAAATTCCCCGGTTGGAACGGACCATGAGGCTGCATCCGATTTCGTTCTCCAGAAGTTTTATCGTGCGTGATATATTGGGCTGGCTGCTGTGCAGTACCTTTGCCGCCTGCGTTAAACTCTTATACTCCGCCACATAATAAAAAATTCGATAATATTCATAGTTGATATTCATTTTTATTCCACTCCAATATATATAATTTATATATCTAAAATATCAAATATATATTTTTCATATCTTTTTCAGCAGAGTATAATACATTTGAATAGAATGTGCAACTGTCTTTTGGAAACCATCAGAAAGGATAATAACATGAACAAAGATTTGACTACCGGAAAACCTGAAACCGTATTATGGAAATTTTGTCTGCCCCTGTTTGGAAGCATCATTTTTCAGCAGCTATACAATATCGCTGACAGCCTGGTTGCTGGTAAATTTATTGGAGAACATGCCTTGGCAGCCGTAGGGAACAGTTATGAAATCACACTAATTTTCATTGCTTTTGCCTTTGGCTGCAATATCGGCTGTTCCGTAATCGTCTCCCAGTTATTTGGAGCCAAAAATTATCGTGATATGAAAACTTCTATCTACACCACATTGATTTTCAGCGGCGTATTATGTGCACTTTTAATGATATTCGGCATACTTTCCTGCGGAGCTCTCTTAAATATAATACATACCCCCTCAGAAATATTTTACGACTCCAAACTGTATCTTTACATCTATATCCTGGGGCTGCCCTTCCTGTTTTTTTATAATATTGCAACAGGTATTTTTTCAGCTCTAGGAGATTCCAAAACGCCTTTTGTGTTCCTTGCAGTCTCTTCCACTTCCAATATCCTTATAGACGTCCTGTTTGTGTCTGGATTCCATATGGGCGTTGCAGGTGTGGCATGGGCTACTTTTCTATGCCAGGGCGTCAGCTGTCTGCTGGCAATGTCTGTGGTGCAAAAGAGACTCTCTGCTATCCGCACAGAAGGGAAAATAACGATCTGCTCTCTCGACGCTCTCAAAAAAATTGCTGTGATAGCCATTCCCAGCATTTTACAGCAGGGATTTATCTCGATTGGAAATATCATTATTCAAGGTGTAATCAATGACTGCGGTGTAGGTGTGACTGCGGGATATTCAGCTTCTATAAAACTTAATAACCTGGTAATTACTTCTTTCACCACTTTAGGAAATGGAATGTCCAATTACACTGCTCAAAATATAGGCGCTGGAATGACTGCAAGGGTGAAATCTGGCTTTCAAGCAGGTGTAAAAATGGTATGGATTCTATGCGTTCCTATTGTGGCACTTTATCTTTTGGCCGCAGAATTGCTGATAACATTTTTTATCAATTCCCCTTCTGACCTTGCACTGACTTCTGGTGTACAGTTTCTATATATTGCTGCGCCTTTCTATTTTATCATCTCCATCAAATTAACTGCAGACGGAATCCTGCGCGGCGCTGGACAAATGCGGAATTTTATGATATCGACCTTTACAGATTTAATCCTGAGGGTAGCGCTGGCTGAAATACTTGTCACTCAGGCAGGCTACCTTGGCATTTGGTGCGCATGGCCTATTGGATGGACCACCGGCATGATACTGTCTGTACTGTTTTACCGGAAGGGTATCTCTAAAGTCGCAGAATTAAAATCTTAATAAAGTTAATTCGTAAGAAACATATGTCATTTTCTCCCTTAAAATAATCAAGGACTGCCGCAAAATCGTATCAGACACCATTGATTATACTACAGAAATGTAAGGTGACTTCTCTAATTATCTGATACAATTTTGCGGCAGTCTCTGCTTAATTAACTCACTGCTTAATTAACTCACCGCTCCAATCAATTCATTGACATCTTTGACATGATACTGCTCCATATACTCCCGAATGCCATTTACAATCTCCACTGTCACTGTGGGATTGCGGAAGTTTGCAGTTCCTACTGACACGGCTGTAGCTCCGGCGAGAATCATTTCTATGGCATCTTCCGCTGTCATAATCCCTCCCATACCAATAATGGGAATATGTACCGCCTGTGCCGCCTGATATACCATGCGCACTGCCACAGGATGAATCGCCGGACCAGACAAACCGCCCGTTTTGTTGGCAAGTGCAAATGACCTGCTGTGAATATCAATTTTCATACCTGTAATAGTATTGATCAGAGAAAGTGCATCAGCGCCTCCTGCCTCTGCTGCTTTCGCCATCTCTGTAATATCTGTCACATTCGGGCTTAATTTCATGATAATTGGCTGCTTCGCATATTTTTTTACTTCTTTTGTAACTGCTTCCACAGACTGAGGGCTCTGCCCGAAAGCAATCCCTCCCTCTTCCACATTGGGACAAGAAATATTGATCTCGAGCATATCCACAGGCTGGCTGGCAAGACGCTTTACTACTTCACAGTAATCATCTACTGTCCTGCCGCAGACATTTACTACGATTCTAGTATCATATTTTGTCAAAAAAGGCATATCTCTCTCTATAAAAACGTCAACCCCAGGATTCTGAAGTCCCACTGCATTCAGCATACCGCCATATGTTTCTGCAATTCTCGGAGTTGGATTTCCTTCCCATGGCACATTGGCAACACCTTTTGTCACCACCGCTCCCAGCTTATTTAAATCCACAAACTCTGCAAACTCCACCCCAGATCCAAAGGTTCCTGAAGCAGTCATGACTGGGTTTTTCAGAGTCAGACCTGCAAGATTCACTTTTGTGTTCATCAGAATTCCACCTCCTCTGCACGAAATACCGGTCCTTCCTTACAGATTCGTTTATTATTTACATTGGTATGCCTGTCCTTTTCCTTCGATCTGCAGACACAGCCCAGACAGGCTCCAATGCCGCAGGCCATCCGCTCTTCTAAAGACAGCCAGCATTCTATATGCTTCTCTGCTGCATATGCTTTCAGAGCACGCAGCATCGGCATAGGACCGCAGGCATATATAATCTCTGCATCTAATCCGTTTTCCCGAATGACATCCAGCACATTTCCGTCTGTTCCATAACTTCCATCTTCTGTTGCCACATAGACTGCTCCTAGTTTTTTAAATTCCTCCTGTAAAAACAGAGAATCACGATATCCCAGAATCAGTTGTTTCTCACAATCCAGTTCTCTGGCAAGCTGCAGCATGGGAGGAATACCAATACCGCCGCCTATTATAAATGCTTTTTTCTCTTTGAGCGGAAATCCATTTCCAAGAGGGCCCACAATATCAAGGCTTCTTCCTGTACGTAACTGAGATAATTCCTCTGTTCCTTTTCCCACAACACGATAGACAATGCGGACAGATTTGTCTTCCCTGTCAATCTCACAAATACTGATTGGCCGTGGCAGAAGCCTGCTGCCCTCATGGCAGTATACAGATATAAACTGTCCCGCCTTAGACAAGGCTGCCACACGCTCTGTCTTCAACCACATACTGTATATCCCATAAGAAATTTCTTCCTGCCGGATAATTACCGCCTGCTCTTTAAATTTTTCCGCCATACTCTCTCTTCTCCTACCTGTCCGTCCTATTTTACTGCCTGAAGCGCATTGTCAATATCTCGTTTCATTGCTTCCACTGCAGCTCTGGACGCTTCCCCGAAATGCTCTGCACCAAATTTTACATATGCTTCCTGCTGATAGGCCGCAATAATCCCCCGTGAAGAATTCACAATAGCCCCCAGTCCATCTTCATTGAAAAAATGTACCAAATCTGCACCTTTCCCCCCCTGTGCCCCATAGCCTGGCACTAAAATAAAACTTTTGGGCATAATCCGGCGCAGTATTTTTCCCATTTCCGGATAAGTGGCGCCTACAACTGCCCCAATGTAGCTATAGTCTGTACCCATACAATCCTCTCCCCATTGCGCTACTTTTTCTCCCACCAGTTCATACAAGGGCCTGCCATCAATCATTTGGTCCTGAAACTCACCGCTGGAAGGATTGGAGGTCTTTACGAGAACAAACAAGCCTTTTTTCTCTTCTTTGCATACATCTGCAAAGGGCTTCACTCCATCTGTCCCAAGGTAAGGATTTACCGTAATAAAATCTTCTCCAAAAGGATGATATGCTTTGCTTCCCACCTTCACTGTTCCAATATGACCTGCTGCATACGCTGCAGAAGTAGAACCGATATCTCCCCGCTTAATATCACCGATCACAATCAGATTTTTCTGGTGACAATAATCCACTGCCTTTTGA
>CAJUCK010000003.1:109365-114311 GCA_910585395.1 uncultured Lachnospiraceae bacterium
ACATAGCAATCTGAGGCTTTACTGCTGGAATCAAATCCCAAATACAGTCTACAATCCTTTTATTAAACTGCCAGATTGCTTCTGCCGCACCTTCCAGAGTCTCCCCATATTCCTGAAAAGCCTGTTTTTGAATATGTTCTGGTATATAATTCATCATAGGATCTAATCCTACAACAATGGGTGCATGGGTTCTCTGAATCTTTTCTACCAGTTTGTCAATCATTCCTTATCCTCTTTTCTGTCTATTTTTCATATATTACTCTGCCGTCTACAATGGTAGCCATTACCATACCCTTAACTTTTTTTCCTGCGAACGGCGTATTCCTGCCTTTTGAACAGAATTCAGACGGATCAATGGTATACTGTTTCTCTGCATTAAAAACTACCAGATCAGCAGGTTTTCCTTCTTCTACCACTCCTTTGTCCAATCCTAGAATTTTTGCAGGATTATAGCTCATTTTCTCTGCCATCTGCACAATCGTCAGATATCCCTTATCCACCAGTTCTGTCATGGTAAGCGCTGCTGCCGTCTCCAGACCTGCAATACCAAACGGAGCCTTTTTCATTCCCACGCCTTTCTCAATTGCTGTGTGAGGAGCATGGTCTGTGGCAATCACATCCATAATATCTGCCTTCAGGCCTTCTTTCAATGCCTCCACATCCTTTTTGGTTCTCAAGGGGGGATTCATCTTATAATTGGCATCATCTCCTGGTATATCTTCACTGGTCAGTGTAAAATGGTGTGGACACACCTCAGCTGTCACTCGAATTCCTTCCTGTTTTGCCAGTTCCACCATACGCACACTGTCTTTGGTAGAACAATGGCATAGATGCAGCGCAGCTTTGGTATCTTTGGCAAGCATAATGTCTCTGGCTATAATTACATCTTCCACAGAATTACTAATCCCTGCAAACTTCAATTTTTTCATAGCCTTATCTGCATTTACCACACCATTCTGTACCATATTTACATCTTCACAGTGAGAAAGCACTGGAATATCATATTTTAAAGCAAGTGTCATCGCTTCCCGGTAAAGCTGAGCGTTCATGACTGTCTTTCCATCTTCGCTGATAGCCGGAATTCCTGCTTCTACCATACTTTCAATATCTGAGAGCTCTTCGCCTCTCTGTCCTTTTGTTACAGCTCCTGCCTGTAAGATATGAACGAGTCTCATATCCTTTGCCTTGTTATGAACATAATTGACCACATCTGAATTATCTACCACCGGCTTTGTATTTGGCATGGCAACAATCGTTGTGAACCCTCCACGGGCGGCTGCCTGCGCGCCTGTCTCCACCGTTTCCTTATGTTCCATTCCCGGATCACGCAGATGTACATGCATATCAATAAACCCTGGCATTACATAGCAGCCTGCTGCATCAATCACACGATCCGCTTTCATTTTCTGTTTGGGAGCAATTTTCTTAATCTTTCCGTCCTCTACCAGCACATCGGCTTTTATTTCTGTCCCGTCTCCCGGATTAACTACAGTTCCATTTTGAATGAGTAACAGCATATCAAAATTCCTTTCTGAATTGTATTTATTCTAGTCAAACCTTTTCTCTCTTCCTGTATACAGTTATTTTAGCACAGAAAAAAAGGAGGGGCAACCTCCTTTTCTTTAAATTCCCTGTTCCAATTTACTTTTATTTATACCGCTCAGCGAAACCTGCTGCACTCATATCTTTGAAATGTGCGAACGCAGGTTTTTAACTCTTCATAGCGCTGGTCCAACGGCCCTTCCTCAATCACAACATCAAGAACGACCGCCATATTATTAATCATATGATCATTAATTTCATCTCTCATATCCAGCAGTATTTGATATTTTTCCTCCATAGTGTCCGCGTCAAAAAACGCCATCAGTTTGTCTTCTGCTTTCTCTTCCCCTGTATTCATCTTTTCCAGAGAATTTTCCTCAGATTCTGCCTGCTGCTTTACAAGCAAAAACCGGTATTCCTGCTGTACATTTGGATATTTCTCTCTGTCCACCTGGCTGGTAAACATAGAAAATGGTCTGGCATATATCTGAAAATTTCCATATAACGCCTGATAAATGACAAGAGTTTCTTCTGTCTCTGTATGTTTGGCAATGGCGATAACCTGATATAATTTCTCTTTAAAATGTAAATATTTCTCTCCTGGTTTGGGATTTCCCTGGGGCATATCAATTCCTCTTTTCTTCTACTGTATTCAAATGTGGTTCATTCTTTCCTCTATCAATGCTGCGGTTCTTACAGTCTTTTCACAATCCTATCAATGTCTTCTCTTCGTCCAATTACCATCAAATGTTCTTCTGAACTGAAAACATGATCCGCATCCGGCAGAAGGGTACTCTCTCCCTCTTTCTTGATTCCCAGAATATTTGCATTGTATTTTACGCGGAAATTTATCTCTTTGATAGATTTTCCTACCCATTCTTCCAAAGGCTGTATCTCATAAATGGAATAATCTCCCATCTCCATATAATCATACACATGGTTGGCGCTGACCTTAATCGCAATCCGTTTGGCGATATCACGGTCAGGGTAAACTACTTCATCTGCACCGTTCCGCAACAAAAATTTTGCCTGAATATCTCTGGTTGCCTTACTGATCACATAGGGCGCCCCTAACTCTTTCAACTGGCTGGTAATTTCCAGGCTGCTCTGAAAATTCGTGCCAATGCACACAAAACAAATATCAAAATTTCTCACGCCAAAACTGCGCAGCACCTCTTCTCTGGTACAATCTGCAATCTTGGCGCTGGTAACCAAAGACAAAATATCTTCCAGATTTTCTTCTTTTTCATCTACCGCCATAACATCATTGCCATTTTGAACCAGATCCATACATAAATGTTTTCCAAATCTTCCAATTCCAATTACTAATATTGATTTCATCCCTATATCTCCTAACCGATTGTAATTCGTTCTATGGGCAGCCTCACGGGAGCATTTTGTTTTTTCTCTGTAAAAAACAAGGCAAAAGACATACTTCCGATTCTTCCGCAGTACATCAGAAGAATCAGCATATATTTGGACACAGTGCTGACATCCCTGGTAATGCCTGTAGAAATTCCCACCGTACCAATTGCCGAAAATATTTCCATAAAAATATCAGACAGAGGCAGCGGTTCCAGCCCTGCCATAATCAATGTACAGCAGGCAGCCAGCATCAGGTTGATAAAAAACACTGTCGCCGCTTTCTTAATCGAATCTTCATCCATTCTCCTGCCATAAATATTCAGACCGCTTTTGTTGCGCAGCGTAGACCAGATATACAGGATAATCACCATCATGGTAGTAGTCTTAATCCCTCCGGCCGTAGACCCGGGACTTCCCCCGATAAACATCAGTATTACGGTCAGCATTCTGGTTCCTTCTGTATACGCTCCCGTATCAATGGTATTAAAACCCGCCGTACGAGGCGTCACCGCCCCAAAAACAGACGCTAGTATCTGTCCCTTTGTATTCATCCCTGCAAAATTCTCCTGTTCAAACAGATAGAAACAGATACTGCCGCCCACAATCAGAATCACTGTCATCGTGAGTACAATTTTCGTGTGAAGCAGATAATTCTTAAGCTTCCATTTATGGACAGAAATATCATCCCACACTATAAAACCAATTCCTCCAATAATGATTAATGCCATAATTACCAGGTTTACCAGAAGGTCATCATGATATAAAATCAATGAACTATACGGTTCAAAATGCCCCATCAGATCAAAACCTGCATTGCAAAATGCAGAAATGGAATGAAAAATGCCGTACCAAATTCCTTCGGCCACTCCAAACTGAGGAATAAAGCGAATCATCAGCAGTAACGCACCAACACCCTCAAAAATTAATGCGTAACAGACGATCTTACGCACCAGACGGACTGTTCCGCCAATCTGTAAGGTATTGACACTCTCCTGAATAAGGTTTCGTTCTTTCAGTCCAATACGGCGTTTCATAAATATTGAAAAAAATACTCCAATGGTAATGAATCCCAGTCCGCCAATCTGAATGAGCAGAAGAATCACGATCTGTCCAAACAAGGTCCAGCTGGTGTATGTATCCACCACAACCAGTCCTGTCACACAAGTACTGCTGGTGGAAGTAAACAACGCATTCAAAAACCCTGCACTTTGACCGCTCTTAGATGCAATCGGAAGCATCAGAAGAAGGGTCCCTGCCGCAATAATCAATAAAAATCCAATGGCAATGGTCTGTACTCTGCTTAATCTCTGCATCTTGTCCTCTCTTCTTTCTAAAATATCATAACAGCATTATCTTTCTCCATTTGCAGATAGATCATACCTGCATTTTTCTATAACAAGAAAGGGAGCATTTCATGACCCTTTTGATAAGATCATAAAACACTCCCTTAAGATTCTGCTCTTAGTATTTTCCAAATTCACCATCCAGGGAAATGATCTTTTCATTCTCTTCTGATCTGTCGTTCATCATCATATCCTGAGATGCTGCGCTGTAACTATCTGATACTTTCAGTTTGTACTGACCAATCATCGTACGCAGGGACATTGCCTGATTTGAGAGCTCTTCACTGGCTGCCGCACACTGCTCACTGGTTGCGGAGTTCGTCTGAACAACCTGAGATACCTGTGTAATCGCCTGGTCAATCTGGCTGACTGCTGTAGCCTGGTCATTGGACGCCACTGCAATATTGTTGATCAACGCTACAATATTGTCCACCTCGCCAATAATCTCTGTCAAGGAAGAAGCTGTCTGCTCTGCAAGTTTAGAACCTTGTTCTACCTTCTTGATAGAGTCCTCAATCATATCTGCTGTCTCACTGGCTGCAGATGCGCTCTTTCCAGCCAGGTTTCGTACTTCCTCGGCTACAACTGCAAATCCTTTTCCATGTACGCCAGCTCTTGCTGCTTCTACAGCCGCATTTAAGGCAAGAATATTGGTCTGGAATGCAATGTCATCAATTACCTTGATAATCTTGGAAA
>CAJUCK010000004.1:0-29178 GCA_910585395.1 uncultured Lachnospiraceae bacterium
ATCTGACGGATGATTTACACAAGGCATTTGGCTTTCATACGGATTATGAATTTATCTCAAAATCAGTCATGCGAAGCATAATAAAAGGCACCAAAACAAAAGAAGTAAAAAAATAGCACAAATCGTTTTCAAAGAGAAAATGGCTACAGCCCGCATAATTACTGGATTTGTAGCCACTTTTCACTTTCACAAGTGTCAAACTCGGAAGCATAACACAATTATGTTAATATATCAAACTATCCTTTGCAGCATTAAAAATCCGCAAGGCAATCTGCGCATCGCCTTGCGGAACTCTTTATAACTCTACAAAAAACCTATTCCATTTGTCACCAAATTGTCACCAATACGCCTTCTGTCACCACGAAAAACGCTGTAATACCGCATGAAACAGGCATTTTACTTATCCAGGCTCTTCATCGTGGGGAACAACAGCACATCCCGAATTGCTGGTGAATTCGTCATCATCATCACCATACGGTCAATTCCATATCCAATTCCCCCCGTGGGCGGCATTCCTATATTTAATGCATTCAGGAAATCTTCATCTGTATGGTTTGCTTCATCATCTCCGGCTGCGAGCAACGCTTCCTGTGACTCAAAACGCTCTCTCTGATCAATCGGATCATTCAATTCTGAATAAGCATTCGCCATCTCCCATCCGTTCATAAAAAATTCAAAACGTTCTACATATTCTGGATTATCCGGCTTTTTCTTGGTCAGCGGAGAAATTTCAAGTGGATGATCCATCACAAACGTAGGCTGAATCAAATGTTCTTCCACATACTCTTCAAAAAACAGATTTAAAATATCACCTTTCTTATGTCTGGCCTCATATTCAATATGGTGTTCATCGGCAAGCTTCTTCGCTTCTTCTGTATCCTTAATCTGGTGGAAGTCCACATTAGCATATTTTTTCACTGCGTCCACCATTGTGATACGTTCAAAAGGTTTAGACAAATCCATCTCATGCTCACCATAGGTGAGAATCTCAGAACCTGTCACTTCCTTAGCCACATATCGGTACAAATTTTCCGTCAAATCCATCATGCCATAATAATCTGTATATGCCTGATACAGTTCCATCAGAGTAAATTCCGGATTATGCCTGGTGTCGAGTCCTTCATTACGAAATACTCTGCCTATCTCATAGACACGCTCCATACCCCCCACAATCAAGCGCTTTAAGTAAAGCTCCAAAGAGATGCGAAGCTTCAAATCCTCATTTAATGCATTAAAATGTGTCTCAAAAGGCCTTGCCGCCGCTCCTCCGGCATTGCTCACCAGCATAGGAGTCTCCACCTCCATAAATCCCTGGGCATCCAGAAAACGGCGGATGCTGCTGAGAACCTTTGAACGTTTGATAAACGTATCTTTTACTTCCGCATTCATAATCAAATCCACATAACGCTGACGATATCTGGCGTCTGTGTCTGTAAGACCATGATATTTCTCAGGCAGAATCTGAAGACTTTTGGAAAGAAGCGTTACTTCCTGGGCATGAATAGAAATTTCACCCGTCTTGGTGGTAAACACTTCCCCTTTGATTCCCAGAATATCCCCTACATCATATTTCTTAAAATCTTTATAACTATCTTCACCGATATTATCTCTTGCCACGTACGCCTGAATGTTTCCCTGTAAATCCTGAACGTTACAGAAAGAGGCTTTTCCCATCACACGTTTAAACATCATTCTTCCAGCAATGCTGACAGTCTGTCCCTCCAAAGTATCATAATTGTCCTTGACTTCCTGACTATGGTTTGTGACCTCATATTTCGTAATCTGAAAAGGATCCTTACCGTTATCCTGTAAATCCTTTAATTTTTCATGACGAACCTTCAACAGCTGGTTCAAATCCTGTTCTGGTGACTGATTATTCTGTCCCATCTTTTTTCCTCCATTCTGTACGCTCTTTGGCGCCCCATACCTCTTACGGATGGCAGCCTGCAAAAACTCTTAGTAAAACTTAATTGGAACGCTGGATTTCCAATACTTTATATTCCAATATGCCTGCCTGTGTCTCTATCTTTACATGATCCCCCACTTTTGCACCAATCAATGCTTTTCCTACTGGCGATTCATTCGAAATCTTCCCCTGCAGGCTGTTTGCTTCTGTGGAACCTACAATTTTATATTCCAGCTCCTCATCGAATTCACAATCTAAGATTTTCACCTTACATCCCACATTGATCTTATCCAGATCAACCTCGTCTTCTACGACAACTTCAGCATTTTTCAGTATTTTTTCAATTTCTTCAATTCTTGCCTCAATATCCCGCTGCTCATCCTTAGCCGCATCGTACTCTGCATTTTCTGAAAGGTCTCCCTGTTCCCTTGCTTCCTTGATTTTCTGGGCGACTTCCTTTCTTTTTACCACCTTAAGGTCATGCAGCTCTGTCTCTAGTTTCTGCAGACCTTCATACGTCAATAAGTTTTTCTGTTCCATAATACTACACCTTCCTAAATACAATATAAAGGAATTCCAGATACTTCTTTTACAGACAAAAAGAAGCTCAGGAAATCCCCTTAACAATCACAGTATTATAACCGATAGGTATGGAAATGTCAAGATTCTTCAAGCTTCCCACATGATTCCATTTCCGCTTAAATACTGGAATGTACAAAATATGTTCCCGCATATAATTTCGGGAACAGTCTCCCTGTTCTTCCAGGTCCAGAATCACATTAATATCATCAAGCATATCCTGCCCCTTAGGCAATATCTGTACCACCAGACCGCTTTCCTCATACATTCTGTGAATATAATCTGAAAAATATGCAGGGCGGTCTGAGGAAATCCGCAGAAAATTTAAGTCCTCTGAGAGCTGTTCCAATACCACTGCCGCCGGATCTTCATCCAGCAAAGATTCCGGAGGTGTATCTGTATCAATCAGCAGAGGGCGAAACTCCCGGTAAGAGAGCTGATACATAGGCAGTAATTGTTCCATAATACTGCGCAGTTTGGGCAAATACGGATTACCTTTCTCATCTTCTTCACACACATCTGCATCTTCCGCTGTTTTCAAACATCTGCCTTTCTTCTTATTCTGCAGATATGTCTTCCATCGTGCGAACCAGCGCTCCCTCTGATTTTCTCTCCCCTTTCGCTTTCTCATAATAACCTCCCATGATATTCCTGCTATCAGGTATGTCCTTCTTCACCAATATATGAAGTACGTCCTTCCTCCATGACAGATATAATACAAGGCAGAGTAAAATTTTATAACTCCGGTTTCTGCAGGACTTTATAGAACAATTCTTCAAGCTGCTGATAAGACTCAACTTCATTTATCCTGCCTCTGAGTTTTGCTGAATTTTTATAACCGCTTGTATACCACGCGGCATGTTTGCGCATTTCCCGAATCCCCATGATCTCGCCTTTCCATGCAATCTGATTTCTGGCATGGCGCAAAATCATTTCTGCTACTTCCTGTACATCTGGTTTTTGCAGAATCTTTCCTGTTTCAAGATAGTAAAGAATCTGCCGGAAGATCCAAGGATTCCCCTGAGCTCCCCTGCCAATCATAAAACCGTCGCAGCCTGTCTGTTTCTTCATCGCCTCTACATCCTCACCTGACAGCAAATCCCCATTTCCCAGCACAGGAATGGAGACAGCTTCTTTCACCTGACGGATAATATCCCAGTCTGCTTTTCCCGCATAATACTGCTCCCTGGTTCGTCCATGCACTGCTACAGCTGCTGCTCCTGCCTCTTCTGCAATTCTGGCGATTTCCACGGCATTGATATGTTCCTCGTCAAATCCTTTGCGTATTTTCACTGTCACTGGTTTCTGGACTGCTTTCACGATCTTTGATACAATTTCATATACCAGCCGCGGCTGTTTCATCAAGGCAGAGCCTTCTCCATTATTTACCACCTTAGGCACTGGGCATCCCATGTTGATATCCAATATATCAAAAGGACGATCCTCTATGCGTTTTGCCATTTCACTCATAATATCTGGGTCTGCACCAAACAGCTGCAGAGACACGGGACGTTCTTCTGCTGCAGTAGTCAGCAGCTTTTCTGTGTTTTTGCTGTGATAATAAATACCTTTGGCGCTTACCATCTCCATGCACAGAAGCCCTGCCCCCTGTTCTTTGCAGAGTATGCGAAATGGCAGGTCGCAAACCCCTGCCATCGGCGCCAGAACTAAATTATTTTCTAAAATCACATTTCCAATTTTTAATTTCTCCATGATCTGGTATAATTCCTTTTATTTTTATCTGTTCTGCTTATTGTAAATAAGTCTTAGACCCTGAAGCGTCAAGGTTGGATCATAAATATCAATCGTATCTGTCTCGCTGGCAATAATGGTGCCAAGACCTCCCGTTGCCACCACTTTCAAATCTTCATAACCTGTCTCTTTTTTAGTCTGCCTGATAATATATTCTGTCTGTCCAATCTGCCCGTATACCAGTCCCGCCTGCATACTGCTGATTGTCTCTTTTGCCAGAATGCTTCCTGGCTTACGGATTTCAATTTCTGGAAGTTTGGCCGCATCTTCCCACAATGCTTTTGCGGAAGTGCGGATTCCAGGCGCTGTCACTCCAGACACAAAGGCTCCCGTCTCATCTACCAAATCATAGGTAGTTCCTGTCCCAAAATCAATGACAAATACTGGACCGCCATACAGTTCATATGCTGCCGCCGCATCTACTATGCGGTCTGCACCGATTTGTTTCGGGTTCTCCGTGGCAATGCGGATACCGGTCTTAATTCCCGACTCCACCACCACCGGATGAATATCAAAATATTTAATAAAAGCGCTCAGCAGGGAGTGCATCACATTTGGAACTACCGACGCTATAATAACATCCCGCACATGTTCATAGGAAATGCCATTTTGTACCAAAAGCTCCCGAATACAGACGCCATATTCGTCAGAAGTCCGCTGCAGCTTTGTTGTGATACGGAACGTTGCCTCCAGTTTATCTCCATCAAAAACCCCAAAGGTAAAATTTGTATTTCCCACATCAACCACTAATAACATTTTTAATCCTCCAAATATTCTTCACTTAACACTTCTCCCAGAAAAAACACTCTGTAATACATTTCCAGAGATTCCAGCAGCTCTTGTTTCAGCTGCTGAAGCTGCTTGATTTTAAGTACGCTTCCAATATCATCATACAGAAGATCTCCCTCATCTGCAGCAGTCTGGAACTGCAGCCTGCCTTCCTCGTCAAAAGTCAAGGTCAACGTTCCTCCAATATCCTCAGTATAAAGGACGCACATGATCTTCAATTCATCCTTGACCGATTCCGGCAGAGCGGCAAATTCTTCATTGAGATAATACTTTTTTGTATAAGCGCTGGAACCGCACAATACCATTACATCCTGTTCCATTTTCTTCTCCTTACACATAGCCGTAAATGCCCCGCACAGACACTTCACCAGATGAAATTTCCACCCGCTCTCCATCTCTATCTACCAGAAGCTGCCCTCTCTGGTCAATGCCGAGGGCAAATCCCTCATACTCTCCAAGTGGATCCAATACCCGTACGTTACAGTTTCTGTTTACCAGCATATCATTGTATTCTTCCATCAGTGCAGATAAATCCTGCGTTTGAAGATAAGTCTCATAATATATTTCAAATTGTTCTAATACAGCTCCTAAAAGCTGCGCCCTGGAAATTTCAGAATTTCGCCCTGTCCGCAGCATTTCCAAATCCAGTGAAGTGGCTGTCTTTGCAATTTCTTCCGGAAACTCTCTGTGATGGACATTGATTCCCGTTCCCACAACTATATGGTTTACATAATCAATCTGAGCGCTCATTTCCGTCAAAATTCCAACAATCTTTTTGCCATGCAGTACAATATCGTTGGGCCATTTAATCTGAGGCTGTAAACCTGTGGCCTGATGAATTCCTCTGACTACAGCCATAGCTTTCACCAAAGTCAGCATAGGGGCATTGGCCGGATCTATCTCAGGCTTTAGTAAAATGGTAAAGAACAGTCCGGCTCCATGTGGGGAACTCCAGCTCCGTCCCCTGCGTCCTCTGCCTGCTGTCTGCATATCTGCCACTACCACAGTTCCATGCCAGTCATTCTCTAAATGCGCCTCTGCAATACGCTTTGCTTCTGTATTGGTAGAATCCAGTTCATTAAAATAACGGATAGATTTACCCAGCCATTTTGTGTGAAGCTGGCTGGCAACCTCACTTTCTGACAGTATATCTGGTACTGCCAGTAAATGATAACCTTTATTCTGGACTGCCTGGATCAAATATCCGGCCTCTTTCAACTGTTTTATTGCCTTCCATACGGCAGTCCTGGAAACTCCTAACTGTTCACACAATTCCTGACCAGACACGTAGTGATCCTGATTCTGCCGCAGCACCTGTAAAATCTTTGTTTTCATTCTTTCCTCTATTCTGTGCAGCTATCGGCACAAACAGACTATTTGATATCTTTTATTTTAATGTTGCATACATTATCGCTTTTATGCTGTGCATCCGATTCTCGGCTTCATCAAATACCACCGACTGGCTGCCCTCAAATACTTCGTTTGTAACTTCAATCTCTGTCAGTCCAAATTTCTCATAAACCTGCCTGCCAATTGTAGTCTCAAGATCATGAAATGCTGGCAGACAGTGCATAAAGATGGCTGTTTCCTTCGCATAATCCATCACTTTCTTATTTACCTGATAGGGCATCAATTCACGGATACGCTCTGCCCACACCTCATCCGGCTCTCCCATAGATACCCATACATCCGTATAAATCACATCTGCATTCCTTAGCCCTTCTTCCACATTTTCGGTGAGGGTAATAGACGCACCTGTCTCACTGGCAATTTCCCTGCAGGTATCCACCAGTTTCTGGTCCGGAAAGTATGTTTTACTGGTACATGCCACAAAATCCATGCCCAGTTTCGCACAAGTTACCATCAAAGAATTGCCCATATTATAACGGGCATCTCCCATATATACAAACTTTATTCCCTGCAGATGCCCCAGCTTCTCTTTTATGGTCAGCATATCTGCAATCATCTGGGTAGGATGAAATTCATTGGTCAGACCATTCCAGACTGGAACACCTGCATATCTGGCAAGCTCTTCTACAATCTCTTGACCAAATCCCCGATATTCAATTCCGTCAAACATGCGCCCCAGAACCCTTGCGGTATCTCTGATACTCTCTTTTTTTCCAATCTGAGAACCAGAAGGGTCCAGGTATGTCACATGCATCCCCAGATCATGCGCTGCCACCTCAAAGGAACAGCGGGTTCTGGTGCTTGTCTTTTCAAAAATCAGCGCAATATTTTTCCCCTTCAATTCATCATGAAATAATCCCTGCTTTTTCTTCTGTTTTAATTCTGCTGACAAATCAATGAGATATGTAATCTCTTCTGCTGTAAAATCCAATAATTTTAAAAAATTACGTCCTTTTAAATCCATATTATCCTCCTGTAACAACATAGCGGACTGTCATTTGAACGGACAGTCCGCTGCTTTTACTTAGTTCTCCTTTGCAATCTCTGTAATCGCTTTTGAAAGACCTGCAATTCCCTGTATTTCAGAGGGAATAATAATTTTGGTAGCCTTACCGTCCGCCGCCTTCATAAATGCTTCCAGACTTTTGAGCTGCAAGACTGCACTGTCAGGGGCTGCTTCTCTTAAGAAACGGAGACCGTCAGCATTTGCCTGCTGAATCCGAAGAATTGCCTCTGCCTGCCCCTCTGCCTCCCGCATGGTGGCCTCTTTCTTTGCCTCTGCGCGAAGGATTGCCGCCTGTTTCTCTGCTTCTGCATCCAGAATCGCTGATTCTTTCTTGCCTTGCGCCACCAGCACAGTAGCTGTTTTCTCTCCTTCTGCCTGTGTCACTGCGGCACGGCGTTCCCGCTCTGCTTTTGCCTGCTTCTCCATAGAATCCTGAATCTGCTGAGGCGGAATAATGTTTTTCAGCTCTACACGGTTCACCTTGATTCCCCAGGGGTCTGTTGCCACGTCCAGAGAAGAACGCATCTTTGTATTAATCAGCTCTCTGGAGGTCAGTGTTTCATCCAGCTCCAAGTCACCGATGATATTACGCAGCGTAGTAGCTGTTAGATTCTCAATCGCCATAATTGGATTTTCCACGCCGTAAGCAAAGAGCTTTGGATCGGTAATCTGAAAATATACAACGGTATCAATCCGCATGGTTACATTATCTTTCGTAATCACTGGCTGCGGCGCAAAATCCACCACCTGCTCTTTCAGAAGCACACGTTTTGCCACCCGGTCAATAAAAGGCACTTTAAAATGCAGCCCCACACCCCAGGTTCCCTGATAGCCGCCCAGTCTTTCTATGACAAGGGCATGCGCCTGAGGTACAATCTTGACACAGGATGATACAATAATTAATGCAAACATAATCAGCAATGCTATTACTAAAAATCCTATTCCATTCTCCATCTTCTATCCCTCCATTTTCCATATATGATCTGCACGGTTTACTTCTCAGCGGACTGTGATTTTATCTTTACCATCAATTTTACACCGCTGATCTCTACAATCTCCACATGAGTATCTTTAAGTATTACCTCTTCATTTACAGAGCGTGCTGTCCATTCCTGCCCCTGCACACTGACAAGCCCCTGTGCCTTTAGATTATCAATATCTTGAATCACAATCCCGGTCATTCCCAACAGGCTTTCGGCATTAGTACGAGTTCTGTCCTTATTGAGAAATTCTACTGCAAAAGGTCTTGTAAGCGCCAAAAGCAGTACCGATACCACTATAAATATAATAATCTGAAATACCAGATTCGCCCCCATCAGACTGGCTGCAAATGCCGCCAGAGCTCCGCCGGCAAACCATATCGTAGTAAGCCCAAGGGTGATAATCTCAATCACCGCCATAACGACAATTATGATTAACCAGAATATACCATCCAAAAAGTTCTCCTCCTTTCAGATTGATTCTTCATTGTATTTAGTTATATTACTATATTTTCCCTAAGAATACAATCTTTAATCAGAGATTGCCGCTGATTTACAAAAATCGAACAGAGAAAAATGATCCTCCCCCTACTCGTGCTCCAGACGTCTGTCAGCTTGCTTACATATTTCATTTGGATACCTGCGTACATACAAAAAGGACAGGTATTAACTACCTGCCCCGATAATCTTTATCTATTATATTTTTAATTAGAAGAATACATGATTTCCTATCACAATTCCCTGTGCAGAACCAGCGCGTCTAAAGCTCTTCGCACCGCCTACATTATCAACGCCGTTAATTGCTTCCTGTGCTGCGCTCATACAGCTTCCACTGACACCGCCTGCAAGCACACTGGCAAGTGCACCGCTGGAAGCTGGGGTAAACTGTCCGCTCTGATAGATTACACCTGAAATACTTCCTGCATAACCTGCGCGGAGACGATTCATTACCACTGCTCCTACTGCAAGCTGTCCTTCATATGGCTCACTGCCTGCTTCACACTGAATCAATGCTCCTAAAAGAGTCACATCATCATAGGACGCTGATACTGCGCCTTTCTGCTGTGTATTGCTGCTTTGCTGTGCAGCCGCTTTTTCTGCTTCTGCTGCTGCAATCATTGCCTGTTCTTCTTCAATGGAAATTGCTTTGCCAAGTTCTAATTCCACATTTACAAATTCAGCGCTGACATAGCCTGTCTGGTCATCGACTTTAACAGATATCCAGCCTTCAATCTGCTCTGCTTCTTTATTTACTTTAATCTTGCCTTCTTCTTCCAACACATCCAATATCTTTACATTTTCTTCTGCTGAAGGAGTCTCTCTTACTCTTACGCCGCCAGTTACTGCTGTAGCATAAGTAGTTCCAAGCTCATTGGCAAGTGCTTCTGCTTCCAGACCTGTGACACAGAATTCATTCTTCACATAACCTTCCACACTTCCAGAACTGATCTTGGTCCATTCCGCTCCCTTTTCCAGAATATCTGCGGCGGCTCCTTTGTGAAGCTTACCTGCAAGCTCTGCTTCACTGGAAGCTTCTGTACGGATATTCAAATATTCCTCTACATTCGGCATTAACTTCTGCGCCCATGGAGAAACCTCCTGGGTTCCAGTCTCAGCGATCTGCTCATCTGGCTTTGCACATGCTTCTGCCTCTTCCAGTTTTTCAGCTTCTTTCGGCTGATCTGCCTGTTTTGATTCTGCTGTTTCTGGTTTGACAGTTTCTTCTGCCGGTTTTTCCTCTTCCAGCTTTTCAGCTTCTTCTGCTGGTTTTCCCTCTTCCAGCTTTTCAGTTTCTTTTGGCTGGTCTGCCTGTTCTGATTCTGCTGTTTCTGGTTTGGCAGTTTCTTCTGCTGGTCTTGCCTCTTCCAGTTTGGCAGTTTCTTCTGCTTTTTGTTCCCTGACTTCCTCACGTAATTTCCTGGGCATCTCTGCAGCGACTGCGGCTGCCGCTACTACATGGCTCTGTCTTTTTTTCTTTGTTAGATTTTCACTACTGTTTTCTTTCGGTTCCGCTGTCAATTCTACTATCTGGCTATCTAAATCAGCATTGGCTGGTACATTAACGGGCACTGCTGTAAATGCCAGAGCCAGTGAAAATGCTGCAACCACTCCGCTTTCCATAACCTTCTTATCGAATTTCATGTTGACCTCCTGAGTTAATAAACAACATTGTTACAAGTTTGTAATTTTATTAGCACAATTTTCGTTCAAAAATATTACATATGTTACAAACTTATTACACTATAGCAAAATTTTTGTAATTTGTCAAGCTCCGTTTGCTCATCAAATTTTTACCAATCTTTCCTGAACTATTGAGATAAGTTGTGTAATCTCTTAAAATTTCTTTTATACCTGTGGATATTAAAATAATATATAAAAGAAAAAGTTTTGTAAAAATTATCACAGCTTGTATATTATAATCCCCAATGTGTAACAAAATATAATATCCATTACCGAAATCTTGATCCCTGAACTGAAAATTTCTTTCAAGACCAGTACTCTTTACATAACAAGATATTTTTAAGAAACAAATCGGGCAAGTCCGCCTCACTCCCCTAACCTATCAAATCTTAAGAGGATTGCACGCTTTAACGCACCGCGTACGGTCGCCTTTGCAGCATAATACCTTTCGCATACATGCGCATAATATTTTTATATTATTAGGAAAGACCTTAACGCTTCGCAGCGACAAGGTCTTTCCTAATAATAAAAAAAGCTCCCGAAATATTCGGAAGCTCTTTTAAAATTTACTATTAAAGTCTCTTCAATAATTCTTCTCTCTCTGCTTCAAAACCAGGCTTTCCAAGCAATGCAAACATATTGCGTTTATAGCTCTCCACACCTGGCTGATTAAAGGGATTCACACCCAGAAGATATCCACTGACTCCACAGGCAAATTCAAAGAAATAGAATAACTGTCCTAAAAAGAACTCATTCTGTTCTGGTATTTTGACCATAAGATTAGGAACGTTACCATCTGTATGCGCCAAAATGGTTCCATTCATAGCGCTTTTATTTACAAAATCCATATCTTTACCTGCAAGATAATTGAGACCATCCAGGTCCACTGGCTCTTCTTTGAGTTCTATCTTGCTGTGTGATTTTTCCACATTCAATACTGTCTCAAACATAATACGGGCGCCATCCTGAATAAATTGTCCCATAGAATGAAGATCTGTTGTCAAATCTACAGACGCCGGGAAAATTCCCTTCTGATCTTTTCCTTCGCTCTCGCCGTAAAGCTGTTTCCACCACTCTGAGATATAATGTATGCTGGGCTCATAGTTGGCAAGAACTTCCACTTCCTTACCTTTTCTCAGCAGAATATTACGTACAGCTGCATACTGCATAGCATCATTTTCTGCAAAGGTTTTATTCAAAGCCAGATCTCTTCCAGATGCTGCACCCTCCATCAGCTTATCAATATCTGCTCCGCTGACTGCAATTGGAAGCAGCCCCACTGCAGTTAATACAGAGAATCTTCCTCCTACATCATCTGGCACAACAAAACTCTCATATCCTTCTTCTGTTGCAAGGTTTTTCAAAGCACCTCTTTCTTTATCCGTAGTTGCATAGATTCTCTTTGCAGCTTCTTCCTTGCCATATTTCTTCTCCAGCATCTCTTTGAATACACGGAAAGCAATCGCTGGCTCGGTAGTAGTTCCTGATTTTGAAATAATATTTACTGAGAAATCACGGTCGCCGATTACCTCAATCAAACCTGCCAGATAATTACTGCTGATGCTGTTTCCAGCATAATAAATCTCTGGTGTCTTGCGAATCTCTCTTGACACATTATTGTAAAATCCATGTCTTAAAAATTCAATAGCGGCTCTGGCTCCCAGATAAGAACCTCCGATGCCGATTACAATCAATACCTCCGAATCACTCTGTATCTTAGCAGCCGCTTTCTTAATCCGGTCAAATTCTTCTTTATCATAATCTACCGGAAGATCCAGCCATCCTAAGAAATCATTGCCAGCTCCTTTTTTTGAAACAAGCAGCTCTTTAGCATCCTCCACTAATTTTGTCATATAAGAAATCTCTTCCTGACTGATAAAACCGGCGCATTTTCCATAATCAAATGTTATTTTTTCCATGATTTCCACTCCTTTGTCCATAAATTTGTCACAATTTTCCTTTACAGGTTAAGTGTAGCAAATCTCCTTCATTTAGTCAATGATTCTGGGGCAAGCCATCAAGAGAAATATTCCTGTAAAACTGCATTGAACACTTCTTCTTCCTGCCTTCTGCGTTCTTCGTCCAGAAGCTCATTCTTTTCCTCTGTGCCAGAATTTTGCACTGACTCTGGCTGAACTCGTGCTTCTTCATAATTCTGAGGTTCTTCCTGCAAAATCACATCAAAATATGCCTGTATATTTTCTGTAATACCTCCAAGACTTCTGTTCAGTCTCTTTATCTGCCTTAAAATCCTTGACAGAAATATCACTATGACAAGACTCATAAAAACAATTGCAGCCCCTGTCAGGATTTCATTATAGTTTTGTAAAAAATTAATTATTTTATCCATACAGCATGTCCTCCTTCCTAACTGCTATTATAAATATTATTCCTCATTCTGTGAAGTAGCCTGGGTCCTTTTTTCACCGCATGTTTCGTCTGTATTCGACCTGGAATTCCCCTTGACTTTTTTGAGGAACAGTATAAGATAGAAATAGCACAAATATACCATGTTTAAAATCTTGTTTATGGGAAAACACACAGAATGGAGGAAAACATGAAACGAATCGTCTTAACAGGCGGCGGAACCGCCGGCCACGTCACCCCTAATATCGCCCTGCTTCCCCGGCTGAAAGAACTGGGATATGATATTCATTATATTGGCTCCTATGACGGAATCGAACACAAACTAATAGAACAATATCACATTCCCTATTATGGAATTTCCTCTGGTAAACTGCGCCGGTACTTTGACTGGAAAAATTTTTCAGATCCTTTTAAAGTTCTCAAGGGCTATGGACAGGCACGCTCTCTTTTAAAAAAGCTGAAACCAGATGTGGTATTTTCCAAAGGAGGATTTGTCTCTGTTCCTGTTGTGATGGCCGCAAAGCACCGAAAAATTCCGGCAATTATCCATGAATCGGATATTACACCAGGACTCGCCAATAAACTTGCCATTCCTCATGCCAGCAAGGTATGCTGTAATTTTCCGGAAACCTTAAAATATCTTCCTGCAGAGAAAGCCGTTCTCACTGGTTCTCCTATCCGCAGAGAACTTCTCTCCGGCAATCGTTTGAAAGGTCTTGATTACTGCCATTTTAAATCTGACAAACCCATCATCCTCATCATGGGCGGGAGCAGTGGATCTCAATTTATCAATGAAATTGTAAGAGACATACTTCCAGAGCTTTTAAAAACTTTCCAGGTTCTTCATCTCTGTGGAAAAAATAATCTTGACCCCTCTCTCAACAGCACAGCTGGATATGCACAGCTGGAATATGCCAACCAAGAATTAAGCGATCTGTTTGCAGCCACAGACCTCGTGATATCAAGAGCTGGCGCCAATGCCATCTGCGAACTACTGGCATTACGCAAACCCAGCATTTTAATTCCACTTTCTGCCAATGCAAGCAGAGGAGATCAAATTTTAAACGCTCGTTCTTTTGAACGGCAGGGGTACAGTATGGTAATTGAAGAAGAACAGTTAAATGCTGCTGCTCTGCTGGATGCGGTGCGTACATTATTTGCAGAACGCAGTAAATATATCCACGCCATGGAGAAAAGTGAACTGCTTAATTCCGTGGAAACTGTGGTTCAATTGATCGATCAGGCTGCCGCAACTTCCTAATCTTTTTCTGTTAATACATAACTGACATAGATGGAAAAATTATCAGACATCCTCTTAATAAGCTTCGAAAGCTGTACTAAATAATTTTCTGCAGCAATCAGGCTGCCGCACCTTTGACTTTTCAATCATTGATACGGCAGCCTTTCTTATAAAACGCTTATCGATACTGATTTACTGTTTCAGCTTCTGATAGATTTGCTCCAGATCCTCCGCAGATAATTCCAAATGGTTCCAACACAGCTTGTCTTCATTTCCATCTCCCTTATATCTTGGAATCAAATGCATATGAAAATGAAATACAGTCTGTCCTGCTGTTTCACCATTATTCTGTACTATGTTGAAACCGTCGCATTTCAAAATTTCTGTCATATGTCCTGCCAGCCTCTTGGCAAGTATCATCACACGCCCCGCTGCATCTTCTGGAAGTTCGTATAAATTCGCATAATGCTCTTTGGGAATGATCAGAGCATGTCCCTTAGAAGCTGGACTGATATCAAGAATCACACGAAATTCTTCATCTTCATAAATCGTCTTTGAAGGGATTTCCCCTAAAGAAATCTTACAAAAAATACAATTTGAATCTCTCATTTTCATCCTCCCTGTTTAATCACGTAAAAATGAATATCTGGTCTAACATTTTCAATGTTTTGAAATTTCCTTTTGCAGTCATTTCTCCTGTCATAAACGCTCTCTGAAATGTCATTCTGCCCTGAATAATATTATCCATCACTGCTGTAGTCAGTTTCGTATACACATCAACCTTTTCGTTTTGTCCATAGTGAACCTGAATTTCCTCGTTTTTGATTTCTACTGACAACGGTTTTTTCTTTCCCTCAATCATAAACAAATAATTTGCCGCAAAATCCTCCTGAGGCACAAAATGTGCTTCCAGTTCCATCAGATATGCCATATCTTCATCTTCTTCACTCTGCCCCAGCATGTCCTTAAACATACTGCTGAGTTCTTCAATATCTTGTTTCTGCTTCTTCACATAAAGATCATCTGCCACATATTTTGACAACTGTTCACTTTCCTGTGGTGTCAGTTCCAACTGCTGCGTCCGAAGCACAGACTGTTTCACTGCCTGGTTGCTGCTGGGAAGGCTTTTCTGTTTCTGGGAAATGGTACGGTACAGATTTTCTGCTTTCTTCTCAATAATCACTGTATAATCATGATTCATCTCAAAGGAAACCAAATCTTCCACATATCCGCTGAGTCCGCTGCAGGGAAGCCCTCCTAAAATTTCCCAGGCATTGGCCAGGGCAATTTCTCCTTCACGCTCTCCGTATGTGGTAGACATAACAATAGGCTGCATGTAAGTAGCTCCAATTTTCTCTTTATCCCCATACAGCCAGCAGGCATCCAAAAACTGCTGCATAAATCCGCCTATGCCAAGCCATTCCACTGTGGTTGCCAAAATAATGCCGTCTGCATCTTTAATCGTCTGTGGAAGTGTAGTAATGCTGCTCTTATGCTCATAGATATTATAGCGTTCCACTTCTACCCGAAGCTCCGTCAAAACTTCCTGCATTTTATTGACCACATACAGGGTGGGATCATCCAGAAGTCCCCGCCCTCCATAATAAATATTTACCTTCATTCCAAAAGCCTCCAAATTATTCAATAACCATAGTATATAAATTTTTGAGGATAAAGTCAAATATCTTGCTGTCAAAAAGGTTTACTTTTTTACTAATGATAAAATTTTCCATTATTCAAAATATAACAGATCTGCCATGCAATATCTTAGATATATTATTTACAGACATTATACAGCAAAAATCTTCCTCTGCCAGACTGAACTACATATTACCATCTTTATTATGAAAACATATACTCTTCCACTCCAAAACGAACTCTGTCATTTCTATTTAACTCCTGGGGCTGATGATATTCCAACTCCACATCATTGAGAAATGTACCATTGGTAGAGTTTAAATCTTCAATAAAATACCGTCCTTCCTGTCTGATAATCCTTGCATGCAGGCGGCTGACACCATCTGCCAGAATTACACCATCCACTTGTTCTTGGTTTTTTCCAAGCAGAAAACTTTCACCTTCAACAAAAATATCTTCGCATTTATTAATTCCCTGATACTCCAATTTTCCTAGAGGCATGTTTTCCTGTACTGTCAGAATCTCCGTTGGATGCACAACACTAACTGATTCTTCCATGCTTTTGACCTGAATAGGATTCTCTATTTCTCTCGTCGCCGTCTTCTTATGTAACCACATTTTATCTTTTATCCCAAAATTTTTCTTTTTCCATGGACAATGCCTCTCTTCCTTTGTGCCGTTGAAAAGATAATTTGATATCTTTGACAATAATGGCATATATTTCCCCACAACTGTAAACAGTTTATTTTTCCAGCCGCCATGATTTTTTCCTTTTTCTGGTTCTGGCTTTAGATTATGCTTCTCCTGTATTTCCTCTTTTTCTGCTCTGTCGACCCTGTTCTCTTTTTCTTTTTGATTCCTTTCCCAGATAATTTCCTCTTCTTCCTTTATGGAATATGGCTCTTTTAAAACTGATTCCAATATTTTTCTGATATCTGCACGGTCCTGAACACAGAGTTGATAGATTTGATATCCCAATTCCACTGCCAAATGATCCTGATGATCAATTTTCCTTAATAACTGTTCCATACAATCTCTGAATGCTTCTGGAAAGTTTTTTTCATAGAACGGCAGATATGTAAATTGAATACTTCCATTTTCCAAATTAATATAAATAAAACTCAAGTCCAGGCAAATTCCGCTCTCTCGCAGTAAATACTCTGGCAGGCTGGCGCATACTTTCTGAATGGAAAACAAAAACTTCTGTAAAAGTTCAGATCCCAGTTTTGGACCAGAAAGGTAGTCTGCAATCTGCTGCTTTCCGCTGATATCATACAGGTAGCGGACACTTCTATCTGATGCAGCTTCCCAAACTCTCAACAATTCTGGAATTCTGCAGTGCTGCATCATCTGCAATTCATATTCTTCCAGCACCTGATCCTGCGTTTCAACACACATATAGCTCCTATTGAGATTTTTACGATAAGTTACCTCCACAATTATGTTCTCCCTTCCATATAATCCAGACAAACATTATCTATTTCAAAAGAGTTCTTTCAGAAATTCTAAATTCCGAAATTTCTCTGCAGGGTCGAATTGTTCCCAAATTTCCTGATAATTTATCTGCTGCAGCGTCTCCAAATACAGATCAATCCCTTTTTCCAGTATCCAGAATATACAAAACAGAACAAGGGGAAAAATCATTGCTGCCTCCACAGTAAGGCTTGCCTGCATTTTTCTTCCAGACAATACCTTGATCATTTCGTTCCCCATATTCAAATCCTCCTCGCCAGCATAGTCAGATAAGATAGCAGTAAAAAAGGCACAAACGCTATTTCCTCTTTCCCTTTCTTTTTCTTCAAAACCAGCAGTCCCAGAGACCAAAGCGCCGCAAAAAACAATCCTGTCATAAACAATTCCAGATTTTTATGACCTCCCAGATATACACCTGTCACAATTAGAAGAATTCCATCCCCCATTCCCACACTCCCTTTGGTAACAACGCTTACAATCATCATGGCAATTCCTATCGCCATTCCTCCCAGCACACTATAAATAGAACATACTGGAGCAAACAGATGGAGCAGTACACCACCTATTCCAAACAATAAAATATGAATGACTGCCAGTTCCCTGGTCTTCATATCTTTAAGGCTGCATAGACTTAAAAGTCCTAATACAATAAATTTATGCATGATATCTCTCCTTTTTCTTTAAATGGGAAATCCCTCTTCTTTTTCACTATACAAATTTCCTTCCGTATTCAGCTGCTTCCAATGTCAGTTTTTCCACAGCGGGAACAAGGTCTTTTATTTCCAGCCTCCTTTTTCTTAATCATATAAACTGTCCTTTTCAACCCTCCACAGTCAATTCGATAGTGAAAGCATTTCCCTTCTTCTGTCACATATACGACTGTCCCACTTTGTTGTCCTTTGGTACAATGACCGCAGGCCGTATAGATATTTGGGGATAATCCCAATTTGGAAGCATTTACAGCTTTTACAGACAGCTTTAAGTGAGAACAGCTGCGGCTCTTATGATAAACACTCTGGTTTGGAGTTACAAATACCCAATCCTCTTTCTCATTGCCTGTTTGCTCCCTCAGTCTGCCCGTCCACCGATGCATTCTGCGGCTGTCTGAAACTTTTATTGAGCGTTTTCCCCAAAAGTAAATCGGAAATTTCAGACGATATGTCACAAACGCGTCTACATATGCACTGTCAACTTTTGTTCCTTTCCAGGAAAATCCTGCTGCTCCACCTTGTATCAGCGCCAGAATGGACTTCTGTTTGACAAGCTCTTTATAAAAAGCTGTCTTTGTCAGGTTTTCCACCTTTTTTTCAGATTCATCCCTAAGCAGTACTGTATCTGCCACGGATTGATCCAGAGCATTTTTCACTGTATACTGTACCTGCATCATCAAAAAAAGAGATAACAGCGCCGCAGCGGCAAACAAGAAAAATGGCAGTATCAGAGAAGCCTCCAAGGTAAAGCTTCCTTTCTGGAGGGCATGAAAAAGTGCCTCCAAAGGGGAATTTTCCCCTTCTTCATTTGTTTTTACAAAATACTGCCTGAGAGAGATTTTTTTCTTTTCCTTTCTTATAATATGAGGCACTTTTTCATACCCTCCTTTCTACGCCAGCTTTTACCTGCCTGTCTCTTGATATTGGCAAATTCATTTCAGATAAAAACTTTTGGCGCTTTCTCTAAAATGATAATTTCCAGTTTTTATTTTTGCTCCTGTTAAAAAACCCAAAAACATGGGATGTGCACGGTACAGACCCTCTATCTGCATTCCATGAATCTGATGGTCCATTCGAAAAGAATGGTGACTCCGCCGGATATTCTGCTCTATCACATCCATAGCACGGACAGTCAAAGTCTCCCTTTTCACCAAAAAAAGCAGAATCTGAAGATACTCCTGATAATTAAGCCCCTGTTTCTGGCTTTCTGTCTGCTCCTTTTTTTCTTTTAATATCTCCTGCCCCAGAGAAACATCGCTTTTCCAGTCTGAAATCTGTTTTACCAGCGGAATCGTTCCTCCTGATAAAAGACAGCGGACATCTAAAATACTTTCAATATAACTCCATGCCAGCAGAATTCCAATCTGAACAGCTTGAATTAAAGGAGGAATCCCAGTAAACCCCACTGCAGCAGCGGCAATCTCCATGGCAAGCGCCTGTTTTTTCCCATCCTGCATAATAGTTGCAAAGTTTCCAGCTTCCCGTATGATAAGAAGCTCCTTTACTGTGTATTCCAGATTTTCCTGGTCAGATGCTTTTCCCGCTATACAGTATTCCAGCTCATAATCAAGAGCATGCTCATTAATTTTTGATTTTCCTATATCTGTTTTGCAGGAAAAATAGTAATTCAAATACTGCTGAAACCACACTTTGTCCAATATTTTACCCTCAGGCTGTTGCAGATTTCCCTGAGAAACATGACGTTTCCTAATAGTATCTTTTAAAGAAATGGTTTTTGCAGAGATTTCTGCCGGATTTTCCACAACCATGGCAAGAATTGCTGATTTTTTCAACAGATCTACAGAATTTACAGGATTTTCGGGTAAATCTTTCCTGGGAACTGCCATATCTTTTTGGTTTTCTTGATTTTCCGTTTCCTGTTCTGAATTGACTTCCTCGTTTTTCTTCCACTCCTCGGCGTCTTCCATAGCATTCTTGGCAGAATCCCACTGGTTTTCCATTTCCTGTCCTTGTTCTGCCACCTTTCCCCCTTCCTGAATTTTCAGTTTCATTGCTTCTGCCGCCCCGGCCGCCAGCTGTTCTTTGATTGCTTTACATGCTTGTTTTTCAAAGGCAGCCCCATGATTATCCGCAGCCAGAGCGTAACCTGTAATCTCAAGACTCTGCAGCGCCATTTGATAGAATCCCTTCCCTTTTCTCTGCAGGCTTTCTTCTTGCATCCTGCGTCCTTCCAGCATAGCAATATCCAGTTCACCTGCATGATTTCCACCATCCAGAAACAGAAGACGGTAATTTTTCCACAGATCTGTCTGATATTCCCCAAAAGTTGATTCCAGTTCCAGTAAAATATTTCGGCTGGCAATACGCTCAAGTCCCTGCACTCTTGCAGCCTCCAAAAGTGAAAAGAACAAAGAAAAAACCAACGTCAGAATAAGAGTGAGGAACAATGTCATACTGCCTTTCTGCCCAGAATTTCTATAGAAGCAGCTTTCATTTTTTGACGCCCTGTATCTCTGCATGCCTGTCAAATCTTATCTGCCTGTGTGGAGATTTTCTTTAAAACTTTATTTACCAGACTGGTAATCTGATTCTTAAATATTGCTGCCAGACTGATCAGTATTACAATAATCAAAATCACTTCTACAACACCCATACCTTCTTCTTCCATCAAAAAATTTTTAAAATTCTTCATTATTACCTCCTGTTTTCCCTGGCTTCTGCCAGAAGATATTTCATTTTACCTATAAGTTCAAAGTCATTCCTGCTGGAATCACCAAAATTGCAAGTACAATTATCAACATGATTCCCATAGGAAGCAGCAGTTTTGTTCCTGCCTCTTCACCTGCCTGCTTAGCCTGTACTTTACGCTGCTCATAAGCCTCCCATTCTTCCTGCTCCAGCAGTTTCTGCATACCTTTGGCTCCTCTTCTCACATTCTGCACAATCAAAGAAGACAGTTTTCGATATACCCCCAGCCTGCAGCGGATGCCAAAATTTTCATAAGCGCGCAGTTCCCCCACCCCATCTCTTATCTCATACAATGTACTGAGCATTTCTTCATAGGCATACCGCACTTCTGTTTCATTTTTTTCTCTTTTCCTGCAGTAAGTCAAAGCTATCTTCTCCCATGCAAGAGAAATATTCATTCCCGCGCCCATCAAAAGAGATAATTTACTGACTATTCCTGAATAGTCAAGGAGCATCTGCTTTCTGCGCTCTGCCTCTTCTCGCTTCTCATTTTCTTTTTCTCGCAGAAACATCCCCACCGCCAGTACTACCGACATAAATACCACTATAAATCCTGAATTTTGTTTTTCTTCTTTCCAGACAACTTTTTTTCCTCCCTGTTTCTTTGGCAAAGCCACATAATCTGTATCTTCCTTTTGATTTTCTCTTACAATGCTTTCTTCCAGCTTCTGTGCAAACTCTTCCTGAGAAGATTTTTCTTTTGGTATGGCGCGCACGTAAAACTGATAAAGCATAACCTCTTCCTGACAGGTAAGCTCTGCTGTAATTTCTACCACTACAGGCTCTTTTATTTCCTGTTCTAGTTTTCCATCTATTTGAAATACGTTATAATCAGAAAAACTATAGGACGCTTTTACCGCGCCATTTTGAAGATATTCTGGAAGATTCAGCGGCTCTGCCACCTGCTCCAGAGAAGGATTTTTTCCCAAAATCACCTGATTGAGCTCTTTTTTGGCATTATTTAAATATTCCTTTCTCTGCAGCACAGTCAGCTTCTTTTCTTCAATTTCCACTCTGACTGGATAATTGTCAAATGCTTCTTCTGCATCTACCAAAAACTCTTTTTCCAGACTTCCTTCTCCTGGCATATTTCTATAAATTCTGCTTACCCCTTCTTCTGCCCCCTGAAGCCATAAGGAAAATGCTGCCAGCAAGAATCCTGCTGCCAGAATCAATGCCATTTTCCATAACTTCCTCTTATCAAAATTCCTGATATTTAATTTTTTTGCCCCGATTAGGCAGAGCACTGCACATGTAATATAACCATATATCATTCATTTCCTCCTCAAATCTGAATGTCCAGGATTTTTTCTGCCAGCAGAAAGGCCCCTGCATATCCCAACAGACAGATTGTCATCACAAACACCCCTGTGATATTTCCATACATAGGCTGCAAAAATTCTGGAGATGTCAATCCCACATACAGCAGAATCCCAAACGGAACCAGATCCATGATGCGTTGTTCTGCTTTTTTTGCCGCCATCACAGTCTCAATCTCCCGCTCCACCTCTACTTTCTGCCTTATTTTTTCTGTAGTGTCCTGAAATATTTTCATCATGTCTCCGCCGCCTCGTTTGGCATATCCAAAAATCTGAGTAAAGCTGAGGATTTCTTCTATTCCGCTGCGCTGTGCAAGATCTTCCATCAACTGTTCCAAAGGCATATTCAGCTTCATTTGGTTTGTGATATTGCAAAATTCCTGTGCCATCACCGTTTTCTCTCCGTACAGATCTGTATATTCCTGTAGTCCCTGTACAAAAGCGTTCTCTATAGAATATCCTGCCTTCAGAGCTCCCACTGCAAACTGCAGCATTTCCCGAAACTGAAACACCATCTCTCTTTTCTGTTTTCTGTGAAGATAATTTTTCAGCAGCCGCTTTACAAGAAAAAACAAAGGAAGTGCCCCGGCAATGCCGTAAATACTTTGATAAAACAGCCAGGAGACAGCAGTGGTAATTCCCAATGTAAGACCAACGCATAAAAACTTTTCCCACATATTGAAATTGTAAACCTTATAATCTTTCATTTCTTATCCTCCACTTCCATACCTGCTGCATAAAGCTTCCCCCGATGAATCAGCTCTCCTGTTTTTCTCCACGTACCCGCCAGCTCCCCATCCTGCTCTCCCATTTCCACAAACTCGTACAGTGGATTCAGGCAAATCTCTCCATCCTTTAGTTTATCAACCTCCATTATAGACAGAAGGCGCCTGCTTCGGTCTCTGAGTCTGCCTAAATGTACCAGAATGTCCACACCGGCCACAATTTGGGAACGGATTGCAAGCAGCGGCAGTTCCATTCCCATCAGAACCATCGTCTCCATTCGGCTCACCATATCCTGACAACTATTAGCATGACCCGTACTAAGCGAGCCGTCGTGCCCTGTATTCATTGCCTGAAGCATATCCAAACACTCTGCACCTCTGATTTCCCCAACGATTATCCGATCTGGCCTCATCCGCAGAGCCGTCCGTATTAGTTCTCGTATCGTAATAGCCAGCGTACCCTCTGGTCCTGCACCACGGGTCTCCATCTGCACAAGGTTGGATATACCCTGAATCTGCAGTTCCGCTGAGTCTTCTATGGTAATTACACGTTCATTTTTGGGAATAAATTCAGATAAAGCATTTAGAAATGTTGTTTTTCCAGATCCGGTCCCACCGGAAATAAAGATGTTATAGCCTGACTTTACCAAAACCTTTAAAAATTCTGCACACTCTTGGCTGATTGATTTTCCTGCAATCATTTGTTCCATCAAAATAGGATGCCTGGGAAATTTACGAATAGAAACTGCCGGCCCATTCAATGCCACTGGCGGAAGCACCACGTTAACTCTGGAGCCGTCGGAAAGCCTGGTATCTGCAATCGGCTCTGCTTCATTTATAACCCTATTATGGCTTCCTACCATCTGCTGTATAATATCTTCCAGTTTTTCTCTGGACGAAAATGACTTATTCCATGGCTGAATTTCCCCTTTCCTCTCATAAAATACATGTTCTGCTCCATTTACCATGATTTCTGTAATATCATCCTGGTCTAACAACTCCTGCAGCACATCCAGCTTACGCAGGGAATGAAATACCTGCATTCTTAGTTCCCGACGCCAGCTTAGAGGAATAACCCGCTCCTTTGCCTCACGGCAGATCTCCTCATCTATCACTGCAAGCAGTTCATCTTCATCATGTTCTCTTGTCATATCCAGCTGCGCCAGCACATTTTTTCTAATCTGTTCCACTCTGTACCCCCGCCAGCCTTCGGCTGAAATCTCCCATTGTTCCCCAAAGCCATTGCTGCAGCCTTGCTGATCCTGGACAGAACTGCTGACACATAGCGGGAAGTGAAAGATAAGTTAATTTCTTTTCCAGTTGTATCCCTTCCTGCCTTGCGGTCATCTTCTGAAACTGATGCAGCGGCGCCTCCTGTATTTCTCCTGGCTCTGTAACAACATAAACCCTGCTGCAGGCTTCCAGTATTTTATAGAATCCAGGAAGCATCATTCCAAAATCCAGCAAAATGATATCATAACCGCTCTTTGCAGCAAGCAGCTCTATAAATGTGAGATAGTCTTGAGAAGAAATCTCTCCCAAACAGCCTCCATCTTCAACTGGAGGAATATAGTGGATGCCTTCCATGGTATACAGAGCACTGTTGACACAATCAGTGACATTCACATCATTGGTCAGGCACAAATACATGATATCAAGAAGGTCTTTTTCATATTCTTCCTGAAACCAGCCAGAAAATCCAGCACATTCTTTTAGATTTACATACAATACTTTTTCCCTCTGTCCCAATGCCTGAGCAAAAGTAAGTGCAAAAGGCGTCTGCCAGATACTGTGCCCAGGGGAGTAGATTCCTATAATCTCTTTTCCCTCAGAAGTTTCCAATTTCCTTCCTTTTCCCCAGTTCTGATAATTAGAAAAAACCTGTCGCAGAATCTGTGCTGCAGATTGATATTTCTGTACTGTCGGCAGCTTTCTGACACTGGGCGGCAGCTCACCTTCCTCTTCACAGAGATACAGCCAGAATGGCTCTTCCTCCTTATCGTTAATAAATTTTTCTTCAGCTCCTTTCTGTCTTAAAAGTCTTTCCCGCATCTTTGGATATTCCAGAAATCCTTTCCCCAGCAGCACAATATCTGGTATCTGACTGTTTAGTCTTTCCTGAAAACATTCCCAGTCAGAAAAGAATAATCCTGAAAATTTTTCCTCATTTTCCAGGGAAATCCACTCTCCCAGCCGTGCTCCATATGCTGCATCTGTATCACAGACTGCAATCATAATTTTTCTCAATAAGACACCTCCATAGCGATTGCATAACCGATTAAAATTGCAATTGAAAAATGAATGACATGTTGCTTTCCCTGAAATTCCTGAGGATATTCCGATAATCTGCCAGTCGTGATAACCTGGCATACATATCCTTTTAATATCAGCAGACGTGAGATGAGATTCCGATGATGGAGAAGCTTGCACAATGACATCACTGCTCCCACAAGAAAAGATACTGCAATTGTTTTACAAAGCATTTGAAAACCCCAAATACCACCTATCATGGAAAATAATTTGATATCACCTGCCCCAAGGGCATGAATTAGAAATAATAGATAAAATAAGATAACTGGAATAGAAACATTTAAAAGAAAAGTTACGGCTCCCTTCATTCCTGATTCCAGAATGTCAAGAATAAGCCCTAAAATCAAACCGCTTACAATCAGCCGATTGCTGATTCGGAAGCTCTGTATGTCCATAGCTGCCCCAATGGTTAACAGCATCAGACAAAGATACATTTTAATCTCCCCAAATTATCACCTCTCTTTGGAATATTCTCTCCTGTTCGCGAATCAGTGATTGTTTTGCATTATAAAACATGTTTCACTGCTTGTAAAGTATGTTCATCTAATTTTTTTATTTTTGTAAATATGTCACAAAAATTTATACAGTAAAATGCCATAGATAAGCGCAAACCCGCAGATACCCAGGATTCCGACTGTCAAAACAGTGGCTGGATTGATGCCGGCAGACACAGCAATTCCCTGGCTCTTAAGCAGCTCGTTTGCCACGCTGATTCCCACACTTCCTGCAATGCAGCGAAGAACAAAAATAAATACAATCTGGGTCCTCTGTTTCATCACTCCCATCAGCAAAACAAGTATGCAAATTCCAGCTATAGCTCCAATTCCATAATATAATTCCATTGTTTCCTCCTCAATCCTCCAAAAGACTGACGCATCCTTCTCAGGACAAAATTATTCTCTTATCTGATATATATACTTTCTGGAAAAATTTATGACTTTTTTGTATAGATTTGGAAGTTGCTGCTTATACTTTAAATAAAAGACATGCAAAAGCGCTTGCAGAAAAGGAAAGGGATGCATATGTTTCAGATTGCCAGAAAAGAAGAACAAAAGACAACTTCTTACTCCTTACTTTTAGATGACCTGGAAAGAGCCAGATACGACCTTGCCCTTGCCTATGATAACTTTGAAAATGCGATGGAACCAGATTTAATTGACTATTGTATCTATCAGGTTAATGCCCTTCAAATGCGGTATAAATTCCTGCTGACAAAAGTCAAACAATTTAATGAGGATTCCTACGCAAGGAATCCTCTGGAGCTCTCTGAACCCTGAAGGGTTTCTGTCAGACTGCCTTTCTGATAGGTCATGCCTGCCACCACCTGTTGTGTATGCTGCATCAGCGGTTCTGAAGTATCCTGCTGTGCCGCTTCTTTAAAAGCGTCATAGAGGTTCTTCAGAACTTGCTGTGCATCCCGAAGGCTCTGCACTGTATTTTTATAGACTGCCATTGCAAGCAATTTATTGACAAATTGATATTCTGCATACAGGTTTCCAGATATCTCATAACTGAAATCCAGATCTTCCATCAATCTGTTTACCACCTGTGAGGCCTTTCCTGCTGCAGATTTAAAACCTTCATAATCCTGCTTCTCCTTTGCCTGAATACCTTCATCAAGATAGGCAAACAATATATCATACATAATTACAATCATCTCGCCTCTGTTGCAGCAGCTAAGCCTGCGGGTAAATTCTTGTTTCTTTTCCTGTGTCATTCTTCTCTCCTATCCACACAGAAATGGTCTGTGTATTTTACTGCAGAAGCTGCAGCACCTGCTGGGGAAGGTCGTTTGCCTGGGCAAGCACAGAAGTTGCCGCCTGGGAAAGGATGTTATATTTCGTATACTCCGTCATCTCTTCTGCCATATCCACATCTTCAATTCGAGACAATGCCTGCGTCATATTTTCCTCCGTCAGATCCAGGCTGCTGACAGCATAGTCTAAACGATTCATATACGCGCCGATGCTGGAACGCACCTCACTGACCTTGGCAATAGCTCCGTCAAAGCTGGTAATAGCACGGTCTGCACCTGTCACTGTACATACATTTACTTTATCAATATATAACGTTTTAGAAGAAATTTCCTGAATCCGCACATCCATAGTCTGATTTTCGTTTGCCCCAATCTGGAGAGTCATCGGTCCTACATTTGTCACATCCAGATTTACAGCCGTCTGAGGATCTGTGGTTCCTGGTACTACCTCAAACTTCATCTCAAATCCGCCACGGTCAGAAATGGTAACGTAATTACCTTCTGTTAAGATTGTTGCCTGTGTGCCAAATCCCTCGTCATCAGCTGCAAAATCAATCTGCACATCCGTGCCATTTGCCTGACTTTCTGACTGAATTCCCAAAAATCCCGCAAGTGCAGGGTTATCACATTTTACATTCATCTCTGTACTCTGGCCATATTCATCAGACACAAAAACCAGATTTCCCCCTGTATTCAGATCTGTCGGCACATAGAATTCATCTTCTGGAAGACCGCTGTCATCATTTAAGTTGCCCACTACAAGAAGATTCACCTCTCCCAATTCAGCTCCTTTACGCAGCTTATCATAAACAACATCAAATGTTTCGCCTTCATTGATATCTACTTCCACACCATTGATCACAACCGTTCCCGTTGCTCCCGCCGGTACTGTAGATGCTGCTGTCAACGCTGCGCCTCCGCGAATTACGGCGTGTTCAGCATCTGCTGTAATCTGAACAGAATAAGTATTCTCTGTAACTGCATCTGAAATCTCAATTCTGGTAACGCCTCTGTTATCGGGATATACTCGCTGATCCAATGTTCCATCCAGCAGCGCCTTCGTGTTAAATTCTGTATCTTTTGATACACGGTCAATCTCCTGCCTGAGAGATGCAATCTCAAGCTGTATTGCCTTAAGATCATCTGGTGTATTTGTGCCGTTTGCTGCCTGAACAGACAGCTCCCGCATTCTTTGGAGCATGTTATGCACTTCATTTAAAGCTCCGTCTGTCGTTTCTAACACGGAAACACCGTCAGAAGCATTTCTGGACGCCTGGTCCAATCCTTTAACCTGGGCTGTCATCTTGCTGGCAATTGCCATCCCTGCTGCATCATCTGATGAGCGGTTAATCCGAAGCCCCGTTGATAAACGTTCAATGGAATTGGAGAGACTGTTCTCTGTCCTTAAAAGTTTTTTATTAGCAACGATTGCTGACATATTGTGATTAATTTTCATGTTGTATACCTCTTTTCTGCTTTATGCTCAGGACAGCTCCTGTCCCATTTTCTTAATCTGCTCCAAAAATCCTCTGGCAATTCCATACAAGGTTTTTGTCTGTACCTGATACGCTTCAGACTCTGTATCCACACCTGCCAAAGCGCTGGTTTTTTCTTTTGCAAAACGATTCAAATCCAAGCTTTCACTGTGAACAAAATCCATACTCCAGGATTTCTCATCTGGATTTAACTGTTCTTTCAAGCTTTCCTCCTGATTTTTCAGTTCTTTAATTGTCCGGTCAGAGTCAGAGACAGCATAACCTTTTACAAAATCTCCCTGTACCTGAAATCTTGCTGCAACTTTTCCTAATTTGGGCGTCTCAAAGAGTACATCCACCCTTCCCTTCTCTTCTTTACCCCTGACAATTTTAAGCTGTACATTGGTCAGTTCATCCGCTACCAGTACAGGAATTGCATAATGCTCTTCCTTTGCCATCCTTGTTCCAAGAGCAATCTGTTGATGCATAATCTTTAGATCACGGAGATCCCTGCTGGAAACTTCCTGAGAATCTACCATCGTCTTCATTACGTTCTCGGCTGTCTCAGCAAGAACTTTCTGCGCCTTCGCCATGTCTTCCGGTGTCTTGACAGCTTCTCCAAACTTTTTCAGAATGTCCGCTTTCACCTGCTCTAAATCTATGTCTTTGTCCTGGTTCTCTGGCTCGAACAGTGACTTAAATATTCCTCCTCGTGGGTTCATCATCCGGTTTGCAGCCAGAATATTATACGTTGTCACGGGCATATCATGGCTGGTCAATATCTGAAGAATCTGAGCTTCCGCTTTTTTTGCCTGAGAAAATTCCTCCATCTCATGCTGATAATATGCTTCTT
>CAJUCK010000004.1:29188-33602 GCA_910585395.1 uncultured Lachnospiraceae bacterium
CTGACTGTCTCTCGAAGCTGCCACAGCAGTTCCTCGGGTGTCATTTCCTCCACCGGTTTCTGGCTCTGGGCCTGCTGCATTCCTTCCGGTGTAGCAAATTTCAACGCTTCTTTGGCACAATCCGTCTGATATGACGCTTCAATCTGCTGGGAAATACTGAGTTCCTGAGAATTTACTGTCTCAGCCTCTCCAAAATTATCATCCACCGACACATTGATGCCAGGATTTCGATTAGTACGCACCGCCGTCAGCAGATTTTTCATAGAAAGCTCCGCTCCCTGCTGTACCAGTGCGCCGATTACTGCTCCATCCGTCTTATCTATTTGATTCAGCATCCGGTAAATGCCAATATAACTGTCTCTCTCTTCTTGAGAAATATCGTGCCGCTGTTCCAGTTTCCAGAGATATTTGCTGAATTTCTCTTCTCCTCCAGCGTTCAGTCTGTTCTTTATCTCTTCTGCCTTAACATTCAATTCCTCCACATTCATTTGCAGAGGATTAACGCCTTCCCGTATCATTTCCATCACCACCGACGGAGTGAGGTTCTGGAACAGATTCTGTACTTTCTGGTCTGCCGCTTTCATCTCCATCACAGATTCATGATTCACCGCCATCTGGTTATAAGCAAGAATTCTCACTGCCCTGCGGTTTGCCTCAGAAGTCTCTAATCCCAAATTCTGAAATGCTTTCTGAATAGAATCTCCCAAATCTGCCCTTGGCTCTGTCTGCAGTGTCTCATACGCTTCTCCAGCACGCTCCATCTGTGCCCGGCGGGCAGCGCCTTTTTCATATACTGTGTCTACAGTATCTTTGTCTGTATGTACCTCTCCCAGAACGTATGCTGGAACCTCACGTAATTCCTGGGTTTTCGTTATGGTATCTGCGAAAATTTCTGTATTTTCCTGAGTAGGATCAATATTATTCTGGCTCAGTAAGTCCGTGTAATAAGCTTTCTCCTGTGCTTTTAACTGTTCCACCAATTCCTCTAACGGCTGTGTCTCAATGGAAATTCCTTTCTTAAGCAGACTGTAATTTGCCTCTGCTGTCATCATCAGCCGTATTTCCTCCAACTGGCGCTTCGCTTTAAGAAAACTTCCGTCTTCTCTGGCATATTCCGGGATATCAGGATTCTTATTCTGTCCCTGTTTCCCTTTCTGCTTTCCAGCCAGTTCGTCTGCACTGTTCTGGGCTGCCCTCAAATTCTCTATCGTAAGAGGACCTCCCTTTTCCACAACCGTCCAAATATCAGCATCTGTGGCATGTTCAATTGTCTCTGCGGCCTGCTGGGCGCGGTCTGTATTGCGATAGCCATCCAGAATCACTCCATCCCCAGGACGCCCTCCTTCCGCCATTGCTTCTGCCATTGCTTCCATTACCTGTGCTTCTGCAGGCGGAAACTCTGCATTTTTTAAATCCAGAACATAATTCAGATTCTCCGCAGTAAGAGGAATCTGCTGTTCTATCATCCATTGGCTGTAAGAGAGTGTAGTCTCATTCACCTGCTGTCCTGCCTGAGCAATCACCTGGGCAATCTGATCCTTCAGTCCATCATCGACCTTAATCTCAGCTGCCTCTGGCTGATTTGCAGCTGTGCCTGTGCTGTGCTGCGCCATATACAAATTTTCAATTGTAGGTGCAAGATCATTATCCAGCATATATTTTACAGCTTCATCACTGCACGCTGCTAGATCTGCCGCCTGCTGCATAGCGTCCTGGCAGTCTGTAATATTTTCCTCGGTCACTGGAAGATCAGCGCTCTCTATCGCTGCCTCTAACTGTCTTGCCTCACCCGCACTTCCTGCCATTTCTTCCAATTTGGCCGCATCAGGCGTGTCCCCAAACACACTGATATCTGCTCCTGCCTTGGCAAGCTCCATTTTAATCTTATCTGTCACTGTAATTATTGTATCTACATCCGAATCATTGACAGAATACCCGTCTTCCTCCATTTTTCCACAATCGGCTGCTGTCACCGTATTGGATACCACCTGCATTTTCTCCTGAAGAAGCTCTGCTTCCATGTTCTCCGCCTCCTGGCGTATCTGATCCAACTGAGATTCTCCTGAAAAAAAGGGTTTGTCAACCGTTGTCTGCTGCACGGAAACTGCTCTGTCCGCACTCTGCTCCGTCTTACGAACTGCCGTCTCTTCCGTGAGAACGTTAACATTCCCTTTAATTTCCACTCTATTTGCCGATTTGGTAATTTCTGGTAAATTACTGTTATCTACTCTCATATCTGCGCCTCGTTATTCTCTATCCTCAATGTTCATTTGAAGAAGTTCATTCTGTCTCCCCAGAATCCTCCTCCTGTCTTTAAGTATTTCGGTAACAAGGCAGAAAAACTTTACTCAATATAACCTAAAAAAATATTCCCGGCTCCGCCAAAAAACGTATCACTGTCCTGCAGTCCCATTTTTTTGGCTGTATTTTCTTCTGGTCTGTATAATATAGTATTATGCTCATCATAACCAATAATAAGAACTGCCTCTTCCCCCACCATAGCAAGCACCGGGGTTCCCAAATTCACATAATACAGCACCTGGCTTACGCTGCAGCCAGAAAGATCTAATATTTTCCGCTCATCCAGCGCCTCAGTCAAAATCTCTCTGGGCGTCTCTCCCCGGGCAAGAAAATCTTCCACATCAATGTTAAGTTCCTCTGTTTTCAACAGATAGTTGAGGCAGCGTGCCACAGAATTTTCGCTGACTCCATCGGTATCTATTGTACCTGGTCCAATCATTGTCTGGCTGGTGTTTCTGCCTCTGCGCCAAATATATTTCTGATTTGCTCCAATCACTACTCCCATATTTTCATCTGCACGAAGAATTGCTTCCGTGACAGAATTAGAAGACAGCAGTATTCTTCCTCCACTGTAAATATAATAATTTTCTTCCTGCTTGGCTGTCTCCAGCACTACTTTGCGTTCTTCCTCTAATACCACTTCTCTTGGAATTTTCACCTGTGGGTTTTTTGCAGGCTCTGCCTCTCCTTCTGAAAGCACCAGCAGAATCTGCGTCTGTTTTTTCTCCGTCACAACTGTATCCACTGTAATCAGACGTGACGATGCAAGCTGCTGGTTCTTAATGGTATCCTGTTCGGTAGGCACCCAGCCGTTTTCTGTCCGCATTTCTCTATTTAAAAATATTGTATCCTGCTCCACATAGGCATTAGAGACATAATAGCCTTCCTTTTGGTACTCCTTGATTATCTTAGAATCCTTATCCACAATCGTAATCTTGTACATAGGAAATCTGGCATTTCCAGCATAGTCTCTGGACACTTCATCCGCCCTTGCTGCTCCATAGATGAAATCACTTTCCACAAATCCCACCGGCTTAAGGTATTCGCTCCCATTTCCCTTGATGGTTCGCACTTCTTCCCCCTCCAGATCCATAACCTTAAGCGACTTGGACACATCCTTTTTCTGTTCCTGCCAGGCTATATATCTTCCATCCCTGGATACAGAATAACTGCCTGCCCTTAAATCAGGAATAATGCTTTCTGCCTGGCGGGAAGAAAGATCAATTCTGTAAAGCTGTCCATCTGCCAGAAGATAAAACATATTCTCATCACTGACATAAAATATCTGCCCCCAGTCTGCCTTCAGCATTTCATAAGAACGGTCAGAAGGCAGAAATATCTCTTCTTCTACCGTATTTCCAAGACTGTCATAATGAAAGACGCCAATCCCTGTCTCACCTTCATGATGTCCGCGGTTCATGTAGCCATAAACTACAAAATCCATACTTCCCGTCTCATCAATCCGCATAATCTGTATCTGATGCTGTGCATTGTTTTCTCTCTCAGAAATCCCCTCTGGTGCAAGAAAGCTGAATACCTGAGAAAGTTCATGGCTGTCACTGTTGTAGAGCCAGAGCTCTCCTTCCTGCACAAAACCTATGATATTCCCTCTTTCATTTGCCATATATTTCACATTTGGGGAGGAAATGCCAAGAAACAGCCTGTTTTTGTCCACAATGCCATTTTCTCCACGGAATATCTGATTCATGGTCCGCTCATAATTCAGCAGATACATCCGGCTGTTGACGCTGTTATAACGCACCCTGTAATATTCTTCCACATTATAATACTCTACCTCGCCATTATCCCCTGCTGCTGTTACCACATAACGAAGCACAATGGTATTATAGGAACTGCTCATTTCTTTAATAGAAGGTACCGGCGGCTGCAGGCGTTTTCCCTCAAAGTCTCCCCAGCTTACCTGAGAAAGACTGGAATGAATCGTTACTTTCTGTAAGGTTGTGTTATCTCCCTGCCCGTCAGGTTCCAGATAAGTGGCAAGATTTCCAGCTTGTCCTTTATCAAAGGTCTGGGTATGGAAATTCATAACAAAATCCAGAGACTCTTCTGCATAATAATCCTTTTCTGGAATAATTCTAGTATAATAATATAC
>CAJUCK010000004.1:33612-43620 GCA_910585395.1 uncultured Lachnospiraceae bacterium
ACTGGATCTCCGCCGCTTATTACCTTTATCACCAGCACATATTCCATTTCCTGTTCCAGAATATTTTCAAACTGCAGTTTCACCTTTATCTCTCCATTGTCCTGGTCAAAACTGCTGATTTCTCCATCTTCAATAAGCCGTTTCATATCCATGGAACGAACTTCATAAGAAATACCTTCTATATGGTTCTGATAAGTTTTAACCACCACAGGAAGCACTAAATCTTCCTGAAGGGGCGTCACTGTATCCCGCATCGCCGTACCATCCATCTCTTGACGGTAACCGTACAATTCATTGATTCTCACATCTTTTCGCTCTAAACAAACTGTCGGAAGTGTTGCTGACGCCATCTCTGATGTCAGATCCACCTCACTCTGATGTGTAAAAAGTCCCATAAAAACCACTGTTGTCAAAGAAACCAGCAATAATATCAATATCTTAATTATGCTTTTGCGCATCCTGTTTTTCTCCTTTTTTACGATCCTGTACCAAAAAATCTGCAAAAGACTTGTTTTCTCTTTCGCTTACTTCCTCCTGCAGCGCGGCCAATGCAGGCTTCACCTGTAGGAATTCCATAATTCTCTGCCAGTCTGCAGTATTCTTTTTCCCACCTTTTTTCACTCCCCGGATTAATATATTTTTAGGGGTATGCTCCATCTCAATAAATTCCAGAATCTGCACCTGATATCCCCTGCTTTCCAGAATCTGTGCCCGCAGCGCATCTGTAATCAAAGCCGCCATCCTTTCTTTGATCAAGCCGTACTGAAATATCGGCTGCAGAAGTTCATTTGCTATCTGGCTGTTTAATTCGTGCTGGCAGCAGGGCACTGATAAAATCACTCTGGCACCCCAGCGGATTGCTTTATCTAATGCATAGTCTGTTGCCGTATCACAGGCATGAAGAGTCACTACCATGTCTACCTGCTCTACTCCCTCATATCCTGCTATGTCTCCCACACAGAATTCCAAACCTTGATATCCATATTTTTGTGCCAGTTCCTGACATGTAGCAATAACGTCCTCTTTTAAATCCAGTCCGATGATATGAACCTGATAATCTTTCAGCACTTTTAAATAATGGTACATGGCAAATGTCAGATAAGATTTTCCACATCCAAAATCTATAATCGTCACTTCCCTGTCTCTGGGAAGCTCATAAAGAATATCTTCTATAAACTCCAGAAAACGATTAATCTGTCTGAACTTATCATATTTGGCATGGACAATCTTTCCTTCTTTCGTCTGTATCCCCAAATCCATAAGAAATTCCACCTTCTGTTCTGGATCCAGAATATATTTTTTCTTTCTATTATGGGACAAATCTCTACTTTTTACACAAGAAATCTTCTTTTTCTCTTTGACAGTCACTTTGCCTTTTTTGCTGACTAAAACAGAAGCCTGTCCTGTATGAGAAAAAACTTCCATTTGGCGATACCGTTCCATCCACTGAAGAATCTCTGAAACCGCTTCTTTCAATGGAAGATTTTTATGAAATACCTTTTTTTCCTGCTGAATACTCGCCTGAAATATCAGTTTTTCTTTCAGCAGTACCGGACGGAGACTGATTTTCGCAGCCTCCGCCCCGGTTCTTGGATTACTGATCACAATCTGTACCAGCATCTCATTCAAATATTTATATAAAAGTTCCTCTATTTTTTCCATCGTAACCCTTTCTTTTTCTTTCGAATCTGACAGCAGCTCTTACCACCAGCGGCGGCACCTCTTATGTCTGCACCTGCGCTGATACATTTCGTTAAACAGCAGAACTTCTATGAGATTCTGTAATCCATTTCCACCTGGCGGTCTTCCTGGTCCCCATCCTGGGCCTGGCGGCGGTCCTGGTGGTCTTCCTGGTCCCCATCCTGGGCCTGGCGGTGGTCCCGGCGGTCTTCCTGGTCCCCATCCTGGGCCTGGCGGTGGTCCCGGTGGTCTTCCCGGTCCTCGCTGCGCAATCAGATTTCCTTCCAACGGCAGCTCTTCTGCTTCCATATTTTCTTCTTGAAATTCTTCATATGCGCCTTCTTCATATTGCTCTCTCTCATACTGCCCCATATCGCATTGCTCAAGTTCCATCCTTTGAAGATCTGGCTGGTTTACTGCTGCAGAATCATATATCCTTTTTACAATCCGGTTCAGCATTATGCGGTCAGGATATTCATCAAACATAAGACTTCCTTCGTATTCCATTTTATCGCATTCATCCTCCACCATTTCCTGTATGGAGCGGACTTCTTTGGGATACATCCCCTTTAACTTTTCCAGATCCCTGGCATATTCCAGTTCTTCCATATAAACGGTCTGCATAGGATATGCCATGTAAAAGGGCACTTTAGACATATTTTGCTGGGGGGTCCTGTAAAATATTTCTTGTTTATGGTCCACAGTCATTCTCCCTTTTTTTCTATCCCTATACTATATGCCTGATTTCTGGTTGTGCTACTCTCACAACAGCAGAAACCAATCTGCAGACAAATGCAATAACGCTCTACGCACAAATTTTTTTGTCAGATTTTGTATTGTTTTTCAGTATAGCACACTCTGAGAGGTTTTTCCATACTGGCTGCATTATAATAAGCGCCATTGATTTTTCTCATTTACTGTTTTATAATCTCATTTAAGACACCTGAGACAAAATTTTTGAGAAAGGATTATTTACCATGACACAGAAAAAAGCCATCCTGCTGGTAAGCTTCGGTACCAGCTACCTAGACAGCAAAAAGAAAACTATTGACCAGATTTACGCCGATGCTGCAGATGCCTTTCCTGACTATCAAATCTTCCAGGCATGGACCAGCAGGATGATTCTGGCTTTGTTAAAGTCACGGGATAATATTCATATTCCCTCTTTGGAGGAAGCCATGGCGGAAATTACTGCCTATCAGCCTGATCATCTCATCGTTCAGCCTACCCACCTGATCAACGGTCTGGAAAACGAAGTGATGAAGCACACTGTCTCCGAACATGCTCCACATCATCTGCCGGTTGTTTTCGGAACACCTCTGTTAACCACGACAGAAGACCAGCGAAATGTTTTGAACTGTTTATTATCCGAATATTCCACCCTGTCCAGTGACGAGGCGCTTGTACTCATGGGACATGGCACTACTCACTATGCCAATGCCGTTTACGCAGCTTTAGATTATATGCTTAAAGAGATGGGACATCCCAATATTTTTATGGGAACCGTAGAAGCTTATCCTGATTTGAATACTTTAATCAGCCAGATAAAGAAAACTTCTGCCAAACGTGTACATCTCTGTCCATTCATGTTTGTCGCTGGAGACCATGCCAACCATGATATGGCAGGAAAACAGAAAGATTCCTGGAAATCTCTTTTTGAATCTGCCGGTTATGAAGTTATCTGCCATATAAAGGGACTGGGAGAATATAAAGAAATCCGAAAAATTTATCTTGAACATTTGAAAAAAGCTGCTGCAGGCTAACCTGCAGCAGCCTTTTTCAGACAATAAAGACCTCGCTGTCAAGAAGAAATCAGAGTCCATAACTCTTCTTCATTTAATATAGAAATACTGCTACGCCATATGCTGGCAGAGGATATGCAAAAGAAAACGGACGATTATCATATTCCTTCTTTACTGCTTTATAAATCTGTGGGCGCTTCTTGCCATTTCCTCCATATTTTTTATCATCACTGTTGAAAATAAGCTTAAACTGTTTCTTTACAGGAACGCCAACCCGATAATCCTCCCAGTCCATAGGAGTAAAATTGCAGACAAACAGCAGATTATTTTTTCCATTTTTACTCTTACGCACAAAACTAAATATACTATGGTAATTGTCATCTGCATTAATCCATTCAAAATTGCTCCATTCACTGTCAGCCTCATACATAGCTGGATATTTCTTATATAAATGCAGAAGATCTTTGAAATAAGTCTGAAGCTGCAGATGTTCTGGTTCCTGCAGTAAAAACCAATCAAGTTCCCGCTCTTCACTCCATTCTCGAAGCTGTCCAAACTCCTGCCCCATAAATAAGAGTTTTTTACCTGGATGTCCCATCATAAAGCCATAAGCTGCCTTTAGGTTCGCAAATTTTTCTCTGCCTTCTCCCGGCATCTTGTTAATCATAGAACATTTCAGATGCACCACCTCATCATGAGAGAGCACCAAAATATACTGCTCACTGCTGTTATAGCTCATTGCAAAGGTCATGCGGTTATGATTGTCCTTTCTGAAATATGGGTCCAGCTTCATATAATCCAGGAAATCATGCATCCATCCCATATTCCATTTATAGCTGAAATTCAGCCCATCTTCCTCCACCTTGCCAGTCACTTTGGGCCATGCAGTAGATTCTTCAGCAATCATCACTGCGCCAGGATTTCTTCCCAATATCAATGTATTGATATGTTTAAAAAATTCAATCGCTTCCAGATTTTTGTTGCCGCCATATTTATTGGCAACCCACTGTCCATCTTGTTTTCCATAATCGAGATACAACATGGATGCCACTGCATCAACCCGCAGACCATCAATATGGTAATGCTCAATCCACATCAATGCGCTTCCGATAAGAAAATTCTTTACCTCTGTCTTGCCATAGTCAAAAATCTTAGTTCCCCAGTCAGGATGCTCACCTTTTCGTGGATCTGCATACTCATACAGACAGCTTCCGTCAAATTCTGCAAGACCATGTGCATCTCTTGGAAAATGTGCCGGAACCCAGTCAAGAATTACGCCAATATTGTTCTTATGCATATAATCTACCAGATATGCAAAATCCTCCGGCGTTCCATATCTTGAAGTAGGCGCATAATATCCAGTAACCTGATACCCCCAGGAACCATCAAAAGGATATTCTGATATTCCCATTAATTCCACATGAGTGTAACCCATTTCTTTCACATATTCAGCAAGTTTCTCAGCAAATTCACGATAAGTGTAGAATCCCTCATCCTCTCTTCCAGGATGGCGCATCCAGGAACCAGGGTGAACCTCATAAATTGCCATAGGCTGGGCATGAACATTTTTACATGACTGCCGTTTCTCCATCCATTTTGAGTCTGTCCATTTTAAATCACTTATATCCGTTACTCTGGAAGCCGTTCCCGGACGGAGTTCTGCGTAATTTGCATAAGGGTCTGCCTTATAGAGCTGTCTGCCGTCTGGCGTCTCTATATAAAACTTATACAGATCACCTACAGCGGCGCCTGGCACAAACAGCTCATAAATTCCCATTGGCTCCAGCCGTTCCATCTCATCAGCATCTTCTTTCCAGTCGTTAAACTCTCCAATTACTGATACTTTCTGGGCATTGGGCGCCCACACTGCAAAGTATACCCCTTCCCTGCCTTTTTCCTTGGTGGGATGAGCTCCTAATTTTTTATAAATATCATAATGGGTTCCCTGACCCAGATAGTACATATCCAATTCTGAAAAATGTTCCATAAGTTTCACTCCTGTTTTCTTAATCTTCAAAATCCTTTTCCCTTAAATACAGATACCCTTCGGGACTGAATTTCTTCCCGCCGAAGAACTTTTTCAAACCACCATGTTCTGCTCTGCTGATTGCCTCATCCAATATTTCCTTTACCTCTGTAAGAGTGGTCGCTTCATCCAGTTTCTGAATATTGCTGATACGGTTGTAAAGGGCCAGTATTCCCATATCGTCAATTTCACACTCTTGCTCCAGAGCATACGCCTTGGCAAATTCCACCAGCTCGTCGCTGGTAAATACTGGTATCTTAACTCGCTCTGTAAACTTACGGGCAAAATTTGCATCCTGGCTCAGTGCCTTATCAATTCCCTTTCTGGTATCTTCCATAATCACCAAAAGCCCATCTGTATTCTGTTCCATCAAAAGAGACAATCCTGTCGCAGTCTTTTTTGAAATATCACCTGCTTTCTCTATAATCAGATATCCACCGGCAACCTTACGGATCAACTGGGTCAAATCTTTCTGATTCAGTGATTCTCCGGTGATTTTTCCTACTTTGCCGCCAGGATGTCTGCCGCTTTTTTGAATCGCTTTAATAAAATCAGTTGCCAGAACCGTTTTACCGCTGCCTCTGCCGCCAGTAATAAGTATATTTCCGCTGGAGGAAGTGTTATCTTTCCCCTTCCTGTGCAGAGAACCTTCTAGTACCTGGCAAAGCTGCTGTTCCATACCGGTAATAGGTACAAAATAAGAAAATATTTCCTTCTGTTCCTTGCTAAGTTTTCGAATGTGTTCTTCTGGCTCCTCAATCTGAAGTTTCGGAATGCTGGCTTTTTCCTCTCTGGATTCGCGGGCTGCCTGAAATACCGAACGCAGATACTTTCCAGCATCTTTCTCATCCTGTTCATCCGATTTCTCTGCCTCCTGTTCAATAAGTTCCTCCAAAGATGCCTGTGGTTTCAGTGCTTCCTGCGGTTTTGGCAGTTCCTGTGGTTTTGGCGATTCCTGTACTCTTGGCGGCTCCTGTGGTTTTGGCGATTCCTGTACTCTTGGCGGTTCCTGTGGTTTCGACGGTTCCTGTGGTTTCGGCGGCTCCTGGTAAAATTCCCTTTCTGTCTCCTGACTGAAATTTTTGCTGCTTTCACTCTCCCGTTTCATTTTCTCCAAATATTCTTTGGGAATTGGTTCACCTAATATTTTTGCTGCTTCTTCCCAGCTGGAAATTTTGTCAGAAGTCAAAAACTGCTGCTCGTTATCTTCCGGTATTTGGTCTTTTTCTGGCATAAGACCTTCTTCTGGCACATGAATATCTGGCAGCTGGTCTTCTTCAGATACATTATAATCCTCAGACATCTGCGTTTCTTCCGGCATTTCTGCTTCCTGATACATCTGCATCTCTTCCGGCATTTCTGCTTCCTGGTACATCTGCATCTCTTCCGGCATTTCTGCTTCCTGATACATCTGCATTTCTTCCGAGACTTCTGTACCTTCTACCAAATCCGGCCGTATTCCCCGTTCATCTGGCATTAGCTGCCCCGGCGGAAGATTGTGCAGATAACGTTCTGCCAGCAATTCCTGTGGTGAAATACCTGCCTCCAGTTTGGGAATAATCTCATTGAGCCGTTTTAGCAGTTCCTGTGCCTCCTGCAATGCACGCGCTTTTGCAGAAACCAGTCTTCTCTCCTGAGCGGTAGCCATTGCCACCTCAGCCGCCTGTCTGGTTCTCTCCCATTCTGCCAGCACATCTTGAATATCCATCTGTCCATTGACCTGTGGCTCTCTCACTATACCGCCCTGCATAGACAAACGAACCTGTCCATCCCAATCCTCTGCCAGCAACTCTTCAAAATCATTTCTCAGAGAACCGTCAATCTCCTCTTCCGTCTCAATATATCCAAACTGCTCTTCCTCCTCTACCGGACTGTCATCCTCTGACGGCACCTGCAGATAGGGAATCTCTTCCACCATTTTCTTAATATTATCCATGGTGTCACTGACAAGCTCTTTTGTATTGGCATCCATAATCTGCTGCATACTCCTGGCAATCTCCGCCTGAAGATTAGAAGTATTAAACCTGGCGCTGCCAGAAGCAAGATCAGGAATTTTCATCGTCTCCTGAATGATCTCCCCTGATTCCAGCATATCCGTAGGCCGCACTTCCACCACGCCTTCCCGGAACTGCTTGAACTGCCGATACTTTTCTTCCTGTTCCCTGTTCAATGGCTGATAGAGCATTTTTAATTCCAATGCTTTTTCTACATATTTCCCATCACCAAACCAAAGCACCAGATCATCACAAACCTCAACACACTTTTCACCGCTGCCGGCACGATGATACAGATAAGCAAGCTCAAACGCCCACTCTTCAATATATTCCCGTTCTTTAAACTCCTCAAGAATGTCAATAAGTTCCTCAAGTCCTGCGCCGCTGAGCTTAGCAATCTGATACCGAAGTATATATTTCTGATTATCGTAGGGTGCAACCTCAAGAAATTCTTCATAATATTCTTTTGCTTCATCTACATTGCCCATTTTCAGAGCAACTAAGGTTAGACGGTACAGTATATTTCTGCCTACTGCTGCACGATCGTATGCCATTAAAAGAATTTCATGGCTGTCCTCATATCGTTTTATTCTATCATAAATCTCTCCCACCATGCATAATGTTGCTGAACTCTTTACCTTACGCCAGTTAATCGAATCTGCAATCTCAGCTGCTTTCTCATAATCTTTCTCTTCTACCAGATTCTTCAACTGTTCCAGTTTTAGCTTATATTCGTATCTATCCAACTATTTCACCTCAGAATTATGTTAAAAGGTACATTACCCCCGATTATCGTCCATATTACCCATAGTTTAACATATTCTCCCTGCAGATGTCAAAAAATCTATTTCTTCTTCCTGCTTTTTTTCATATTTTTTGCAACTCTCTGTATTTTATCTTTATCTTTTGTCTGTTTTAATTTAGAAACATATGTTTCTTTCTGATAATCCACCAGCTCATTATTCTCGATATCCAGCCTCTCTGCCCAGATGTAATTTTCGCTGTCTAAAGGAAGCTGTTTTTTCTGTATAACATAATTCAAACCTCGCCGCAGTATATAGAAAATTACTGCAAACAGCGGAACTCCGATAATCATGCCCGGTATTCCAAATATTCCGCCTCCCAAAAGAATTGCAAACACCACCCAGAATGAGGACAGCCCCGTAGAATCTCCCAAAATTTTAGGTCCAATGATATTGCCGTCAATCTGCTGTAGCACCAGAATAAAAATCACGAAATATAATCCCTGAATTGGATTTGCAAGCATAATAAGTATGGTACTCGGAACAGCGCCCAGATAAGGTCCAAAAAAAGGAATGACATTGGTCACACCCACTATCACACTGACCAGTACTGAATAAGGCATCTTCATAAAATAAAGACAGATAAAACATAAAATTCCAATAATCAGGGAATCCAGAATCTTACCAGAAATAAAGCCCCCAAAAATTTCATTGCTTTTGTGAACTGTATGAATCACTGCATTTGCCTTCTTTCCTGTAAACAGAGCATAGACCACTTTCTTACTCTGCCCAATAAAGACCTCTTTGCTCATCAGCACATAAATAGAAATAATAATGCCAATTACCACATTAAAGAGAATTTTTACCACGCCGATGACCCCTGTCGTCACTCCCGCCACTATATTTTTAGTCTGAGGAAGGAATTCTGTTCTTGCCCAGTGTTCAAAAAACTCTGTCCCTTTTGTCAGCCCAATTTCCAGGTAACCAGAAATTTCACTTTCATTATCCACATAATCACTGATCCAGTCCATAAAACTGTTAACTTGCCGCGGCATCGTACCTATCATACCATTTATGCTCTTATAAAGCTCTGGAATCACCATCTGCAGCAAAATCCCAATCACCAGCGTCACAAACAGCAATGCTCCCGCCACGCTGACGCCTCTCACTACTTTCCTTGCCTTATCCTGGTTTTTCATCCTCTGCTGTGCAAAAGGAAGCAGGTAACGTTCCTCGAAATTCACCACAGGATTAACTAAATAAGCAAGAACCAGCCCGATGGTAATTGGCTGTAGAATCACCATAACTTTATCAAGAATTTTCGTAAATCCATGATAACGGTATATCAAAAAAAAGAATGAAATAGAACCAACAATCACCAGAAATGAAATGAGCCCGATTGCCAGATAAGGTCTGATATTCCAATCCATTTTTTCTTCTGTCTGTTTTTTCCCCTGTTCATCCAAAATTAATGCAACCTCCTATTGCTGATTCAGGGCATTGCAGAATGCGCTGCCGCATTGTATGCAATACCCTGTTGTATCTTAAAGTTTTATGAATTACCCTTTATAATAATTAATCAGGCATCCCTTTAATATAATCGTACGTTCATCTTCTGTGAGTTCTCCCATCTTCAAGGAAAACTCCTTCAAAGTCCCTTCTTTCACCACATAAGCTGCGATGTCTGTTCTGCACTCTTCCACTGCTTTGCGGATATCTGGGATAAATATATAATCACCATTTGCAAATGGCAGCTCTCCTTCCTGAATCAGGAAAGGAAGCATTCCCCAGTTAATCAGATTAGAGCGGTAACGCTTAGTCGC
>CAJUCK010000004.1:43630-68850 GCA_910585395.1 uncultured Lachnospiraceae bacterium
GTCTGGTTCATGGCTCTCTGAGAAAGCTTTTTGTGGAAATGCCTGATTCACAGCCGCCATCACAGGCTTGAGCTCTTCCACTATCTCCAGAGGACAGGTTCCACTTTCCACTGCCTTCTGGGCTTTCTGAATCTCCTTGGCACGTCCCACATATGCGGGATCTTTTCTAGATAATGTAAATTCTGCAAGTCCCAGAGGATTGGAACGATAAGAAGAAGTTTCTCCAGAAGGAATCAGTTCATCTGTAGTGGTTACCGGATCATGTTTTTTGGCAGCTCACTCATTGCCGGCCAATCCTTGATATTGGGACCAAATTTGATTTCCTGGGAAGGATCTGCAGCTCCCTTGCTGTCAAATACCCGGTTAGCGTAAATCCTGCTGTCAAAATGGTATTTGGGATTGGTATAATATACGTCCATATCTGTGGCAGGTGTCAAATATCCCTTGTTTGCTGCCGTAGCTGCAATGGAACGGGCATCCATTAACGCTACAGAGGCAATCTGACCACTTTGAAGCTTGCTTCCCTCACGGTTGGGGAAGTTCCTGGTGGAATGACGGATAGAAAATCCATTATTGCTGGGTGTATCTCCTGCTCCAAAGCAAGGACCGCAGAATGCTGTCTTTAAGATAGCTCCTGTTTCCATCAGCGTCTCTGCCGCTCCTGTTTTCATCAATTCCATGTATACTGGCATACTTGCAGGATAAATACTCAAGGTAAACTCATCAGAACCTATGCTGGCGCCTTCCATAATATCTGCCGCTGCACAGATGTTCTCAAATCCTCCGCCGGCACAGCCTGCAATAATTCCCTGGTCAACATACAGCCTGCCGTTTCTGACTTTATCTTTGAGAGTGAAATCAACTGCTCCATCCAGGCTGACTCTCGCCTTCTTCTCGCAGTCATCCAAAATATCCATGAGATTGGCGTTTAGTTCCTCAATAGTATAGGTATTGCTGGGATGGAACGGCATCGCTATCATTGGTTTAATTTTACTCAGGTCAACTTCAATCATGCCGTCATAATACGCTGTCTGCCCTGGATTTAACTCTTTATAATCTCCTCTTCTGCCATGAATTTTATAGAACTCCCGAATCGTATCATCCGTCCTCCAGATAGAAGACAGACAGGTAGTCTCTGTGGTCATAACATCTATGCCAATTCTGAAATCAGCGCTCAGGCTGGAGACGCCAGGCCCCACAAATTCCATAACTTTGTTATTGACATATCCGTTGGCAAACACTGCTCCGATAATGGCAAGAGCCACATCCTGAGGTCCTACCCCTTTCTGTGGTTTCCCAGTGAGATACACGCCTACTACCTGAGGCATATTGATATCGTATGTCTTTCCCAGAAGCTGTTTTACCAGCTCTGGTCCTCCTTCTCCCATTGCCATGGTGCCCAGCGCCCCATAACGTGTATGAGAATCAGAACCCAGAATCATCTTGCCTCCGCCAGCAAGCATTTCTCTTGCATACTGGTGAATGACTGCCTGATGGGGGGGTACGTACACACCGCCATATTTCTTGGCACAGCTTAATCCAAACATATGGTCATCTTCATTGATAGTTCCTCCCACAGCACACAGAGAATTGTGGCAGTTGGTGAGTACATAAGGCACCGGAAATTTCTCCAGTCCCGAAGCTCTCGCCGTCTGAATAATTCCCACAAACGTAATATCATGGGACGTCAGCTTATCAAATTTAATTTTCAGTTTTTCCATATTTTCAGAAGTGTTGTGTTCTGATAGAATTTCATAGGCAATCGTGTTGCGCGCCGCCTCTTCTCTGGTAATTGTCTTTCCAGTTTCTGCCTGGATAGCGGCAGACGCCTGTCCATTATCTGGAATCAGAGTCTGTCCATTTATCAGATATACACCACTATCATGTAATTTTATCATATATATTGTCCTCCTGATTTAGTTGATAGGTAAAATAAGCCAATGGAAACCTCCATCAGCCTACTTTTCCCTATCCAAATATTATAAGGTGACAGCACCGGAAATGCAAGGCTAAAATGTGAAACCTTTACTGCTGCTGCATATAATCCTGTTTCTCTCTCTGTTCTGGCTCCTGCCGAAAGCCAATCATTACTTTAAATAAGTCGCCGTCCAGATAAATCTGGAACGTTCCTCCCATCAGGTTCATAAGATTTTTTGCAATAGACAATCCCAGCCCGCTGCCCTCTGTACTCCTGGAAATATCCCCGCGGATAAAACGTTCCGTCAGCTCGTCTGCCTCAATATTCAGAGGATTCTCGGAAATATTTTTAATAGAAAACAATACCTGGTTTCCATCTGCATACATGTCCACATACACCCGGGTACCTTCCATGGCATATTTGGCCACATTGTTATAGAGATTTTCTAATACCCGCCAGATTCTTCTGCCGTCGGCTAGAATCACAATGGATTCTCGGGGAAGATTAGAGACAATATTCAATCCCCGTTCTTCAAATCTCTCTGCAAATTCTCCCTCTGTCTGATACACAAGCTCCACCAGATTGATCCGCTCCATTTCCAGCTTGATATTTCCAGAACTGATACGGGAAGCTTCTACCAGATCTTCTGCAAGCTGTTTCAATCTCTGCGATTTGGCGTCCAATACTTTGATATAATTGTGTGCACGTTCATTTTCAAGTTTCTCCCGCTTTAACAGATCTACGTAGTTGATAATAGAAGTAAGAGGCGTTTTTATGTCATGAGACACATTGGTTATTAAATCTGCCTGCAGACGTTCATTTTTCATACTGTTATCTGCTGCCCGGTGCAGCCCTTCTCCAATATCATTGACAGCATGAGCCAGCCTGCGGTTATCGCCTTTCAATTCCTCTTCAGCAATTTTGTATTCTAAATCACCGCTTGCAATTTTGCTGATTCCATCCAGTACTTTGTTGCGCTGCGCGCCTTCACGGATGATCAGAACAGCTTCCACACCGCAGAGAATACTGAACATACCCACACCCACTGTAAACATTTTTCTTTCATAGGGCATGGCAATCATTGGAAACAAAATCAAACATGCCAGAAGATGAAGAAAAAACCAGATCACCATCTTTGTAAGAGATTTTCGACTGGTAAACAACAGTCCAATCCCTCGGAAAAACCAATTCAAAATACTGCCAGACCAGAGCACTCCAGCACGAATACGCCGCACAAAACTCAAATAAAAAATCTGCACAAATGCCATGCCCACAAAGGTAACTCCACCTGCAACCAGCATAAGGCTGGTGTAACTTCCATCTATATACAGATAGAACATTCTGGCAGTTCCCCAGACAAAAACCAGACTCCATGTAATCGCTGCCAAAAACAATATTTCCGTTGGAATCCGGTCAAACAAGTTCAAATACACCTCTCCTGAATCATCTCTTTTTCCCGCCACAATACTCAGGTAAATAATAATAATCAGCCAGATGAGAATACTGATCACTGCCCCCCATAGACAAATACCGATCCATGGATGCATTCTCTCATATTCTGTCTTCGCTTCCAAAAAATCATCTTCACAGGAAAAATTTGTATCTACTCCAACAAACATAAGGCTGTCCTTATTCCCATAAGATGGTTCAATCTGTTGATAAAAATTATCTTCCACGCCCGAAACATTCGTTTCAAGATAAACGTCACTTTCTCTGTAAAACAAATATTTTCCAAGCTTTTTTCCATATGCTGGCAGCTTAGAAGAATTTCCTGCCTTAATATTGGTATAAATCTTATTTTCTTTACCAATATTCATCCAGTAATAAACATTAGTCCCCCCAGACGACTGATGATAACTGCTTAAACATTTCCGATATATAGTAAGTTCACTGCCAATCTCCTCTAATGTATAATTCAGGGCACGGAAGGTATTTTGCACATGCTCAAGGGAATCATTTCCACTCATAAAATTTTCCCAGATTCCTGTACCATTAGCAGGGAGATAGTCTTCATCTGCAAATTCATACACAGAAGACATACTCACATATGTCATATTGTTCATACTGGATAACAGCCATTTTAATTCATCCTCTGTCACTTCATAAAGCTGCCCTTGTATCACTTTCTGGATTATTTCAGGATGTTCTTCCATATCCTCCGAAATATCTTGAGGCGCTGCCTCTGCTAAAGCCGTATTGGGCGGATCATTCACTGTATAGGAATCATTACTCCCTACATATTCCTCAGAGGTACTGTAAGAACCTCCATAATAATGTTCCACTTCTTCAATTACTTTGTCCCGCAGTTCTGGAGCCATGTCTCTGATATTGGAAATTGGCTTTTCTTCACAGTATATGCTTTCCCCATTTTTGAAAATTGTCAATCTCTGCTGAATCTTATCCTCTACTTGATACTCATACATAAATTCATAGAAAGACGAGGTGTATGTTCTTGACCATTCTGCCAGATCTCCCAGTGTATAAACGACTGCATCCTTCTTCTGTTTCTCCCCTGCGCGCCCTAAAATCTCCTTTTTGTCATAATACTGGAGAATATCGACCTTCTTATCTGGATCATAGCTTCCATTTGTTTCAAACTTTTTCCGCAGTTCTACAAATTCCAGCAGTTCCCTTGTTGTTTTCCCAAACTGATCGGTAAAATAGCTGGAAGTTTCAAAGGACGTGTCTCTTTTCTCACTGAAATTCAGAATATTATTCTGAAACAGTACCACCAGAATCATCAGGCAGATTACAAACATTACAGCAAATGCCTGTACTGCCGCTGCCGCTGCTGCTTTCATTCCAATGGAATACCGCCACTTTTTCAATTTATCACCGCCTTTATTTCGCTGACTTCTCTATCTTGTAGCCTACTCCCCATACTACTTTCAGATATCTTGGCTCTTTGGGATTTATTTCTATTTTTTCCCGAATATGCCGAATATGTACGGCAACTGTATTATCTGCACCAATGGCATCTTCGTTCCAGATACTCTCATAGATCTGATTGATGGAAAACACTTTACCTTGATTTTTTACCAGAAGCAGCAGAATATTATATTCGATGGGCGTCAGCTTTACCTGCTCATCATCCACCACTACTTCTTTTAAATCATCATTGATAACCAAACCCCCTACCTGATAGATACGCTTGCTGTTCTCTGCTACATTCCCAAGCTGAGTATAACGCCTGAGCTGGGACTTTACCCTGGCTACCAATTCCAACGGGTTAAAGGGCTTTGTCACATAATCATCTGCTCCAATATTAAGCCCCAGAATTTTATCTGCATCTTCTGATTTCGCTGACAAAATAATAATTGGTATGCTGCTGTCCTCGCGAATCTTCAAAGTAGCACGTATCCCATCCATCTTAGGCATCATTATATCGATCACCAAAAGATGAACTTCATGTTCTTTTAATATCTGCAATGCCTGCTCTCCATCATATGCTTTGAGAATATTGTACCCCTCCTGCTGCAGATATATCTCTATGGCATCCACAATTTCCCTGTCATCATCACATACCAGAATACTTTTCATCTTATCCACCTCTCTTTTCCGTCAAAATCCCCAGCTGGTCCCGCCATCGGCGCCTAACTGCGTATATTTACACATTTTTGTTAGATACATATAGAAACAGCTGGTCTCTGGATTTACTATTTATTATACATGAAACCACGCACTCTGCAAAAGCCATTTTAAAATATTCTGTATGATTGATATTTTTATTATATCAGCCTCTTATTAAGTAACAGAGAGGTTTTTTATTAAGATTTCTTAAATATAGCTGAATAATCGAAATGCATACTTTTATATATTCTGCACATACTGAGAAAAAAAGGAGACAATAAGATGAAAATTGCATTTTATACTACAAAACCATACGATCGTATCTGGTTTGAGCCGATGGCAGAAAAATACAACATGGACATCCTTTTTCTGGAGGCTCCCTGCCGCCCAAATACTCTGAATCTTGCTGCGGGCTGCGATGCTGTCTGTATTTTTATAAATGACCAGATTACTGCCCCAATGATTGACCGTCTCTGTGAAATGAAGGTAAAAGCAATTCTGCTGCGTTCTGCCGGATTTAATCATGTGGATATTGAAGCGGCACGGGGAAAAATCCATGTGCTTCGTGTTCCAAGCTATTCTCCAGAGGCTGTAGCAGAATATGCCGCTGCCATGCTGTTGACGGTCAACCGTTTTACCCACCGTGCTTACACCCGGACAAGAGATTTTAATATGAGCATCAATGGATTGATGGGAACAGATCTCCATCAAAAAACTGCCGGAATCATTGGCACTGGAAAAATCGGGCAGTCCATGATTCGAATCCTCAAAGGCTTCGACATGAAAGTTTATGCCTACGACCTCTACCCCGACAGCAATCTGGATGTAGAGTATGTAGAACTTAAAGAGCTTTTTGAGAAATCTCATGTCATTTCTCTGCACTGTCCGCTCACCAAGGACACTTATCATATCATTGACAAAACCGCCATCTCCAAGATGCAGAAAGGCGTCTACCTGATCAACACTTCCAGGGGCGCTCTCATTGATACCAGCGCTCTTATCGACGGTCTGCTGGAGAAGAAAATCGCTGGTGTCGGACTGGATGTATATGAGGAAGAGAGCGGTGTCTTTTATGAAGATCTTTCAGACAAAATTATTAAAGACAATACTCTGGCAAGATTGATGACGTTTCCCAATGTTTTGGTTACCTCTCACATGGGATTTTTTACCTCAGAGGCAATGCAGGCCATTGCAGTTGAGACTATGGAAAACGCCTCTGCACTGGAAAAGGGACTGGAACTGGTAAATGAGGTTTAACCTCATCTGCCGGCTCCAGCCCCTGTATGATTTAACCTGCTTTACTGGTGACAGCCTCTACTGGCTGTTGGATTTCCTGCCAAAGAAAAATCTCCGCTCTTTTTTTCCCTGCGCAGGCGTTTCTCCATTCTTTGCGCCTTCCTTCCACTTAAAATATTCTGCATCCAAATCCACACGGATTTCTGGCGGCGCCTCTGGCAGAGGTTCCCCCTGATACATAAATTCTTCTTTTTGAGTGTTATTTATAAAAGTTTCTTCCAGTCCCTGTGAAACATCTTCTGAAAATAAAGATTCCTCTCCTGATGTAATTTCCATTTTAGAAAAAACATCTTCCAGTCCCAAGGATACATTTTCAATTTCTTGGGACATGTCTTCAATTTTTAATGATTTCTCCTGATTTCTTGCTGCTCTGCGGCGCAAGCTTTCTGCAAATTCTTTGCCTGTTACTCTTGCCAGGCTTTCCTCTTCTTCTTTTCTGGGATTAATCTCTGGCTGAGTCAAACCGTAACTTTTTCCACTTCGCTCAAAATATGCCTGATTCACCCGAATCTCGGGCTGAACTGCTGAATAAGATTTCCCTTCATTTTGAATGCGTTTCTCTTTCTGCTCCTTCACCTCTTCCATGCGTTCCCGCTCCAGTTTCTTATTGATTTCTTCAATAATTTTTATGTATTTCTGCGTATCGGCAAAATCCTGAAGCTGTCCTGTAAGTTCAAGCTGATTATGACGCACGCGTTCTCGTTCCTGGTCCATTTCTGCACTCATATTGTGAAAAATTTTCCGCACAGAATCACTGGCATCTTCCATAATGTGGCAAATCCGGTTAATAGCGTCATCCGTATACATAATCGACGCTGCATAAATATCATCTGCATGGCTGTTTGCCTTCTGAATAATCTCTTGTCCCCGCTTCTCACACCTCCGCTGGGCCAGCTCATGCTTCTGGCTTGTCACTTCATACTGATCCATTACCTCATACACTGCTAAATTTAGCTGTTCCAGTAATTCAAATACCTGTGCCTTCTCCACAACAATCCATTCGCCTTCCTGGTCATAGGGTTTGCTGCCGGAAAATAAAAGGTGGATGTTCTTCAAAATGTGTTCTATTTTATCCTGTACGCTCATGGTTTTTCATTCCTCTGGTCTGTTTCTCTTTGTATTTATCTTATGCTAACGTATCATACATTAATCGAAAAATCGTTATAAAGGTTTTTTTCTATTATATACAAAGCATGTTACCATGGCAAGAATAATCCGATTTTATTGTGAAAAGCCCGCCTTTTCTAACAGTACTGCAATAATGAGATCATTTCTTCTAATTGATAAATCTAAGCTTCTTAATCCGTGAATCTCTTGATACTGCACGCACTGCCGACACTCTCTGCTGCTTGAGAATTTCATCTCCATTTCTGTAATTCTCCGTCTCTCATCCGAAAAGCTACATCTGCCACTTCTGCAACCTCAAGGTCGTGCGTTACAATAATAACACAGTACCCTTGGTCATGGGCAAGTCTGCATAAAATATCAATAATGTTTTGTGTATTGGCGCCGTCAAGATTTCCAGTGGGCTCATCACCCAGTATAATTTTCGCATTGGACGCCAGACTCCTGGCAATGGCCACACGCTGCCGTTCTCCACCAGAAAGTCTGGAGGGAAAACGGAGCATTTGTTCTTTCGTGATGCCTACGCCTTCTAACAGCGTCTCTGCCCGGGGCTTTGCATCCCTGGGCATTACACCGCACAGTTCCATAGGAAAGCAGACATTTTCCATCACTGTCAGCAGAGGGAACAGGTGAAATGCCTGAAAAATCATAGAAATACTTTCACGGCGGTAGCGGTCAAGATTGAGTCCGGCCAGACTTTCTCCCTCAAAGGCAACTTTACCCTCTGTGGGCAGATCCAGTCCTGCAAGCAGAGAGAGAAGCGTAGATTTTCCAGAACCAGAAGGCCCCACGATAGCATAAACGTTCCCCTCTTCAAATGTACAGCTGACCTCTGAGACGGCTGCTCTCAGTGCGTTTTTGTATTTATAAGTTACATGTTCCAATGTTAATTTTGGCATATTTTCACTCCTTTGCTTATTATAACAATCAATGCCTTTCTACTCCTTAACCTGTAAAAGCGCTAAAATTTTATGTCTTGTCACCTGTATTGCCGCTGCCGCTGCACCACAGACGCATCCCAAGAAGTACAGCGCCCAGCACAAGACAAGTGGCTCTATGCTTCTTATAAACAGCCCTTGATTGAACAGGGCAAGCCCCCCTGCTACCAGAACTATCGCTGCAGTACACAGAAAAATCTGTTCCATCACCAGCATACACCGGGCACGTTTCTTTGTGACACCCAAAATACGCAAAAATGATGCTTCCCTGGCCGACTGCAGGACAACCAGCCCTGGCCCAAACAGACCAATGAATACAGCAGCGCCCACTGCAATAGGAAACAATGATTCCAGCAGGTCCCGCACACGCTTGACATTTTCAAATCCTGCTGAATCTACATAATATGATGCCATCGGCGCATAAATCTGTCCTTCCTTCTGCTGCTCTTCCAACAGATTATTTACTGTGTTTATCTTTTCATTATCCACCAAGGTAAATTCACAGTACCCAAATGGATAAGGCTGACCGTAAACACTTTCTGCACCCCCATTTATCCCTGCAATAATACCAGTGCTTACACTTGCAGCATCAGACTGTACAATGCCTATAACCACAAACATTTTTGATTTCTGTGAAATTGCATCTGACATGTTTTCTTTCTCTTCATCATCCATCAAGATGGAATACAAAGAATCTGATATCAAACTTACCTTATCGCCTGGGCGGACATCTAACTCTTCTGCCAGCGCCTGCCCCAGCAGACACACAGAACCTGTACCTTCAAAACTGGAAATGTCGTATCCTTCTGCATAGGCAACGGAATAATTTTCTTCCAGATAACGTTCCATATCATTTGTTATTGTCATGAGATTTGCAAATTCCATGTTATTTACATGGACACTAAAATTGCCGTAACAGTAAAAATCATCTATGAGATCTGATTTAGACAGTTCTGTGATGGCAGATGAAGAAAAATTCAAAGCTTTTCCTTTCACATCAATTTCACGGACAGCGTCCTGATATGTAAGCCTTGCCAAGACAAACATTCCGATAGCAGCTGTCAGCACAGCGGACAAAATCAAAGATACGGCTGTTTTTCCCATTCCCCGCTTCATATGACGCAGGATATAAGCTAAGGCATGACGAAATGCACTATATTTTCCATGAGAAACCATTTCATAATCTACTGTAAGTTTTTGAATGTCAAAGCTGACAGGAGCAGATTCCAGATTTCCCTTATTCTGAAATGCTTTTGTTCCTCTACCTGCCGGCGCCATTGCCCACAATGCTGTTTTGCTGAAGCCTGCTTGTTTTTCCACACCCAGAGTATTCGGCAGATTCCCTGATTTATCTTCAAGCAGTTCCAGCAGAGGCGTCTTTTTCATTTTCCACAGGAAACATAATGTTGAAAAAGAAATAAATGCAAGTTCAAAAAGCAAACAGAAGATTACTGCGCTAAGAGGAAGATCTGCATTCAGCACATACTCATAATTGTCTGGTGCAATAGTCGCCATATTTTCAAGGGCCTTAGCTGCGGTGTGCGATGCATAAAAGAGACCTGCAATACCTCCGGCAGGTACTGCCAGCACAGACAGCACAATAAAAGGCACTTTGTCAGAAACTCCCAGAGTCCGCATAACTGCATACGATTGCTTACTGTGTCCAATATAAAGAAAAACTGCCAGCAGCAGCGCCAGTATGACTCCCACTGCAAATAATAATGTAGTCAAAAACGAAGTCAAATAACCTGTTTCAAAACTGTTCTTTATGCTCATCCATCCTCCATCTGAAAATCGCAGCCCCAGTCCCATTTCTGCCGCCATCGGTTCCACTGCTTCCCGAAAGGCTTCTATATCTCGGGCATCCGCAGCCAAAACACTGAACTCTCCTTTAGAAGCTTCATAATCATCTGGAACCTCAACTGGCAAAAGTGCACTTGGAACAAAAATTGTGCTCGGCGAATAACTCCATTTATGTTCCTTCATACGTGCGTCTGCAGTATCTATAAAGCGACTCACACCAATTATTTCCAGCTCAGCAGTTTCCACAAAATTTGAAAGAGTCTCTGCATCTCTGGCTTTTGCGCCTCCCAGAGCATTCTGATGAAACAGCTTGTCACCCAGCTGAATATTGATCTTGTCACCTACAGACAAACCATATGCTTCTAAAAAAATCTCATTCACAACACAGCCATTTGTTTCCTTTGCTGTAAGAGGACGCCCCTCAGCAATCACCATACTCCTTTCATTGAGGCATGGTATGGCCCGCATATCCGAAGTATATACAATGTCATAGGTAATATCATTCTGCTTGGCCGCTTCTATCATGCCCTTTTGAAATGCAAACTTCTCTGTTTCCAGGTAATTCTCTGGCTGGTCGTCTATCACGCAGAGAGTTTCCTCATCCTCACTTCTTGCCAGTTCCAGGCTATGTCCTGGCGTTTGATCATAATTTCCCAGTACAAGGCATCTGCTTCCTTTCTTTAGTTTCTCAAAAAATTCCCGGGAATATTGTTCATAACCGAGCTCGTACCCCATTTCTGTAGCTGTAGTGCTTACTTTTACAGAATTCTCAGAATCAATTTCCACATCTCCACCGTGAACTGTAACATCACGAAATATCAAATCTATTATCGCTGAATCCTCTTCATATCCATCATAAATGCCTTCTAACACAAAACTTCCCATTTCATGACTTGAATAGTCCTTGTCAAACACACGCTTATAATCCTCTATGCGTCCTGCTGTCATATATCTTGTGTCTGCTAAGGTAACGCCGGGCAGAGATGAAAATTCTTTTAGTTTCTCTTGTTCAGGCCAGGCTTTATCCTCCATTTCATGAATAATGCCATAGCTTAATCCATCTACACTGTCATCTGTCTGCAGCATATCCGGCACGGTGTTATCCAGCGCCGCGACACCGTTATAAAAACTTTCAGCCTTGGCAGTCTCCCGTGTGGTAACAGCATAATCTGTGACACGGAAAAACAAGGCAAAAGATGCGGATGTTATCAGAAGAAACGTCAATAATGTCTTCAGAGGGGCACGTAAAAGTATTTTTAATCCCATATGTTTTCTCATGTTATCTCCTTTCTGTGCGTCTTGCACCAACAGTCAGCAAAAATTTCACTGACCCTTTCACTCTGTCTTTTACTTTTATCATGAACCTAAAAAGTAAACACGATAAATATCTCCCTTGCATTTTATAGTATAAGTGGCTGATAAATTTGATAATTCTGTTTCTGTCATAATTTCCACATCCACAGTTTCATAATATGGCTGGAACACAAAGGAATAAGAAATAAAAACAAGCGTGACCAAAATCATGAACCATGATCCATTTAATAGGATGCTTTTTCTTTTATGTTCATAGGCAGAAACAATCTTAAATCTCTCAAGAATTTCTAATTCATATTTTTTTGAGACCAGCGCTGCTGTTCCATATAATATTTTTTCTGCTCTATTTTCATCCGCATTTTTCAGCATAGTGACAATAGTGGTTAAATATTCAGCCCTGCTGCACTTTTCCATCTGTTCTGTTACATCTAAATCACATTTTATCTCCATAATCTGTGCTAAGTCCTTCTTGATCAGATATATCACTGGATTCCACCAGAAGATGCATCCATAAATGTATATTAAACTTTTTAAAACTAAATCATGATTTAGAAAATGTGTGTATTCATGACGCAGGATGTAATACAATTCAGAGTCGCTGTATTTTTCATCAGGCAAAATAATTGATTTACGAAATATTCCAACTCCCATTGGAATATTTATATACTGGCTATACCTGATGTTCATTTTCACTCGTTTTTTACTCTCATTGATTACCTGTTGAAATACTTTTTTGCATTGATCATCTTCACGTATACGGTAGGTAGAAAATTCTTTTACGGCTTTCAGATACTGGCAGATAAAACGTAATATCAGAACCGCCGACACCATTCCCCAGAGAACAGACAGCACAGTCCAAAATGAGATCCGAGACGTTCCAATGTTATGGAAAGAAGCGCTCCGGCAGAAATTGCTGACAGGACCTTTGGAATGTATAACCCTGGTAAAAGAAAATTTATAGGGAATCATCATTCTTGCCATAGAAAACAAATACAGAAACAGTACGTTTGTAACTCCAATTTGTCTCACAAAAAAATGCTTTTTCCTGCAGATATAATTAAATACTGCCAACGCACTGCTCCACACTACCGACATAAGCAAAGAAAAAAGTGTTATCTGCATACTTATTTCTCCTTCGTATCTTTACATTTCAATTCTTTTATAATTTCTTCTAGCTGCTCAATCAATACTTCTTTACCTGTTTCACTGGATTCTTTCACCATAGCCGCCGTCACCGCCCCAATAGCGCTGGCTTTGATTCCTTTTGATATGACAAGTTTCGCTGCATATTGCTCTTTGGTAACCGCAGGGATAAATTGTCTTGCATACTGCGTCCCATACTGTACAGTACCGCAGACTTTTATCATACCTTTCTTCGTCAATGAACGCAGCATCCTATGTAAATAATTCCCGTTCCAGGAACGGTCAGCTGAAATCTTTAAAAGATCCACGCTGGTAAGAGGTTCTCTGGCCGTCCAAAATATTTCCATTAAATCTTCTTCACTGGCTGTTAATTTTTTTGTCCTTTTAGTCATCATAATTATTCTCATCACATCTTTCTTATTTACTATTAACTTTTTTTATTTGTAGTATGCTAACATTATATAGCCGCTGTCATCTAATGTCAACAGTTATTCCTAAATTAATGCAGATATCTCCTTGGTTAATACTCTTCTTTCGCTGGGACAGGCTCTGCTTATCTAATTCTTTCATCTAAGGGACAAAGGAAAACTCTTTCAAATTTTGTATAAGAAGTTTCTCCACAGAAAATTCAGGTACCAAAGCGCTTTCGACACCTGAATTTATAGAATAAATTAAAACCATGCCCCGCTGAATCATGGAAACATGGTCTTAAAATAAATTAATTTTAACAGTAAAATTTTAATCCTTTTGATTATCCTTTATGTTGCAAATAATATTCACCTGAATTCTACAGCAAAATTTCAGCTTAAAACTTTTTTCTTTCATATAATAGATTAGAATCGAAAATCCCGCTGCCCATTATGAATGTTTGCCAGATAATCAATAACCTTCTCTTTTACCTTGGGATTCGTAATAACATCTAGTTCTCTCTCAATCAGTTTGTCACCTACTGCTTTTGTCTCCTCTGATGCATAATCCTCCAGATATTCTTTCAGAGTCATCAGAGCATTTGGATGGCAGCAGTTTACAATCTGGCCGCTTTTTAACAATGTCATGAAACGGTCTCCCGTTCTTCCTTCCCGATAACATGCCGTACAGAAACTGGGAACATAATCCATCTCCATCAGCCATTTCACCACCTCATCCAGGGTACGGTTATCGCTGACATCGAACTGCGCTGAATTTTCCTCTTCTGGTTCTGGCTGCGCATAACCTCCCACACTGGTCCTGGAAGCGCCGCTAATCTGTGAGATTCCCAGATGAAGTACTTTCTCCCGGCATGCCTGGCTCTCTCTGGTAGATACAATCATTCCCGTATAAGGCACTGCAATTCGAATACATGCCACAATTTTGGCAAAAATTTCATCTGAGATTCCATTGTCAAACACATCTGGATCAATATCATCGGCACGGCGCAGGCGGGGCACACTGATGGTATGAGGTCCTACTCCTTTATACGCTTCTAAATGTTCTGCATGCATAAGAATTCCTGTAAAATCATACTGGTAATTATTCAGTCCAAACAAGACTCCAAGCCCTACATCATCTATGCCCCCGTCCATCGCACGGTCCATCGCTTCTGTGTGATAGACATAATCATGTTTCGGTCCGGCAGGATGAAGTTTTTCATAGGATTCTTTATTGTAAGTTTCCTGGAATAAAATGTAGGTGCCGATTCCTGCCTCTTTTAATTTTCTGTAATTTTCTACAGTAGTTGCAGCAATGTTTACATTTACACGGCGAATCGCCCCATTCTTATGTTTAATGCCGTAAATGGTCTTGATACATTCCAGAATATACTCAATAGGATTATTGACTGGGTCTTCTCCTGCCTCCAGCGCCAGACGCTTGTGCCCCATATCCTGCAGCGCTGTGACTTCTTTCACAATCTCTTCCTGCGTCAGTTTTTTCCTGGCAATGTGTTTATTTTTTAAATGATAAGGGCAATACTCACAGCCATTGATACAGTAATTAGATAAATATAATGGCGCAAACATAACGATACGATTTCCATAAAAATCTTTTTTAATCTGTTCTGCAAGCGCATAAATTTCCTGGTTTTTATCTTCCAGCTCACAATCCAGAAGCACTGCCGCCTCCCGATGTGACAACCCTTTCCGTTCTTTTGCCTTTGTGAGAATTTCATCAATCAGTTTCCGGTTATTTTTATTTTCCTGTGCATATGCCAGAGAAGCCAAAATCTCCTCATGACTGATAAATTCTTCTGCTTTGGGTGACATTACATTATACATGATTTTCCTCCTTTATTCGTCTACAGTAATCTCCACGATCAACAGCCAATTCATATCCAATACTCTTCATTCTCTGTTTGAGACAGTTTCTGCACTCTGCCGCCTCGTCTCCAGTACAGATCTTATTGTCATACAACTCATACTTTTTCCGCACAGAAGTCGGTGACAGATTTGGCATAACCACATTTGCCCCTGCTAGAATTCCTTTTTCCCTGCCCATTGGATCAATGGTACCCAGCGCGGTTGTGGCAGGAATCAGCAGATCTGGCATCATGACCCGCAGCAATCCAATCATAAATAATGTCAATTCCACTGTCCCTTGTGCTTCCTGGGCAAAGGGAGTATCATGATGAGGCACAAAAGGACCAATCCCCACCATTTGAGGCTCTAATCTTCTGATAAACAGCATATCCTCTACAAGATGCTCTAACTTCTGTCCAGGGCTTCCTACCATAAAGCCTGTTCCAGTCTGATAGCCAATTTCCTTTAAGTCCCAGAGGCATTGTTTTCTATGTTCTGCTGACAATTCTGGCGGATGAAGATCCCTATAGTGCTCCTCATCTGCTGTCTCATGCCGCAGCAGATAACGGTCAGCGCCCGCATAAAAAAGTTCTTCATAACTTTGCCTGGACCGTTCTCCCAATGAAAGAGTAAGGGCACAATCTGAATAGTCTTTCTTTATTGCCTGAATGATTTCCAAAATCTTCTCCTGAGTAAACCAGCCATCCTCGCCTCCCTGAAGCACAAAGGTACGAAATCCCAGCTCATATCCGCTGTGACAGCATTCCAAAATCTGATCTTTTGTCAAACGATATCTGTCTGCCCGTCCGTTGCTTCTGCGGATTCCACAATAATAGCAGTCATTTTTACAATAATTGGTGAATTCAATAAGCCCCCTGGTATAAATCTTATTTTGAAAATACTTGCGCTGCCAGTATCTTGCCCGCTCAAAGAGATACTGAGCTGTCTCTTCATTCCTGCCGCGCATCAGATCTATCCATTCCTCTTTGGCAAGATTTGATGATTCTTCCAGTTTGTCAATTAATTGTTTTAGATGATTCATAAATTTCCCTTCGTCCCAAGTATATAAATTATTTTGATTTAATCTAAGAACAAAGCGGGCAAGCCCACTTCTACTCCCCTAACTTCTTAATCTCGAGGGGACTCTACGTTTTACGCTCCGCGTGCGGCTGCCTTAGCGGCATAATACCTTTTGCATGAGTGCGCATAATATAAAAAACCTGTACCAAATGGTACAGGGACAGCGAAAAGAGAATCCTGTTTTAGAGGATACCTATTGTCATCTTTATTTGCTGCACCGTCCCTTTCAGGATACCCTTGTGGTCTGGTCTGCTTCTTAATATAGTATCAGGTTCACTGTCAGAATATCTTCCTGCTCACCTGTCTTGGAATATGGTAGCATAATTATCTCATTTTTTCAAGATTTTTCAGATATCATATGAGTTGATAATTCCATATTTTTCCAGCATCTTTTCCATTTTCTGCTTTGCCCTCATATAAATATGGCGAATATTATCCTGCGTTTCTCCTAAAACTGCTGCAATTTCTATATTATTCATTTCATGATAATACTTTAAAATTAATACGTCCTGAGATGGCTTCATTTCTCTAATTATTTTTATCATCAATTCCTGTTTTTCCAGCCGTTCCACTCTGTCATCCGGTTTCTCAGCAACTGGATATGCCAGATTCTCCAGTTCTGCATATTTATCAATCTCCTGCTTTTTCTTCTTATAAAGATTATAACATTTATGTTTTAAAACAGTGAGTATAAAATTCCAGTTTTTCTTAGGCTGATTATCTATCATTCTTGATATATATTCTGTTAATGTTAAAAATGTCTCATGTACCATATCCTCCGCATCAGACTCATTTTTTAATATACTCAGAGCTGTATAATACATTACGTTTTTGTTTTCATGATACATTTTCTGAAAAAATTCTCGTTCCTGCTCTGTGTCCAGCAGCAGCAGATACTGATACATATGCTAATCCCCCTATAATCAGAATCTAAAATATCACCTTGATTTTCTGATGACATAATCCCGATAGGCTTCCTCTAACCTTTTTGCCTTTCTTCTGCTTACCGGAATAACATCTCCATTCAGCATTCGAATATTATCGCTTATATCGCAAATATTTCTCAGATTCACAAGAAAACTTTTATGACATCGAAAAAAATTCTGTGTACTTAATTTTTCTTCCAGCTGAATCAGTCCTTCATCACAAAAATTTTCTCCATCGCAGCTCACCATACGGCTGTATTTGCAATCCGACTCAAAATAATATATACTGCTGATTTTTACCAGTAATTTCTTATTGATGCTTTTTATCATTATAATCTGATTATCTTCAATATCCCCTATGATTCGATCCATATACTTCTCGAACTCTGCTTTCCTGAGCGGCTTTTTTAAAAACCCATATACATTTTTTCCAAAAGCTTCCGGCATCCCCTCCACATGGCTGGTAACAAAAAGCACTCTTATTTCACTCTCTTCCTGACTGAGCCAGTCTTTTAACTGAATGCCTGAAAGTCCTTCCATCTCTATGTCCAGGATAAGAATATCGATCCTGTCTTTTTGTTCCATAAATGATATTGCTGATTGATACTCTATCTGCTTATAATCGATGCGCTTTCCTGTAAAATACTGTCTCAATAACTCTCCTGCAATTTCCCTGTATTTCTTTTCATCATCGCATATCCCTATTCTTATCATTTATACCCACTCCTGCCATTTACAAATATCTTATATACAGTACAACAAAGCAGGAAAGATTATGCCTTGCCTGCATAAGAATCCTGCTTTGTCCAATATGTTATTATTCCACTACTTTTAATCTGGTGACAAATTTCTTTTTTAAACCACTTTTAAGGGTCACTTTTACATCTACCCTGGTATTGCCCTTTTTCTTAGCTTCAATGATACCAGAAGATTTCACATTGGCAATTTCAGGATTCTTTACCTTGTAAGTTATCTTTTTAATGTAATAGGCGCTGGTTCCTTTCTTACATTTTACCACCAGATTCTTTTTTTGTCCAAGTTTTATTGAAATAGCTTTTTTCACAGAAAGATGTTCAGTCAACGGCTGTTTCTTCATATTAACTGTAATTGGCCTTGTCATACCACTGTATCTCTTTCGTCCTCCCACCCCATAATCATAAGAGCACATACATACTTTATAGACTGCTGTAGGAGAGAGATTTTTTATCACATATTTCGTTTCTTTGGATGATTCGACAGTTTTAATCTTCCGATATTTTCCTTTCCCCTTTTTCAGATAAATTTCATAACTGCACGCTGGAGAAGCTTTCTTCCAGGTCAAGGTAACGGCTTTTTTTGCTGTTTTATAAGCTTTTACAGAAGACGGCATCGGCGCTTCTGGAACCTCGACAAAATCATCAGAAGAATCCTGATCTGCTGGCGCTACCAATCCCTGCAGAACTTTTACAGAACGAATTCCCCATTCTCCGCTGCTGCCGCCGTATAATCCTTCTACCCCATTTACCTTGTAATCAGATGCTGGACATATCTTAAAATAAATATCATCATACAGCTTCATATCCCAGTCATAATCAAAAGAACTGCCTGTTTTTTTATTTTCAATTTTTTCCTGTAGTTTTACAGTCTCGTACGTTCTCTCAACATCTGTGATATTTTTCTTAAATATGGTACCTGTGCAGCTTGGCATTGAAACAGAACCTTGATCTGTTCCTAACGTGCTGAATGCGTTCCATGTCTTTCCCTGGTCAGTGCTGTAAGATATCTTGTAATCTCTGGGACCATCTTCTGACGCTCCCATCTCTACTTCTATACCAGTCATTCCCCCTGTAAGATCCTCAACCTTCAGTATCACACAGGTTTCTTCCCTCCAGGGATTGGCATCGTCTGCCTTCAATACGGCAATGTTCTCTGACTGTCCCTTTTGATTGCGGTAAGCTTTCTCTGAAAAGTAAAGGCTGCTCTCTGTCTGACCGTCCATACTGGCAGATACTGTCACAGAAAACTCGCTTGACGCCTCCAAATACTCCCGAAAGTTTGAAATATCTCGATTTACAGCGCCGCTGCTTAATGTACTGACCTTTTTTCCTGCTTCCCCTGCTGTCAGTTCCAGTAAAGTACCTACAGCCATCCATTCGTCTACGTCTTTGTCAAAAGCGAATGCCGTTGACGGAATCAGCATCGCTGCTGAAAGCAGAACTCCCAATGCTGTCGCCGCTAATTTTTTCATGCCATCCCTCCTTTATTTGGCTGCTTTGGCAGATTTAATTTCTGAGTACGGCGTATATTTATGCCCTGTTCCATACTTCATGGCAATACGTACTTTATAGTAATACGTTTTGCCGGCTGTTAAACCGGAATCTGTATACGTACAGCCCAGAATACTGTCTCCAGTAAGCGTTTTTATTTTGGAGTATGTGCCTGTCTTACTGGTCGATCTGTAAATTAAAACTTTTTCCGGACCATATACGTTCAAATCATTCCACTTAAGCTTAATTCTATTATTTGTCAAAGCTGCTGCACTTGTCAAGCTAACTGTGCTGTTTTTAAAATCCTGATATTTGGCTTTCTGTACTGCAAGACCTGCATTTAACATGCCGCAGCTAAAATAAGAACTGTTTATGTCTGTTGTCGTGCTGTTGAGAATACTTTTTATCTGTGCCACTGATAATGATGGATTTACCGCCAGCATTAACCCTATTGCTGACGCCACCAGCGGTGTTGAAAATGATGTGCCCCTTATATATCCGTCATATTCTGCATTGCCACTCGATGAAGTGGATATATAGTTTGTCGCAGGAGCTACAATATCCACCCAGCTTCCATAATTTGAAAAGGACGCTTTCTGATTGGATTTTGTTTCATCTGTCCCTCCCACTGCAATTACATAATCTAGCGCCGCCGGATATTCTTTTACTGATGTGTTGGCATTTCCTGCTGCTGCAACTACGATTACCCCAGCCGCTTTGGCACGTTCAACTACTTCTTGTTCCCAAACCGTCAGACCTGGACTTCCCAAGCTGACACTCACTACTTCTGCACCTGAAACAATTGCATGATCAATTCCCAAACACATATCTGATGCATAAATAATCGGTTTTTTCTTACTATTTAACCCTGAAGATACTTTGATGGGGATAACTCTGCACGAATTATTGTCCCAGCCTCTTGCTGCTCCTGCTATTCCAATGGAATTTCTAGCTTTTGCAGAAATGATCCCTGTACACCAGGTGCCATGCTCTGTATCATAAGGCTTACTCATATTCTCCAGTTTTTTATAATTTCCATTGCTGTCTTTCTTTGTGACATCTACGGCATATTTACTCACAATTCCCTTTTCCAGATCATTATGGGTAATTCTGCAGCCTGTGTCAACCACGCCGATCCATATGTCATAACAGCCTGCCGTTGCTGAACTGTCCCATGCATCCAAAAAGTTACATCTGTCTAAATACCATTGCTGATCTGCATAAGTATCATTTAATTTTGCCGTCAGACCTTCTGGTTCATATTTATCATTTGATTCCGCTTCCACGACGCAGTCAAAAGACTCAAATTCAACGTCTGCGTCTGCCACTGTTTGGTCCATATCCAGATTAACTTTTACAACAATATTTCCTTTATAATCTTCTAATGCTTTCAGTCTCTTCTGCTTTCTCTCGCTTAACGTAGTGTCCAGCACAAAATCGTTATCCAGCAGAATTTCATATGAATCTGAAACATAGCCCACGATTGTGTCAATATCCTCTTTAGAAGTATCTTTATCAAAGAGAACAATCTCTTCTCCTGGCACGTAGTCAAGGTTCCCCTCATTATCCCGCTCAGCTCTGGCTTCTGTATAATTCTCAATGTCCTCTTCAATATTCTCTTCCAGTGTCTGGCTAAATTCCTGTACCACAGTTTCATCCACTTCGTCCGCACTGTAATACGTGTCTAAAACTTCTTTTATTCCCAAATCCACTGCTTCGCTGTTTTCATCAAGGCCGTTCAAAATCTCTGCCGCTTCCTCACCGCTTTGCTCTGCAGCAAAAACAGCTTCATCAATGACACTTTTTTCTTCTTCCGGTAAATCTTCTACTTCAGGAACATGTTCCATTTCTTCTATTGACAGCGGCGCCGCTTCACTGGGCTGATCTGTTCCCTGTATCTGTGCTGCCGCATCAAGATGCTCAGTTTCCTGAAAATTTTCGGTCTCATTTACATTTTCTGTTTCTTCAAATATTTCTGAATCTTTCGAATTCTTATTAACCTTTAAGCTCTTTTCTTCCTTTACATTCTCAATTGCACTTAAAGTTTCAGCTTTTGCTGTCTGTACTCCTGCAAGACCTCCAATGCCAGATACAGACATGGAAGCTGCTAATAATAATCCTATGATTCTTCTTCTGTTTTTCATTTCGTTTACCCTCTTTCACAATTGCATTTTTCATTTGCTTCTTAAAATTTTGTACAACCGCCTATGGTTTAACATTCTATAGCGGATATACTATCTTGCCTTGTGATACTCTCCCTCCTTATATATAATTTTCCAGAAATTTTTACTGGTACAATAAATATTTTCTGGTTCATTTATTATAAGTCTCTCATTATGCAATTGCAATTTCCCAGGGTATAATCGGTTCATTTTGGGAATAAACGGTTATTTATGTCTCTTTTTCTTATTCACAGTTGTTTTATAAATAATCAGCACAATCACAAGCATCAGCACAACCACAAGCACTGATACAATGCTGAAAATCATCCTTGCCGCCTGGCTGGGACTGCTCATAACAGCGATAAGACTGCTGTCATTGTCAATTATCTTGCGATTATGTGTGTTGTTATAATAATCTGGTATGCGAGAACTTCCATCTACTTTTTCAAAGGAATCCAGATAATCTGCCACACAGGTCCACGCCTTTAATTCCTTTCCGTCTGTATAAATAATATAATCTTCCAGTTCTTCTGGAGAAATTTCTTCCCCTTCGGCATTTCTTGGCACTACTGACAAAATTCCCAAAGACTTTTCTTCCACTGCCCCAAGCATTTGTCCTGTATACAAGTCGGCTACTACACGATAGAGGCCGTTATCCTTTAGTGTTTCTATTTTTCCCTCCCAGTCCTGCAGTACAGTATTTGTTACCTTATTGAGAATCAGACGGCTGGGATTAATGGTATAGGATAAACCGCTGGTGTAAAGCTGCGCCGTTGTCATCATAGGTGAAATGGATGCATCCACTTCTGCCATGGTTCTGATATCCTCCCCAGTCAGATATACACTCACCAGAGGATAACCTGGAATACCATCTGGACCAATCCCCAGTGACAGGGACTGAAATGCATCCGCTGCTGTAATATCTCTGTCTTTAGGAAACGTATCACGAATACATCCGCTGGGCACTACTGCAATCTTTGCGGGTGTTTCATCCCCGGTTTCGCTTTGGTTAACCGCATACAGATATGAATCCGCCAGAAGATTTCCCAATGTTTCTTCTTTTAAGATTGTTCCAAGCCCATTAATTTTTGTAAACTCCCAGGGATTATAAGTCAGAATCTGATCTTTCTCATATCCAAACTGCGCCATATATTCCTGGTCAATACTTCTTCCTATCTCTTCTGTCTTCTTTTGAATTTCTGAATCACTATCATAGCTGTTGTCTAAAAGAGTAAGCCGATAATCTTCTAACTGCCAGCGGCCATTTTCCTTCTGTTTCATGTTTATAGAACCGATACGGGCGCCGTATTCTCCAGTAGAGACAATTGCCGTCTCTTTGTGAATAATAGGCTGCTCCAAAATACTGTGGGTATGACCGCTGATAATCAGATCAATCTGAGGTACCGCCTTTGCCAGCAGTTCATCCTCTGATTTTTTTTCATCCTCCCAAGTACCACTGTGCGAAACACACACAATCATATCTGCCTGTTCTTTCTCTTCAATTATCTCAATGGTCTCTTTTACAGCATCTGCTGGGTCTTTGAAAGACAAAGCACAGGTTGGGGAACATTCCAGAGAATCTTTGCCAAACACACCAATAACCGCAATATTAATTCCATCCTTTTCTAACATAACATAGGATTTTACCCCATAGTTTTCAAAAGCTTCCTTAAGTAAAGCTCCTTCTTCTGCCTGTTCTCCCTGAAAGGTGGCTTCCCAATCCAGGTTACATACCACAAGAGCTGGCAGAGGATCTTTACTGTTTTTCGCTGCAGCCAGCATATTAGCAAGCCCGCTGCTTCGATAATCAAATTCATGATTTCCAAAAGTGCTAACATCCACCCCTAAAGCTCCCAGCATCCGTAGTTCTGCCGCCTGCGTCTCAAACACAGTCTGATAGAGAGTTCCCATGGAAAAATCTCCGCCATCCAGAAACAGAATGTCTTCCCTTTCTTCCTGCTGTTGTTTCAGCCATGTTTCCATTCTGGCAAACCCACCCACCTGCTGTTTTTTTCCATTAATCTCCAGATCAAAAGGCTCCAAATGAGAATGAAGATCATGCGTAAAGACCACTTTTATTTGTCTTTGTTCTTCTGCTGACACATTTACCTGAAAAAGTCTTAAAAATACCAAACACAAGAGCAGTATTTTACAAGTTCTGTTCACTGTTTTCATAAATTTCCCTTCTACCATTCCATATCAGATTTCTATCAACTCATATTCCTGACTTCCAATTCCAATTTGTTCGGCGTGTTCTAAGCAGGATTTCCAGTTCGTATCTGGATGTACCATATGAAAATGATCGTGGCCGTTTTCTTTTATGTGTTTCCCTTCATCACACAATACGCTTCCAGCAATTACTGGCTGGCGATTACAGGCATCTGCACAAGCCTTATCTAATGCGACTGGATCAAAGGAGGCAAACATCCCCACATCTGGAATTATCGGAATGTCATTTTCTGCATGGCAGTCACAATTGGGGGATACATCGCAGACAAGTGAAATGTGGAAATGAGGCCGCTCCTGAATCACTGCTTTACTGTACTCTGCCATTTTATAATTCAACATATCAACAGATTCTCCAAAGGAAGGCTCCACGGCGTCTTTGGGACAAACGCCGATACAGCGTCCGCATCCAACACAGTTATCATGATTGATAGATGCTTTCTTATCAGTTACGGTTACGCCCTTGTGAGCACATACTTTGGTACACATACCGCATCCGACACAGTTGTCATGATTTACATACGGTTTGCCCTCGCTGTGCATTTCCATTTTTCCAGCTCTGGAACCGCATCCCATGCCAATGTTTTTCAAGGCTCCTCCAAAACCTGCCATTTCATGCCCCTTAAAGTGATTCAGGGAAATAAATACATCTGCATCCATCACCGCTCTTCCGATTTTCGCTTCTTTCACGTATTTTCCATTAACAGGCACCAGTTCTTCGTCCGTTCCTTTCAGCCCGTCGGCAATAATCACATGGCATCCAGTTGAAAATGGACTGAATCCATTTTCATAGGCAGTATCCAGATGATCCAGTGCATTCTTCCTGCTCCCTACATATAAAGTATTACAGTCTGTTAAAAATGGCTTACCCCCCAGCTCTTTCACAATATCCACTACAACTTTGGCATAATTCGGCCGCAGAAAAGCAAGATTACCAAGTTCGCCAAAGTGAATCTTAACAGCTGCATATTTATCCGTAAAATCAATATTTTGGATTCCTGCTGTCAGAATCAGGCGTCTCAGTTTTGCTGGAATATTTTCTGAGTAAGATGTTTTGAATGTCGTAAAATATACTTTTGATTTTTCCATATGTATTCTCCTTTTTTTCTAACGTTTATTTTACCGTTTCTTCATAATTTCTTTCGAATTCTTTATTCTTCTTTTAGAAATTGTCCACAGTTTGCACACATTTATGTCCTA
>CAJUCK010000004.1:68860-70164 GCA_910585395.1 uncultured Lachnospiraceae bacterium
GTTGACGACTTACATAAATAAGCGCGCACCGTTGTCAGCTTCGACTAACAACAATTTAACTTTACTCATAGATAAAGTTATTTACATATATAATATATGGCGGTGCCACCGCCCAAGATGTGGCACCCCATGAAACATTTCATAAATTTACTCCCCCAAAAGCGTTGCCGAAAGGCAGCGCTTTCCTTCCGTTATAGAACGCTTTCGTTATGACAGAGGCTGGGAAAAAGTGATTCTGCCGTCAATTACAACATATGCAATTCTGCTGTCTGATACCATAGGATTGCCTTTTGAAAGAACAAAATCTGCATCTTTTCCAACCTCCAGCGATCCTACCCTCTTATCTACACCGATATGTTTTGCCGCATGGATGGTAATTGCCTTGAGAGCTTCAAACTCATCCATGCCAGAATTAACTGCCAGTCCAGCACAGAGAGCCAGATACTGCTGCGGAATCACAGGAGAATCTGTGATAATGGACACTTGGCATCCTGCCTCTGCAAGATCTCCTGGGGTGGCAAAACTTTTATTCTTTAATTCAACTTTTGTTGCATGTCCCAGAGAAGGGCCTATTGCCACTGGATAACCTTCTTTTGCCAGATCATCTGCGATCAAAGACCCATCTGTACAATGGTCCAGGGCAAGCCCTACCTGAAATTCTCTGGCAATTCGGATTGCTGTGTAGATATCATTTGCCTGATGGACATGTGCCTTTAATGGCAATTCCCCTTTTATAACAGGAATCAGCGCCTCCAATTTAGGATCAAAAGAGGGGCGTTTCAGAATATCCTCTCCTGCTGCCTCCTGTTTTGCCATATATTCCTGGGTTCGTTTTAACATAATTCTAAGTTTTGAAGCAGTGCTCATGCGTGAATAATTATCTTTATCTTTATAACATAATTTAGGATTTTCTCCAAAGGCACATTTCATGGCTGCCTGTTTTTTAATCACCATATCGTCAATCCGCTTCCCCACTGTTTTATATACTGTAAAAGTCCCTCCCAGCACATTGGAGCTTCCTGGTCCTGCCGCCACACATGTAACGCCTCCTTCCATAGCAAGACGAATACTCTCATCCTGTGGATTAAGCCCGTCCACTGCAGACAGCTGAGGTGTTATGGAGTCTGTTACCTCATTATAGTCTGCCCCCTCAAATCCTATTCCATAACCATCCAGCCCTAAATGACAATGCGCCTCAACAAATCCTGGATAAACGTTTAACTGTGAAGCATCCAGTACCGTTGTCTGTTCTGTACAATTTAATCTTGCTTCTATTTTTACTATTTTTCCATTATCTGCCAAAA
>CAJUCK010000004.1:70176-87044 GCA_910585395.1 uncultured Lachnospiraceae bacterium
TAGGGTTCTCTGTGAACTGCATCATGAATCAATCCCTGTTTTATCAACAACATTTGTCCCATTATACATGACCTTCCTTTATGTGGATATGATTCATATTTTTCCAAAATTTCAGAAAAAAATCCATTAATAGTCCCCTGCTGACTCTGTCTTTTTACAATTTTAATTTGAAAATACAAAATGCTCTGCATCTGCTCAGATATATTCTTCTAACAGTTCTCCTGGAAAACCATGCACTGTAAAAGTAAAATAGGGCTTGGTGATTCTTCTTGTATAGATATTATACCACGCCGCTGCAAAAAAGAATACAAAAAGAAACCATATTACTTACATAACACGGTTCCTTCTGTAAACTTCCCGATCTCAATTGTCATTCAACTGATATGCAGCTTTATTTATAAATACTCCCTTATCACAGTAACATTATTTCTCTATGAAACTGTTTCTTCCTCTTTTGTGTTTTTATTAATCTCTTTTGTAATTTAAGGATATCTGCAGACTGTGATTTCTCCTGCAGATTCCTGGCACGTATATCATTCTACATTACTTATCTTCTATTCAGAAACTTATTCTACCATCCAAAAAGTCTCTTAAGCAATTCCCATAATGCTTCACCACTTCCATAGTACATGCTCCCACCTCCACTTCATGCTGTTTGATATTTGCAAAATCACCTGCCTGCAATATCGGAAAGTCTGGTCGCGCAGCAATCTCACAACTTTCTATTGCCATTTTACCTAACCTTTCAAGAAAATTACAAGCATTCTGGAATAAACGGTCGAATTTTGGAGGGAACGGTCATTTTTTACCACTTAAGTATAATTCTAGCAAGAAAAACTCCTTCTTTTTCTTCAAAAGAAAGATCCCCATGATTTTTCTCAACCGCTGTGCGTACATTAGAAACTCCAAATCCATGATTTTCAGTATCTCTCTTTGTGGTAATTCTGCCCAATTTCTCAATATTAACAAAATCTCCTGCTGGATTGGTCAGCTCTATCACCAGATGGCTGGTAAGCTGACGAAGCTCAAGATGAATGTATCTCTGTTCCACAGGAAGCTTTTCACATGCCTCCACACTGCTTGCCAGAAGATTGGAAAATATCGTACACAAATCAAAATCTCCTATGGGAATCTCCGTTGGAATACTGCCCTCCACCTTCCATGAGATCTGAAGATTTTCTGAACGAATCTGTGCTTCTAGCAGCACTGCATCCACAATCTCGTGATTTACAGTCGGCATTTTACGAATCATCTTATCAGTATGCCTGCACATGGCTGACAAATATTCTTCTGCTTTTTGATATTCTCTGTGTTCCATGTAATATCTCAGACTTATGGTATGTGCCTGAAGATCATGGCGCATCTTTCGAGTCTCTCTGGCATTTGTCTTAACTTCCCGCACATATTCTCTGGTAATCTGCAGATACTCATCTTTTAGTCTGCTCTCCGCCTGATACTTTTTCCGCAGTAAATCCAGTACCACTACGCCCGCCCCAAGCCCATAGAACATGGCGCTGACAATCACCATACAAGCTGTCACACAGATGACCTCACCTGTATTACCATAAACTAATACACTCATATCTTCTATGTAATACTGAACCAAAGAAGCTGCCAGACAGCAGACACTTCCAATTAGAAAATATTTAGTATGTAGATTTGTCAAAATATTTTTATATCCAGATATCTTTCTAAGCCTATATGCCAATATTCCTACTGTTATAATGGTAAGCCCGCTCCTAATTATACGATACAAAGCATATAACTCCAAGACAGTCATTGGTTTTCTAAAAATCCCAGAAAACAATAAATCAATACACAAATATGGCATATGCAGATACATAATACTACAAATATAAATAGCAAATCTCCGAAAAATCTTTCCTTCTGTCCACAACAGCACAATTATTGGCGGCAAACAAACTCTTAATATCATGGTTATCAGGTGGCTATATCCTATACCGATATCAGTTATACATAAAGTTGCAAGAAGTATTCCACCTACAAAAAATTTTCTATTCTTTGAAATTGGTATACAGAAAATACCACAAGCCATGACAATATTTTCCAGTACAAAAATAATATCCAATAAAATACCCTCTACTCCGCTCATTTACCTCTCCTTCCTCACTGTAGTTCTTTGTTCTTCACTTCTATAATCTGAGAAAGAGTGTAAGCCCATTAAATCTTTAAGGAATTACACTCTCTGTCTTGAAACTATTTTTCTGTTCTGTCTTATAAACCTTATTATCTTATTTCATAAAGCTCAATAGAATTAATATCTTAAATTTTTTGATTACTATTGCCTTTAATATAACTGTATTTTATGGCTTTTATTATAACAAAACGTACAAAAGGTGTAAACCTTGTTTTCATATGTGTTGACTTCATTTACCTGGCCCAATTGATAATATATTTACGATAAGAATCTTTCAATTCTCTCCCTCTTCTTCTGCTGATTGGGATTTTGTCACCGTTACACATACAGATATATTCCTCCATCTTTTGTATATTTTGAAAATTTACAAGATAACATTTATGACATCGGAAAAAGAAACTGTCTTTCAGTTGTTCCTCCCACTGTCTCAGGCTTCTATTACAGAAATATCTGCCGCTGCTGCTCACCACACGGCTATATTTATCATCTGACTCAAAATAGATAATATCTCTGACTTTAATGACAAACTCTTTGTCAGCGCCTTTTATCACCAATCCTCTATTTTCCCTGACATCTTCTGAAATCCGGCTCAAATATTTATCTAGTTCTTCCTGAACAATTGGTTTATGCAAAAATCCATAAACATTTCTTCCAAAGGCTTCAGACATTGCTTCCAGATGATTGGTAACAAAGAGGATTTTAATATCTTCACTGGCTCTGCACAATAAATCTTTTAATTCAATGCCTGTCATCCCCTCCATCTCTATATCCAGAAGCAGTATATCCGTAGATCTATGCTGTTCCACAAAGGAATCCCCAGATTCATATTCTCTGAGCTGATACTCTATTTCTTTTTCTGTAAAATACTGTTCGATCATCCTGCAGACATCTTTTCTACATATAATATCATCTTCACATATTCCAATTCTTACCATCTTTTCCGCTCCTCACCTGTACTTCTTTTCATTATATTTTAAGGGTGATTTTATGTCTATACGAGTTTATACAAATTTCCAGCGTGCAATTCGCGGATTTGAATACGCGATAAATACTTAAAACTTATAACTTATAACAAGCTTTTTATGTCTGCTGTGATAAGAGACACTTCAGATTAAGAAAGAGGATATCCCTCCAGTCATTTCGTGACTTTTGAGACACCCTCTGTTTTTGGTTTCTTTCAGAAAATATGTTTTTTATTTTACATGCAGACGAACCAATGCTTTTTTTAAAGCAATTTCAGCACGTGCCACATCAATTTCCGCACTATGGCTGCGCAGGCGTTCTTCCGCCCTTGCTTTCGCTGCCTCAGCGCGCGCCACATCAATTTCGTCCGGCCATTCTGCAATTTCAGCAAGAAATGTTACTTTCTCACCAAGAATTTGAACAAAACCGGCATGAACTGCTGCTTCTTTTTTACTTCCTGGCTCTGTAATCGTAACAATTCCAGGAGCCAGTACAGTAGTCAGAGGAATATGATGCTTATAAACTCCCATCTCTCCATCCACAGAAGTGAATTCCACCATGGAAGCTTCTCCCTCATAAAACACTCTATCCGGTGTAATAATCTGCAACTGAAAATTATCTGCCATGTGTCCACCCCCTATTTCATACGGGCGCGAACTTCATCAATGGAACCTGCATTCAGGAAATAACTTTCTGGAACATCATCATGTTTTCCTTCCAGGATCTCCTTAAATCCACGAAGCGTCTCTGTAATTGGTACATATTTTCCATCCAGTCCAGTAAACTGTGTTGCCACAAAGAAAGGCTGTGACAAGAATCTCTGCACTTTTCTGGCACGGTTAACGATAAGCTTATCATCTTCAGACAATTCATCCATACCAAGAATTGCAATAATATCCTGCAGCTCCTTGTATCTCTGTAAAATCTCCTGAACGCCGCGCGCCACTTCGAAATGTTCCTGACCCACAACACGAGGATCTAATATACGTGAAGTAGAGTCCAGAGGGTCTACTGCCGGATAAATACCAAGTTCTGCAATAGAACGCGACAATGTGGTTGTTGCATCCAGATGAGCAAACGTAGTTGCCGGAGCTGGGTCAGTTAAATCATCCGCCGGCACATAAACTGCCTGCACAGAGGTAATAGATCCATTCTTTGTAGAAGTAATACGCTCCTGAAGCGCACCCATCTCTGTCTGAAGAGTAGGCTGATATCCCACCGCTGAAGGCATACGTCCTAATAACGCAGATACTTCTGAACCTGCCTGCGTAAAGCGGAAAATATTATCAATAAATAACAGCACATCTTTTCCGCCTTTATCACGGAAATATTCTGCCATGGTAAGACCAGTCAATCCTACGCGCATACGAGCTCCAGGGGGTTCGTTCATCTGGCCAAACACCATACATGTCTTATCTATAACACCTGATTCTTTCATTTCATAATAAAGGTCATTTCCTTCACGGGTACGCTCACCCACACCAGTAAATACGGAATATCCCGAATGTTCTGTGGCAATGTTATGAATCAGCTCCTGAATCAGCACGGTCTTACCTACTCCGGCACCACCAAACAGACCAATCTTACCACCTTTCTGATAAGGACACAGAAGATCAACAACTTTGATTCCAGTCTCCAGCATTTCTGTGGAGGTTGCCTGTTCTTCAAAAGTCGGTGCTTTTCTGTGAATGGGCATCCGCTCTACATTGGTGGGAGGAGCAATCTCATCAATTGGTTCTCCCAATACGTTGAACATACGCCCAAGGGTCTGTTCGCCAACCGGAATGGTAATGGCAGCTCCAGTTGCTTCTGCATCCATTCCACGGACCAGTCCGTCTGTAGAACCCATGGCAATACATCTCACCGTATCATCACCCAGATGCTGGGAAACCTCCACCACCAGTTTTTTCCCATCTTTTAAGGGAATATTGATGGCTTCATTGATTTCCGGCAGGCTGCCCTCAGAAAACTTGATATCCAGGACTGCTCCGATAATCTGAGTGATCTTACCTATATTCTTTTCTGCCATAATTTCCTCCATTCTGTGCGCTTTTTTGCACAAATAGGTAGTTAGTGAAAAAATTGACGAATTTTTCCACTCTTTCACTCCTTATAATTCTAAATCTGAACCTGATTTGCTTCAGGTTAAACATTTTTTCATCTTTATAGAAATACACAATATTCCAAAGATGCTTTCTATGCAGATGGTCTCCTGCTGCTGCAGTGTCTTTTATAAGGACCGATCTGCAATAAATAACAATATCAAAAAATACACTGTTTTTAGGATATTGCCTCTGCACCAGCAATGATCTCAGTAAGTTCCTGTGTAATTGAGCTCTGGCGCGCTCTGTTATATTTCAATGTCAAATCACTGATCATTTCATCTGCATTGCTTGTTGCAGAATCCATTGCCTGCATTCTGGCTCCGTTTTCACTTGCCACTGCTTCTACCAGTGCCCCATAAAAAAGACTCGTCATATACTTGGGAATGATCAAATCTAATGCTTCTTCCTCATTTGGCTCATAATTCATCAGCACATTCGTTTCTGCCTCTTTTAATTCTTCTTCATCAAATTCCACCGGAAGCAGTTTCATCAGAGTCGGCTCATGGCTGACGGTATTCTTAAAATGCGTATAAGCAAGATAAATTTCCCCTATCTCACCTCTGATGAATGCCTCCAAAACTTCTTTACAGATAAGAGAAGCATCATCATAGGTAGGTCCTTCAATGACATCTGAATAATCTGCCTTAATCTCATATCCTTTACGCATTAAGAGCTCTTTTGCCTTGCGCCCGATCATGTAAACCTGGACATCTTCCTTTGTCATTCCACTGCCTGTAATAAGCTTTACCACATTGGCATTATAACCGCCTGCAAGTCCTCGGTTAGAAGCAATTGTGATAACTGCCTTCTTCTGGGAATTTCCAGCTTTTAAATATGGATGATTCAGATTACCGCTTTTTGCAAGCATGGAAGTCACTGTCTGATACATATGATTGAAATACGGGTTAGACTGCTCTGCACGATTCCGTGCTTTCTGCAGTTTAACAGTAGAAACAAGCTTCATGGCTTTTGTGATTTGCTGCGTACTCTGTATGCTGCCTTTTCTTCGTTTAATGTCCCTCATGGACGCCATACTATTTCACCACCTGTTCTACTTAAACTGTGCTTTGCACTCCTCAATGGCTTTGACAAGTTTCTTTTCTGTCTCATCGCTAATCTCTTTTTTCGTACGAATTGACTCAGGAATTTCCGGATATTTGGTATCTACAAATTCAAACAGCTCCTGCTCAAAACGCAGAATATTGTCAACAGAAACATCCAGAAGATATTTCTTGGTTGCCGCATATATAATCATAACCTGGTATTCTACCGGCATTGGTTTGTACTGAGGCTGTTTTAACATTTCACGGATACGTTCACCCTGTGCCAGCTTTTCCGTGGTATCTGCATCCAGCTCTGACCCAAACTGTGCAAATGCAGCCAGCTCACGATACTGCGCTAATTCCACACGAATGGGAGCGGCAATCTTCTTCATAGCCTTAATCTGTGCAGAACCTCCAACTCGTGATACGGACAATCCTGCATTAATCGCTGGACGAAATCCTGCATTAAACATTTCTGTCTCCAGATAAATCTGGCCATCTGTAATAGAAATAACATTGGTAGGAATATACGCAGAAACGTCGCCTGCCTGTGTCTCAATAATTGGAAGAGCTGTCAGAGAACCCCCTCCAAGTTTTTCCGATAATCTGGCTGCACGTTCCAATAATCTGGAATGCAGATAGAAAACATCTCCGGGATATGCCTCACGTCCTGGCGGACGGCGCAGCAACAGAGAAAGGGTACGGTATGCGGTAGCATGTTTGCTCAAGTCATCATAGACTACCAGCACGTCTTCTCCTTTTTCCATCCATTCTTCACCGATCGCGCAGCCTGCATAAGGCGCGATATACTGCAAAGGAGCCAGCTCGCTTGCCGTGGATGCCACAACGGTTGTATAATCCATGGCGCCGAATTCTTCCAGGGTTTTTACAATCGTTGCTATGGTGGAAGCTTTCTGGCCAATAGCAACATAAATACATTTTACACCCTGTCCCTTTTGATTGATAATAGTATCAATGGCAATCGCTGTTTTACCCGTCTGACGGTCACCGATAATCAGCTCACGCTGTCCTCTGCCAATAGGCACCATGGAGTCAATCGCCTTAATACCTGTCTGTAATGGTGTATCTACAGATTTTCTTGAAATAACACCAGATGCAACTCTTTCAATCTGTCTGAATTTTGTGGTTTCAATAGGACCTTTCCCATCAATGGGCTGTCCCAGCGCATTAACCACTCGTCCGGTCATAGCATCTCCTACCGGAACTTCTACCACTCTTCCCGTAGTCTTAACGGTATCCCCTTCGTTGATATTTTTCTGGTCTCCTAATAATACGGCACCAACATTATCTTCCTCCAGGTTCAATACCATTCCATATACTTCACCGGGAAATTCCAGCAGTTCACCCTGCATGGCATTTTCTAAACCATGAATACGGGCGATTCCGTCTGCCACCTGAATAACTGTTCCTACATCAGAAACCTCAAGCTGTGCAGCATAACGTTTCACCTGCTCTTTGATCACGGAACTGATTTCCTCTGGTCTTAAATTCATGGAATTATTCACCTACCTTCAACTGTATTTTTGATAATTCCCTGGTCAAAGCCATCAGCCTGTTCTTCACACTGCTGTCTATCACTCTGTCACCAATCCGAATTACCATGCCGCCTATCAAGCTTTCATCCACACCATAATGCATTTCAAATTCTACATATTTAGTAGTTTCCAGCAATTTCTTCTTCACCTGCTCCTTCTGACTGTCCGAAAGCGGCATAGGTGCAGTCACATAAGCGGTGCCAATATTTTTATACTCTTTTACCTGGTCAATGAAATATGTGAATACAGATTCCATTTCACCGTAATGACTTTTGGAAACAAGCATGCGCATAAGCCCGGTAATCTCATCCCGGACCCTGCCTTTAAATATCTGTTCCAAAATTTCTATCTTTTCTTCTTTTACGATTTTTGGGTGATTCATCAGTTTGGAAAGCTCACCGTCATCATGAAGAATCCTCTGGATCTCTCTGGCTTCTTCCAGCATTTCATCCATCTGACCAGATTCCACGGCAAGCTCAAACAATGCATCCCCGTATGTTTTGGATACTAGCTTTGCCATGTACTCTCACCTATTTCCTTCAATGTTTCTTCTACTAATGTATTCTGAATAGACGTATCAATAGAAGCTGCCACTACTTTTCCTGCCATCATGGAGGCAATGGCGATCATTTCCTGTTTTGCCTCATCCATCACGCGTTTTTTCTCCAACAATGCTTCATCATTGGCACGCTTGATAATTCTGGCTGCCTCTTCCTTCGCCTCATCCACTATTCTCGCTTCATTCTTTAAAGCTTTCTGACGGGCTTCACTTAAAATTTCCTCAGCTTCTTTCTCAATACCTTTCAGCTTCTGATCATATTCTTCCTTAACAGCAGACGCTTCCTCTCTGTCTTTGCGTGCTGTATCAATATCATTTTTAATACGCTCCTGTCTGTCCTTTAACATCTTCTTTGCAGGATTGAACAAAAAATAGGACATCAAAGTGAACAAAAACAGAATGGCAAGTATCGAAAGTATGGTATCATGCAGCAACTGGGGGTTTAAGCCAAATAACTGTTCCAAGACCGGGCCTCCTTTCTTTGTTATTGCGCTGTTCTCTGCGCATAGAGGTATGCCTTTTTCGGCGTTCCCTGAAAATAATTGTTCATTGCCTTATTTTAATGGCTGAACGAACATTAAAAGGATTGCTACCAGCAAACCATACAAACCTGTGGTCTCGGCTACCGCCTGACCCAAAAGCATGGTTGAGGTAATATCAGATTTTGCACCCGGATTTCTTCCCACTGCCGACGCCGCATGTCCTGCTGCAATACCCTGTCCAATACCAGGTCCGATACCTGCGATAACCGCAAGACCTGCACCAATTGCTGAACAAGCTCTGATTAATTCTGCTCCTGTAATGTTATCCATAGAAATTTCCTCCTTGCATTTTCATAAAATATTCTTGTTATCATCTTTAAATTTTTCTTAACGCACAGTATTGCCCGCACTTTTTCAAAAGGCAAACAATACATTATTCTTCCTCGCCAATGGCATTGCTGATATATGTCATGGTCAGCATACAGAACACATAAGTCTGGATACAGCCAGAAAATACATCAAAATACGCATGTAACGCACCTGGCCAGAAGTACGCGATCTTTGATAAGAGCGAATAAATTAATGCCATAATAATCGTTCCCGATAAAATATTTGCAAACAGACGCAAAGACAGGGAAATCGGCACAGCAAGCTCACTGATCACGTTAATTGGAAACCATATTGGCAGCCATGGCGGTAATGGGGAACACATATCTGTCCAAATTTCTTTGGGCTTCTGATATTTAAACTGATTAAAATGAATCAGAATAAAACTCAGCAGTGCCAATGGCAGTGTTACGCCATAATCCGCCGTTGGGGGACGCAGGCCGAACAATCCGGAAAGATTTGAAACTAAAATAAAAATAAAGATTGTTCCAATATAATTGACGAATTTATCACCGCTTTTGCCCATAACCCCGTGAACCATTTTATCAAGCATTTCTACAATCAGTTCCGCCACATTCTGAAAACCGCTGGGAACTTCTGACGCATGCTTCATGGCACGGTTTGCCGCAATGGAAAAACCTGTCAATACCAGTATCACAATCAGCAGACACACATGGGTGGTGGTGATCCAGAACGTGTGCCCGAACAATTCATAGGAAAACAGTCCGTGCACCATAATATCAATATCTGAACTGGAAGACAGTAAAATCGTACCCTGCACTCTCTCACCTCCTTTATATAATTTATTTAGTTATATTTATGCAGATTTTTTCTGTACCTGCAAAATAATTTTATGGAGAAAGGGCTGTAAGTAAGCAGATACTTTAAGCCCCATCAAGCCCAAAAACATAACCAGCAGATTCCCTGCTTCAAAATACCAGACAGCTGCAAAGGCGCCCACTGCCACTACATAACGGAGCACAGACCATAGTCCAGTTCTCACAGCAGTCCCTTTAGACGCCATCACATCCACGGAATCCAAAATCACCACTGCCATATTGACTGCCATCCCCATTGCAAGAGCGATACCAATCCACAGACCTGTGGAATACTGCAGCTTGTCATCCATAAACCACATGCCTGTAAATTGAAGCAAAAGCCCATACAGTAAAATACCAGCTAGAAGCTCCGGCAGCACTGGGTTAATTCTTCTCAGCATGATCTTTACTCCTTTCTTTTTCATTCCGCCGTCTGCTATAGATAGAAGGCACTTTTGCAGAAACAGCATCTTTTTCATAAATCTTTTTTGCCATGATAAATATATTGCGGAATCCTGCAAGGGCGCCCATTATAAACAGTGGGATCACAATCCACTCTATAGAAAATTTCCTGCCCAGCCATATTCCTACAAATGTGCACAAAAAAACAGGCACCAGCATGTTAATCCCAAACTGCGTAATCAACGCCAAAGAACGATATACGCTTTTGTCATATTTCACATGAGGCACCTCCCAGTTATTTCTGTATGGAAATTTCTAATTTACTATTCCCTATATGGAGATATTATATCTATTTTTTATATAAATGTCCATTCCTTCCTGAAAGATTTTACAATAAATGGCACAATCACTATCTGTTTTTCAAAATAACCGCCCAATTTTATTGTTTAAAATAAAATATTCTGTTTCCAAAACTGGTAACTATCGTTTCTCTGAATCAAAACCTGCGCATATTATTTTTATGATGAAAATTATGATGAAGATACCGATAATTTAAACGTAATTTTCACACATTCTTTCATCTGCTTCTTTTCATCCACATCCAGCTGGCCTTTTTCATCATCTTTTTCGTCAGCAGGCATGTCCAATGTACGCAGAAACTCCATCTTAGCACACAACTGACTGTCCTTTACTTTCCATAAAGATTCTGTTTTCTCCGAATTTTGTACTGAGCCTTTATGAGTAGCCTGCAGTCCAGCTAATTCCAAGAAATATTTCAGCTTCCAATATGGCATCTGGTCTGGTAAATATTCAAATAAAGTAATATCGGCGAACCAAATTTTCCCTGTAACTGCATTCACGTATAAAATTCCTTGTATAGAATGATTGGAAAACTCCACTTTCCAAAAACTGTTCTGTGGTTCTGCCTGCTGCCTGCCAGTTTCCTCCTCTATCGTTCCGAGAACTGCGTTTACTGCGCCCAAGTCTATCTCGACGTCATTTCCTCCCCATTCACTTATTCCTAAGCTCATTTCCTTCATCCAGCTTTTGCTTTCTTTTATCGCCTGCTCTATCGAAATCTGTCCGCTTACAGGATTATGGGTCGTGAATTTTACAGACTCTTCCCAGCACTTTACAGTCTCTTCCACCTGATGCACTGTAAGGTCATCCTTTTCCTGCCATTCCAAGACAAAAACATCTGGCAGAACGGTCCCTTTTTCCTCCAAAAGCTGCTGTTCTCTCACTTTTAAAATAAAATCCATGGCTTTCATACTGCCAAAGGAAAAAGCAAGTGCGAGAAAAACTGTAAAAAAGGTATATTTATATTTTCTGCTCATATCCGCCCTCCTCTGTCTTATAGAATTTCAGATATATTTCCGTCCCTGTCATTCCATCGCTTTCGATCTGCAGCTCTGCACCATGGATCTTCACGATCTTTAACACCAGAGCCATTCCCAGCCCTGCACCATGCTGTTTTCTCGACCGGGATTTATCTACCATGTAAAAAGCCTCTGTAACCTTTCCCAGTTCCTCTGGCGGTATTCCTCTTCCATTATCTTTTATGATAATCCGATAAACACTCTCATCCATCCTGCCGCTGAGCCAAAGATCTTTGCACCCTGCTTTCATAGAATTATCAAGCAGATTTAAAATCATTGTCTTAAAAAGATCAAAATCCACCCAAATGCTCCCTTCACCGATATTAAGATGCAGTTCTATATCATACTTTCTGTATATCGCTTCCATCCCCTGCAGCAGATTTTTAAATATTTCCTCCACGGACATACATTCCAGGGAAAAGTCCTGCTTATCCAGTATAAATAAATCCATCAGCTTTAAAGACAGAGATTCCAGCCTCATACCCTCATCCAGTATATATCTGGCTGCATTTTTTACTTCTTCTCTGGTCAGGTCACGCTGATAGAGCATATCTGCATAGCCGATGACAGATGTCATAGGGGTTTTCAGTTCATGGGCAAAATTCGCTGTAAAATCCTCTTTCTGCCTTACCATGTCAGACAGTTCTGCAATTTTTTCCTCCACCTGCCCTGCCATATGATTAAAACCAGACGCAAGTTCATAGATCTCATCTCTTCCTTTTAATTGGATTCTCTGAGAATAATTACCCTGAGCTATTCTTACAACCGCTTTACTGACCTTCTTTAAAGATGCTGTCAGAGCTTGTGTCAGCAGAAAAATAACAGGATAACTAATACAAATAAATACTAGATAAAGTTTCTGAAAATAGGCAATCATGCTTTTCTGTCTGTTTATCACAGAACTGATATCCGTCTGAGTAATAAAGCATATTTCATTACCCCAATTTTTAATAATACCAAATACCATAATACAGCTTCTTCCTTCTTTTTCCAGAATCTGATAAGATAAATGATCCTCTCCTTCGTTATATAAAAGATCATACTGAAATATCACGTTTTCTGTCTCTTCTTCACAAAATTGAACTGAAACCCAGCTATATTTTGATGCATTTACGGTGAAGAAAGGTCGTAAACATATATTAGAAATCAAACTGTTGCTATCTGTGCCAAGGGCGTTGTAAATAAAAACCGGAACTGTAAAATTATTTAAAATACTTCTTGTGTCTCCTTCATAAATAAATTTTGGATCTGAGTACAAAATAGACTGCAGGATATAGCTGTTATATTTAAAATCCTGAAAAGCAGTCTTTTTTTGCTGTTCCACCGCATTTTCATATGTATAATTAATCAGCAAATATCCTGCTGTCTGAAATGTAATGCTGAATATCACTACAAAACAAAGAAATATTTTATGGAACAGTTTCATTTTCCATCCTCCAGCCGATACCCGATACGAAATACTGTTTTAATATAATCCTCCCATCCCAGCTTCCTCCTAAGACGCTGAATATGAGAATCCAGTGTACGGGTATCTCCCATATATGCCTGTCCCCATACCTTCTCATATAATCTGGCGCGGTATAATGCCACATTTTTATTCTGTATCAGTTCCACCAAAAGTTCAAATTCCTTTATTGTAAGTTCCACGAATTCTCCATCTTTTTTGACAATCCTTGATGTCAAATCAATTTCTACATCGGCAAAAGTAAGTTTCCTGTCCGTTTTATGATATCTTCTGAGCAGAGCTTCCACACGTGCCAGTACTTCCCCAATCTGAAATGGCTTGATAATATAATCGTCTGCTCCCAGCTTTAGCCCCCGAATGCGGTCGTCAACCCCGCTTTTTGCCGTCAGAAAAATCACTGGCGTTCCCATAGGTTTTATGTACTCAAGCAGTTCATAACCATTCACTTCTGGCAGCATAATATCCAAAAGAATTAAATCAAAACTTTCTTTTTCGATGAAGTCAGCTCCCATTTTCCCATCAAAGGCACAAATGCATTCATAGCCTTCAGCTGCTAAATTTATCTTTATTAAATTTGCGATTGCCTCGTCATCTTCTACGATTAAAATTTTCATTGCAAAAACTCCTCCATATTATTCTACATTATATCCAATGACTTGACAACCGCACTACATCTACCAAATATTGGTTTACTCTTTTACCTGTAACAGTTCTAAAACCTTGTGTCTTGTCACCTGCACTGCTGCTGCAGACGCCCCGCAGACACATGCCAAGAAATACATTCCAAAACAAAACGCAAGCGTTCTTACGTTTTCTTGAAATAACCCTGGACTTAACAAGACAAGCCCTCCAGCTACCAGAAGAATTCCTGCCAGACTGAGGATAACCTGCTCGAACACCAGCATACACCGGGCCCGTTTCTTGGTAACTCCTAAGATACGCAGAAACGCAGCTTCCTGTGCTGACTGCAGAATCACCAGCAGAGGTCCAATTAGGCCAATCAGCACGGCAGCAGCCACGGCAATAGGGAACAGCGCTTCCAAAAGGTCGCGGATGCGCTCAATATTAGTAAGTCCTCCTGTATCAAGATGGTAGGATGGATATCCATAGATAAAACTTTCATCCATTTTTTTCTTCAGAAGATCGTCCAGCTCATCAATCTTTTCATTATCAGTCAGCTTAAATTCACAGTGGTCTATTGCAAAATCCATGGAAAAGAGTCTCGTCAAGTCATTTCTTATTCCTGTAAAAATTCCGTCTCTGACATCAGCGCTGTCAGACTGTGCGATTCCTATTACCTTATACTTCTTATATCCACTGGATTCTGCATCTTTTCCTTCTTCACCGATTTCGAGAATAGAATACAGAATATCTGACATTAATCCGATTTCATCACCAAGAGAAATATCAAACTTTTCTGCCAGATTCTTCCCCAGCAGACAGATCTGAGCAGTGCCTTCAAAACTGGAAAAATCATATCCCTCATCATACTTCACTGTACAGCCGGTCCCCAGATTTCGCTCCAGATCACTTGCAATTGTCATCGTCACAGGTATATCAATTCCTGTATCTTCTATCCACACGCTAAAGCTGTCCTGGCAGTAAAAATCTTTTATCAGCGGCGAGTTTGACAGATCCGCTGTAGTTGTAAATGTAAAATCCACCGCCGTGCCTTTTACGCCCAAATCATAGAAAGCATTCTGATATGTGATTTTGGCCAGCACAAATGTCCCAATTCCAGCAGTCAGCACAAATGCCAAAATCAGTGAAACTGCAGTCTTACCGATACCACGCCGCAGATGGCGCCAGATATAAACAGCTACATGACGTACAGGTCCGTAATTTCTCTGCACTATCCGTTCTCCTGCTGCCGAGAGCCTTGACACATCAAACTTCACTGGAACAGACTCCTTTGCTGAGGCATCATGATTGGCAGACAAGGCTTTTGTCATCATCCCATACTTAGATCCTTCCTGAAGCAATTCCAGCGGCGGAATTTTCTTCATATTCCACAAAAAGAAATAAGCAGCCAGAGAGACGAACAACAGCTCTGAAACCAAACATAAAACGATTACATTGATAGGAATTTCTGTGTCAGGGATATACCCTTCCAGAGCGCTGTCCGCCATAAGCTGTATCGCTTTTTTGGCTGTCTTTTGCGCATAGTACAATCCTGTTATACCTCCGATCGGCACTGCCAGCGCTGATACGGCAACAAAAGGCATTACAACTAAATGTTCTGCTACTTGGCTGGTTACACCTAGCGTACGCATAATAGCATATGTTTTTTTGTTCCGTCCGATATAAAGGTACACTGACAGGAATAATGCCAGGGCTGATCCTGCAATATACAAAGCAGTTGTCAGAAGAGATGTTAACGCCCCTATTTCAAAGCTGTCTTTTACGTCCAGCCATCCTCTGTCTGAATAATCCAAAGCCAGTCCCACTTTCTCAGCAAACTCTTGAGCCGCCTTGTGGAAAGCTTCTATATCATGGGAATCTTCTACAAAAACATGAAACCCATATTTATAGAGATCTGGAGCTTTTATAGGCAGAAGAACAGATGGTACATAAATAATATTAGGCGACGGCGGATAAACAGAATCTCCTCTCCCCTCAGAATATGCACCGACAATAACAAGTTTCGTTGAATCCGTAAATTCAGATATTTCTTTGGCATCGGGTATGAGCCGAAAGTTTTCTGTTGTTGAGTAAGCCATTGACTGACCAAAACGCTTTCCCAATTGTACGCTGATACTGTCACCGATAGACAAATCATGCGCTTTCAGAAATTCCTCATTTACAACACAGACCTTTTTGTCATCTGCGGTTAGCGAACGTCCCTGCGAAATGACAAGCTCCTGATCATGAAATTTTCGTTCCACACGCATATCCGGTGTATACACGATATCATAAACATATTTATTATAATTGATTGCTTCTACCCATTCTTTTTGGAGTGCAAATGATTCTGTCTCCAGATAATTGTCTGGCTGCCCGTCCAAAACACGCAGAGATTCATCCCCTGTCGTATAAGGGGCGAATACAATACCTGACGAACCATCTGCACTGTAACCTGAATTCTGTGCCAAAACAAGACACCGGCTTCCCTTTTTCAGACTGTCATAAAATGCACGGGTATAAGGGGACCTGGCATAATTCATTTCTCCAAAAGCGACCATCTCTGTCGCAAAAGAATCCTCAATCTTTGGTCCTCCCTGACAGGCAATTACCTTGACGTTATCAAATTTTAAGCGGGCATGGTTCTCAAGAATTGATTCTCCCTCTTCGTATCCTTCATATGTGCCTTCAAACACAACAAATCCGCCGTATTCCCCTCCACTGCCTTCTATACGTAGATAATCTTCTACCCGTCCAGCTGTTATGATACTATTATATGCCAATGTTACACCTGGCAGTGACGCAAACTCCTTCCATTCTTCCCTCGTCGGCAAGGGCTTATCCTCTACATCATAGATAGTATCATAACATCTGCCCACTGACTTATCTGGTGACTCAACACTTGCAGTTATCACTGGAATATCTGGCAC
>CAJUCK010000004.1:87054-92381 GCA_910585395.1 uncultured Lachnospiraceae bacterium
TGTCCAATGACGCAATGGCATGGTAGAGGCTTTTGGCATTCTCTGTCTCCCTGGTAGTGACAGCATAATCTGTGACACGTGAAAATAAAGCAAACGATGCTGACATAATCAGAAGAAATGTCAGTACTGTTTTTAAGGGAGAACGAAATAATGACTTCAAAGCAATTGATTTTCTCATAAAGTATCCTCCTAGTTAAAATGTATCTCCTATATCTACTCCTTCACCTGCAGAAGTTCTAAAATCTTATGTCTTGTCACCTGTACCGCTGCCGCAGACGCCCCACAGACACAACTCAATAAATACAGAGCGAAACAGGCAGCAAGTGTCTCTAAGCTTCTTACAAACAACTCTATATTGTACAGAGACAGTCCGCCTGATACTAGCACGATTCCAGCCAGACAAAGGGTAATCTGCTCAAACACCAGGATACATCGGGCTCTTTTCTTCGTAACACCAAGGACTCGCAAAAATGCAGCTTCCTGTGCTGACTGTATAATGACGAGCAGCGGACTGAGCAGTCCAATCATTACGGCGGCAGTTACAGCAACCGGAAACAGAGATTCCAACAGACCACGAATACGTTCTATATTAGCAAGCCCTCCTGAATCAATATAATAGCTTACATTTGACGAGTACATTTCACTTCCGTCTTTCTTTTGTGCCAGAAGGGTCTCAAGATCTTCAAGCTTTTCATTGTCTGCCAGAGTAAATTCGCAATAATCAAATGAAAAATCCATGGAAAAAATTCTTGTCAAATCATTTCTTATACCTGTAAAAATACAATCTCTGACACTTTTTTCATCAGACTTTACCACTCCTATCACTTTATATGTTTTATATTCTATAGAAACAGTCTCTTCTCCTCCTTTACTCTTTAACATAGAGTATAAAACAGGTGACAATATCCCTATTTCATCACCAGGAGAAATTCCAAGTTTTTGTGCAATCTCCTCCCCTGTAAGACACACCTGGGCGGTACCCTCAAAAGAGGAAAGATCATAACCTTCAGCGTAATTTATCGTACTATTATTTTTCAAATTTCGCTCAAGGTCATTTGTCACCTTCATGGGTATGTCAAAATCTGCACCCTTCACTTTTATATTAAAACTGTCCTCACAATAGAAATCTTTTAACAGAGATGAGTTTGACAATTCCACTGCATAAGTAAATCTAAAATCTGTCGCCTTTCCTTTTATATTAAGATCATAGAAGGCATCTTGATATGCAAATCTCGCCAATACAAATGTTCCAATACCAGTGACCAGTACAAAAGTTAAGATTAATGATGCAGCTGTTTTTCCCATACCACGGAGCATATGCCGCCTAATATAAGCAGCCACATGACGAAAAGAACTGTAATTTCCCTGCGTCTTCCATTCCCCTGCCGCAGAAAGTTTTGTCAGATCAAATTTTTCCAAAACTGGCTTTGTTGCGGAAAAATCAAGAGAATCTGGCATAACTTCTGCCTTTATGGACTGTTTTGTCCTCTCATGCAGTAATTCCAGCGGAGGAGTCTTTTTCATATTCCGCAGAAAGAGATAAACAGCCAGAGAGACAAATATTATTTCCGATAACAGACAAAGTATCAGTACATAGAAGGGAAGTTCCGTGTTGGGGATATATCCTGGTGTGCTGTCCGCCATTTGCAATAGCGCTTTTTCTGCTGCGTCCTTTGCATAGTACAGCCCCATTATGCCTCCAATCGGCGCCGCCAGCACAGATATAGCTGCGAAAGGCAGCGCCGCTGAATATCCAGCCTTTCTGCCAGGAACACCCAGCATGCGCATTATCGCATATGTTCTTTTATTGCGTCCAATATAAAGGTACACGGCCAGATATAATGCCAGCGCAGCTCCCGCAATATACAGTATAGTTGTCAAAAGAGACGTAAACGCCCCCATTCTAAGACTGTCTTTTACATCCAGCCATCCTCTGTCCGTATACTCCAATTTGAGATCTAATCTCTTAACATACTCCTGAGCTGCCTCGTGAAATTCTTCTATATCGCGGGCGTCCTCAACAAAAACGCTGAGCTCGCTGGGTTTTATTTCATAATTGTCTGGAACTTCCACTGTCAGAAGGCTTGACGGCACATAAATGGTATTAACATGATACGAAAATGCAGAATCCTTCTCCTCCAGCATATGCACCTACAATTTCAAGCTCAATGGAATCCATAAATTCAGGCACATCCTCGCCCTCAATCACCGCCGCACTGCCATGGCAAAGCTTGTCTCCAAGCTGTATGTTTAGACTGTCACCAATAGACAAACCGTACTCTTCCAGAAACTCCTCACTGACCACACAGGCATCTGTATCTTCCGATGTCAGGGGAAATCCCTTAGATATAATCTGGCGTTGTTCATTAAAAACCGGTATGGCGCGCATATCTGAGGTATACACGATATCATAAGCATAATTATTATGGTTAATCGCTTCTACCCATCCCTTTTGGCGCGCAAATGAAGCTGTCTCCAAATAATTGTCAGGCTGACCGTCCAGAACACACAGAGCCTCTTCCCCCATATCATAAGGAAACATGATTCCTGTCTCACTACCTATTATCCCTGTATTATTCACCAATAAAAGACAGCGGCTTCCTTTTTTGAGACTGTCATAAAAAGCACGGGTATAAGAGGATCTGGCATAATACATCTCCCCAAAAGGAGTAGCTTCTAAGGTGATAGATGTCCCAATCTTTGGCCCTTCTTCACAAGCAATTACCTCGACGTCGTCAAATTTCATACAGATATGGTTTTCAAGAATTGATTCATTCGATTTATACCCTGCATATGTACCTTCAATTACAGCAAATCCTCCATAGTTTTTATTATCTAAACGTTTATAATTTTCCACCAATCCAGATGTCAAATACCTGATATCAGTCAACGTCACACCTGGAAGTGATGAAAATTCTGCCAATTCTGCTTCCGTCGGCCAGGGTTTATCCTTCGTCTCATAAGTAAAACCATACCCTGCCATAGACCAGCCATTTGGTGAACTGACAGGTATATCCATATAAATATCGGGCACCACGTTGTCCAGAGATGCAACAGCATGGTAGAGATTCTCAGCATTTTCTGTCTCCCGCATTGTGACAGCGTAATCTGTAATACGGGAAAACAAAGCAAACGAGGCGGCTGCTATCAAGAAAATTGTCAATAGCGTCTTTACTGGAGAACGCAGTAATATTTTTAAAGAAACTAATTTTCTCATAATTTGTTACCTCCCTGTCAGATTAAAGACACTTTAGCTGATAGTTGTCAGTACTCCATCTCTCATCCTAAGCGCCACGTCAGCAGCCTCAGCAACCTCCATATCATGTGTGACAATTATAACGCAATAACCTTTCTCATGTGCGAGTCCGCACAGGATATCAATAATATTCTGTGTATTCGCACCATCTAAATTCCCAGTCGGTTCATCACCCAATATAATTCGTGCATTGCTTGCAAGACTTCTGGCAATCGCTACCCGCTGCCTCTCTCCTCCCGACAGTTTTGAAGGAAAACGCTGCATCTGCTCTTTGGTAATGCCTACGCCTTCCAGCAGCTCTGCTGCCCGCGGCCTGGCATCCTTGGGGTTCACCCCGCACAGCTCCATAGGAAAGCAGACATTTTCTATAACTGTCATCAGCGGAAATAAATGAAATGCCTGGAAAATCATAGAGATGCTCTCACGCCGGTAACGATCAAGATTAAGATTTGCCAGACTGGCTCCATCAAAAATAACTTCTCCCTCTGTAGGGAGATCCAGTCCTGCCAGCAGAGAGAGCAGCGTAGACTTTCCAGAACCAGACGGCCCTACAATCGCATAGACATTTCCTTCCTCAAACGTACAGGAAATATTAGAAATCGCATTATTCATTGCTTTTTTATACTTATATGTTACATTATTTAATGTGATAGCTGACATACTTTTCTCCTTTCTGCATTTAATTTGATAGCTGACATACTTTTCTCCTTTCTGCTAAGCCCTCAATCTTGAGGGAACTATACGCTTTAAAGCGCCGTGTGCGGTCGTTTTATCGACATAATACTTTTCTCATGCATGTGCATAATAGTTTTATATTATAGGAAAATCATAAACTTTATTACTTCACAGCAACAAAGTCTTTGCTATAATAAAAAACACTCAGGTATCATATAACTATTCTACCTGAGTGTTGCGTATTTCTTTCGACAAAGTTGTGTCATAGTTGTAAAATTTAGTATAAAACAGACATTGCTTCATTCATTTTTACAGAACTTAATTTACAAAGCAATCGTGATTTCCCGATTTGTATGTGTATATTGATAGTACCTCACTCCTGCAGCATCCATCATGCGTTTGGAGGCCATCACTGGAGGAGTGTCTTTATATTTATCACTGTCATAAATAACCGTTTTGATACCAGCCTGTATAATCGCTTTGGCGCACTCATTACAGGGAAACAGAGAAACATACAGTTTCGCCCCTTCCAGGCTGCCGCCTCTGTAGTTCAAAATCGCATTGAGTTCACTGTGAGTGGTATAGAAATACTTGCTGTCTAAGGGTTCTCCCTCCCTGTTCCAGGGAAACTCATCATCAGAACATCCAATTGGAAAACCATTATAACCCATAGATAAAATCTTATTATCCTGGCTGACAATACAGGCGCCTACCTGAGTACCTGGATCTTTAGATCTCATTGCCGAAAGCATTGCCACGCCCATAAAGTATTCGTCCCACGTGATATAATCTTGCCTTTTCTTGCTCATGTTTCTTCTTTCCCCCAAAAATTCTTTACTGTGTACCAAAAATACGGTCTCCCGCATCTCCAAGGCCAGGAACAATATAACCATGGCTATTTAACTTTTCATCTAAAGCTCCAATATAGATATCCACATCTGGATGAGCTTTTTCCATCGCTTTTACTCCTTCTGGCGCAGCAATGACGCACATAAAGTGAATATTTTTCACTCCCTTTTCTTTGAGCATACGAATTGCAGCCACTGCAGATCCTCCTGTCGCCAGCATGGGATCTACCACGAATACTTCCCGCTCTGCACAGTCTTCTGGAAGCTTACAGTAATATTCCACTGGTTCTAAAGTCTCTGGATCACGATATAAACCAATATGCCCTACTTTAGCTGCTGGTATCATTGTCAGCATTCCTTCTACCATGCCAAGTCCTGCCCGCAGAATAGGTACTACAGCAAGTTTTTTGCCTTTTAATTCTTTTACCACAGTTCTGCAGATAGGCGACTCTATCTCTATATCCGCCAGCTCCAGCCCCCTGGTAGCTTCATAACACATGAGCATGGCAATCTCACTTACAATTCCCCGAAAATCTTTGGAACCTGTA
>CAJUCK010000004.1:92391-95513 GCA_910585395.1 uncultured Lachnospiraceae bacterium
ATGTTCCATCACTATCACTTTTCCCATATCATTCTCCTCCTTTGTTGATAAGTTTGACCAATTTTTGAATTGTCTTATTTAATGTTTCATAACACAGGCCATACGACTGCAGAGTTCCCCCATACGGATTAAGTATTTCCAGTTCATCTCCTACTAATTCAGTCAAAACCTCCACATCTGCTTGAATTACCTCCTGATATTCTTCAAAAAGCTTGTCCTTTTGTGCAGCTTCCATGGTAAGAATCAAATGTCCATCCTGCAAATCTGCTTCTTCTATCTGCTGAGACATTTTTTCATCCATATTAATACCATTGCTGATTAAAACTGCCTCTGCTTTCTGATTTAATGGTTCTGGAAATAAAACCACCAATCCCCGGCTCTCAATTTCTACCGGATATTTTAATGTATACTCCTTCATAACAGCTTCTGCCATGGGTGCCCTGGTTGTACCATTTTCACACACAAAAATTATTTTTCTGTACTGCTTCATCTCTGCCGCCTCCATCCTTCTCTAAATTTCAATCATTCTCTGCCCTGCTGCTTTTAACAGACGGTTCATTATTGCCTGTCCCATTCCAGAAGTTGTAAAACTTTCTGAATAAATGATATCCACATTCTGCTGATCAAATTCTCTTAAGATTCCATACAGATTTCTTGCTATGGTATCTTCGTCATACCTTGTCCCAATACTTTTTACAATTCCATAGCTATAATATCTAAAACTCTCATCCGTTCCAATCACCCCCGCAGTCTTCCCGGATAATTCTGCCTCACGTGCCAGATTGTTGATTTTTTCCTGTACGTTATCCTGCGCTCCACTTATCAGAATTAATTCTGCTCTTGGGGCATAATGTCTGTATTTCATTCCAGGCGCTTTTGGATGTACATCAGAATTTTCTTTTATAAGCCCTGGATCAATTTTTATATCTCCAATTACTTCCTTTATCATATCTGGTGTAATATATCCTGGACGAAGTATCATAGGAATTTCCTCTGTAAAATCCACAATCGTGGATTCAATCCCAATTCCTACCGCTCCGCCATCAAGAATCATAGAAATCCTTCCATTCATATCTTCCGCCACATGTTCTGCTGATGTAGGACTAGGCCTTCCAGAGGTATTTGCACTTGGCGCTGCAATAAAACCTCCTGCCTCCTTAATCAATGCCAGCGCTGCTGGATGGCTGGGCATACGGACAGCTACTGTCTTTAGACCTCCTGTTGTCTCCAAAGGAACAAGTTCACTTTTTTCAAAAATCATTGTCAAAGGACCAGGCCAGAAATGTTCTGCCATTTTCAATGCCTGCTGCGAAACATGAACAGCAATCTTATCTAATGCCTTCATTTCAGAAATATGTATAATTAAAGGATTATCTGAAGGACGCCCTTTTGCCTCATAAATTTTCGCAGACGCTTGCGGATTCAGTGCGTCTGCTCCCAAACCATAAACTGTTTCTGTTGGAAATGCCACCAATCCGCCCTCTTGAATAATCTTTCCTGCTGCTTTTATCTTTTCCTGATTACAGATTTTCTGATTGTATGTGACTTTCTCTATAACAGTTTTCATTTTTCCTCCTTATGTCATTTTACTTTTATTTCTTCCAAAGGCGGCGTCAGCACATTCTAAATTTTGGTGAGTATCTTTCTTATGTCTATTATCATTCTTTGCAATAAGCGGCATCAGCACTCCTCAAGCCATATTATACCATATCCGTAAAACTTAGCAACCACTACTTATAGAGGCACATTATTGTGCCCCTGCATTTTTCTTGCTATTGACTTTTTCTGTTATATTCAGACAATCCAAAATTCCCAGTTTTACTGCCTCTGCTACTTTTTTCTGATATTCTTCTGTAACCAGAAGTTCTGCTTCTTTTGAGTTACTTAAAAATCCACATTCCACAATCACTGTAGGGCTGGGCGTCTTTTTCAGAAGATAATAGCTCTCATTTGCTTTTGCCTGTCTATGATTCTGCGGATCTAAATGATCCACCAGAGATTTCTGCAGTGTCTCAGCCAAATTTTTGCCCTCTTTAGACTGTCCGTAATAAAAAACCTGCGCCCCTTTTACTGATTCTTCTGGATAACTGTTCTGATGAATACTCACTGTAAATACAGGTTTTGCTTTTGTTATTATTTCACAGCGTCTGCGCATATCTTCCACTTTTTTATTATTTGAAGATTTATCATACAGCCCTTCGTCATCCCTTCTGGTCATTACAACTTTAATCCCTTCTTCTTTCAGTAATTTTTCCAGTTCTTTGGCAATCTGTAAATTTATTTCTTTTTCTTTTGCTTTATTGATACCGATTTTACCTGGATCATCACCTCCATGTGCCAGATAAAAAATGCGCAAATAAAAGATGAAAAAATGGACTGCTGGAATATCTAACGAATATTTTTTTCTGACTCCTAATACTGTCACTCTCTTCCTTAATCACCGTCTTCCCCCACATTCTCCTTTTACTTTTTTACAAATAATTATATAAAATATACAAAAATTTTGTATAAAAAGTCTATTTTTTATTGTATTCAACAAAAGATAGAGCTATAATAAAAAAATAAAGATACTTAGGGAGGAAGAATATGAAACTACAAAAAAAACGAACAAATTCCAAAAAGGGAATTGCAGATGAAATTCTCCATCAAATTGGCGGAAGCGTCATTTTGGTTTTTCTGCTTATAGCAGTCGTGGCAATCTGCATGGTGGGATGGCTCAGCATCACTTCTAAAAAAACAGAACTGATTCAGGAGTCGAACGCAGCTGCAAACCAGTTAACCGGATTTTTGGAACAATACACAAAGAATGCGGAGCAGCTCGCTGCGAATCCAGAGATTAAGGATGTTATGACAGAAATAAAGGCTGGAGACGACATTCAAAAAGCACAAAAAATGGAAACGGTGATGAATAACCTCGTAAATATAGCTGCTACCGATACTGACAACGTTATGGCGGTCTGGATCTCTGACTTAGATGCAAGTGCCCTCACACAGTCAGACGGCTTCACAAGCGAAGAAGGCTGGGACATTACAGGAAGGGGATGGTACGGCTGTATTGAATCAAAAAAACCTATACTTACTGAACCTTATGTTGATTCTTCCACAGGAAAAATGATTTTAAG
>CAJUCK010000004.1:95523-99674 GCA_910585395.1 uncultured Lachnospiraceae bacterium
CCGCCCCAGTCATTAATGACGCAGACGGTACCGTTCTTGGAGCAGTAGGAATGGATATTTCCCTGGACCACATGACAGAACTCATGAGTGAATATAAGATTGGCCGCAAAGGATACATTATGTTACTATCAGAAAACGGCACCTTCCTCTATCACCCTCAGAACGATATTATTCAAAAAAACCTTACAGATATAAACATATCCCAGAACGTCAGCAGCGCAATTTCTTCGAAAAGCAATAAATTTTTAAAGTATAAAGCTCAGGGACGCACAAAATACGGCTCTTTGCAGCATGCTGGAGACACTGGATATGTAGTGCTCAGCAATCTGCCTATGTCAGAATATTATGAAATACTGATTGTCATGGTACTTTCACTCATTGTCCTCTTTGCAGTCGGCATCATATTAATTACATTCAGTATCAAAAAAAGCGCCGCAAGCCTGTCAAAGCCAATTCTGGAATTAAACCAAACAGCCCAGCAGCTTGCAGCAGGTAACCTGGATGTAAACCTTTCTATAACAAGTAAGAATGAAATTGGTGAACTGGGCGCTTCTATCCAAAAAACAGTCAACCGTCTAAAGGAATATATCGTATATATTGATGAAACAGCAGAGACACTTGCACAAATTGCTGATGGAAGACTCAGCATTCAACTGAAGAATGATTATGTAGGTGAATTCCAGAAAATCAAAAATGCCCTGCTTAACATTTCTGACTCCATGAATCAGGTTATGGTAGGAATCAATGAGAGTTCAGAACATGTATCTGTTGGAGCCTCCGAACTTGCTTCTGCCTCTCAGGTTCTAGCAGAAGGGGCTGAGGAACAGGCTGCATCCATCGAACAGCTGACAGCGACGACTAATACAGTTGCAGAACAGGTAGAAAATAACCGAAAAGAGGCTGAGGCTTCTGCAAAGGCCACTGCAAGGGCCACCACAATGATTGAAGAAAACCAGGAAAATATGAAATTGATGATGGATGCCATGAATAACATTCATCAGACTTCCCAGCAGGTTGTTGGTATCATCCAGACCATTGAAGATATTGCATCACAGACAAACCTCTTGTCATTAAATGCTTCCATAGAAGCCGCACGTGCCGGTGAAGCAGGAAGAGGATTTGCTGTCGTCGCTGATGAAATCGGAAAACTTGCACTGGAAAGTTCTCAGGCAGCAAACACAACAAAAGAACTGATTGAAGTCTCAATGGAAGAAATCCGCAAAGGAAGCGGCATTGCCGTACATGCTATGGATTCACTGAAAGAATCGGTAAATGCCGTAGATCATGTAAATGAAATGATACAGAAAACATCAGAAAATATAGCTGTCCAGGCTGAAAATATGAACCAGCTCCGCATAGGAATTGAAGAGATAGCCCACGGAATACAAGATAATTCCGCCGCTTCACAGGAAACCTCTGCCACTTCAGAAGAATTGGCATCCCAGGCAGAAATGCTCAACCAAATGGTACAAAAATTTGACTTAATTTAATATTTTACCTACTATATAGACATTATGTAACATTCAGTCTGATTGATGCAAATACAGGATAAATCAGACTGAATGTTACTTATCTTTTTCGTCTTGCGCAATCTGTCTCCGCCATGTCCGGCATCAATTACAACGCACACCTGACCTGTCTGTACTTTCAGGTTATCCACCACAGAAACTCCTTCTCGTGCAAAGAAACATGCTCCTAAAAGTAACAGTATCGCCATGATTACTTCTATTCTTTTTTTCATATGTTACCACCTTACTATCTTTATAAATAAAATATGAAACTGACTGAAAAACTAGTACAGTAAAAATCAGCAGACAACATACCTAAATCTACTGTTAAACATGTATTATAATCTATTGTAATCTTACAATGATTTTTTTACTAATATTAAGTTTTTATTGACTTAAAATTTTTTTCATTATATACTATATTTAGACACTAACAAAAAATATTAATAATAAATGTAAAGGATGCGTAAATAATAATTATGATTTTCAAAAAAGCAAAACACTTGACAAATAGTGAAGAAGATTTAATGGAAATATTTTGGGAAAAGAAAGAACCTCTGACCAGTGTGGATATACTGGATATTTCCGCCGACCGCTCCTGGAATGGAAATTACATACATATGATGCTGCGCTCGCTGCTGAAAAAAGGCATGATAGAGGTCTGCGGCACTGTACAGTGCGGCACACAGTATGCAAGACAGTTTATTCCTGCAGTTACAAAGGAACAATATGCCGCCAAGCTTGTACTTTCCAAAGGGATTGAGAAAAATTCAATTGCAGCGGTAACAGTTGCAATGGTAAATGAAGTAAATGAAGCAGATGAGGAGGGACTGGTAAAACAGTTAGAAGAAATCATTGAAGAATTAAAGAGCAAAGAAACAAAGGAGAACTGAGTATGCAGATTACGTTTTTTTCTTTATTTATGTCGGTCATATGGAGCAGTTCATTGGCAGTATTTAATCATTTCTGCCGCAAAAAGCACTTTTTTATCCGACAGTTAGGCATTACCAATATACTGTTCTTATATCTGTTTTCTATGATTCGAATGATTGTCCCTTATGAATTTTCATTTACCAGGGTGATAGCTCCTCAGGGGGCATTTCATAAAATCTATGACAAAATTTATACAAATAGCCAGCAAACAACACAGATATCCCTTCATTCTGTTTTTATCACCATTTGGATCGCTGTGTCCGTTGTATTGATTGCGCGCTTTATCTGTCAATATGCAACATCCATGAAAAAATTTTCCACATACAGCATACGAGAAGATGAACAATGCAGACGTATATTTAACCGGGTGCTAAACGTAAGCAAAAGTCAATTGAAAATTGATATTCGAAGCAGTTCTGATATCAATATTCCTATGGGTATGGGCATCTTTCGGAATCATTATATTCTTCTGCCCGAAGAAGAATATAATGATTCCGAATTATACTATATTCTGCGGCATGAATACACACATTTTCAAAACAGAGATTTATTGATAAAAATATTGATACATATCTATTCATGCATATTCTGGTGGAATCCTGCGATATACCTTTTGAAAAGAGATTTGGCGCAAATTCTGGAGATAAAATGTGACTTGGATGTAACAGATCATATGGCAAACCAAAATAAAGTCCAGTATTTAACAACCATTGTCTCTATGCTGAAAAACGCAGGAGCTAAAAGAAAAGAAAAAGCATTTTATGGGACAACAGCTTTGGTATCAAAAAACTATGAGTCTGATATTATTGAGAGATTCAAGCTTGTCTCCGCCAGTTCTACTTATAAAAAGAAAAATATTTTGTTTACAAGTTCCTGGTTCTTAATATTTTCCATGCTTATTTTTCTTTCTTATTCCTTCGTCATCCGGCCAGATTATAGAATTTCAGCGGATGAACTGCAAATAGATGCGGAGATGACAGATTCTTTGAAAAGCACTACTTACACAATAGAATGTGTCGGCGACACTTATTATGTACATTTCCGCAATCAATGAGTCGGCGGCATTTAATTAGAACCAACCAGAAATTTGGAAAGGAGAAATAATATCATGAGAAAATCCATTGCTCTGAAAACACTTTTACGTGCTCCAGTCAAGACGATATTGACTTTCCTCTTGATAGGAGCCGCGACTTTTGCCTTATTTTCCAGAATCACGGATTATGCGATTACCACGCGGGAGTCAGCAAAGGCTGAAAGTTTCTATCATGGCGCTGCCGGCTTAGATAACAGCACGCCGAGTATCGGTGAATATACACCTGATCCGAGACCCTGGCCGACAGACGCACAGATTAAAGAATTTTCATCATTACCTGGTGTTACCCTGGCTGATACAAGGTATACAACCGATGGGCTGGTTAATAATTATAAACGTGTGATAGAACAGGAATCTTCTTTTGAAGAAAATGAATTTATTTTGGAAGGCACTTATGACGGATATGAAGAATATGATTCTGGATATTTATATATATCATTTCATGATGTCACAGTTCACGGCGGTGAAATTGATTACAATCCTGACAGACCGCTAAAAATAAACGCGCAAAATCCAGATACTGCCTACAAACATATGTATTCCCGGGAATTTTTTTATGATATGAAAAAGGGAAGCAGATACCTTATCCTTGGTACTTACAGCGAAAAATCAGGATC
>CAJUCK010000004.1:99684-105582 GCA_910585395.1 uncultured Lachnospiraceae bacterium
ACTTGGTAATCTCTGGTACATGCAAACCAACAGAGAATGGTACATGGGAGAAAACGAAGAATTTATAATTGAGATTGACGGATTGGATGAAGATTATCTGGAAACAGAGGAATTTGCCTGGTTTAAAGGAAGAATAGAAGCAATCAATCAGAGCACCTCCGTCTATGACATTGTATATACCTCAGATATGCGTGCAATTCCGTATGTAAATGAACGCAAAATGGTTGTTTCCAAGGGACGGCCGCTGACAGAAGGAGATACTGATGTCTGTGTTGTAAGTAATTATTTTTTAGAAACATACGGTCTGTCAATCGGCGACAAGCTTCATATAGAATTTGGAGACAAATTGCTGACGGGACAGGGAGAATTTGGCTCTCGGTATAGGGATGCGGAATATTTGTCAAATTTCGTTGCTTCTGCAGATCTTGAAATCATTGGCGCTTATGATTTCACCAATGAATGGATTGAGCGGCTGCAAGAAAGTTTTTGGAGTTATGGCCCAGCTACAATTTTTGTTCCATCTTCCCTTTTACCAGTGGAGATTCCCAAAAACCATGAAATATTTATGGGTGATTTCAGTGTCTTTATTGAAAATCCGGACGATATAGAAACATTTCGTAATGCCGCAGAACCTATGTCTGCAGAATTAGGTTTAGGTCTTCGTTTTTCAGACGGCGGATGGTATGGCATGAAGGACAATATTGAGACAGGATCTCTTGCCTCCCTTCTGGCCACCATACTTTATGTATTTGGGTCGGCGCTCGCATTACTTCTTGCAGTATATCTCTACATTGGAAGAAATAAACAATCATATGCCATTATGCGTACGTTAGGCGTCACCGGAAAAAAAGCAGGATTTTGGATCACACTTCCCTTATGTGTATTGTCTGTATTTGCAATATTAATTGGCGGCATAACTGGACTGCTGTATGCATCCTATACAGCTGCCAAAGCACTTGCCAGCATGTCCGACAGCAGCGCTCCAGACGGCTATGTTTACGTTCTTAGTTCGGCAATCCCTGTTGGTGTGGTAGCCTTCTGTTTGATCCTTGAGCTGTTATTTATTTTATTTGTACTGCTGCTTTTCCTGCAGAAAATGAAAAAAATATCTCCTCTGGAATTACTGCAGGAGAATGAAATGGCAGCAAAAAAGACAGGAATTTTACGAAATCGTTTTGTATCTGCAAAGCATAAAACGGAAATTACAGATACATCCCCTATTCCTGAAGGACTTGATATCGTAAAACTGTCCACTATCTTAAATCCAAAAGAAGCATTTGACGCACCCAATGGAAAATACAGCGCGCCTCGCCAGGTATGTGCCTACATTTTGCGCCACATGCAGCGAGGTCTTGGTAAAACTGTGGTTTCCCTTGTCCTTACTATTGTACTGGCGGGTGGAATTGGAACATTTGCACTTGCAAGGCTCGCATATCAGGAGGCTTACCGTGAACTAGATGTAAAAGGCAGGACAATGAAGTTTGTCTCATCTTATATCATAGATTATTCAGACTCAGATCTGATGAAAGATCTTTATTACTACAATCTTTACAGTGTGCGTGTAAACGGTGTGGGAGTTTTAAGCCCTATGACCTTCACAAATGATTTAGACCGTTATCTGACCGATGATTATACTATCACTTACGGTGAAGGGTACGATTCTTCTGTTTTTGATGGCACAGGTCCAGTATGTCTTATAGGAAAGACGCTTGCAGAAAACCTCGGTGTCGATCCAGGTGATTCTATTACTTTGATGTCAGAAAGCCTGTATTCTTTTATGCCGCAGGTATATGATGAGGACGAGCTTGAGTTTGCGATAGAGCGGGCAGGAAAGCCATATCAAGTGGCAGGTATTCTGGAATCTGAAAATGCAGATGTAAATAATGGTATTTTCTCAGTCGTAAATGAAGCGGCAGAAAATCTCTACAGTCAGCCTTTCCCTGTTGACTATTGTGAATTTACTGTAGCAGACAATGAAAAAATTTTGGAATTAAACAATCTGTTAGAAGAACAAAAGTCAAAAGGAATCCAATATTCTCCTACAGCATCATTCCATATTGACTCAGATCTGTTTAAAAACACAAAACGTATCCTCAATCTGCTGGAATCTCTATTCCCCATTGCAGTGGCTGCAGCCATACTGATTGGAGTATTTGGTCCTGGTCTGGTCATTATACAGTCAGCACAGGAAGCTGCATTCCTGCGCATCCTTGGCGTAACAAAGAGACGTGCCCGAAGTATTATGCTGTTTGAACAGATTGGTTTATGTATTGCCGGGATAATGCTTGTAGCCGGGATTCTTGCATTATGCAGCCCAGGACTATTTATAAGAAGCATAGAAACACTTTCCTTCTGCTGGATATTATATTTCCTGGGTTGTGTCTGCGGAGCGCTTACGGCATCAATACAAGTAACCAGATACAAGATATTAGAATTGTTACAGGTAAAGGAGTGAACATATGTCAGTATTATCTTTAGAGAACGTAACATACAAATACAAAAATTCACAGAAAGCTGCTGTTTCTGAAATTTCCTGCACATTTGAAGAGGGAAAAGTCTATGCAATTGTGGGGCCTTCCGGCTCAGGAAAATCTACACTTCTTTCTCTGCTGGCAGGACTTGATCTTCCTACAGAGGGAGAAATTACCTTTGATGGCGATAATCTGGCCGTATTAAACCTTGACCGCTATCGACGCGAAAGTATTTCTATGATTTTCCAGGCGTTTCATCTTTTTCCCTTGATGACCGTCATAGAAAATGTCTGCTTTCCCATGGAATTGTGCGGGATAACACCCAAAGATGCCAAACCCAGAGCAGAAACACTGCTGGAAGGCGTAGGAATTACAAAAGAACAAATGAGCCGTTTTCCTTCAAAACTCTCTGGCGGAGAACGCCAGCGTGTGGCAATTGCAAGAAGCCTTGCAAGCAATGCAAAAATTATTCTGGGTGATGAACCCACTGGAAATCTTGATGGAGCAAATACTCAAAATATCATTGACATCCTGTGCAGCCTCGCTCATGAAAAAGGCTACTGCGTCATCATCGTTACACATGACATGGAAGTCGCAGACGCAGCCGATGTTGCATTCCGGATGCGGGATGGAAAACTGCGGGAAGAATCATAATAGAGACTGAGAGAACACTGTACTATAAAAACCTTTTTTCTATCAGAAAATCGAGAATATATCCCCCGAAGCCGAAAAAAGCGGCAGCGGGGGATTTCTTAATGCGCAGCATGCGCACTCTATTCTAATTATCCAATGCAGAATTTGATTTCATCTAAAATAATCTGCCTCCAGAGGAGCTATCACCTCTGGGTTTTGTTTTACCCAAGCCACGGCACAGCTGCATAAAACTACAGTCATTCGGTCATCTATAAGACCTTTATTCCCATTGTCTTTTAAGAGCTGTACTAAAATTTCTGCAGATTTCAAATCTTCTTTGCTAAATCCGTTACCTGTTTGAACGTACTTTAAAAAGGCATCCAGCATTTTCTCAAAATCATCATCCCAGTTGATACAGCCATTATCTAAAAACTCATGCTGTACTCTGCCTGCAATTCTGATAACTTCTCCTTGTGCAGTCTGTGCTTTTCCACTTGGTGGAACAAGAAAATCCCAAAGTAATTGAAAAGCTTCATCTCCAGCCTGTTCTGGCACATGGATAGGAGAAACACCATCATGAATTAATTTTTTTTGTTCTTTATTATTTTCAGTCATTGTAATTCCCTCCAATTTCAGATTTACCGCTGACATTATTGTAGCATAGCGGATTTATAAAGTCCATGAAAATGTATATGCATATGAATTTCAGAACTGCTGTCTGTGCAGTCCTTCATAGACGGCAGTTTAACAAATATGCGCATAATATTTTTATATTATAGGAAAATCATAAACTTTAATACTTCATAGCAGCAAAGTTTTTCCTACAATAAAAATACTTCCCCTTCCTATATATCAGGGGAAGCATTTGTCAGTTCACATATTTAATAATAGAATCCCATGCCGATGGCCGCTCCAGTCCTAATTTCCAATAAGCAGCCCCTGCAAGTCCATGTTCTTTCATAACCTTTAATTTTTCTTCCAGAGAAACTTCATTTTCAATCCATATCTTATAAGTCTTTTCTTCAGCCTTATATTCTGCAACGTATTGTCCGTCCTCTTCTGACCATACAGGCTGAGCGCCATTGGCAGTATAACGATCTTCTATGGTCTGCATTCCCTCTTCTGTACAGGTAAATGTGTAAGGTAAATAACCTTCCGAGGCAGATTCTACATCTTCCCCAGCCCCTTCTTTTGGCGTCAGCTCCCATACTCTGGAATAAAAAGGTATGCCTAATATTGTCTGCTCTGCCGGAACTTCTTGTAAAGTATCCGTAACTCCCTTTTCTACAAAACCAATGGAAGATACGGAACCAATATCTTCTGAACCACTATAATGTTCATCATATGCCATAATAATCACATAATCTGCAAAAACCGCCTGCTCACTCCGATTATAAAATGCTGTATAAGAGGAGGGTACGTAATTATCTATTGACAAGACAAGGTCGTTATTCTCACATTTAATAGATAATTCCCGGATAAACTGTATATAGGCGTCTCCGACATCTCTAAGTGCCTCAAAATCAAGATTAATTCCATCCAAATTATACTCAATTGCTGCAGATATAATCTGATTTGTAAGATAATCCCGGGTAGAGGTATGCGTAAGTACATAAGTTGCATCTGCATCAGGATTTTCCAAATTACTCACTAATCCCCATACTTCAACATTCTGCTTGTGACAATACTCTACATACTCTCTGCTGGCCAGAGAATAAATATTTCCTTCGTTATCATTTAAATAGAACCAGGTAGGTGAAATAACATTTACGCCTTTTGTAGACTGCAGGACATTGGCAATTCGCTGATTTGCCTCCTGGCTGGTAACCTGATGCCAGCCAAGGCTCACAGGTCCATCTTTCAACATATGTGTAAATTGAGGCTCTTCAAACTCTCTGGAAATAATTTCTTGCTTTATTTCTCCTATTCTCCTGTTAGACACATAACCTACCATGCCGTTTTCTGTACACACCCTGCTCCACTTATCCCCATTTTCAATCACAATCACGCTGCTGCCTTTTTTTACATCTGACACAACAGGGCTCTTAATACCTCCTCTGACACGTATCTGAGTATCTTTCTTAACTGCTGCTTTTGAAATCTCTCCCCAGGCAGCCGTAATTACCGCTCTGTTAGGTTCTGCATACTGTACAAAATCCATATTTGTATATTTCTGAACAAATTCTAATGCAAGATAAACTGCTTCTCCATCTACTCTGACAATGGTATATGCCTCTGTGTTATTTTTCTTTCCTTCCATATAGGAATTTTCTCCTGCATTTACTGAAATCACATCAGAATCTGTGGTATAACGCAGAATATTTTCATTGAAATCCCAGTAAAAACGCTGATTCAAATACATTTGAACTGTCTCATACTTTAAATATACTTGACCATCCCAGTATTTCGCTGTATCCTCTATAAGCTGCTGATCCAAAATCAGCGCCATGTCATCTTCTGCCTGAAGATGATAGTACTCCTGCAGATTAACACGCTCTTTGGAGGGACTATATTTTTTAATGAAGATACTCAAAATTACTGCAAAAAGTACAATAACAATAAAGACAATGGAAACAAACACTGGCGTCATATTTACCCTTGACCGTTTTTTTCTTCGCCTTGCCCTCGGCCTATCTGTTTCTGACATAATTTCCTCCTATGTAAATCCAAACCGGACAATTCCTTATCTTTTTCCTAAGGAGCAGTAAAATATCTGGCAGATTCCTTAGAATATGCCCAAAGGATTTTATCTTATACGATTAAATTAATAAAATGGCTCTGCATATACACCCTA
>CAJUCK010000004.1:105592-109135 GCA_910585395.1 uncultured Lachnospiraceae bacterium
CTGATTCTAAGTCTATATTTTAATGCGCAGTTAAATAGAAATCACTGCTCTTTTTGGCAGTCTGATTCTAATAAAAAGACTGCGGCAAAATATCTATCAAACGCCGCAGCCTCTCTGTTAAATTCTGCTCAATATCTGCAAAGCATCTTTTTTCAAAATTACATCATAATGTTCATCAAAATATGCCCTGATAGCAGTTGAATATTTTTCCTGATGCGCATATTCTGCTAAAATATTACATACCTTGTTAAATTCTTCTGGCGTATGCTGGCTCTTACTCAGCACCAGATAATACTTTCGGTTCAGCTGGTTCTTATATAATACGTTACACCCATTATAAAATCCTTTCAGCACTCTTGCCAGCCGATTAACCTCATCCAGCTCATCAAATACGAACAGCTTGGTAATATCTACCAGTACCTGCTCCTTTTTCTCCATTTCACGGCGTATCGCTTTTTCCAGAGGTATAAAATCCTTTTCCTTTTTTGCTTCTCCCGCAATCTGTTTGGTCTCTTCCTGTATCTTACGGAAGAAATCTAAAATATCATCTGCACCAGCAGAATCAAATACTTTATCATTGTCATCGCCTGAAAGTTCTTCTTTCACTTCATCTTCAGAATCTCCTGGCGCAAACTGAGAAAATCGTGTATCCAGCTCTTCTGGATATTCTACCTTAGTTATAATCAATATGATTGTATCTGCTGACAATGGAATAGCCTCAATCATTAACGGTATATCTTCTGCTTCAAAACCACATTCGTAGGCTGCTTGCTGCATCATATCACGAAAAAGCATCTTTGCTTTCTCTGTTCCATATGCCAGCTCACTCAGCTTAAGCTGACGATCTGCCAAATCTTCCCGGGTAAGTGTGCAGCGAATCTGATTCTCATTTACCTTTTCAATCTTCATATTATCACTTCCTTCTTCATCATTTCTGTATCAGGAACTCATATACTTTAAAATTTCAGAACTTAAAACGCCGAATATCCTTCAGCTCTTTAAACCTCGCAACATACGCCCTATTGAAGGTACTCAAAGTATATTACATCTTCTCATGCCGCGTCAAGACGTAGCAGACCAGATTTTCTAAAAATTCTGTGAAATCTCTAAACATTTCAAAAAAACCATTGCATTGGCAATATTTGTATGTTATAAATGGTTCAGAGATGCTGGTCTGGTTCAGGTAGAAAGGAGCCAAATTACCAAATTTTGTGTTACTTTTCTTACTTAATATTATATCACTTTTATCCTAGAAAAGTAACCCTTTACATCTTTGCAGAACTGGGAAATGTGACAATTTTCTCCGAAACCATCATTTTTCGTCACTTTTCATTCTTCTATGCTTTTACAGAAGAATTTTTGTTTCCCTAATGATCTTCTAATTATATTCTTACATTTTCAAACTGGGTATCAAAATAACCTAATCATTATCAATACACTTCTCACAGCAAATAGTATATGAGAATATCTTCAATTTTACCCTGAAAGAATTTTAAATAACCTGTTTCCATTCCTTTTTGTTTTACAAACAAATTCGAACGTATCTCTGACAGAAGATCTTATATAACTGCGGATTATCCGCTGACATAGTCCATATCTTATCTGGCAGTATTTTGGCCATAGTATTGCCAAGTGGAAAATATTTGGAATAATTCCCTTATTTACAATCTAAAAAATCAGTGCTGGCAATTACGAAATATATTTATTTCGTATTTGGGAAAAGAAAAAAGAATTTGGAATATTCCGATGGACTTGTATGTTTCATAATCGGAGTTTTGAGACAAATCGTACTTCTGAGAAATATATCACAAAAACCTTCATGTTACATGAAGCAAAAGAAGGGAGGGAATCTGTCTATTCGATTGATTTCATAATTATAAAAGATGAGAATTCTTATTCACGAACCAGATTTGAATTCATATGGCTAAACATATATTCACAAAAGAAAAGGACGGGGATTTCCTCGTCCTGTTTCATTGTCATAAAAATTTGTGTTGCTTTCTGTTTATTTTGCCAGAAAATCATTAATTTTATTTACCAGCGCATCTGGGTCAATGCCATGCACCATGGCCGCCTCTGCAATGGTCTCCATCTGAGATGAAGGACATCCAAGACAGTGCATCCCAATCTCCAAAAGAATTGGCGCTACATTTTCATCAATCTGGAGCAATTCTCCAATCATGGTCTCCTTTGTCACCTGTGCCATTTTTCATTCCTCCTTACACTTTACTGTGTGATTAATACCCTGTATCAGTATTTCATATGCTCCTTATTATAATACCATTTTACCTATTATGCAATCTTTTATTCCATGGATTTACAAGTTTCATTGCCCGCAGGAATAAAATTTGCTCAGCCTTTACTGGTAAAAAATTCGTATAAATCTGGAGCCATTTTTTTAATGGATACTGGTCTGAAATCCTGATTCAAGAAACAATGTTCTGTATTTCCTCTCGCATGAAGTACTTTTCTTTCTTTATCATAAACCTCATAAACAATCCTGAATTTCAACCCTTTAAATTCTGCAATCTCTGTCTCAATTCTCACTGTCTCTCCAAAACGAACTGCCTGACGGTATTCACAGGAAGCAGACAATACTGGAATCATCAGCCCACGCTGTTCAATCCCTCCATAAGGGTAGCCTGACTGTTCCAGATAATCTAATCTTGCTTCTTCAAACCATCGAATATAATTGGAATGGTGTACCACAGCCATTGCATCTGTTTCATAATATTGTACTGTATGGTAATAAGGTTTTAATTTCTCCATAATTTCTCCTTCTTTATTTTTCCTCATCTTATATTGTCAATATGGCTAGGACAAACTTTTAACATATTGTACCACTTTTATATTTTAAATGCAAAATGCCTGTTCTTAATAGAAATTTTACTTGTAATCAACGACTGTTTGTATTAAAATATAATCTAAAGTTACCACTTAGGTAACTTAAATGAATATTCATTTTATAAGGAGGATTTTAGTATGGCATACGTAATTAACGACGCTTGTGTAAGCTGTGGAACATGTGAAGGAGAATGTCCAGTAGGCGCTATCTCCGCTGGTGACGGCAAATATGAAATCGCTGCAGATACTTGTATCGACTGCGGAACATGCGCAGGTGCATGTCCTACAGGCGCTATTGAGCAGGGCTAATTTCTGAACAATCTAAGTATAAAAGAGCCATTACTCTTATCTTTGGAGTAATGGCTCTTTTGCAGCTTTCAACAAATGCAGCTTATTTTCCTGTACATCAAAACTGTGCTTATTTCACAGTGATTATAACTTTCGCTTTTTTACCGTTATAAGTCTTAACTGTAATTACAGCCTTTCCTTTTTTCCTGGCTCTTACTATTCCTTTGTTATTCACCTCTGCAATCTTCTTTTTGCTGGAAGTGTATTTTAAATTATAACTATAAGTATTGCCAGTAAACTTTACTTTAATATGGAAAGTTCTTCCTTTTTTCAAACTCTTTGTTTTAGCGTTTAATTTAATATTACCTGGTTTCTTTTTAACAATAACGGTACATTTTGCAGTTTTTCCAT
>CAJUCK010000005.1:0-4028 GCA_910585395.1 uncultured Lachnospiraceae bacterium
GATTGCTTACTGGCTGATACGTGAACTGAGATATGCAGGCATGCGTGTGCCCGAAGATGTTTCTGTGGTATCTTTTGACAACAGTTACATGAGCGACTTAAATTCTGTCCGAATCACCACACTGTCTCACGAAAAACAGGAATTGGGAACAGCCGCAGCCTCCGCTCTTTTAAAAATTATACAGGGTGAACCTGTGTTGTCAGAAGATTTGTCCTGGAAACTAATTCAAAAGGGAAGCGACGCTCCATTCCAGCTATAATGCTAGATCTTTATACCGCCACGGTATTCCCGGGGAGTGCATCCCTGGGTTTTTTTAAAAACAAAACTGAAATAGTGAGGATCTTTGAATCCTACTTCTGCTGCAATGTCACCCGACTGCCTTTCCGTCTGGCGCAGAAGCACCTTTGCCTTCTCCATGCGTTTCTGAGTCACATATTCTGTAAAAGTCATCTCCATTTCCTGGCGAAACACGGTACTGAAATAATTTGCACTGACTTCTACCGCTCCTGCAACTTCATTCAGGGAAATAGACTCCTTAGTGTAATTTTCCTCAATATACACCATAGCCCTCTTAATCATCTTTTTGCTCTGGCTCTCCATCACACGGTTGCTCAGCTCCAAAGCACGGCTAAGAAGTTCTATCATGTAAAACCGCATATCTTCCACGTTCAGGCTCAAAATCTGCATCTGATCTGTATACGTGTTTTCCAGAAGTTCTCTCTGGCTAAATCCCAGTTTCTCCACAAAGGCAATCACCGTGAAACGAATACTGAGCATCAGATAATCTCTAAAAATTTTCGACTCAAGCGCATCTCTCTGCCCTTCCAGATAACCATCAACAAAATCTTCAATCTCTTCCTCCTGCCCATGTTCAAGAAAGTTTTTAATTACCTCAGGGTCCATTTTGGCAATATCAACATCTTCCAGCGACTCTCCATTCTGGGGAGCGAATTCTGTCGTCTGCATGGTAAGAATATGCTGTGCCGGCCTTAAAAAACGGCAGGACATCATATGATTCACTTTACTGTAAACTTGAGGCAGAAGGCTGAGACGTTCCACCGGCTCTCCAATAGCACAGCACCACTCCATCTCTGTATCATTTCCAGAGCAGATACGGACAATGTTCTCCTGGCATTTGGTCCTCAATTCCTCCATCTGCTCTTCTTCTCCTTTAATCAGAATTCCATATGTATTCACATTCCACCGGAAAATCAAAAATTCTGGATATCTGAGAAAATATCTGGTCAGTTCTTCTCTCTTTCCCGCAACCAGACGGGATTCTTGGGAGCGCTCTTCTGTACTTCTCTTCTCTCTCAGACTTACCATGGCAAGATTATAGACCGCAGCATCCATTTCCAGAGACAGTTTCTGTGCCTCTTCATAAATTTCCTGAACCGAAAGCTGGCCTTCAAATACTTTCTCAAAGAAAATTCTCCTTGAAAATTGTTCGTATTCCTGCATATCCTCCCTAAATTTCTCCAGATATATTTCCTGCTCCCGCTCATTGTCAATTTTATCTTTGATCTCCTGAAGCGTTTTCTGCAGAGCTGAACGGGTCACTGGTTTTAAAAGATACTGCTCTACACCGGCACGAATCGCCTGACGGGCATATTCAAATTCACTGTAGCCGCTGATAATTATAATTTTCATCTGCGGAAATTCTTGGCTTACAATACCAGACAGTGCGAGCCCATCCATAAACGGCATCTTTATGTCTGTAATAAGTACGTCTGGTTTCACTTTGCGAATCATAGGAAGCGCCATTTCTCCGTCGCTTGCCTCCCCAGCAAACTGATATCCATATTGCTGCCACATGATACTATCCCGCAGATTCTCTCTGACAATGCTTTCATCCTCCACCAGAAATACCTTTAACATTCCTTTTCCTCCTTGCTGATATTTGTGATCATATGGCTTTTGCTTACAAAGGATCTACCCCTTACGAATTTCTTTAGGAAACCGTATCTCAACCCTCGTCCCCTCCCCATATTCTGAATAGATTTTTATTCCATATTCTTTGCCAAAATATAACTTGATTCTCTCATGGACAGCGGCAGCTCCAAAGCCCACGCGCCCTCCCTCCTGCAGGGTATTTTCCAATTCCGCTTTCTGGCTGGGCTGCATACCCTTTCCATCATCTTCCACTATTATCAAAATATTTTCTTCCTGTTCTTGACAGGTAACTTTGATCGTACTTTTTCCGCGTTTTTCCCTGACGCCGTGATATAATGCGTTTTCCACCAAAGGCTGGATGGTAAGTTTGGGAATGCGGACTTCCTCCAGCTCTTTAGGCAGTAAGATCTTATAATCCATACTGTCGCCATAACACATCTGCTGGATATTCATATAACTTCTGGTGTGGTCAATCTCCTCTTTCAAACGGATGATATCCTGTCCTTTGGACAGAGCGATCCGAAAGAACAAAGACAGCTGGCTGAGCATCTCTACCGCCTCCTGCTGTTTTCCCGCCTCCACCAGCCATACAATGGCATCCAGTGTATTATAGAGAAAATGAGGGTCCACCTGAACCTGCAGAAGTTCCAGCTGGCCAAGACGCCGCAGCTCCTTCTCCTTTTCCAGTTCCCTGCGAAGTTCCTCTATCTCTCTGTGCATCTGCTCCATTTCTATTAAACACTTTTTTTGAAAATTCTGTTCTTTTTCACTCATAACACTCCCTGACTTTCTTTCGGCGCTTTCTTTCACAGTTTAAAAAATCTCATTTCCTCATCCATCTGGTCTGACAATCCCTTTAAACTGTTCGCCGCCTCTGCCAGCATACTGATAGTAGCGCTTAATTCTTCCATGGAAGCCGTTGTTTCCTGAGCTGAAGCAGCATTTTCCTCAGAGAGTGCAGAGAGATTTGCAATCACATCCACCACAGTCTTCCTGGAATTGTCGCAGACTCTGGTTCTCTCTTCTATCATAGTAGTATCTTCTCTGGAACTGTTGATTCCACTTTCCACATCCACAAAATGTTTCTGTGTGGAGACAAGCTTCTCTCGCTGATCGACTATGATCTCTTCTACTTCCTTCATAACCTTTACTGACATGTCCGATTCTGCAAGCAAGGCAGAAATCACATCTGTTATAGTCTGGGCAGACTGGCTGGATTCATCTGCAAGTTTCTGAATTTCAGATGCAACTACTGCAAAGCCTTTTCCAAATTCTCCTGCCCTTGCAGCCTCAATGCTGGCATTCAAAGACAGCAGAGACGTCTGGTCTGCTATAGAAGAAATAATGTCCACTGCTTCACGAATCTTCTGCGCTGATTCATTGGTAGCATAAATCTGGTCTCCAATCTTACGCACTGCCTCATTCGTCCTGTCTGTAGACTCTGCAAGATGCTTCATAATTTCTGCTGAAGTGTCACCTGCCTGTTTCATCGTGATGGAAGTAGTATTCAGTTTCTCCACACCACCTGCAATGTGTTCAATCATAGCGCCCATATCCATAATCTGTCCAGATGCATGCTCAATTTCCTCTGCCTGGGAAGCAGCCCCCACAGAAATTTCTTCTACAGCTTTGCCGATCTCCCCAGCATTTACGTTCACTCGCTCTGCCATTTCGTCCAGTGACTGCCCTGATTTCATAAGTTCATTGGAAGACTGCTGGATATGCCGAAGAATATTTGCCAGCTTAGAAACAAGATTATCCAGTGAGCTGGCGATTTTACCCAATTCATCCTGGCGCTTTTTCAAATTCGGATCAATGGTGACATTCAAATTTCCAGAAGACAGCTCTTCAATAACATTTTCCTCTATGCGGATTACTCTGCCAAGCCTTCTGGAAAATAGAACAGCGAACACTGTGCCTAAAGTAATAATTGCCAGGCTCATCCAGACTACTTTTAAGATTTCACTTTCAATATATGTGCGAATACCGCTGCTGGGTTCTCCTGCAAAAATCATTCCTACAATCGTTCCGTCTGCATTTTCCAATGGTATATAGCAGCAAAAATATTCTTGTCCATTCAGCTCCAAATCCATATCAACAAATTTATTTCCCTGGTTCAGAACTATTTCTTTCAC
>CAJUCK010000005.1:4038-50350 GCA_910585395.1 uncultured Lachnospiraceae bacterium
CGTAATCCGCCGCCTGGGTGCCCACCATGCGCTCTCCCGTATCTTTATCTATCAACGTTGTAGCTCTGCGCACATCATCATAGAACAAGGTAATATCTATGCCGGACTGCTCTGAAAATGTTTCAAGATAAGATAATTTTTCAAAAATATTTATCTTTCCCTTATATAACTCTTCATTATGAAGACGGTAATCCCCCTCTCCCAGTGCATTCAAGGACTGATTTACTCCCTCTGTGATGTCCTCCAGACGTTTTATCGCCTCTTCCTCCATTCCCTGCCTGATAATCTTTGCTGAAAATACAGTGCTTACCACTGCGAGCACAAGCAGCGGCAGCAAAGCAAGAGCCAAAATTTTCATCATAATGCTGATTCTTACTTTAGAATTCCTATTCTTTTCTTTCATAGCAGCACTTCCCTTCTCCAAATCCTCTTCTTAAAGTTACGCAATCCCCTTCCCATTAACATATAATAAGAATTATATCAAAAAATCAGCATCTGTGCCACTGTTAAATAAGTTTTTGACAAAATAAGCGTATAACCTCAAATTGCTTCAATCCATTTTCGAAGTTCCAGCATCTTGCTGTCTATCTGCTGGATTGCATTCGCGTACTCTTTAAGCTCTTTTCCAATATTTTTTGCCTCGTGGTTTTCTTTCTTATATTGGAGCTGATAGTCAAGCCCTGCCCAGTAGTCCATGGCAGCAGTGCGAAGCTGAACTTCCATTTTAACCCAGTACACTTCTGACTGAAAAGAAATAGGAACAAGAAATATCAGATGCAGGCTGCGGTAGCCGCTCTTTTTGGGCTTTTTAATATAATCTTTCTTCTTCAGCAGCCTCATATCTTTCTGGGCGCAGAGCATCTCTGCAATTTGATAAAGATCGTCTGTATAGGTGCACACTGCACGGATTCCAACCAAATCATTGATATGCTCCCTGACAGCCATAATATTTTCCGGAAGCCCTTTGCGCTTTAGCTTTGCTGCAATACTGTCATAGGCCTTGATCCGGCTTGACATATTGTGAATTACTTTTCTTCCAAAACGCATGCCAAGCTCCGCATTGATAATCTGCAGCTTTGCATTCATTAAACTGATGCCGCACTCGCACTTTATCACAAACTCTTCCTGCTGCAAATATTCCCTTAACTCCATCATTTCCTCCTTAATTTTCTATCATCAAAAAAATAGTCCTGCATCTCCCAAATTTCAGGGAAAGATGCCGGACTGTATTTTTACAAGGCATTATAAGGCATGAATAAAGATTCCACTTCTTAACTTAGGCTCAAACCAGGTCGATTTTGGGGGCATCAAAAGTCCTGCGTCTGCGACTGCAAACAATTCCTGAATAGAAGTGGGAAACATGGCAAATGCTGCTGCACAGTCTGTCTGACAGCGGCGTTCCAATTCTTTTGTTCCGCGAATTCCACCCACAAAGTCAATTCTGCTGTCTGTCTTCGGATCTGTAATTCCAAGAACCGGAGAAAAAAGTTTTTTCTGAAGCAGAGACACGTCAAGCCCTTCTACCGGGTCTTCTGAACAATCTTTCGGTAAAATACTGCATTTGTACCAGTTTCCCTCCAGATACATGGAAAATTCTCCCTTCTTTCCAGGTTTTACATCCTGCTCTTTCAAAAGCTCCACTTGAAAAATTTCTGATACCTTATCCAAAAATGCCGTCGCCGACATACCATTCAAATCCTTGATAACACGGTTATAATCCATAATCATAAGCTGCTCATCCGGAAACAGAACGGAGAGAAAAAAGTTAAATTCTTCTTCTCCATTATAGTCTGGATTGGCTTCCCTGCGCATCTGTCCCACCTTTACAGCTGATGCTGCGCGGTGATGTCCATCTGCAATATAAATTTCACCCACAGAGGCAAAGGCTTCCTCCACGGTACGGATTTGTGCCGGTTCTGAAATCACCCATACTCGATGGCGGATTCCATCCTCTGACACAAAATCATATAACGATTCTTTCTTTTTTATCATACACACCACATCATTTATTGTCGGATTGGAACGATATGCAAGAAAAATCGGTCCTGTCTGTGCATTACAGATGTCCACATGGCTAATCCGATCCTGTTCTTTTTCTGCTCTTGTATTCTCATGTTTTTTAATAACGCCCTGCTCGTAGTCATCAATGGACGCACATGCAGCAAGACCTGTCTGGGTTCTTCCATCCATGGTAAGCTCATAAATATAATAACAGCTTGTCTCTTCCTTCACAAAAGCCCCTTTTTCTACCATATCCCATAAGGTATCATGTGCTTTTTGGTAAACTTCTTTCGCATAAGTATCTATCTCGTCTCCCAGCTGGGTTTCTGCCCTGTCGATCTTCAAAAAACTCTCTGGGTTTCTTTTCACTTCCTCTTTCGCCTCTCTGCGGTTATATACATCATAGGGAAGAGCTGCTATCTTTCCTGCTTTTTCCCTGCTGGGCCTGATTGCTCTAAACGGTTTGATTGTTGCCATTTTTTCTCCTCTTTTCTCTCTTCTATTTTTCCACGCCGCTGCGGGCGCAAATATCCTGAATACAGCATTTTTCACAATGCGGACTGGTTCTTGCCGTACAGACGTGTCTGCCATGATATACCAGTCGATGGCAGAAATCACTGCCTTCTTCCGCTGGTATTAGCTTCCACAATGCCATCTCCACCTTTTTTGGTTCTTTTATATTATCCACCAGGCCCATGCGGTTCACCAGACGGATGCAGTGGGTATCCGTAACAATGGCTGGTTTGTGAAATACATCTCCCATAATTAAATTTGCGCTCTTCCTGCCCACGCCTGGCAGTTTCAACAACGCGTCAAAATCTTCTGGCACCTTATCATTGTATTGTTCATGCAATATTTTCATACATGCGCTAATGTCCCGTGCTTTGCTCTTTCCAAGCCCGCAAGGTCTGACAATTTTCTCTATTTCCTCCACTGGAGCTTCTGCAAGTGATTGCACGTCTGGATATCTGTCATACAGCCCTTCCACTACTACATTAACTCTTGCATCTGTGCACTGAGCTGCCAGACGCACACTTACCAGAAGTTTCCATGCCTGATTATAATCCAGCGTACAGCCTGCCTGAGGATATTCCTTTTTTAATCTCTGAATAATCTCTAACGCCAGTTTTTCTTTGGTCATATGAAATTTCCTTTCCTTCAAAACTATATATCATTCTGCTCTTTTGCTCCCGTCATAAACATCAGAGCTCCTTCAAACTTTACCTGCCTTCTTGCATGCCAAAGATTATATCACATTCTGGCAAAGATAAAAACCCCCTTCCGTTCTTCGTCTTTATCCTTTATAATAGAAGCATATCGAAAAGTGAAAAACTCATTTAGAACGGAGGCAATTATGAAATCAAAAACATTTCACAGACTGGGAGCTCTTCTACTGACCGCCGCTCTGCTTACAGTCTCAATTCCCACAGGACATGCCAATGCGGCAGAAGCCCCGCCAGAAATGCCCCGGGTATCAGTCCATGACCCTTCCATCCTGAAAGCAGACGGTACTTACTATCTCTTTGGCACTCATCTTGCTGACGCAAAATCCAGTAATTTAATTCAGTGGACGCAGATCAATCCTGACTGGAATGCGAGAGATGATAAAGACAGTTGGAAAAAGGATTCTGTCTATGGGGACGTTCTCACCAATCTGGCCGAGTCCTTTGCATGGGCAGGTTATGATGATGGTGATGTCAAAAATGGCGGCTTAGGCGTCTGGGCTCCAGACGCAATTTACAATCCACATTATATATGGGAAGATTCCACCACGGGGGCATATATGCTGTATTACAGTACCTCTTCCACCTGGCGGCGGTCCTGTATCGGCTACGCAGTCTCAAAAACCCCAGAAGGGCCTTACCAGCATATTGACACTGTCATCTATTCTGGTTTCACTAAAAACGGAGCGGTAGATAACGGAGAAAATGGCGGGGTGAGCAAACGGAACACAAAATGGGATAATACTTACCTGAACCTGAAAGAATTGATTGACAGCGGAACCATTTCCGATGTCAGCGATAAATGGTTTGACCGCGACGGCGGCTGGAATCACAACTATGGACCCAACGCCATTGACCCAACTGTATTTTTCGGCAAAGACCAGAATCTGTACATGGTATATGGTTCCTGGTCCGGCGGACTGTTCGTCCACGAGCTGGATAAAGCCACCGGAGCTGTAAAATATCCAGGCAGAGACAGCACAGAAGCAGTTTCTGGAAATTTTACCGACCGGTATTTCGGTACGCATATCGCAGGCGGAAATCATCAGTCTGGAGAGGGTGGCTACATCCTCTACGATAAAGAGACTGATTATTATTACATGTATGAGACTTACGGCGGATTGTTGTCTGGCGGAGGTTACAACATGCGTCTCTTCCGTTCCAAAAATGTATACGGTCCTTATACCGATTCAGCCGGAAATAACGCCAAAGACAGCGGAAACAATAATGATAACTATGGCATTAAGCTGATTGGAAATTATGCTTTCCAGAATCAGCCAGGTTACCGTGCCGCTGGACATAACTCCGCATTAATTGATGATGACGGCAGCCGCTACCTGTTCCACCACCAGCGGTTTGATCTGCCAGGGCAGCAGCACGAAGGACATCAAGTACGGGTTCGTCGGCAGTATCTAAACGAAGACCAGTGGCCACTGCCTGCTGTCTATGAATACCGTGGAGAAGAAATCGGACATTACCGTGACGATGAAATCATCGGCAGCTATGAGCTTATCAACCACGGCACTTCCACAGACGGCAGCATGATTTACAGCCAGAGCCTGGACTTATGTGCAGACGGAACTGTCATAGGAGCCATGAACGGCACCTGGAAAAAATCCACTGGCAGCGGCAAAGATTATGATTACATAACATTAAACTTAAACGGGAAAGACTACAAAGGATTTCTGTATAAACAATTTAACGAAGAAAACCATTCCCAGAAGGTTATGACCTTTTCCGTATTAGGAAACAACAATACTTGTCTATGGGGAAGCCAGACCACAGAATCCAGATCTCTGGCAGAGGCCTTAATCTACAATTTTGACTTTGAAACGCCGGCCGCCGGCAATAGCCTGGCGCCAGCAAAAGGTTCTCATAAAACAGACAGCGCTTCTCTTGTTGGAACTTCTTCCATCGTAAAAGACACTTCACGAGGAAATGTCTTGCAGGTGCAGAATAATAAAGACGCCCGTTCTGCCAGCTATCTGCGCCTGCCAAACGACACTTTGTCCACCGTGGCAGAAGAAGGATATACTGTCACCATGTGGGTAAATGTTGGGACTGATACCATGAAACAGAGCGCATTGTTTGAGGCAAACAGCGGCAATAGCAGCAACTATTCTCCCATGACCAGAATGAGCGCCAACCTGACCTGCCGCATCAATGCCAATGCTTTCGCTGACAGTTCCGCTCTTGAATTCAATCGGAATGAATGGCATCATCTTGCCTATTCAGTGAGTCCTCTAGGACTTAAAACATACCTGGACGGCAAACTGGCTGCATCTGTCTCAAAAAATCTTCTTGCATGTTTTGAGACGTCTTCACAGGAATCTATCCAAAAAGCCGTCAATGTATGTGTGGGTTCTGGTTTGTTTTATGGAAATGAAGATGTGAGGGATGCTAAATTTGATGATGTGGCTATTTACAATACAGCGCTTTCTCCCCGGCAGGTCGCACAGATCCATTCTGCCGACACCATTACGAAAGAACCTGCACCAAAGACAGAGCAGAAAATTTCAGTAAAATCTGCATTCAGCAAGACCTATGGAGACAAACCTTTCTCTCTGAATGCAAGATTAACTCAGGGAAACGGCAGTTTGAGCTATCATTCAAGCAGCCCCGGCGTGGCTTTTGTCAACAGCAAAACGGGAAAAGTCACCATCAAAAATACTGGTATTGCCAAGATTACCGTCACTGCTTCGGAAACCGCTTCCTCTAAATCTCAGAAGAAAACAGTTACCATTAAAATTGCACCAAAGGCAATTTCGCTCTCTTCTGTAAGAAGTAAATCTGTTAAAAAAGCTGTCCTTAAATGGAAATCAGCTTCCCGTGCTGATGGATACCGCATTCAATATGCGCAAAATGCAAAATTTAAATCAGCGCGCAGTATCATGGTTGCAAAAGCAAAAACCAAAACAAAAACTATTTCTAAACTAAAATCAAAGAAAACTTATTATTTCCGTATACAGCCTTACAAGAAATCAGGAAAGACTACCATTTATGGCAAGTACAGCAAGTCAAAGAAAGTAAAAATAAAATAGCCAGTAATCAGAATTTAAGCAAAATCATTTCAAACTAACACAAGAGCTGCCGCATAAAACCATGCGGCAGCTCTTGTATTTATTATACTAAATCTTTCTTTACTAACTCAAGTCGGATTATTTTTCTTCTGGTGTATGCCATACCCATTCTCTTACTTCTGGCAGATCCTGGCCGTATGCAGCAATATACTGGTCATGTGCTACCAGAGTATCACGCATCTTCTGAAGCAGATATGCACCACGGTTTCCAAGCTGTGGAAGCTGGTTCACAATATCCATTACCAGATGGAAACGGTCAATCTCATTCTGAACACGCATATCAAATGGAGTCGTAATTGTACCTTCCTCACAATATCCATGAACATGCAGATTGCGGTTATGACGTTCATATGTAAGTTCATGTACCAGAGTAGGATAGCCATGGAATGCAAATACAATTGGTTTATCCTTGGTAAAGAGAGCATCATAATCTACATCTGTCAATCCATGCGGATGCTTGCTGTAAGGCTCTAATTTCATCATATCTACCACATTGATGAAACGAATCTTAACTTCTGGAAGATTGTCACGCAGAATGGTAACTGCAGCCAGCGCTTCCTTAGTAGGTGTATCACCGCAGCATGCAAGTACTACATCTGGCTCTTCACCCTGATCATTGCTTGCCCAATCCCAGATACCAATACCCTGGGTACAATGCTTCACAGCCTGCTCCATGGTCAGCCACTGATGACTCGGATGTTTGGATGCAATAATAACATTCACATAGTTCTTACTGCGGATGCAGTGATCAAAACAAGATAACAGACAGTTAGCATCTGGAGGCAGATACATACGGACAACGTCTGCTTTTTTATTGGAAATATGATCTAAGAATCCAGGATCCTGATGCGTAAATCCATTGTGGTCCTGCTGCCATACATTAGAGGTAAGAATCAGGTTCAAAGAAGCAATCTTCTGTCTCCATGGAAGTTCATTGCAAACCTTTAACCACTTTGCATGCTGTGCACACATAGAATCTACTACACGGATAAATGCTTCGTAAGAAGCAAAGAATCCATGACGTCCTGTCAGAAGATAACCCTCTAACCATCCCTCACACATATGCTCACTCAGGTAAGCATCCATAATTCTTCCGTCTGTTGCAAGATCCTCGTCAGCGTCATGATAATCTGCATTCCAGTCTCTCTTCTCTTCGTCAAATACATCATAGAGACGATTAGACATGGTCTCATCTGGTCCGAAAATACGGAAGTTCTTTGCATCTTTGTTCAGTTTAAAGATATCACGGATAAACGCGCCCAGTTTCAACATATCCTGAGTTTCTAATTTACCTGGCTCTTCCACTTCAACCCCATAGTCTCTGAAATCTGGCAGGCGCAGGTCACGCAGCAGTTTTCCTCCATTGGCATGAGGATTTGCGCTGATTCTGCGGTCGCCCTTAGGAGCCATCTCGCGAAGCTTTGGAATCAATACACCATTCTCATCAAACAGCTCTTCTGGATGATAGCTTAACAGCCATTCTTTCAGCAGATCCAGATGTTCTGGTTTTTCCATTGTGATAGGAACCTGATGTGCACGGAAGGAACCTTCGACCTGAAGTCCATCCACTACCTTGGGACCTGTCCATCCCTTAGGAGTACGAAGTACGATCATTGGCCAGAAAGGTCTTTCCGTCTTGCCATCTTCTCTTGCTGCTCTCTGATTTTCCTTAATTTCTTCGATACATTTATCAACAGCTTCTGCCATCTTATGATGCATTTCCATAGGATCGCTGCCTTCTACAAAATATGGTTTCCAGCCGCAGCCATGGAAAAAGCTTTCAACTTCATCATGAGAAATGTGAGATAAAACAGTAGGATTATTGATCTTGTACTCATTCATATGAAGAATCGGAAGAACAGCACCGTCATTCTTAGGATTCAAGAATTTATTAGAATGCCATGCAGTTGCCAGAGGTCCTGTCTCAGCCTCACCATCTCCTACAATTGTAGCTGCGATTAAATCTGGATTATCAAATACCGCACCAAATGCATGGGCTATAGAATAGCCAAGCTCGCCGCCTTCGTTGATGGATCCTGGTGTCTCTGGTGCAACGTGGCTGGAGATTCCGCCTGGGAAGGAGAACTGCTTATTCAGTCTCTTAAGTCCTTCCATATCCTGGCTGATATTAGGATATACCTCACTGTAGGTTCCCTCCAGGTAAGAGTTTGCCACAAAGAAGTTTCCGCCATGACCAGGTCCGGAAATCAGAATCATATCTAAATCATACTTTTTGATGGCACGGTTCATGTGCGCATACACAAAGTTCTGCCCGGGTACAGTCCCCCAATGGCCTACAATCTTCTTCTTCACCTGTTCTCTGGTTAACGGTTCTCTCAGCATTGGATTATCCAACAGATACAGCTGTGTAGCAGCAAGATAGTTCGCTGCGCGCCAATAGGCGTTCAGGTCTGTCAAATACTCTTCTGTCATAAATAAATCATTTGACATAATAAAATTCTCCCTTCTCGCGTTTCATACGCGGGTTATGTTTTTATTATACTATAAGTTCCACAAAAAAGGAATTGTCTATTTTGTGGATATTTATACAACAAGAAAAGACTTTTTTCTATTTCTTCCGATAATTCTAACTTGTTTTATTTCACATAGAAGCGATAAATGGTCTTGGTGGTAAATACTTCTCCTGCCTTTACAATTGGAGAAGGCACATTTTCCTGGTTCATTGCATTGGGATAGAACTGAGATTCCAGACAGAAACCACAGCGTTTGCAGTATGCCTTGCCATCTTTTCCAGTCTGGTCGCCAATGAAGTTTCCTGCATAGAGCTGTACGCCGCAGCAGTCTGTAGACGCCTCCATGGCAATTCCAGTTTCTTCACAGTATGCATTTGCCATAACTTTCATTTCCCCCGCCTTATCACTGAGTACATAGTTATGGTCGTAACCTCCTGTAAACTTCAATTGCTCAAAATCTGCCTCGATGTCCTGTCCGATAGGCTTCATCGTGCGGAAATCCATAGGAGTTCCTTCCACTGGCGCAATTTCTCCTGTAGGAATAGACTTGGAATCAATAACCGGATTATAAGAATCTGCCAGTATCTGCAGTTTCTGATTCATTGCAGAACCACTGTCATGTCCGCCCAGATTGAAATAGGAGTGGTTGGTAAAGTTCATAATCGTGGTCTTGTCTGCCTCTCCACGATAACTGATCTCCACCGCATCCTCATCTGTGAGGGTATATGTAACTTCTACTTTCAGATTACCAGGAAATCCTTGTTCCTCTTCTGTACTGAGATGGAAAAAAGTAATGCTGTTATCTGTGCGTTCCTTAACCTCCCAAACTACACGGTCAAAGCCATTGGGCCCGCTGTGAAGATTATTCTCATTCTCATTTGCTGGAATCTGGCACAGCTTTCCGTCAATCATCATTTGAGCCTTATCAATCCGGTTGCCATTTCGTCCAATGGTAGCGCCGAAATAGCATGTATGACTGTCATACTCAGCAGCCTCGTCGTATCCTAAGACCACGTCCCTTACGACGCCATTCTTGTCTGGAATCAGTACAGAAACCAGAGTCGCACCATGGTCTGACACCTTTATCACCGTATGCTTTTTATTTTCCAGTACATACAAAGACGCCTGTTCTCCACGCTGGTTTGTTCCAAATGCCAATGTTTCCATTGTTCTGTTACCTCCTTTATATGTTTCTTAACTATCTGTAAATCTTACATTTATTCTATACTGTTGTCTCAACAATTACAAGCTATTTTTCACCTATTCTGCAATCAATTTGTCAGATTTCAGAATATGGTTAGAGAGCCATCCAAAGAGAAATTCCATCAGTTCTTCTAAATATTCCTGCTGGTTCTCATCTATCTGTTCTAAATCAAGATCTTCCAGCTTTGACTCAAAGATCTGATGCGCTGTTTTCTGCGCCTGCAGACCTGGATAGCGGATACTCTCCATATATTCTTCTTCATCCCTGAAATGCTCTTTGGTATATTCTCGAAGTTCATTTAAAATTCCTACTATCTCATCATATTTGTCATGAAGAAGCTCAGTTTTCACCAAGTCATTTGCTCTGCCTATAATGTCAAACAATGTCTCATGTTCTCCATCAATCAGCGGAATCCCTATGAGATACTTTTCCGTAAAGGCGCAGGGGTTCGTCTGTTCTCTCCACTCCTCCATAGGCGGCATCTTGCCTATCATAATGTCACTGCCCAAAATATGGTGGTACAGCCATCTGGTAAGATAACACATTAATTCTTCCAAGATCTCCTGCTGCCCCTCTAAATCATCCATATCAGAAAACTCCATGCTGCTGATCTTCTCTCTGAAGATAATGTGCTGTTTTTTCTGAAGCTCCAGCTCCGGATCATTAATTGCCGCCATGTATGCCTCTTCACTGGCAAAATGAATATCTGCATATTCTTTCAGTTCATCTAAAATCTGTTTAAGTTGATGATACTTGTCATCAAGAATCTCATTGTGCAGCAGTTCCAGGATATCATTAATCAGGCCAAATAGTCTTTCATGCTGCTCATCAATTTCCGGAATGCCTGTCAGGCAGTCCTCCGTAAACTGATACATACCTTTCCCTCCTCTTTTATGTCTTTGTATACCTTGATTTTAAAATAATTTCGGAACAAAAGCAATCCCAGGATAGAATTTTCATAATTTCTTTTTTTATAAATGTAAAAGCTGGCACAGAATCTTCTGCGCCAGCTCTCTTTTTGAGGCTACTTCTTAATTTTTACCATCATCGTTTTAGAATTTGTTCCAAACACTTTCCTCCCTTTCTCCATATAATAGGGACGGACTTTCACATACATTTTCTTCATCGTTTTCTTTGCCTTAACAACTGCTTTCACGGTTTTAGCTTTCTTTATGGTTTTTATTGATTTAAAGCCTTTTGTCTTCTTGGCGGAAGCATAAACCACATAACCGGAGGCTCCCTTAAGTTTCTTCCAGGAAACTGTCACCTTCTTTCCTGCCGCTGCTTTTACCCTCACCTTGGGAACCGCCAGAACTTTTACCTTTGCATACTGTGCACTCATAACGCTGTCGCAGCCTGTCGTCTGGGCTTTTGCCACTATTTTATAATAATATGTCTTTCCTGCCGCTGCTTTTTTATCTACATAAGCAGCCTTCGCACTGCTTCCTATCTTCTGATAACCGCTGGCAGCCTTTGTGGAACGATAAATATCATAGCTGGCAGCGCCATTAATTCTGCCATAGGAAACTGTCACATATTTCTTACTGCTCTGCTGAACTGCTTTCACCGCTGTGACAGAATTCAGGCTGACCTTCACTTTCATTGATGCTTCCACCCCGGAACCATCCCGTGCTTTCGCTGTAATTACCGCTTCTCCTGCTCCTGCTGCTGTGACTGTTTTCCCAGAAACCTGAGCTACTGCCGGATTGCTGCTTATCAGCTCGACTTCTTTATTTTTGGTATTATCTGGGCTGACTGTCACTTCCACCGCAAAGCTCTCACCCACTGTGAGATTTTTATTTGAGGGATTGATTTTCAGTTCTTTCACCAAAACATCTTTATTTCCATCCTCTCCTGGATTTTCAGGGTTTCCTGGATTTTCATTATCTCCTGGATTTTCAGGGTTTCCTGGATTTTCATTATCTCCCGGATTTTCATTATCTCCTGGATTTTCATTATCTCCCGGATTCTCAGGTTTTCCTGGCTCATCAGTATCTTTTCTCTCAAGTGCATCATAAGCATTCTGCAGCATAATCACCGCCTGATTTATCTCTTCCTGAACGGCTGCTTTTTCTCTTGCATCCTCTGCCGCTTCGATCGCTGTCCAAAGCGCTTGATATGTCTCGTCTGTAAATTTTTCTTCTTCCACATCCTTTGCCATCGCAATCAGATGATCCAGTTCTGTATAAACCAGCTTTTTCAATGCACCTACCGCATTTTCAAGATCTTCCAGCGCCTGGTCAATCTCATGCTGAAGCGTTGCTGTCTGCAGTACTGTTTCTGCCTCTGCAATCGCTGTCTGCAGATGCTCATAACTTGTCTGGGTATTTTCCCCTCTCTCAATCGCTTTTGCCTCTGCAATCTTTGCCTGCAGAGCTGCCTTATCAAGCTCTTTGGCTACCAGTCCGTTCATAGCCGCCTGCAGCTTTGCCACAGCTTCTGCTACCTGTTTTTCTGTATCTGCTGTCTCCATATCTTTTCGTGCCTGACGGATGGCTGCCCGCAAGGCTGCATAGCTTTCTTCTGTGTAGTTGCGCTGATTCACCAGCTTTGCTTCCTGAATTTTTTCTTTCAGCTCTTTGGGATCTGCAATCTCACCTCTTAAAATCTTAACTTCCCGTTCCGTAAAGGCATGGTTATAAATTTTCACCTCATCCAGCAGACCCAGATAGTATTCGCCGTCTCCCCAATTTGCTTTGCCAAGCAAAAGTACGCTATCACTGCCTAAAATCTCTGTAAGGGAACCGTTATTTTGTGCTGAATCTGCCAGCGTTCCATTGATGTAAATTTTTGTCTCATCCCCTCCATAAATTACCACAATATGGTTCCAGCCTTCTTCATATTTCCCAGATGCACTGGGCTGTCTTCCATTTAAAAAACGCTCTGCAGTAACATTTTTGCCATTTTCCAGGATTCCGATATATTTTTCAGCTCCCTGATTCTGAGTTTCATCATTCTGTGCCGCATAGAACACCCAGTTCGTTTCTGGTCTTGCTGCTTTACTGTAATATGATACTGTCAATTCCTCAACATTCGTCAGCAGCGCGCTTTTGTCCTCCTTCTTTACCTCCAGCCAGGAGCTTCCATCCAGGGATAATGCTTTCTTATCTCCATCTTCTATAAATTCTGCCGCTGTCTGTCCGCCTGCATTCTTTATTTCCGCCACTGCCCCAGAACCTTTGAGACCGTTTTCTGCGTCGTCTAAGGTGAGTTCTGCCAGAACAGCCTCTGCATCCTCCATTTTCTCCTGATATACTTCTTCTGCCCCAGCTAATGTCTCAATATTTGTGACAAGCTCTTGTTCAGCCGGATTCAAACTTTCATAATTTTTGCGAAGGGCTTCCAGAGTCTTTCGTGTTTCCAGCGTTGCCTCAATATTTGTAAGCGCGTCTATTCCCTGAATAATATTTTCAATCTTTACCACATCTATGGAACTGCTATGGTATGCTTCTGCCTCTGCTTTTATCTCTTCTGGCGTCATTGACCTTCCAAGAACCTTAAAATTATCCAGATATCCGTCATAATATTCGCCGTTTCCCCAGTTGCCTTTGCCAATTTGAAGCACGCTGTTCCCGCCTAATATATCCTGCAGGGAAATACTGCTTGCTGTTTCTGCCTTTTTCTCTCCATCCAGATAAAGGATGGTTTTGCCTGCATCGTACACTACTGTCACATAAACCCAGTCAGAAACCTCTGCCTTGTCTGCCCTGGCTGTGTCAGGTCTTGCGCCGTCATTTTTATAACGTTCTGCAATGATGCTGTCGCCCAGGCCTAATGCTGCCAGATATATTTCCTTATTTAATTCCTGGGCGTCGGCGTTTTGCGCTGCAAAGAAGAACCAGTTGCTGAGCTCATTTTCTCCAGGATGCGCCGCAAAAGAGAAAGTCAATTCATTCCTTCCAGTCAGCAGGCTGCTTCCATCTGCCTTCGTTATATTCAGCCAGTCTTTCTTCCCGTCCAGATATAATGCGCCATGTTTGATACTGTAGGAACCTTCTGCCACTGCCTGGCCGCCAATGAATCCATTTTCATTATCGTCAAAGGTAAACTCTGCCAGATAATCAGACATCGCCGACTCCGCCGCCTCTAAAGCTGACAGATTGCTGACGCTTCCAAGTTCTTCTGCTGTCAGCAGGCTGCAGATCTGTCTTGCCAGAATAACCTTTCTGCTGCATTCCAGAGTCTGTTCCACCGTTCCAATATCGCCGATTCTTCGGACTGCCTCAGCAACAGTTTCCGCCTTATTCACCAGTGCGCTCTGTGTTTCCCGCAATGTCTCTGCCGCTGATTTTAAATCTGTATTAGCTGCCTGCTGATTTCCATTCAATGCTTTTGCCGCCGATAATGCAGCTGCATACGGCCCCCATGTCTTTGCAGTATAGTTCGCTTCCTGATTTTCCGCCACAGCATGGAATAGCGCCTCATCCATGCGCATCCATGCCTGCACCTTATTTAACGCTTCTTCTGCTGGATCAACTGCATCCTGCAGAGCCGCTTCATCTGTCAGAACCTGCTGCGCCTCTGCCAATGCATTTTGATATTCCTGCCAGCGTTCCTGACTGTATGTCTCCTCTGCCTCTGCGCTTTGAGCCTCCACTGCTTCCTGCAGCGCAGTCTTATCCACATACTGCAGTGCATCTGCATTCACTTCCTCTGGTGTCAGTGCACGAGAAAGAATTCTGTAATTATCGATCAGTCCCCGGAAGTATTCTCCGCCTTGCCAATTTGCTTTTCCTATCTGCCAAATGCTGTTTGCTCCCAGAATCTCATTTAACGGAGTACTGTTTTCCACACGTCCTTTTTCTTTTCCATTGTCATATATAACAATTTCTGTCTCAGAAAATACAACGGTGATATAATGCCAGGCGTCTTTCTTCCCCTCAACTCTCGGATAAGGAGAATGACTGCCCTGATTCTTGAAACGCTGCGCCACCATTTCTCCGTTACTGTCCATAATTGCTAAATACTGCTCCTGCTGCCAGATAGGGCTGCTGCTGTTGGGCGCCGCATACAGTACCCAGCCAATGCCGCTCTCCATTTTCACCTGCATAGTGACAGTCATTTCCTTTAACAGACCGCCAGGCACCAGAGAACCTCCGTCTTTTGCTGTCACTTTCAAAAAGTCACGCCATCCGTCCAAGAATAATGCCTTGCCGCTGCCATGGTCCTCAAGACTGTGAGGGCCGCTGGCCGCTGCCAGTCCACCAGAAAATCCAGTCTCTTCATCATCAAACGTAAATTCTGCCAGAACTTCGGGCAGATTTACATCCGCAAACTCTGATGCCTCAGACAATACTTCCTCTGCTGTCATTACATGACCTGTAAATTTAAAATGATCCACTGCTCCCTGGCAGAACTCTCCAGTTCCCAGATTTGCTTTTCCAAGCTGTAAAATACTGTTTTCATTTATAATCTCTGTAATTGGATAATCTCTCTTTGCTCTCGCCAGCTCCTGACCATTTACATACAAGATAGTTTCCTTTTTTGAGAAAGTAACCGAAACCTGGTACCAGCTTCCTTTTCCCACTATTTCATTCACAGAACCAGAAGCGGCAGACACTGTGCCGTCTTTGCATACTTCTGCTGTCACTGTCCCGTTCTCTTCCTTTATGCCCAGATAAGACGCCTGCGCCGGAACCTGATTTTCTGCATCGGGCGCTGCATAGAAGAACCAGTTCTCACTGCCTGCTTTAGGTCTCATCTCAAATGACACTGTAAAACCAGAGATTCCTGCAAAAATGCTCTTTCCTGTTATGGTTCCTAATGTCTGAAATTCACCACTGCCGTCAAATGACAATGCCATTCCCTCTCCATGGCGCTGCAGTGTGTAATCTCCATCTAAGTATGCATACTCTGTGCGAAATCCTGTACTTCCATCGTCAAACGTAAATTCTGTACCTACATCCGTTGCTTTCTCCACTCTCCATCTCTGTGCATTGTTATTGGAATTCCAGTAAGCGCCTACTGCATCATTCCTCCACTGAAGAATCCTGGCATTATCCTCCTGATTGTTGCCGTCTAAGCATAATACCAGATAATTTAAAGATGGAACAATCCGGAAAGAACCATCATTTTCTGGCAGGAAAGCAAAGCTCTGCGTCAAAGACGCCTTCCCGTCTTTAGAATCTACTGCCTCCCCGGTGCCAATCTGCGTTCCATAAGAATAATATCCATTGTGATCTTCTGCATTACCAGTACTGTTGACCTGCATACGTCTGCCTGTCATCAAATTAGTAATCGTATACTCACCGTCTCCTTTATTCTTAAAAATCCACCATTCATCTTTCCTGGTTCCCTTGGCAGCAGAGGCAAGATTTCCTTCCTTATTTACCACCAGTGATTTTCCGCTGGCGGCAGACAGAATCCGGTATACCCCATCTGTCATCTCTCCCTCCACTGGAACATCTTCCACACGTTCATCTAAATTCGCATAAGTTACCCCATACCAGCCCAGCTCATCCAGACTGTTTCCAGATCCGCCTTCTATGTAGTTATCGTCTCTGTCATAGATCAGCTGATGCAGATTGGGCATTTCCAGTCCCTTACGGTTTACATAATGATTGTACATCTGGAAGTAAATGGGACGCCAATTTCCCCGCTGATAATCAGTATTGCCCAGATACCAGACAGGTTTCCCATTTTTTCCCTGACGATATTCATATCCTGTGGACGGCATTTCTTTTCCCAGACTGTTATAGCCTGCTACATATTCTACTGACTTCATGAAACGGTTATCAGACAAGCTGTACAGATCATCTCCCTGGTTCCATGCCGTCTCCATAATCACGCCGCAGAGAACCAGCCCCAGAGTGGTATGTCCCTGGTCACGGACAGACTCCTGCCACTGTACTACGCCTTCTTCTTCAAAAACGTAAGGCATCGTATGATAGAAAGAGCCGTTTCCCTTTCCGGTTTTAAAGTAATTCAGCGCCCGCTCATAGATATCCTCTCTGTCACAGTACACACCAATGGATATCATGGAAGCCAGATTGGCGAGTTCCCAGTTCGCCCAGTAATTTCCGATATACGCATCATTATGGCGAATCATAAAATCGTCATTCATTGGATAAAATACATTCAGCAAAAGCTTCTTAAGCCCCTCATTGTCAAAGCCAGGGTAATCCCGCATCATCTCTCCAATATTGGCAAGTTCATAGCCCTGCAGACCTGCTGCAAGAAAGCGGTCTGCATTTCCTCCCAGTCTTTTCATAGTGGAAGACCATCCATTGATAATCCGGCTTGCTGCCTCTCCATGAGGCTCATCTCCGCTTACTTTCCAAATCAGGGCATTCTGGTAGGCTCGCCTGACATCAATACGCAATTGGTTGATACTGTCACGTCCGCCGCCTCTGGTTACTTCCTCCAGGGGACGGGGCCACCAATTGGAATTGGAATATGTATCCCACCACAGTGCATCCCAGGTCGCCCGGTTTGGCTGTACGTTATGATCAATGTTCTCTTTCATCTTCTCAAACCCTGCCTGTGTATGAAGCAGTCCTGGATGCTTAAATCTACTATCCGTTGTTTTTGACGGCAGTTCATTCCCTGTGCCGCCTGCTGCAGTCTCTTCTGCCGCCTGGACTTTAAATTCCGTCAGAGGCAGACTTCCCACCAACACTGCCACTGCCAGAAGCAGTGACACTATGGATGAAATTTTCCATTGTCTTGTTCCCTTCCTTCGTGTCATTGTTCCTCTCCTTCTTTACATAATACGGGCAAATTCTGTCCTATCACCCACCATGATTTTGTACTTTTATTATAGTATCTTTTTCCATACAAAACATATCTTTTTCGAGCCAATTTTAAGCATTTTCGAGCCTTTTAATCCTTGTCTCTATTGTTAACCTATGCTAAAATTTGGTTGACAATAGAGGGAATACCATTTATAATACATAACAGTTAACAAAATTATTTAATTCTATTAATTTCGTACAGAAAGGAACATAATTATGATGCAGACAACAAACACTCTCGACAACCAGCCTCCTGGAAAACAGAAATTACCAGTACGTCAGCTTGCTGTAATCGGTGTTATGACAGCCGTCACCTGCATTCTGGCGCCTTTTTCCATCCCAATTGGGCCAGTGCCAATTTCTCTGACCAATCTTGCTATCTATTTTTCCCTGTATGTCCTGGGTATGAAGAAGGCATCCATCTCTTATCTGGTATACCTTCTAATTGGATTTATCGGTGTTCCAGTATTTTCAGGCTTCACCAGCGGACCGGAAAAACTCTTCGGCCCTACTGGAGGATATCTGATTGGATTTATCCCTATGGCGGTGCTGGCAGGCATCCTGATTGATAAGTTCAGCAATAACCGGATGATTGCTTTTCTGGGCATGGCCGCCGGCACGATAATATGCTACGGTTTTGGTACGGTATGGCTTGCCTATCAGGCGCATTTGGACTGGAAAGCCGCGTTATTTGCAGGCGTGATTCCTTTTATTCTGGGTGATGCTGTCAAAATAGTACTGGCAGCAGCAGTGGGGCCTGAGATTCGTAAACAATTAATACGCGCTGGACTATTTTTCTAAATAAAATCAAGCCTGCTGCAAGGGCTGTGACATGAAACAAATTAAATGTCACAGCCCTTCTTTTATTATAATAAACGCATATCCAGCTTACCTGCAGCATGATTTTGCATAAGTATGAATCTAGTATGATTTCCTCGGATCAGTAAAGAATCTTTCCAGAATAATAATTAAAAGGCTGCCGCACCTATGATTTTCCATCACAGATGCGGCAGCCCCTGACTGTTCTACCTTGCCTTCACTTTTACTGCTGAGCTATAATTGCCGCTCAAACTCTTGCCTTTCTTTGGCTTTTCAAATGCACATACCTTATAGTACCATACCTTGGAACCTTTTGGCATGTTCTCTGAGAATTTAAGGCCAGAAGCCTTGTTAATTGTTTTTACCAGCTTGTATTTACCGGATTTTGTTTTACTTCTGTATACCTTGTATCCTGCTGCTCTGGATACCTTCTTCCATTTCAGGCTGACTGACTTGTTATTCAGTGAAACACGCAGCTTAGGCGCTTTTGTTTTGGCCGCCTCTGCTGTACTAAAGCTGCCGGAAACTGTATTCCCAGATTTCTTAATATACGCTTTGACTTTATAATAATAAGTCTTTCCTGAAGGATGTTTCAATGTGCAGGAAGTGGTTTTTCCTTTTTTAATGTCTTTTACAAGTGTATACGTTCCATTTTTCTTAGCGCTGCGGTAAATCTGATATCCGCTCGCCTTGCTGACCTCCTGCCAGGTAAGAGTAACCTTGGTGGAATTCTTATACTCTGGAGAAAATTCTTTTACTTTATTAGGTCCTACTGTAATTTGGACTATCGGACTGTAATCTCCATAAGAAATACTGCCCTCCGCATCTTTCTTAAATGCACGGAGGCTGAAAGAATGATCCGTGGCATAAGCGTAATTCTTAGCAACTGAAGTGGCGGAAGCAGACAGCGTTGTAACAAGCGTATTCTTTCCATTTTTCACCTCATAGAGCACATATCCATCGGCTCCCTCAATCTTATCCCAAGAAAATGAGACAGACCTGGAACCATTTTTTACAGAAGCTTTTAATCTGGGAATTTTCCCAAAAGTAGAACCGGTGGTTTCTACCAGAACTGGTTCAGCGTCTGCAAGAGATTCCGTCATCACAGCAATGCCATTGGCGTCCATATATTTTACCATTGGCTTTCCGTTATCGTCCAGCTCGCCCACGGTCTCTACCTTAATCTTATACTGCTGGCTGGTGGGGCGTACAGACAGTGTTCCAAGTTTTGCTGATTCACTGCCGCCAAAAATACTCTTATCTTTCTTGCCAGATAAAATCAAATCCACCAGATAGGTTCCATTTTCCCCTGGCATTATAACAGCATCTTTAATCTCACTCTTAACTGCGCTGTCAAATGTGAAAACCGGAGCATTCATTGTTCCGCTGTTTGCAGAAACACGAAGCTGCATCCGCAGGGATGTAATCACTCCTGATTTGCCCGCTGGTATATCTACAGAAACAGCAACGTCTTTATCTTCCACTGTAAGATTGTTTTCTGCTGCATCCGCAGTCAGCGGAACTATAGTGAAAAGGAAAAATGACACCAATATTATTTTTATCCATTTTTTCATTTTAACCTCTCCTTGTACCATCAATTATTTTTGTTGCCTTTGACTGTAATCGAGGGAAGCGTTTCTGGAACAGTGATTATCTTGGTATCACTGACGATTCGTTCTCCCTCCAGTGTAGCTGCATCGTCCACACGGAACAGTTCGCCGCGAACCTTGAGGCCTTTCAGGGTATCTGCATCCCACTGTCCAGGTTCTACATAATATACCCATGTTCCCTCTGTGGTCTCGCCTTCATTTCCTTTCTCAGGCAGCTCTGCAAAAATCACCTGTCCAGCCTGGACATTGCCGTCTTTTGCTCCTATCACATTTCCTTCTGCGTCATAGAGCATAACCACGTTATAAGCCCAGTTTCCGCGATAAGTTCCGGTGAAGATCAACGACCCTTTCTTGATAACATCTTCGGGTTTGTCTCCGTACTGGTAATCTTCTGATAATACACCGATTGCGTTCTCACCGCCTGCTGTCTCCAGAAATTCCAAATTATCTCCAGAAGGTCCGCAGAGGTCAATTTCCCTGATTACAATATCACCAGCCTGGGAAATAGTAAGTCTTACATATCTGGCGTCATAAGTTCCAATAAAGTTCTCTCTTGCTTCCTCCTTTACAGAGTCAAACCAGAGCTTCTGTACTTCCTCTTCTGTTCCTGCCAGACTCGCATCATCTGTTTTCACCTTTGTCCAGACATTGCCGTCTGTACTGATTTCAACAGTTACCTTTTGCAGTGCGCTTCCCTGGTATTTCAAGGATGTAACCTGCTGTGTTTTATGCATATCCACTGTAATTACGGCTGTTCCGCTGCTGGTTCCAGTATAAGTGCCTGCCTCTGTGATGCTGTTGTCAAGCACACGGTCAATACTGTGTTCTTTCTTTGTGGCAGCATTGCCTGGATTTGTCTCATAACCGTTGTCTGGATCGTCATCTGTACTCTCAATTTCTTTATCATCCTGAGAAACCATATTTGTCTCAACGGTCCATTCCGTTTTGTTCAGTTCACCGTCTGTCTGAATCTTAACAGATCCTGCCTGTGCCGGATTTGAGTAGTTCATGTATTGGTCTACTGCGCGCACCTCATATTCCATTACTCTGTTGTTAATAGTAGAAACCGTATCTACATAAATGGTAGATTCTGCTGTATCAATTGGTACAAACCCAACTACCTGAGTCTCTTTCTGGCCATTGGATATCATGCTGCGGCTGATCTCGTAGCCCAGAATCAGTTCTTTATTCTGGCTGGTGCCAATGTTCAGCTCAACCTGATTGGATTTAGCCGAAACAGATGCTGTCACCGCATTTTTGCCTTTTATACTGTTTTCTGCTGTCTCTGGATGATCTATACGATAATCCCGCGCTTCATTAGTAATATAGTAAATTGCTTTTGTATCTTCCTCTCCATACTTAGCTGCATATGCAATGGTTTCCTCATCTGGAATCATACCCCACCGTTTAAAGAAAGGAAGAATATTTTTATCTGCTGCCGCACATGCTAAACGCATCAGGTTCTGGTCTGTACCTCCGTTCAGAGTTAAGCCTGCCTTAGGCGCTTTTCCAGGATTTCTGGAATAAGTATCTACTCTTGCAAAGAAGAGGTTATTAAACTGGTCTTGATAATTGTCATAAATATGCTGGTCATTCTTATTATTGTCAAAGGCGAGATGAAGCTGCCAGTACAATGCAAGCTGTGTAAATACGTTGGAAGCACGCCCTACAGAACCAGAAGTCACCTTCTTATATACATTTTCCTGGGTGAAACGTCTCTTGCCTGTCAGAAGCTGTGCAAAGTAATTATTTGTAACCTCTGCCACTGCATAGGTTCCCTGGTTAATATCATGACCTATTTCATGGCCAATTCCCCAGCCAAACCCAGACATATCATTGGGAGCGCTTACTAATGTCGTGGAGCCCCACTCGATTCCCACATGGTTGCCGGAAGCATACATAAACGCTCCTGCAAACATTCTCATATAACGGATGTTCAAATGCTGTGAAGGCCATGCATTATTTCCTCGTTCTGTTCCAGCATCGTCGCTCAGTCCTTTGTGCTGATAAAACAGCGTCATGGTCTGCTCCATCGCTTTTAATGCATTATCAAGTTTTACTGTCTTATCTTCTGCGTTCTTGATGCCTGCCCATACCTGTGTAGCTGGTACAGAATGCATCATCTCCCGCATCATAATATCTGTGGTATTCAGAATACAATTGGTCTGGTCATATGCATAATCCACATTTGTTTTGCCTGTATGCTGTCTTTCATGTTCCTCTTCCAGATGCTGTACATATTCCTCAAGCTCTGTTACATAAGCCCGGATTGCTGCTGTCCGTTCTTCTCCGGTCTTTCCATAGACACTGAGAACGGGAATATCCCCGCCTCCGTTAATACGTACCGCATATTTATCATTGGCGCTGTTTCCAGTATAGCTTACATATACCTGTCCTCCGCGCTCTACGGTACCAGTACTTATAGTTGGAACTGTAACTTCATTTCTTCCAACTTTCAGATTCTGGGCTTTAAAGAAACCGCCGGCCTCTGAATGATTCTGGGTGAATACAATCTGCAGGTTTGCTGCTTCTCCCCACTTCTTGGAATTATGACCTACATATACCAGAAGCTTTTCGCCGGCACGTGCTGATTTGCCAACTGGCTGCCAGGAATTTAAGCCGCCGAAGCCGAGATGTCTGTCTTTCTGCGCTGTTATCTGGTTTTCCACCTCATACGCTGGGTCCAGATTAGCAGTCAGAATATCTCTCGCATTCTTAATTTCTAATGCAAGCTCCTCATAGAGCAGATGTTTTTCTCCGCTTACTGCGTCTTCTGTATTCAAACGGTTTTCCAGTTCATCCAATGTGGCAGTTGTCACATCTGGTCTTAAAGTGATATGCATCTCATCTGTATACAATGCCATAACATCGTCTTCCAGTGAATCATATTGATGGAAATGGATTTCACCTACCATCATATTGATTCTCTGATATCCGGTTCCAAAGGACAAATGAACTTTGTTTGCAGTAATTGCACTGTTCAGTTTTATAATATAGAATGGATTATTATTTTCATCCGTTCTGGCAACCAGACTTGCAGCCACATTTTTCTCCGTATTTGGATCTTCTGCAGTCCAATAGCCCACTCTTACCTGACTCATTGCCGCCTGCTGGTTCGCTGCCGCATAAGTAATATAACTCATCTGATAATTTTGGTCCAAAGTGATAGTCATTCCCCTGTCAGATGCAGGATATGACACACCGTCATCCCAGTCTGATTTCGTCCAATAGGAAGTGTAATCATCATCTACCAGACCCCAGGCAGTTTTTCCTTCTGTATCTAAGGCGCTGTTTTCCATATGCGCTCCGCCATGTCCACCGTAAACTGCCGCTGTAATATGGCTGGTCTTTTGTCCTGGTCCATTGGAAGTATTGATAAGCTTAAAACCAGGAAGTTTAGGTGCAACACCTCTGGCCGCTGCTGTGTGATGCAAAGAAGCTGGACCCCAGCCAATCTCATTCCATCCTTTGACATACACTTCATATTCAGCGCCTGCCTCCAGAGACATAATCACATATTTATTCTCTGTGATCATTCCAGTACCCTGCGGTGTCTCTGTAAATCCTTCCACAACTGGACGGAATTCTGTATCAGCTTCTCCTGCCTTCTTATAATATACCATATATCCGTTAGAATCTTCCATATCCTTCCAGGAGACATTGATAGAACAATATCCGCCTGTCGCCTTCACATTATCTGGCGCCGCTGGCAGACTCTGTGCCTTTACTACAGCAACTTTCTCTTCCGACCAGGGACTGTTCCAGCCGCCATTGACAGAACGCACTTTGATCGCATATTTACCATTATAAATCAGATTTTTATCCAGAATGCTTGTAATAATATGCTCTGCATTTGACACTCGTACGGTCTGGGTCTCATTTGTTCCTCCTTTTACCGGACCGGACACACAGACTTCATATCCAGTCACATTGTTCTGAGGCGTCCAGGAAGCAGTAATCATTTTATCGCCTGGAATCAGGTCTTTGATAGACGGGATATCAAGCTGTGGAGGCGGAACTCTGTCTTCCATATTATTGACAAACTCAACTTTGGCAATGTTCACCAATGGCTCCGTCTTCTTCGTTCCGGTAATCCGGATCAAAACGCGTTTTACTGCAATCTGTGTTCCAAAATCCAGTACCATGGAACCGTCTGGTTCCGTCTGCACAGATGGCGCTGCTGCTCTTGCCATCCGGTAACTTGCCGCCGAAGCCTGGCTTTCTGCTCCCAGCGGGATCAGCATGGTCTGTTCCTGACCATTTTCATCCGCATAAACAACGGTCACTTCACCGTTCGTAATGGCGCTGGGAACTGCTTCTCCAGGCTCTGCCTCTGCTGGAGCACATATTGTCATTCCTTGCATCTGTGGAATCAGGGCAAGCTCTTCTTTCTCTCCTGCCAATGTAAAGTCCAGTGCCACTGGATTATCTGCTGCAATTGCCTTTTCAGAATCTGCTGGCACTAATCCAATGCTCCCCGTATGGTTTAAGAATTCTTCCATCCCTACTGCCATGGTTCCTTCTGCTGCCTGAAGAGCGCTGAATCTCACTATTTGCTGCCGCTCAACAGCTGACTCTTTTACCTGATCATTCATACTCTGGACAACACACTGCAGATCTGCGATGTCTGTCTTGTTATCTCCATTGATATCACATTCTGTACTCTCTGGATTATTTCGAACTGTCTTTAGAACAGACTGAACATCTTCTTTTGTGATCACTCCATCCTGATTCACATCTCCTGGGCGCAGCCATCCTCTTGCTGCTTTGCCCTCAAGAGAAGTCTCTGCTGTACAAACTCTGATTTTCTTCTGATATCCTTCCTCCATCTCAACAGACTGACTGTATGTTGCGAATTTGGCTGTCTGTATCTGAACTATATAAGTTCCTGGAGTGAGACTGAATCTTGCCGTTTTAGAAACTGCATCGCTAAAATCCAACTCCTGTGTCTGGGCTGCGCTTTCGCCGCCACTGACCTGTACACTCACTTTTCCCTGAACGGAAAATACTGCTGAAGTTACTTCTACCTCCAAGACACATCTTTCTTCCGGCACTGTAGTTCCCGCGGGTGTCTCGCTGACATCTATATCTTTTTGATCCTCAGTACCTTCTGTTTCCTGCTGGGATTCCATATTTTCCGCTTTTTCCTGAATTTCAGCGCCATCTGTTTCCTCTTGAAGCCCAGTGTCTTCTGTTTTAACCTTTTCTTCGGCGCTGAGATCTTCTTTTGAGGATTCTGGGACATCTGCAATGTCCGTATCTGCTTCGTTCACATCCGCTTCAATTTTCCTGCTCTCTTCAGAAAAAATAATATCTTCTGCCAGAGACGCCTCTTTCGCCAATACAATATCACTGGTCCAGGCTTGGAAAATCAAGCTTGCAGTAAGCAGCACTGCCATCATTCTTTTCATTTCTCTCTCTTCCTTTCTGATATATTCCCATATAAAAAGGGTGTATCCCTACAATATCATCATTTTCCATAATTTGCAATATAAAACATCCTCAAGTTTTTACAGTTTTTTATAAATTGAAACTTCATTCATCCCTTTGAATTTTTATGCTGAATTTATAGAATTTTGACTTATTCTGCTGTTCTATTATGTATAAAAAATAATTTAAAAAATGTATTTTATTGGGTCTTTAAGAAGGTACTTTCACGTTTTAACACAACGGGGTCTTTTCTATCGAAAAATTAAAAACTGCTGCATCATGATTTCTGAATCACTGATACAGCAGTTTTCTGCATATATTCTATCTCGTTTATTCTGTATTGTCTCTCATCCAGACAGCTGTCTGTTAGATGACACCCTGGGCAATCATAGCGTCTGCCACTTTTTCAAATCCGGCAATATTAGCGCCCGCTACATAGTCGCCCTCTTTTCCATAACGCTTTGCCGCGTCATCTAAGTTATGGAAAATATTTACCATAATATTTTTCAGCTTGCTGTCCACTTCCTCAAAGGTCCAGCTCAGACGCTCGGAATTCTGGCTCATCTCCAATGCTGAAGTTGCCACTCCGCCTGCATTAGCTGCCTTGCCAGGAGCAAACAGAACTTTATTCTGCTGCAGATATTCAGTTGCATCCAGGGTAGTAGGCATGTTCGCGCCTTCTGCCACAGCAATACATCCATTGGCAACCAGTTCCTTTGCATCCTCAAGAAGAAGTTCATTCTGCGTTGCGCAGGGAAGCGCAATATCACATTTTACAGACCAAACGCCCCGGCCCTCATGATACTGTGCACTCGGTCTTGCTGCCGCATACTCAGTGAGACGTGCACGCTTTACTTCTTTTACTTCTTTTAACAGAGCAACATCAATTCCTTCTGGGTCATACACCCATCCAGTAGAATCACTGACTGTTACGACTTTTGCTCCTAACTGCTGTGCTTTCTGAGTGGCATAGATTGCCACATTTCCAGAGCCAGAAATGCAGACCACCTTGTCCTTCATATCATGTCCATTGCATTTGAGCATCTCTTCCGTCAAGTACAGCAGCCCGTATCCGGTAGCCTCTGTACGTGCCAGAGAACCTCCATAGGAAAGTCCTTTTCCTGTCAGCACACCTTCATATACGCTGCGAATCTTCTTATACTGCCCAAACATGTAGCCGATCTCTCTTGCGCCTGTTCCGATATCTCCAGCTGGAACGTCTGTATCTGCTCCAATATATTTGCAAAGCTCTGTCATAAAGCTCTGGCAGAACGCCATAACCTCGCGGTCTGATTTACCCTTGGGATCAAAGTCAGAACCGCCCTTGCCTCCGCCAATTGGAAGACTGGTAAGAGAATTTTTAAAAATCTGTTCAAATCCCAGAAACTTAATGATGCCCAGATTTACAGAAGGATGCAGTCTCAATCCTCCCTTGTAAGGTCCAATGCTGTTATTAAACTGAACACGATAGCCCGTATTCACCTGAACCTGTCCTTTATCATCAACCCATGGCACACGGAATTTAAACTGTCTGTCTGGCTCAGTCAGGCGCTCCAGCAATGCTTCCTTGCGATACTTCTCCTCATTTGCCTCAATCACTGGCCTTAAAGAGTTCAATACTTCTTTTACTGCCTGATGAAATTCAGGCTCAGCCGGATTTTTTGCAATTACACGCTCCAGTACTTCATCAACATAGCTCATTTTTCATTCTCCTTTACAATCATATCTATCGTTATCAGGTACATTTTAATATGATTTCTGTCATTTTGCAAGAATTTTCTTTCATTGCTTTAATGTTTTATTATGGCAAAGCGATAAAATACTTGTATTGACAGAACGCTGCTCCATCGTTAAAATAGAAAAAAATAAGTCTAAATTATGGAGGATATTATGGATAACTTCTTTGCTGCGCCCACAAATGAATGGAATGACAATGCAGTCCGTCTTACTCCCGCAGGTATTCTGACCGTTGCCGCTGTTATCGGGCTTCTGATAATTATTGCTCTGCTCATGCGCTACCATCAATCCCGTTCCAGAAAAATTACAACCAGGCAGCTTGTTTTTTCCGCTGCCGCTATGGCCCTTGCACTGGTCACTTCCATGATAAAACTCTTTGAAATGCCTATGGGTGGTTCTGTGACACTCCTGAGTATGCTGTTTATTGTTCTTATCGGTTACTGGTTTGGCCCTTATGCTGGTCTCATGACTGCCATTGCCTATGGTCTTTTGCAATTTGTTCTGGAACCTGTTTTCTATACGGTTCCCCAAATGCTTACAGATTATCCACTTGCTTTTGGCGCCCTGGGCTTATCCGGGTTTTTTGGCAGACAAAAATACGGCCTCATCAAAGGTTATCTTGCAGGTGTTTTGGGACGTTACTTTTTTTCTTTTTTGTCTGGTATCATTTTCTTTGCTTCCTACGCGCCAGAAACCATGGCCGCCCCTGTTTACTCTCTGGCATACAACGGATCTTATCTGGGCGCGGAAGCCGTTATCACCCTGGTCCTTCTTGCGCTGCCTCCAGTTTCCAAGGCGCTTGCGCAGGTCAAGCAGATGGCTCTGGAAGAATAACAAATTTCAGAATTTTGAATATAAATTACAAATGATATGGTATTCCTCTTCTGTCAGCCCATAGGCAGAAGCAATTTTTCTGTCTGCCTCATTGTAATGCTGTTTCCAGCTTTGCGAATCAGTGGCAGACATAATTTTTTCTGCCAATATTACAATTTCCTGCTGCACTTCGTCTGAGACCACAGGGACAGGCAGCTTTTCTAAGTAGCTGCGCAGCACTTTTACAGAGCAGAACTTTCGGTCGTACACAAACTGTGCTGGACGCGAATTAAAAACTGCGAGAATATATTTCAGTTCCATCCGGCTGATCCGTGGGATTACAATATTGCAGCTGTTCAGAGATAATCTCTGCCTGTCATCATATGCAAAGATCAGCTTTTTTCCAATAAAACGATAAAACAGCTTCTCTTTCGCCCTGTAACAGCTGTCTGGAGCTGTCTGCTGAAAATTCTCCGGCTCATAAGAAAGATATTGTTTTCCTTCCTGTATTTGATATTTTCCAATATCGCTGCCTTTAAGTACTATCTCATTCTCTCCTGTCTTCTCTTTCTGAACATATTTTTTATTGTTTCCTGTCACTATTCCCAATGCAAAATCAGCCTGTCCTTTCAGAAAAACAACAGGCTGATGATGTTCTATCTTGTGCAAGATTTCATATTCCTCATCTGGCATATGAAAGTTAAAGCAATCTGTTCTTACCACCCGGCTGCACTTTATCTCAAATTCCTGATGTTCTTTGTAAATATGCATTCCAACCGTGTCCAGCGGTTCCCCATTTTTTTGTATATTGAGAATTACTGACGGGCACTGCACGTTGTAAAATACATTTCCCAGATAGCTGATACTCTGAATCTGGAACCGCTCAGACATAAGTTTACGGATTTTTTCATGGGATTTGACATGCAGCACTGCTTCCGGCAGTACAAAGGCAATTACTCCTCCCTGTCTCACGCTGCGGAATGACTGTTCCAGAAACAGGTCATAAGCTTCTCTGCCAGTTCCTGTAAGAAAATTATCTTTGATAAATTGACGCTGTTTAAAATCAGCTGAACTGCCCCAAGGCGGATTGCCCAAAATTAAGTCATAGCTTTCTCTCTCCTGACTGCCAAGAAAATCTCTGACCTGAATCCGCTCTTGAATTAAAGATACCGGCGCCTCCTGGCAGGCAATAGCAAGATTGATTCTGGCAAGCTGCACAGCAAGAGAATCCGTATCTCCGCCATAAAGCGCTTGCATATGACATTTTTCAGATAGCTGAAGCAGGAAGTTCCCTGTCCCGCAGCAGGGGTCTAAAATTTTAAGGGAATCTTTCTCTGTCAGCATTTTCTCTAAACTTATCCGCTCCAGCAGTTCCTGCACAATATATGCTGGAGTATAGTACGCTCCGGCCGCCTTGCGCGCGCCTATATTTTTAAGAGAGAGATACAATGTTCCCAGTACATCCTGCCCAGGCTCCAGACTGTATATAATCCCGGAAAAAAGAGGCTCTGGCTGGTAATAATCAGCCTCCTGGCGCATCTCTTCCTTCCCCAGCAGATCATGAATCAAGATATCGTACCTGCCCAGATCCAGGTTTTTCTGCCTGTAGTGAAACAAGTAATTTTCTGAGAATTCATATTTACTGCCCAGCGCCTGGCAGAAAAGCTGCAAAGCACATTCTGCAAGTATTTCACGAAGCTTCTTCTCTTTTGGCGGACGGCCTTTCAGTCTGCCCACGAGCCTGGAAATCACTGAAAGATTTTCTGAAGAATCTTTGAGATAACTGGCATACATTCCGCTGCCATCCACATATTTCTTATTTCTTCTGCTTTTTAAAGACTTTGTATTTCCATCTTTCAGTTCTTCTAATAAATTCTGCACATACTCTTCTGAAAAATATGATTTTCCTTCCAGCACTTTGTCAGGCACAAGCCTGCCCAGACGCAGCCAGTTCCTGCCAGTAGCTTCTGAGACCGACAGGCGCTGGCAAAGTTCTTTCATGGAAATTTCTCTATTCCGTCCACACATGTTTTTCTTCCTGATACTGCCTCCTTAATCTTTGAGTACTCCGCTGAGCCGCTCAATACCATCCTGCACTTTCTCCAGAGACTTGAGAATATCCTCTACTCCTGATACCTGCTCTTCTGTTGACATGCTGATCTCTGTGGTAGTCTCTGCGGACTTCTCTGAAATTGCCTCCAGCCTGTTCATAGATTCCAGCAGAGATTCTTTGATATCAACAATGTTGGATAATTCCTGTTTCAGCACTTCGATAACAGAAAGAACTTCCTCTGAAGAATGAATCATCGTTTCAAAGATCTTTACCGTATCATTTAACTGCTCATAGGATTCCTTGACCGCCATGCCGTTCATATCCATAATCTTATTGGTTTCTTCTACGGTTTCAACAATATCCTTTAAAATATTATCAATTTCTTTGGTTGCCTGTGATGATTCCATAGATAATGAATTTATTTCACTTGCAACCACTGCGAACCCTTTTCCGGCTTCCCCTGCTCTTGCAGCTTCAATTGCCGCATTCAGCGCCAGAAGATTCGTCTGCTGGGCAATCTGGTCAATGCTGTCCACAATACCTGCAATCAAACTAGATTTCTGAGCCAAGGCAGCCACACCATCTTCTGCTGCTTTCGTAGCCTTGATGTTCTCATCAAACTTCTTGGAAAGCGCTGAAATTGAGGTAATCCCCTCATCATTTTTTTCTTTGAGCTGCACCATATTCTCCATGGTAACATCCACCTGCTCTTCCGAAGCCAGAATCTTGTCATTTAAGGTATTAAAAATTTCAATACTGCTGTTCACTTCCTCAATTTGTCTCTCTGAGCTAGAAGAAATTTCTTCTGTAGAAGAAGCAATCTCCTGGGTGCTCTGCCCAAAGCCGCTCAATGATGCATGTATATTATCGGTAGATTGCTGAATGCCTGTAAATGCCTGCCGCACATTCTCCAAGAGTTCTTCTGTCTCAGACTCTTTTGTTTCCACTGTGATAAACAGCGAACGTGTCCTTGTGACAATCAGCACGGCTGCCAGAACTGTCAGTGCGTACACCATCAATATAAAAATCCAGATAGACAGCGTATACATCGTCATGTATGCTTGGGGAAAAATAATCATCGCTGCTGTATTGGATACAATCAGCACCGCTGAATACACTGTTATTGTTGATAATTCATAATAAGAAACTGCCAGAAACAGAATTAAAAAATATGCTTCTGCCATCGCGCCAAACGCTCCTGGAGTGCCAGCAACAATCGTTATCGCTCCAAAGACTGGCAAGATGGAGACATACAGATATTTTGCATATTTTCCCAGATTTTTTTCAAATAATTTTACCAAAATACCCATTGGCAGCATGGCCACTACAATACTGTCCTTTAACGCCCCTCCATTAAACAGCAGCACGTATAAAAATGCAACCGCTGGTACCGCGGCATAAAACAAAAACATAATAAAATTTGTTCTTTTTTCTTCATTTTTTAAAATTTCAAGCTGCATACTTCCTCCTCCAATATCTTTTTAGTGAATTTCAAAAAATTTACAGAGAGATTTTACCATATTTTGTCTATTATTACAAGTTCTGACAACTTGTGAGTTTTCATTTTTTATCAGCTCTGCGCTGCAGCCATTTGAAAAATATAAACGATTTATCTTACATACGCCACTTCCATCTAAAACAGTATTCATATTTTTCCTTTTATTACATAGAATAAAAATATTCTGAACATATCTGACAGCAAAATGGAGGAAATTATGTATAAAAAGCTTTTATTTTTCACTATTGGCGGAATCCTTTTCACTTCTCTTTTCGGAACATTATCCCACTTTGTCTATGAATGGTCTGGAAAAAACTGGATAGCAGGACTGTTTACTCCTGTCAGCGAATCTACATGGGAGCACATGAAATTATTATTTTTCCCTATGCTTTTATATGGCTTATTTTCCTGGCTTTCTCTGAGAAAAGATTATCCCTGCATCTCTTGCAGCTATCCCCTCGGCATCCTTGCCGGAACTTTTGCCATACCGGTGCTTTTTTACACTTATTCTGGCATTCTTGGGAAAAATTACACCGCTGCAGACATTTCCATCTTTTATATCTGTGTGGTTCTTGCTTTTACAGTCACATACGCTCTGTGCCGCTGTAAAAAAGAAAAAACCTGCCTGCTGCCTGCCTTCCTGGTGCTGGCTCTTGCTATATGTTTTTTCTGGTTCACCGCAGCCGCTCCAGAATTTGGCATTTTTTCTCCTCCAGCATATGATAAATAGAAAAAAAGGATTTTTCTATGAACTATGAAACTCTTGTACCAGTAACCGGTATTATTCAAAACATTTCCCAATCCCCCGGCAACTGCTGCCATCAGACAATCACCATCAGCACGCCTAACGGCATCAACCATTTTATGCTCTCCCCCAGTACCACTGTGGTAGACAGCACCCTGCTTCGATCTGGAATGCCTGTAGCAGCTTTCTACGATTCCAGCCTGCCAGTTCCATTAATTTATCCTCCCCAATTTCAGGCAGAGCTTATTACACCGCTGCGCAACGATGAGACTGTCATGCTGAATTTTTTCCGCAGAAATCTTACTGCCCGTGATAATTCTCTGCGTCTGAACCTTGACCGCAGCACAAGAATTCTCACCTTAAACGGACAGCGTTATTCCTGTCCTCCAGGTGGAAATTTCCTGCTTGTATACTATTCCGTTACCACGAGAAGCATTCCTCCTCAAACCACTCCCCGAAAAATCATTGTCCTGTGCAATGATCGATAACTTCCATTGCACTTTTTTTTCTGTTAAAGTATAATCATACTGATATTTACTTGAAAGGAAAAATACTATGAGAAAACGCGAAAGAGAAATTACAGATCTGTCAGAAATCCGCTCCATTCTGGAGCAATGTAAAATACTGCATTTGGGATTGAGTGACGAAGGGCAGCCCTATGTGGTCCCCCTCAATTATGGCTGCCTTATGGAGGGTGAAAAATTAACCTTTTATCTTCATGGCGCTACAGAAGGATATAAATATGATGTAATTCAGAAAAATCCCAGAGTATCCTTTGCCATGGAATGTGACGCTGTACCATTTGAAGGAAAAGCTGCATGCCAGTACGGCATGTCATACCGCAGCCTTATGGGAAAAGGCACTGCCTCCCTTGTAACAGATACAGAAGAAAAACAGCTGGGCTTATCCCTTCTGATGAAGACACAGACTGGAAAAGAATTTAAATTCAATGAAAAACTGGTTTCTATCGTAAATGTAATTAAAATCACTGTGGACAGCTACTCTGCCAAAAAGAGACCTCTTCCACAAACATTAACAGCAGCAGAGAACTAATTTTCTCTGCTGCTGAAACTTATATCTTCCCCAAAATCAAAATGCTCTCATTTCTCTGCTTAATCGTATCATCTGCAATCAGATTGATTCTGACAATTTTGTCACCTTTCAGTCACCGGTCTGTCACCAAAGCTGATTATACTAGACACCAAGATCCATCAAAGAAAAGGAGTTATTATTATGGAAATATTAAAAGCAGAACATGTGACAAAAATCTATGGTACTGGTGAAAATCAGGTAAAAGCATTAGATGATGTGTCGTTCACCGTAAACAAAGGCGAATTTCTCGCTATCATTGGTCCTTCTGGTTCAGGTAAATCCACCCTGCTGCATGTCCTGGGCGGCGTGGATATTCCAACGTCAGGCAGAGTTTATATGGAGGGAACGGACGTCTATGCCCAGAATGAGAGCCAGCTCGCCATTTTCCGCAGGCGGCAGGTAGGGCTGATTTATCAGTTTTACAATCTGATTCCAGTATTAAATGTAACAGAAAACATGACTCTCCCAGTACTTATGGACGGACGCCCAGTAAATGAAGAACGGCTGGAGGAACTGCTGGGTCTTCTCTCCCTGAAAGGCAGGGAAGGGCATCTTCCCAATCAGCTTTCTGGAGGCCAGCAGCAGCGTGTCTCCATTGGCAGAGCATTGATGAATGCTCCCGCTGTGGTTCTTGCTGACGAACCCACTGGAAACCTGGACTCTAAAAACAGCCAGGAAATCGTAGAACTGCTGAAATACTCCAATGAAAAATACAAACAGACTTTGATTGTGATTACCCATGATGAAAACATTGCGCTTCAGGCAAACCGTATTCTCGCCATTGAAGATGGTAAAATTACAAGGGATGAGGTGATACGCTCATGAACATCTTTCACAAAGTCACATTAAAATTTCTCAAAGAAAACCGTACCCGCACACTGGTAACTATTGTGGGAATTATTCTCTCTGCTTCTATGTTTACTGCAGTGACCACCATGGTATCTTCCCTCAGCCAGTATCTGATTAATTATTCCATCTATACGGACGGAAACTGGTACGGCGCTGCATACGGTTTATCTGTTCAAGACAAAGATAAACTTGCCTCTGACCCGCATACGGAAAATTCCGTATCCATGGAGCTTCTTGGCTTTTCCCAGCTGGAAACGTCAAATAATGCCAAACCTTATATCTGCGTCTTTGGCATTGAGTCCGATTTTACTGACATGATGCCCATCCATCTAACGCAGGGCCGCCTGCCAGAGAACAATCAGGAAATCCTGCTCCCAGAACATTTAAAAACAAACGGCGGTATTGCATATGCCCTAAAAGACACCTTGAGCCTTTCACTTGGAATTCGTATGGACAATGAAGGAAATGTCTTATCTAACAGTGTTTCCTATCTTAATCTTACCGAACCCAACTATAATAGGAAACAGGATGATACTGGCTTATCTGAAAAACTGATCGAAAGTGAAACACGCACATATACGGTAGTGGGATTCTACGAACGGCCTTCTTTTGAAAATTATGATTCGCCAGGCTACACTGCGCTTACTGTCAGCGATAACAGCCGCAAAAACCTATATAACCTATACCTTTTGACAGATGCTGGGAAACAGACTGTTTCTGTACTGAATAAGATATTTGAACAGGCAGACGCCGAAGAATATAAAGTAAATTATGACCTTCTCAGATATTACGGATATTCTGGTGAAAGCAGCTATAACCGTGTCCTTTACAGCCTTAGCGCCATACTGATCCTGATTATCATGTTCGGATCCATCTCACTCATATATAATGCTTTTTCGATATCTGTCAGCGAACGTACCAGACAGTTTGGCCTGCTCGCTTCCATAGGCGCCACCAAACGGCAGCTTACAGGAAGTGTACTTTTTGAAGCGCTGTTCCTAAGCATCATCGGCATTCCCTTAGGAATTTTGTCTGGAATACTTGGTATCTCCATCACCTTGTTTTTTATCCGGGATATGCTGGCTAATGTTTTTGGTTTTTATGTGGGCAGCTATACAATGACACGGCTTTCCATGATTTTGGGACCTGCCAAAGAAATTTCTCTCAATATTCATCCTTCCTTTAGCGCCATTGCCATTGCGGCCTCTGTCTCTTTGCTGACAGTTATTATCTCCGCCTATATCCCTGCACGGCGGGCTATGAAAAAGCCAGCAATTGACGCCATACGACAGGCTGGAGATATTTCTATCCGTTCCTGTAAAATCAGAACTTTAGGTTTAACGCAAAAATTATTTGGTTTTGAAGGGATGATTGCCACCAAGAACTATAAGCGCAGCCGAAGAAAATACCGTGCCACGGTCATTTCTCTCTTTTTAAGTATTGTACTGTTTATCTCTGCCAGCAGTTTCTGCGCCTACCTGACGTTTTCTACGATCAGTGTTGTGAATGATAAGGGTTACGACCTTTCATACTATTTTCATTCTGACTCTGATTATACGATAGATTCTATCCATTCCGAGCTGTCAAAAGCACAGGGTGTAACTGACTCCACCTACTCTTTGACATTATACTTTAACTCTAAAATACCAACCAGTCAATTAAGCCGGGAACTGCAGAATTATCAGAAAAATCTCGCCCAGCAGCGGGAAGAAGAGTACCAGGAATATGAGACCTCACCTTTAGATTTATTTGTTATCTTTCTGGCTGACGATGATTTTCGGGATTATCTGAGAGAACAGAAGCTTCCTGAAAAAGATTACTTTAACAAAGACGAACCCAAAGCCGTTCTTTTGGACTCCCTGCGGCTGTACCAGGAAAATGAAAAAAAATTCTACCGTTTCAAAGCATTTTCCAATACAAAAGACATTCGTCTCAACGCTTATCTGACTCAAGATCAGAAAAATTACTCTTATGCTGGAACAAACAGAAATGAAAACGGCGAGCTCTGCTCTCTTCTCATTAACAATGATACTGATAAATCTTTTTATCTGCCTTTGAATGAGTGCCTTGAAATTCCATTTTCCATAGGGGCAGAAGCAGAAGAATCACCAGATTTTTTCTCAGAAAATTCTGAATATGTCCGGCTGTTTTATCCATACAGTATGATAGACCATGTATTTTCAAATATGAGAGAAGATACCTCTTATTATGAAATATCCGACCTTCCTCTCAGTGAAAACCATACGACAGAACTGCTTTTCCAGTGTGAAGATCACAATGCAGCCTATACTTCCATGTCAAATATACTTGCGAATAAAAATCTGTCTTCTTCTTCACTGTTCAACTATGCAGCCTCTGAAGAAAGCCAGCGCGCCATGGTAAATGTAGTCAACATTTTCTCTTATGGTTTTATTATTTTGATTTCACTGATAGCCGCCGCAAATGTGTTCAACACCATTTCCACTAATATTAACCTGCGCCGCCGTGAATTTGCCATGTTGAAATCCATCGGCATGACCCCCGGGGCATTTACCAAAATGATGAATTTTGAATGTCTTTTGTATGGTTTTAAAGGTTTGATTTATGGTCTTCCTGTCTCCTTTTTTGTCACCTGGCTGATTTACCAGTCTATCAATGAAGGATTGGAAATGGCATTCTTTGTTCCATGGTACAGTATTGTCATTGCTGTAGGAAGCGTATTTCTAGTAGTGTTTTCTACCATGATCTACTCCATGAGAAGAATCCGAAAAGAAAACACGATTGATGCTTTAAAAAACGAGAATATTTAACAAAGAAAGAAGTATCTGACCAGTAGTATCAGATACTTCTCTTTTTATAGCGGTATATCCTGCAGAATGGTTATTGATCGGCATTGGCTGCCCTCTCAATCGTTCAATATCTAAAATCCTGGCGCACCTTCCAGCGGTTCTCCCATCTCTGGCGTAATCGCCTCCTGTTCCTGGCCTTGCATATACTCATTGTTGTCCAAAGGCGCTTTCTGCTCATCAATAAAAGGCAGGAAATTTACTGGCTCCAGATTCTGATGCAGAAGTTCCATAAAATTTCTCCAGATATTGCCAGGGTAACTTGCTCCAGACAAGCCCGGCAGTTCTCTTGGCATATCATATCCCACCCACACGCTGGTGGTATAATAACTGGTATACCCTACAAACCATCCATCTTTATTATCATTGGTAGTACCCGTTTTTCCTGCACAAGGCATATTGCTGAGGGCAAGCCCGCGTCCTGTTCCCTCCTGGACTGCTGAAACCAGCATATCTGTCATCATTCTGGCAGCATTCATCTTATAGACTTCCTTCTCTTCATTCTTAGTCTCCACGATGACATTATCCTGAGCATCCGTGATACGCATAATACAAGTAGGCTCCCGAAATCTGCCGTCATTTGCCAGCGCTGCATAGGCAGAGGCCATTTCCACTGCCGACACTCCATTGGTAAAACCGCCCAGTGCGCTGGTGGGACGTTCATCTCTTTTATCCAGTCTGGCAAAATTCATAGCTTTCAGATAATCAAGCCCCACCTGAGGCGTCAGTTCTTCTAACAGATTCCAGGCAACTGTATTCTTTGATTTCTGTACAGCATAGCGCAGGCTGACGCTTCCTTCATAGGAGTCGCCTGAATTTGAAGGTCCCTCCTCTGTCTTAACATCCTGAACCACAGAATCCGGCGTATAATTTCTCTCCAGTGCAGGCGTGTAGACGATCAGCGGCTTTATGGAACTTCCAGGCTGGCGAAAACTCTGGTAAGCACGATTGAGAGTATAGCCGGAAAGATTCTGGTTTCTGCCCCCCACAATCGCTTTCACAAATCCTGTGTGGTTATCCACACAAACTGCTGAACCCTGCAAGGTATAAATTCCATCCTCTGTCTGCTCTGTAAACTCAGCCAGAGTATTATCTACGGTATCCTGAAGCAGCTGCTGCATGTTCAAATCAATGGAAGTATAAATCCGGTATCCTTTGCTGTACAGACTTTTCTGACATTCACTGTACAAAAGATCATACTCTTCTTCATAAGAGCTGCGCTCCTCTTCTGACGCAAACTCTGTGCGAAATTCAAAGCCTCCCTCTGCCATCAGTGCGCGAATGGCACAGTTATAAGTATAAGTTTCCACATAATCATTCTTCATTTTCTGAGAAGGATTGAGGGTAATCTGTTCTGCTTTTGCCTCATTACAAGTATCCTGGCTAATCTTTCCATCATCATGCATCTGGTCTAAAATACGGTCGCGGCGTTTTAATGTATTCTCCATACGCACCACCGGGTCATACAGACTGGGATTATTGGGAATGGCACACAGAAACGCAATCTGAGACAAGTCCAGATTACTCACTTCGGTACTGAAATATCCTTTGCTTGCCGCCTGAATCCCATAATAACCATTTCCAAAATAGACATTATTGAGGTAAAACTCCATAATCTTATTCTTGCTGTAGACCTTTTCCAGTTCCACAGCAATGAACATCTCTTCAATCTTCCTTTCCCACTTCACATCATGGTTCAAAAAAATATTTCTGGAAAGCTGCTGAGTAATGGTGCTGCCGCCCTGCGTTACTTTTCCATTCTGAATCATCGCCTTGGCGGCACGCATAATTGCCTTTATATCAATTCCATTGTGACGGTAAAATTTTTTGTCTTCAATGCTCACCATTGCCGCTGCTGCATAGGGGGGAATATCTTCATAGTCCAGATAGTACACGTCCTTTTCCCCCTTTAAAGTAGAAACCAGATTCCCATTGGCATCATATACCAGACTGGTCTGGACAGAGCGAAAGGTTTCTTCATTTGATTCACGTACCAGTTTCTTAGCCTCCTGCTGCAATGCATTTACCTTCTGGGCATAACCGCCAAAATAGTACCAGCCAAGCCCAGCCGCAACAACAATCAAAAATAAAACCTGAATTCTTACAAAAAACCAAAATAAACGATATTTTTTCTTATGCTTTTTTTTCTTATGACTTTTTTTCTGCTTATTTTCACTCATGGGTCTTTCCTATCTGCTCAACATAATTTTTCCGTAGGGAATGTGGTTCCTCTCCAGAATCTCCATTTCACGTCTCTGGCAGGTAAACAGGAAAATCTGCCCTTTCTGTCTGCCCAGCCATTGTAACGCTGCCTCCAGACGTTTCTCGTCAAAAGCTGCAAATACCTCATCCAAAATAATTGGCATGGATTCTTCCTGTGTAAACATGCCGCCTGCGCCAAACCGCAGCGCCACATACATCTGTTCCATAACACCTTGGCTGAGCTGCCAGGGATGAAGGCTGCGATTGTCTTTTTCCACCATAAGGTTCATCTGGTCATCAAGTCCAATTGTATCATATTTTCCCTTTGTCATTTCCGCCAGAATCTGAGACATTACCTGTTCCAGCTGCTTTCTGGTATCATGATAAATATCCTGGGACAAGGTCTGCAGGGTTGCATATGCCAGTTCATAGGCTTCAATCCTCTGCTTTAATTCCTTTTCCTCTTCTGCCGCCTCCAGGGCCTCCTCCATCTCCTCTTGAAGATTTATCAGTAACGCCTGTTTCTCTGCAAGCTGTTCCTGCAGCAGCGCCTCCACTGCCTGATGTTTCGCCTGTTTCTCCTGCTCCTCATGCACGCGCTTCCACTCCATATCTCTGGAAGCAGAAATGGTGAGTTCCTTTGCCTCTTCCTGCTGCTGACGGCGAATCAGCCTAAGATTTCTCTCCTTCTGCAGCCAATAACATACACTTCCAATCCCTCCCAAAAATATAAACAGCAAAAACAGTTCCAGAGCCATCCAGCCCAAACCTGACTGTCCAAGGGGATGGCTCAATGCATTGATAATGCCAAAAATCAGTCCGGCCAAAGCAGCTGCAAACGAAACACCGCCCCGCAGGAGATATCTCTGCTGCTTTTTCTTTTGACGGATATCGCGGAGATATTCAGCCATCTGGTTGGTATCACGTTCAGGTATGATCATATTTGTGTGCTGTCCCGAAATATTTACAAGACTTTCTTTCTGCTGGCTTTGGAGCTGCTCAATATCTTCTTTGAGGATATTTTCCTCCAGACGCAGCTTTTCCAGTGTCTCTTTCCGCTGCTCTGTCTCTTCCTTATATCGCTGTTCTGTCTCTTCTTTTTTCTCCTTAAGACGCTTTCTCGCACCTGTCAGGTCTATTTCACCTTCGCTTCCAGTAGATGCATTTACAAAGTAATTTTGCAGGACTTCTGCAAATTCTTCTTTTGTTTCAATTTCTGCCTGCCGGATGCAGTATGTATTTTCATAAGCTGTTTTCTTCATTCCTCCCAGCAGCATTTCCAAATCTCCCTGCTCAACAGACAGCTTCTCTCCGTCCTTTTCATTGACGAGTTTTGCTGATTTTTCTTTGTGGTAGAAATTCCGCTCCAGGAAAAAAGGCTTTCCTCCCACAGTAAATTTCATTCCTCCAGCATAACAGGAGCCGCTGTTCCACGGCTCATACTGCTGATAGTTATCATTTTTTACAGAACCGTCCTGCTGCCTCTCTATACCAAACAGCATTCCCGTAATAAACTGCTGCATTGTAGATTTTCCCGTCTCATTTTCTCCATAAATCACGTTCAGCCCAGGAAGAGGGCGGACATTGATATTTTGGAGTTTTCCAAAATTTTTAATTTGAATCTCTGTTATCTTCATTCTGCCATTAACGCCTCCACGCCATAATATAGTGCTTTTTTCGTAACTTCGTTCTGAGGCATTTCCTCCAACGCTCTGATGTATCTTCCCAATATCTGCTGTCCATACTTAAGCTTAAGCTTCTCAAAATCGTAATCAGCCCTGCATTTATCAACAACCTGCACCACACGGTCCATATTCTTGAGCTCTCCAGCGTCCATCGGATGCTGCTCATCGCAGAATCCATTTAAAGTAATTCTGAATTTCTGATATTGGGGAGCCGTTTGAATTCTCGATATAACAAACTCCTGCAGTGCTTTCTGGGTAATCTCTGGACTGACTTTCAGATTCAAAGGAACATATTCACAATAATGCAGGGGAACAAATTCTGTTTTGCACTTATGATTTTTGATTTCTCCAAGAAAATATCCATGTTCTCCAGTATCATTACAGTCCACAGGCTGCAGCGCCCCTGCCATCACCACCTTATTCTTTACAATCTCCATGGGTTTGTGGATATGGCCAAATGCCGCGTAATCAAAAGCGCTTCTATCAAAATCATTGCTGCGGAAAGGAACATGCTTCTCATCTCCTCCATGTGCCAGCAGAATATTACAGTAATCGCCTTCTTTCACCTGAATATCTTTATAAAGAGGCTGTGTAATCTCCTTATGGCAGTAGCTGAAACCGTACACTCTGGTATTGAGTCCTTCCAGCTCCACATATTCCATCTGTTCCTGTTTGAACAAATGTACATTTTCTCCCCAGTGAAAAGTACGATAGCATGATTCCGCTGTGAGATAATCACGGTTTCCGGCAATCATTACCACCTGCGTCTGCGGTATTTTAGAAAACAGGCTGTTCACCTCTTTTAATTCCCGCATAAGCGGCTGTCTGTGAAATAAGTCCCCTGCAATCAGAAGTATCTGAACCTGCTGTGCTTTTGCCCTGTCAATCACCTCTGAAAATGCCTTCCAGCCATACTGCTCCTGCTTCTCTCCCCTGATTCTTTCTCTGTCAGACTTCGTCCCCAAATGTATATCGGCTATATGAATAAACTTCATGAAAGTTTCTCCTTTGTATTCTCTATTAATTTTGATAAAATATTTTGTAGATTTCTGTCATTTACCTTTATTAAAACAATAACTTTATTATATTTCAAAAAAATAAAATATACAAGTCGTTTGACGTCCCTGTTCCGCATTTTGTGAATTCACAACACGAAAAAGGACTTGTTGAAACAATTTTATTTTTGTATACTAATACAGGAATGAAATATAAAAGGAGAACTGACATGAAGAAAAAAACATTAATCACTGTACTGGCATGTATCGTTCTGCTCCTGTGCAGCAGCGGATTTCTGGGATTTCAATATCTGAACTTGAACGGACGCTGCCAAACCTTGGAAACACAGGCGTCTCAGCTCCAGAAGGATAATTCTGAATTGAACACTCAGTTATCGGACAGCAACGCCAAACTAGAAGAAAAAGAAGCTTACCTGGATGGACAGAAAGAATATATCTCAGAATTATCTCATCAGATAGATACTCTGGCTGAAAATAAGGACTCAGAAGACTCAGAGGAAGACAGTTCCTCCACAAAAGACAGCGGCAGCGACCCTTACCCCAGTCTCTATGCTGAGGGCTTTGGCCCTCTGGAAGAAGATACTGAAAAAACTGCATACCTTACATTTGATGACGGTCCTTCCAGTCTCACCCCCAAAGTTCTGGATCTGCTGGATGAATACGATGCCAAAGCAACTTTTTTTGTTGTATGTAAAAACAATGAAGAATATGCCAAATACTTACCTGAAATCGTAAAAAGAGGGCATACTCTTGCCCTCCATTCTTACAGCCACAGTTACAGTCAGATTTATGCTTCGCAGGACGCATTTCTGTCTGATTTCGAAAAAGTATATGACTGGGTGGTGGAAAACACTGGATACACCCCCTCCCTGTTCCGCTTTCCCGGAGGCAGCAATAACGGCTCTTCCTATGTAGTCACTGAGATTATTGACGAATTGGAACGCCGGGGATTCCAATACTTTGACTGGAATGTCAGCTCCGGGGACGGCAGCAATCTTACCACCAGGGAAAATATTATTGACAATATCTGCAATAACATCGGAAATGCAGAACATCCAGTAGTGCTGATGCACGACGGAAGCGGAAAAAATGCCACTCTTTCTGCACTCCCCACGGTTCTGAAACGACTGTCAGAAAAAGGTTATGAATTCCGTGCACTGGATAAAACGGTCCCGTCCGTACATTACCGTTAAACAGATGGAGCTTACTGTTCCATCTGTCTCCCCAAAAATCCTGCGGCAACTCTGGCAAGTTTGCTCTCAGTCTCGCCCACTGTGGCATTATCGTCTCTGTTGAACATTACCACAGAACCAATGGCATCTCCCTCACAGATTATGGTAGATACTACCTGAGACTGAAATTCTCCGGAATCATCCAGGGTAATCTTCACAAATCCTTTGTCATCCTTGCGGGCACAGAAGGTTTCCCTGTCGGTGATGACATTTTCTAACTGCTTACTGATAGGCTTTCCGTCAAATTCCTTTTTTCCGGTGCCTGCCGCAGCAATCACGTGGTCTCTGTCTGTAATGCATACCAGGCAGCCGCTGGTCTGGGCAAGGCTTTCTGCATACAAACCGGCGAACTGCCCCAGCTCTCCTATTGGAGAGTATTTTTTCAAAATAATCTCTCCTTCACGGTCTGTAAAAATCTCCAGTGGATCTCCCTCCCTAATCCGCAGTGTACGCCGTATCTCTTTCGGAACTACTACCCTTCCCAAATCATCTATTCTTCGAACAATTCCTGTTGCTTTCATAAAAAATCCTCCATTTACAAATCTCTTATCATTTTCAAACGCTGGATATCAAAAAATATTACATAGCGATTGATTATGGTACTATTATCTGTAAATGGAGGCATTTTATACTAAATTTATTTTTTAATTAAAGATTTATTTTAATCAAACAAAGAAACCAGGGAAGAAATTCTCTCTGTTATTTCTGCCACAGATTTTTCAATTTCATTATAGATTACTGCCGACTGAGAGGAAAGTTCCTGCATATTTTTAGCAACTACTGCAAATCCTGCTCCTGCCTCTCCACTCCGCGCTGCTTCAATACTTGCATTCAAAGACAATATATTCTGCTTCTTAGCGATCGCTTTTAGATGGCTGGTATTATCATTAATGGTCTGAATCAGTTCATTGGATTCTTCCACACCCTTCTGTACGCCGTTCAGACGATCTGCATTGCTGTATTTAAAGTATTCCAGATTCACAAGCTGGTTTACAATGATACCCAGCAGATTCGCTGAAGCGCGGATCTTCGACTCCGTGCTCACTGGAACTTTGCGTAAAGCCTGAATATACTGCTCTGGATCAACCCCCAGTTCCTGGGCAGTCTGGCGGAACTTGTCTTCATCCGGCGGGGCGGGAAGCACCTGCCCTCCAACAATTGTGCCCACCTGTTCTCCATTTACCGTAATGTCTACAGAAAAATCCATCAAACCCGCATGACAAAAATATGTGCCTGTGCACTCATTATCACATTTCACACAACGCCGGAGCCCCTCCTGGGAACCTCTGGTATATTTCATACAGAAATCTGTAAAATTGCTTCCTTCTGTCAGATAGTTGCCATCCATTCCCACTGCAATGGCTGCAAGACCCGTGGCATTAGAGAAATCATCCTGAATCTTCTGCAGTTTTGATACATCCATAAATTCTTTTAGTTCCATGTCATTTTACCTTTTCCTTTCACGTAATCCAGTCCAGGCTTCTCTTCCTGATTTCTCCGCACCCTTCCTGATATGTATTTACAATACTTTTTCTATTTCTTCAATTACAATTTTTAACGCTTTAATCCTTGCATATTTTTTATCATTGGACTCCAGCACATGCCATGGGGCATAAGAGGTATTGGTTTTTTTCATCATCTCATTAATGGCATCCTCATACTGATCCCATTTCTCACGGTTTCTCCAATCCTCATCTGTAATCTTCCACCGTTTCTCTGGCGTGTTCTGACGGTCCGTAAAACGTTCTAATTGTACTTCCTTATCAATCTGTACCCAGAATTTGATAATCACTGCCCCCCAGTCAGACAATTCCTTTTCAAACTCATTAATTTCATTATAAGCGCGTTTCCAGTCATTCTCACTGCAGAATCCTTCCAAACGCTCTACCATAACTCTTCCATACCAAGTTCTGTCAAAAATCGCCACGTGGCCAGTCTTTGGAAGCCTGTTCCAGAAACGCCACAAATAATGCCTTGCTTTTTCATGAGGTTCTGGACTGGCAATCGGATGCACCTCATATCCCCGCGGGTCCAAAGCCCCTGTAATCCGTTTGATGTTTCCTCCTTTGCCCGCTGCATCCCAGCCTTCATAAGCAATAATCACCGGAACCTTCTTCCTGTAAAGTTCATTGTGAAGTCCTCTCAGTTTATCCTGAAGCTGGTTCAGCTCTTTCTTATATGCATCATCTTCTATGCTTTTATCCAGAGGAATTTCGGAAAGTTTAGATATCTTTTCCAGAGGAAATACATTCTGCAGAAGAGGCACCGCCATAGCGCTGTTCTGCAATGCAGTATCTATACCATTTACCAGCGTTTCCGCCACTTGCAGCAACGCCCACTTACGGCTCTGTGCGTCCACAATATACCAGGGAGATGTAGAAGCATTGGTGTCACTCAGATACTGGTCATATACTTTCAGACATTTATCATAATGTTCATTCTGCCATATATCGTCATTGTTTACCCTCCAGCTTGTACTCTGCTCTTTTTCCAGAGACTTAATCCTGCTTTTCTGCTCCTTCTGGCTGATATGGAAAAAGAACTTCATCACCAGATAACCGTTATCGGTGAGCTGGCGCTCAAACCGCTTTACACTGTCAATCCGCTTCTTGTACTCCTTTTCTTTCATAGCCCCGTGCAGGCATCCCTTTGTTACCTCATCCATCCATCCAGAATCCAGAAAACAGAATTTTCCTGCCTGAGGAATCTTCACAAAATAACGGTATAAAAAGGGTTTCCTTTTGTCTTCCTCAGTGGGGATATCCATGGTAAATACTTTAAAAAATCTGGGATCAATGTTGAGAATCAATTTTCCCAGAATGCTTCCTTTTCCTGCTGTCCCCCATCCTTCAAACAGTACCAGAACCGGAAGCTTTCGCTCCTTGATCAGCATCTGCTGCGCCCTCAGCTTCTGTCTTGCTGTTTCCAGCCGTTCATCCAGTTCTGTACTTTCTGGTTTCTCTGGTTTGTTCCAATTTTTCAGCATACCTT